>JBOHUG010000001.1:0-2002 GCA_050734135.1 Candidatus Dormibacteria bacterium
TCGCCCTGGCGGTACGCACCGAGTCCCCAATCTACGTGGCCAAGGCGGTCATGGATGAAGCGGCGGTGGTCCCAGAGAGCGATGCTCCAGAAGGCCAGCGCTTGGCCGTCTTCCAGCAGATGGTCAATGACATGCAGCTTCCTGACCTGGACGCCCCAGCCGAGGGCTAACCTCACCCTCGCCAGCATGGCGGAATGGCAGACGCGGCGGTCTCAAAAACCGTTGAGCGCAAGCTCGTGTGGGTTCGACTCCCACTGCTGGCACCCACTTTCTGATCTCAAATCGCCCAGACCACTAGCTCGCGCCACGTAGCACAGCCGGCTTGGTGACCCCCACGGTGACCCCCACGGCGACCCCCACGGCGATCGGCAACTTCAGCGATGACAACGAGGTGCGGCCCATGAGCGACGGGTGCGGAGACCGCCGCGCGCAGGAGGCGCGGGCAATCAAGGCCGAGCGCGATCGCCTGCAGCGGGAGCGGCGCGAGAAGGAAGAGCGGGAGCGGCGTAGCGGCGTCCGGCTGCGGATCGAGAAGATCGAGGCGGGGCTGCTGGGGGTGTGTCCGGTGTGCAAGGCGGAGGTGGACACCGCCGACGGGGCCGTTCTCACGCACGTGGACGTCGGTAATGGCGGCGCAGAGCTTGCGAGCCAAGTCCCGTGCAGGGGAACCGGTGAGACGATGCTCCCTCCTCCCCGAACGCCCAGAGACCGTCCACGGCTGGAGGGCAGCCAGGATTGAGGCGCGCTAGGCGATCGCGCCAATAGCCGACATCCAACGCCGACGCCTTCTTGCCTAGGTTGCAGTACGGGTCAGGAACGCCGCCGACCGGGAAACCTTGATCGGGCCCTTAGTCGGAGCCCCACCACTTCCTCAGCCCTCCGATCCAACGCCGCGACTTTCTCTTTGAGGTCCGCTTCGATCTTCTTGTTGAGAGATTGGATCTTGTCGATGGAAGCGGTCTGGTCATCGGGTGAGTACGGCACCTGCGGGATCGTTCTCAAGGCCCGCATGTGAAGCCCGAATGTCTGCCAAATCTCCCTTAGATCGTGCTCCAACTCCTCCGTGCCGGGCTCCAGGGCGATCCGAGAGGCCACCTGGTCCATTTGCGCCTGTCGCTCCTCGAGGAACCGCCGGTGACGGGCTCGCTTCGCCTCAACGGTGTCGTCGCCCCACAGGAAGGCCTGATCCATCACGATCGACTCAAGAGCGTTCACGAAGTCGAGTACCGGAGCATCGAGAGAGAGCAAGCGGTCACGCCTGCTTGCGAGCAACGCTCGCTGCTCGCTGATCCTCGTGCTACGCAGGGCAGCTCGGGCGCCGACCCAGGCGCCGGCGAGCCCGAAGCCTCCCCCAATCAGGCCGCCGACGATGACGAGTAGGGCGTCCATCGAGTCCCAGGCAGCTTAGCTGCCTAGCTCACAGGAAACAGAAAGGGCTGCGGCATGAGAATGCCCGGCCCCGGAGACCGCGCCGGGGACCCCTACGCAGGGTGCCGATTCTAGCTGGACCGGGGCTATTCTCCAGGCCCACCGGGGTTCTCGCGGTGGGATGATCCGGACCATGCATGGCTGAGCCATATGAGGGTCGGGCCCGCAGCCGGATGGCGGATCACTTGAGTGGGTGCGACCAGTGCAACCGCGATCTGCCCTGTCCGGAATGGGACCAGCTCTACACCGCGTCAATCGACGGTTCTGACCCCGAAGAGAGCCGTGCCCGGATGTGGGAGCACCTGCACGAGTGTGACCCCTGCAGGTTGGACCATCCATGCGAGGAGTGGGACCAGCTTTACGCCGCATCCAAGTGGGAAGGTGCGAGCGCCCCTCAGCGCCGCACGTGGCTTGAGGAGGAGGGCAACCGAATCCGGGGGGCCGCAGTTCCCCCGGGCCAAGTGGCCTACGGTCGCGACGCGCTTCAGCCAGGTCCGGCAGCAGTCCAAGTGGTGACGTACGGTCACGTCCCTAGGATGAGGCTGTTGCCGAACTCCGTCGGTAGTGAGAGAAT
>JBOHUG010000002.1:0-2746 GCA_050734135.1 Candidatus Dormibacteria bacterium
AGCGGCTCGAGAAGCTTGAGGCGATCGCCAACAGCTTCGAGGGGGTGGAGCGCTCCTTCGCCATCCAGGCGGGGCGTGAGGTGCGGATCATGGTCAAGCCGGAGCGCATCAGCGACGACGCCGCGACCCTGCTGGCTCGTGACGTTGCCCGTCGGATCGAGGGGGAGATGAGCTACCCCGGGACGATCAAGGTGACAGTAGTCCGGGAGACCCGCTCAGTGGACTACGCCAAGTAGCTCCCGGCTGATCTCGGCCCGACTTCTGTCCCGATCGTGTCACAAGCCTGCCGCAATGCCTGCGGAGGGTTCAGTTAGCCCGATCGTCCTGGCTAGACTGCGGTGGTCCGTTGGAAGGGACGCGATCTGGTGAGGGTCTAAGTCTTGGCTTGTAACCGCGGTCCGTGGAGTCGGCCACTGACTTTGGAGCAGACGTCCCGCCGGGGAGGAGGGGCAACGGCAGGTATGGGCGGCCAGTGATCAGTAACTCCGTAGCTCAGGACGGCCTGGCGGAGAGGCTGCCGGCGAACTCGCGTCGTGTCGCGGTGCGGCTCCCAGACGTGAGTCGGTCGCGCCCCGGGCCAGCCTTCACCCCCCATTGGGGAGTTTGGTTGGTCGTGGCAGGGACCACAGCCGTCGCTGTTCTCGTTGGGGCGGTCTGGATCCGGCCAGGGTCGCAGTTGGCGACACTCGCTCTGGCGGGCGCACTCGTAGGCCTTCTCGAGACCCGTGGCGCCATCCGGCTCCCAATGGGACGCGGAACAGTCAACTTCAGCGCCAAGGCTTACGCCTCAATCGGGGCCGTGTACCTACTTGGACTGCCGGCGGCAGCGGCCGCGAGTCTGGCGGCCGTGCTCGTGAGGCTCGTGACCCATAGGGGGGGCTACGTAAAGACTCTCTTTAACGGCTCGATGAGTCTGCTGGTGTATGCGGCCGCCTATGCCCTGTTTACGCAGGCGCGGACCCTTGCCGACAGAGACGTCATCCTGCTCGTTCTTGCCGGGGCGGTCGGTGGAGTCGCGGCGTGGGTGGTGAATCACCTGTTGCTCGGCCTCGTGCTGGCAGCCGAGCAGAACTGGCGGGAGTTCCGCCTCCGGCCCTTCGGTGATCGAAGCCTGGTTCTGCTCCCTTACTACCTTGGCTACGGCCTCACCGGGTTGGGCGTTCTCGCTGCGAGTTACTGGCTGACCGCACCCGGCGCCTTGGTCACACTTGCGGCTCCGGTCGCGATCGTACAGACGGCTACCAACCGTTGGATGAGGGAGCAGCAGGCGCGGGTCGAGGACGCTAAGAGCGGCTTCGACGCGACGCTCATCAGCCTGTCGAAGGCTATCGACCTTCGTGACAAGGACACTGAGGGTCACTGTCGGCGGGTCGTGGAATATTCCTTGATGATGGGTCGGTTCCTAGGCTTCGACGATGACGATCTTCTACGCCTCTGCCATGGCGCTCTACTCCACGACATTGGCAAGATCGGGGTACCAGACGCGATCCTCCACAAGGACGGCCCGCTTACCGACGAAGAGTGGGCAGTCATGCGCACCCATCCAAAGCTGGGTGCGCTGATGGTCGCTGACGTACACCAGTTGGAAAAGGCCCGGGAAATCATCCTCCATCACCACGAGCGGATGGACGGGAAAGGGTACCCACACGGGCTAAGCGGAGACCAGATCCCGCTAGCCGCCCGCGTGTTCATGATTGCCGATGCCTTTGATGCCATGATCTCGGACCGGCCCTACCGAGCTGCCATGACAGTTACTGCCGCCAGAGAGGAGGTGCGTCGCTGCGCGGGCACCCAATTCGATCCCCAATGTGTCTCAGCATTCGAGAGCATCACGGATGAAGAGTTGGAGCAGGTCGGACAACAAAGAGAGCAACCCTCTACAGAGTTGCTCTCTTTTTAGACACGTAACAACCCGAATTGACGGGTGCTAGGTCAGATCAGCCCCACTCGTGGAGTTCCCAGGTGCTCATACTGAACTCTCTCCTTGTGACGGCGCAATACAAATTCCCAGCCCAGTTCCTCTGGCACTGAAACCCTGGTTGGCAGGCTAATTGAGATCGGCCCGCAAGTAGCGGCGGACTGAAGGGTAAGTGACGAAAACGTAACATCGCCTGCCCCGGAGGCAGGCTGGGGAACGGAGCGGCGCAGCTAGACTGCACCGTCACCGCCTCTAAGTGGAGGGCGCGAGGGATCCCCCTGGCAGCTCGAGTTACCAGACTCGCCCCGCTCCGGTACCCGCGATTCAGTTCGTTGTGGGTAGGCGGCCTCATCTCGTGGTACGGCGACTTCCTCACCCTGCCCGCTCTTCTCGTCATCTCGTATCGGTTGGGCGGAGAGTTCGCCGTTGGCCTCCTCTTCGCTTGCCAGACCGCACCGTTGCTGGCGTTCCTCCCGGTCGGGGGAGCGCTGGGGGATCAAGGGGATCGGAGGCGGCGGTTGGTCGCCCTCGACCTGGTCCGGGCGGCGCTGGCGGGGGTCACAATCGTCGCCACCCAGGGGCATCTTTTGGCGCTCGTGCTGTTGGCCACCGTCGGTACCCGGTCAGCGGCGGCCCTCTACGACCCCGGGCGTTGGCGTCTGATCGGAGTGCTCTTGCCCAAGTCCATGATGGCTGGGGGTGGGAGCCTGCTCTCGGTCGGCTCGGAGACGGCGATCGTGGTCGCTCCGGCCCTGGGCGCGCTGCTCTTGCTGGTCATCTCACCAAGCTGGCTGATCGCCATTGACGGAGCCAGCTTTCTAGTGTCCG
>JBOHUG010000003.1:0-35127 GCA_050734135.1 Candidatus Dormibacteria bacterium
CTGCTCCTGGCCGGGTTCCGCTTCGTGGACGGCCAGCTGCAACTCTCCCAACCTTCACCGGAGGAAGCTGCCGCCTGATTTGAACCTCCTGCCTGGATGGCTTTTACACAACTCTTGACAACAGCTCGCTCCAGGCGCTCGAGCCGCTGAATTGGGCAGGGACCAACGATCGGGTCGTCGGGACCACCTCGGCTGTCGGCTCAGGACCGTGGCGAGTTGGCGCTGACCTCAGTGCCGGCTACGTTGAACTTCTCGCGCCGCCCCGCCGGAGCCCGGTCATCGCCTCGGCTAGCGGGGCTCCCTCAGGAACGCCGGGATGTCCACATCCTCATAGACATCGGGGTTTTCCCGTTGGGGCTGCCGGGCCCGCTCCGGGAGCGGCTCCTGTAGTTCCTGGGGCCGGGTGGCCTTGTACTTCTCGGCAAGCGAGGGGTTGAGCTTGGCGTCGGGATTGAATCCGGTGGCGATCACGGTGATCTTGACGTCCCCACCCATACGGTCGTCTACAACCGCCCCAAAGATGATGTTGACGTTGGGATCTGCGCTCTGCCGGATCAGATCGCAGGCCTCGTTAACCTCGAAGAGGGTCAGATCCGGGCTGGCGGTGATGTTGAGCAGGATTCCGTGGGCTCCCGCGATGGAGGTCTCCAGTAGCTGGCTGGAGACCGCGTCGCGGGCGGCGTCTTGGGCGCGATTGTCGCCACTGCCATAGCCGATGCCCATCAGGGCCGCCCCCTGGCCCATCATTATCGCCTTCACGTCGGCGAAATCGAGGTTGATCAGCCCCGGGAAGACGATTAGATCGCTGATTCCCTGCACCCCTTGGCGAAGGACGTCGTCAGCCTTCTTGAAGGCCTCGATCATGGTTGTCTTTTTGTCGGTCACCGCGATCAGTCGATCGTTGGGGATGGTGATCAGGGTGTCGACCCGTCCGGAGAGCTGGTCCACTCCTCGTTCGGCCGCCTCCATGCGCTTGCGGCCTTCGAAGGTGAACGGCTTGGTGACCACCCCGATGGTCAGGGCCCCGCTGGACCTGGCGATCTCGGCGATGATCGGTGCCGCCCCGGTGCCGGTTCCGCCGCCCATGCCGGAGGTCACGAAGACCATGTCGGCGTCGTGGAGAGCGCTGGAGAGATCGTCGCGAGACTCCTCGGCGGCCAGCTCCCCCACCTCGGGGTCACCGCCGCAGCCCAGCCCCCGGGTCACCTTCCGGCCGATGTGGATTTTGTTGGGCGCCTCGGAGGTTTCCAGGGCCTGCTGGTCGGTGTTGACCGCGATGAAGTCAACCCCCCGGAGCTTGGCTCGAATCATCCGGTTGACGGCATTGCTGCCGCCCCCGCCGACCCCGATGACCTTGATCCGAGCGTTACCCTGGCTGGTGCGGTCTAAATCGTCTTGAGGCATCGCGTCTCCTTCAGGGTCAGAACAGCTCGTGGAGCCAGCGGTTCAGCCGGCCCGCACTGCGGGTGGTTCTCAGATTGCTACCGTCCCTCCGGGCGCCCGAGCGCTGGCCCCAACGGAGAAGTCCGGCGGCCGCCGCGTGCTCGGGCATGCCGAGCTGGTCGGACAGGCCGCTCAGTCCCTCAGGGACGGCGAGCCGGACCGGCATTTCCAAGATCTGGTGAACGGCAGCGGCGAAGCCCCGCAGGCGGAAACCTCCCCCGGTTACCACCAACTTCGCCAGGCTCAGGCTCTCATCGTCCAGGGCCTGCCCGACCAGCCGGGCCATCTCT
This sequence comes from Candidatus Dormibacteria bacterium, assembly GCA_050734135.1. GTDB lineage: Bacteria > Chloroflexota > Dormibacteria > Aeolococcales > Bog-877 > Bog-877. The sequence continues at coordinate 1,734 of JBOHUG010000003.1, forward strand.
CGAGCCCGGGGCTCGATTATCTCGGCCACCCAGCGGCGCGGAACCTCCTCCGCGCCAACGTGAGAACTGCCCACCAGGGTCACCATCTCCTCCGGGAGGACCTGGGCCGGATCGCAGTGGCCGTGGCGGCATTTGAGCGTCTCGGCCTCGTCCTGATCGCAGCGAAGCCCGGTGGCCAGGTCGTTGGTGACGTTCTGGCCGCCTAGCGGGAGCACCAAGACGCGGCGGATCGTGCCACCCTGGAAGACGGCGATGTTGGTGGTCCCGGCCCCGACGTCGATCACCGCCACCCCGTACTCCAGCTCCTCGTCACGCAAGACCCCCTCAGCGGAGGCCAGCGGCTGCACAACCACGTCGTCAATCCGCAGCCCGGCGGCGTGAACACAAGTCACCAGCGCCGCCAGGTGAGCGCTCGAGGCCAGCACCAGTTCGGCGTCGACCGAGAGCCTGCTGCCCTGGCTACCTCGGGGATCGCGCAGTCCCGATTGGGCATCGACCCGGTATTCCCTGGGAATCAGGTGAACCACCTCCTGACCTTCCAAGCCGGGCATCGATCGGGCTCCTTCCAACACTCGATTCAGGTCACTGGAACCGACCACCCCCCCGCGGGAGGTCACCGAGACCACCGCCTCACTGGGTTGGCTCTGGATGTGGCGCCCGCTCAGGCTCATGAGCGCGGAGTCGATCTCCACGCCGCTCGAGCGTTCAGCGGCGTCGAGAGCCTGGGAGATGGCATGGGTGGCGGCGTCGGGATCGGTGATCACTCCCTTGCGGACCCCCCGGGAGGGAGCCTCCCCCACACCAACGACCCGCAGCTTCGAGCCATCGTCCTCAGCGACCGCACAGCAGACCTTGGCGCTGCCCAGGTCGAGAGCCACTAGACGGCGACTGCTCAACTCGGGGCTCGCGAGAGCGGAGGAGAGGATGGCACCGGGCCGGCACGCTCGGTCATCAGAAGATTCCCCAAGAGTGGTACTGAGATTTTTGGCAACGTGTGGTTGTGGTCAAGTTCGGGATCTGGGGTCTCGCCGACCTCGTCGCACGCCGCCGCCGAGGCCGTCTCGCAGTGTAGCCGCAAACTCAGGACAGCACAAGCCCCAAAGTGGCCCAAAACCACATCATGTTGTGCCTGAGTCAGTCCCGATACCCTCAATTTTGCGTCTGGGCCCCGCGCCGTGACCACTCCTCGAGTCAGTAGCTGACCGCCACCTGGGCCGGGTCTTCCAGGTAGATCTCCTTGATCCCGGCGGTCTTCAGGTTCACCTGCCCTCCGAGCGCCCGCAGTGCCTCCAACTTGGCCGCCAAGGAGGAGATCTGGGCGCCGGTCACCGTCAGCCCCAGATCGGCCGTCCAGCCGGCGTTGCTCACAATTTCCAGAGCTCCGGCGGCGGTCATGACGTAACGCTCAACGGCAACCCCGTCGTAGCTGGCCGGAAAGACCTTGGCCAGCGCCACCAGAGCCTGGGTCAGCCGCGACGGCAGGACCGCCGATCCGGTTCTGGCTTGGCCCAGAGCCCTCTGATCCACCAGCAGCGGCAGGGCCGCAGCAGGCAGACCTCCCACCTGCCCCAGGGTCGCTCCGCTGGCAGCCAACCACTGCTGCTCTGATCCCTGCTGGTAGACCATGACCCGCGGCAGGGGCGTGACCGCGAGCACCAGGGTCCCGGGCCAGTGAATCTGCACCGCGGCGGACTTGACCCATGGCGCCGCCAGCAGGCTGCGGGACATCGCCGGCGCGTTCAGCAGGATGGTGCTCTCGCCAAAACGAGCACCGGCCTCGGTCAGCAGCTGTGCTCGCGGCACCACCGACGCTCCCTCCACCTCGACTCGCTGCACCTTGAGCCAGGGGAGAGCGAAGAGCGCCACCGCCGCCAGCGTCAGGGCCACCAGCGTCACGGCCAGCACCTTAGGCACCCGGCCCACCTGCCTCCACGCGTCGACCGCCGGCGGCTGGCGCGGGCCCGAGACGCGGTGCCGTCCCAGAAAACGCTGGCGGGCGGCGAAGCGAGCCGCCCGCCGCTCCGCGGCCTGGCGGGCCACCTCCTCCACCTCGTGATCGGGGATCCGGCCCCAGATCGGGTGTTCCGGCGCTCCGGCATTCGCAGGGCGGCGGCGCCTCGGCGCAGTCGAGGTCCGGGCGGCCTCCGGAGGTCGCCAGACCTCGAACTCGTCGGGCACCACGGCGCCGAAGGATCGCCCTCGGAAGAACCCCTGACGCGCAGGCGGACTCATGGCTGCCCCTCAGCTGGAACGTTAGTGAAAGTCGGGACTGCCGACGGGGATGATCTCCAATTCGAGCTCAACCCCGAAGCGCTCCTGTACACGTTGACGGATTAGGTCCGTCAATGCAAGCACATCGCCGGCCCGGGCCCCACCGAGGTTGCAAATGAAGTTGGCGTGCTGGGGCGAGACCTGGGCGGCGCCAACCTGCATACCCTTGAGTCCGGCGGCGTCGACCAGCTGGCCGGCGGTCTCGGGACCGGGGTTCTTGAAGGTGCTGCCGAGACTCCGAACCCCGGTCGGCTGGCTGGCCTTGCGCTCCAGCATCACCCGCCGCACGTCGGCGCGGGCGGCATCGGCGTCACCCGGCTGCAGCCGCAGCCAGACCTGGGTCACGACAGCCCCTCGGAGCGCCCCCTCCTGGAGCGCGGTGCGCCGGTAGCGCGGGCGGAGATCAGCCTCGTTGAGGCGCATCAGATCCCCCCCGGGCAGCACCGCCTCCACGCTCTCCACGAGCTCACCGAGCTCACTCCCGAAGGCCCCGGCATTTCCGGCAGCGGAAGCCCCCGCCGTCCCCGGGATCCCGACGCCGAAGCCCAGTCCGAGCAACCCCTGGTAGGCGGTGTCGAAGGCGGCCCGCGGCAGCATGGCACCGGCCTGGAGGCAGACCAGGCCGTCTCCCTGGTGTTCCGCCCGGGTAGCGGGGAATTTCAGAACCAGCCCCCGAACTCCCCCGTCCAGAATCAGGCAATTGCTTCCAGCCCCCAGGACGGTGGTGGGAAACTCCAGCTCGGAGCAGGCTCGGAGGACGTCCGGCAGCACCACCGCCGAGGCCGGCTCCCAGAACCAGTCAGCCGGTCCGCCGACCCCGAACTGGCTGTGCTTGGCCAGGGGCTCGGACTCTCGCAGCTGGCCGCCGGCAAGCTGATCCGCCAGTAGCTGGCGGAGCGGTTCCGGCAGAAAGGGGTCGCTCAATTCCGACGCTCGGTGAGGGTCCGGAGAAGCCGGCTCGCCACGTCATCGAAGCCACGCACCGAGCTGCAGACCGCTACCGCCGGGGCGCGCAAGCGCTCTAGCACCGCCCCGATGGCGTCGTCCGCCGAGTTCACCATCACCACCTCGGGCCCCGAGACCAGGGCCGCGACGTCCAGCGAGCTGACCGTGCCCGCGAGCTGGCGTTCTCGGGCGGGTTCGATCGGGCCGAGAACCAGCACGTCCAGACCCTCGAAGGCGCCTTGGTATTCCTGGAGCAGGGCCTTGGTGCGCGAGTAGGTGTGGGGGACATGCACCATAAGCAGTTGCACCCCCTCTCCGAATTGCTGGCGCGCCCCGGCGATGGTGGCCCGAATCTTGGTCGGGTGGTGGGCGTAGTCGTCGACCACTGTCACCCCGCCAGCGGAGCCCAGCACCTCGAACCGTCGCGCTGGGCCGCGGTAGCTGGTGGCCGCCCGGGCGGCCAGCTCCGGGACCGCTCCCAGATTGACGGCCGTCGCCAGCGCCGCCAGCCCGTTGGCGGCGTTGTGGGCTCCGAACCCGGGCAGCGCCATCTCCAGCTGTTCACCCTCGGGGGTTCTGACCTGGAGCTGCAACCGGCCTCCGACGTTGGCGGGCGGGCGGGTCAAACTCCAGTCGCCGCCAGCCAAGGCAAAGCCCTGGGTCCGGGAGTGGGCACCTGCCGCCAGCTCGCGCGCCAGGGGATCGGCCACGTTGTAGATCAGCTGGCCAGCCGGCCCTAGTCCCGCAACCAGTTCCCGGTACGGAGCCACGTAGGCGGCCAGGTCCGGATAGAGGTCGGGGTGGTCCAGCTCCAGGTTGAGCACCGTGACCAGCTGGGGCTGCCAGTGGAGGAACTTGGCGCGTTGGTCCAGGGCAGAGGTCGTGTACTCATCCCCTTCGAATACGAACGGCCCACCTTCGCGAGGGTCGCCCAGACGCGCGGTGGTGGTGAAATCGCGGGAGGTCGCGCCCAGCCGGAATCCCGGCCTGCAGCCGGAGGCCTCGAGCATGAAGGCGGCCAGCGCTGAGGTCGTGGTCTTGCCGTGGGTTCCGCAGACCACCGCCCGCCGCCGGCCTTCGGTCAGCCCGCGGTACGCCTCCGCTTCGCTGAGGATCGGCAGCATTCGTTGGCGGGCCACCTCCAACTCGGGGTTGTCCGCCTGGACCTGGTTGCCCAGCACCACCAGCCGGGGCACTCCCCAGAGCTCGAGATTAGCCGGGTCGTGGTGCCGGCTAAACGGGATCCCCGCCGCCTCCAGCGTCTCGGTGGTGGGCGGGTAGGCGTCCTCGTCGGAGCCGGAGACCAGGTAGCCCAGCTCCAGGCAGCAGAGCGCCAGGCCGGAGACGGCGTAGCCGCAGACGCCGAGGAAGTGCAAGTGGGCGGGCGGCTCGGGCCACTCCGCCGGCCCGGTTGCAGCCAAGCTCAGTTCTTCTTCGCGGAGAGCTCTTGGAGCAGTGCCGCCACGTCTACCGCCGCTCGGGGCCGGGCCATCGAGCTACTGGCACGGGCCATCGCCCGCCACCGATCGGAGTCACCCAAGACCCGGCCCACGGATTCCTCGAGCAGCTCCGCGGTCAGTTCATGGTCCGGGATCACCAGAGCGGCGCCCGCCTGCTGGTACGGTTCGGCGTTGGCGCTCTGGTGCTCACCCGCATGAGGGTAGGGCACCAGCACCATGGGGCGGCCAAGGCAGGCTACCTCCGCCAGGGAGCTGCCCCCGGCGCGCATCACCACCAGACTGGCGGCAGCTAGTCGCTGAGCGACGTCGGAGACGAACGGTGACGGTTGGTACCGACCGCCGAGCGGTAGCCCCGCCTCTTGGGCTGCCGTGACGACCTGCTCATGGTCGGTGGGCCCGGTGAGGTGGACGACGGTCAGCTGGGGGATCTTCTGGAGCAGTCTGGGCAGCGCCTCCAAGAGAACCTCGTTTAGGCTGCGTGCACCTTGGGATCCGCCCATCACCAGGAGGGTGGGAGGAGCTTCGGCAAGCTGCGGTCTGTCAGCCAGTGCGGCGAAGGACCAGCGCACCGGATTGCCGGTGCAGATCACCGTGGCCCGGGGCAGGTGCGGAGCCGTCCCGGGAAAGGAAGTAGCCACCTTCTGGACCCGAGCGGCCAGCCACTGGACCGCCCGCCCAGGCAGCATGTTCTGCTCCAGCAAGAGGACTGGGATTCCTCGCCGTCGGGCCGCCAGCGCCACCGGCACGCAGACGTAACCGCCGGTCGCCAGCACCACCTCGGGCCGGAACCGACGAACCAGGCGGCGCGCCTCGCGGTAGACCATGGGCAGGCGCAGGGCGAGCCGCGGTGCGGAGCTCATCAGGCTGGACCCCATGCTGCCCAGGCGCAGCCCGGCAAAATCAAGGCCAGCCAGGGGAACCAGCCCCGACTCCGGGCCGTCGGCTCGGCCGACGTAAGTGATCACCGCCTCCGGATCAGTCTTCCGGAGTGCCTCCGCCACCGCGATGGCCGGGGTGCAGTGGCCGCCGGTTCCGCCCCCGGTGATTAGCACGCGCATTGCCGGTCCCCACTCGGCGCTGCCGGGCCGAGATGTTGAGCAGGATCCCGGTGGCGGCCAGAGAAAGCGCCAGCGACGTCCCGCCGTAGCTGATGAAGGTGAGGGGTACCCCCGTGGAAGGAATAGTGTCGGTTACCCCACCGATGTTGATCAGAGCCTGGCCCACGATCCAGATCGTGACCCCTCCCGCCAGGAGAACGCCCAACCGGTCCGGCGCGTTTCGCGCCGCCCGAATTCCGCGCCAGGCGAAACCGAGGAAGAGTAGGAGCACCAGCAGGGTTCCGACCAGGCCCAGCTCCTCGCCAATGATCGCGAATATGAAGTCGGTGTGCGCCTCCGGCAGGAGCTGTGACGGCGAGATAGCCCCGTTCAGGCCGGTGCCGAAAATCCCGCCCGCCCCTATCGAGTAGAGCGCCTGGACCGCTTGGAAGCCGCTCCCCAGCTTGTGGGCAAAGGGGTTGAGATAGCTGAGCAGTCGGGCCGTGCGGTACGGCTCGGCGCGCACCAGCAGAAGCCCACCCACCAGGCAGGCCAGCCCCAGTCCGGCCAGATGGCGCACCCGGATCCCGGCCAGCCAGAGCAAACCGAGGGCGGTGATCGAGAGGACCACTGCCGAGCCCAGGTCCTTCTCCATAACCACCAAGAGGGCTACCACCAGGATCTTCCAGCTGTAGTTGAAGACCCCGTCCCGCAGGTCGGTGATTCGGGGTCCCAGGCGGTCCAGCCAGGCCGCCCCGGCAACCACCACCAGGAACTGGGCCAGCACGCTCGGCTGGAGATCGAAGGGACCGAGGTAGATCCAGCGCCGGGCACCCTGCACCTCGTAGCCGATGTGGGGCACCAGCACCGCCACTAGCAAGAGCAGGGTGACTGCCGCCAACCCCGGCGCCAGTTGGATCCAGCGGTGGTAGTCGACCTTGGCGCAGATGATCAGGCCGACCATGCCCAGCCCCAGCCAGAGCAGCTGGCGCTGGAAGAAGTAGGCGGGATTGCCGTAGTCCGTGTAGGCCAGCGCCTGGCTCGCGGAGTAGACCATGATCAGTCCCAAACCGCAGAGCGCCAGGGTCAAAAGCAAGAGCCATACGTCCAGCTCCGGGAGGGGAAGGCGCCGGATCACGCTCCCGCTGCGGGGAGCCTGGCCCACCGGGAGCCAGCGTTCCACGTGGGCGATCAATGAGCTCCCCCCGGCAGACCGGTAGCGACCGCCCAGTAGGCGGCTAGCGCGGCCGCTGCCGCTGCGATCGCCCAGAAGCGGAGATCGATCCCCCATTCACTCATCCCGCTCTCCTCGAAGTGGTGGTGGATGGGGCTGGCGCGGAAGAGACGCCTCCCGTGAGTCAGCTTGACGTGGGTGAGCTGGATGATCACCGAGCCGGCCTCGGCCACAAAGATGAGTGCCAAGAGCGGGAGCAGCACCAGGGCCCCGACCTCGATGGCCGCCACCGCCAGGGCCAGTCCTACAGCCAGAGAGCCGGCATCTCCCATGAAGAGTCGAGCCCGGGGCCGGTTGAAGAGCAGAAAGGCCAACAGCCCCACCGCCAAGCAGGCGCAGGTGGCGGCCAGGCCGGGGCGATGCTCGACCAGCGCCAGGGCCGCGCAGGCGGCAAACCCAGGAATCGCGCAGCCAGCCGCCAGTCCGTCCACGCCGTCAGTCAGGTTGGCCGCGTTGGCTGTCGCCAGCACGGCGAACCCGGCCAGAGCCAGGCCGAACCACCCGAGCTCGCGGGCGCCCAGCCCGGGAATCGCCTGGACGCTGGCGGAGGTGGCGAACACCCCCACCGCCAGCAGTCCGGCGCAGCCGGCGAGGAGGAGCAACTTGGGTCGAAAGCGGACGCCCTCGCCGCGACGGATCTTGGTGATGTCGTCGATCAGGCCAACCCCACAGCCCAGAGCCGCCGCTCCCGCCACCAGCCCACCCGCCGGATCACGAGCCACGACCGCCCATGCGCCCAGCACCGCCGCCACGAACACGACGCCGCCACTGGTGGGTGTGCCGATCTTGGCCAGGTGGGACCGGGGCAGGTCGGAGCGCTTCACCTGGCGCAGGCCGACATGGCCGAGACCGGAGATCGCCAGCGGATAGACGGCGAGCGCCCCCACGAATGTGCCCGCCGCCGCCAGCCAATTCACCCGAGGCATCTTATGGTTGGAGCTTGAATCGGTCGATCAGGACCTGGGTGACCTTCTTGACCGTAGGGACCGCGTCGTAGAAGGAGTAGCGCAGACTCGGGGCCACCTGGGGCTCCCGGAGGATGCAGATCATCGAGTACTGAGGGTCGCTTTCCGGCAGGAACTCATCGAAGGAGTCGATGGTGTTGTCGGTGTAGGCCCCGTTCTGGGCCACTTCAGCGGTGCCGGTCTTTCCGGCAAGCTCACCCTTCCAGGCGGGCCAGATGCGGGCTTCGGAGGCGTCAGCTCCCGGATCGTCGATCACCCCGACCATCATCTTTGCCAGAGTGGCGGCCGTCTGGGCCGAGACCACCCGCCGGGTTTTGGGCTTGATCACGGTGGTTGGCTCTCCGCCGCCACTGATGGACGTGACCACGTGAGGCTCCACCCAGACCCCGCCGTTGGCGATGGCGTTGACTGCGGCGAGCATCTCGATGGGGGTCACCACCACCCCCTGGCCAAAGGCTGAGGTCGCCAGTGTCAGCGCGGTCTCCTGGGAGAGCGGCGGAAGCGGCTGGCTCTCCTCCCCGGCCAGGTCGATGCCGGTAGGTCGTCCGATCCCGAAGTCTTCCATGGTCTGGTAAAAGGTCTTGGCGCCCTCCAGTTCCTCAACGTGGAGCGCCCCCACGTTGAGGGAATTGTCCAGGACGTACTGATAGGAGATCTCCCCGTGGTAGACGTTGTCCCAGTCGTGGATTTGGACGCCATCGACGGTAGCCGCGGCCGGATTCTCGTCAAAGGTGGCGGTCGGGGTTATGACGTCGTTCTGGAGGGCCCCCGCGAAGGTCACTACCTTCATCACTGATCCGGGTTCGTAGAGGTTGGCGATCCCGGCGTCCTGGAAGAGCGAATCGTTCTCACTGGCATAGGTGTTGGCGTCGTAGGACGGCGAGTCGGCCCAGGCCACGATCGCGCCGGTGTGGACGTTCATCACGATCATGGTTCCGGAGGCGGCTTTGTCCGCCGCTACCTCGTTGGCCAGGTCCTGCTCGACCGTGGACTGGATGGTGGCGTCGATGTCGGTGTTGAGGTTGCGCCCGTCGACGGCCCTGACCTGGGGCTGATCGTTGAGGACCACCGCGTTGCCCTGAAGATCGTGGACCACCGACTCCCGGCCAGGCTGGCCTGAGAGGAGTTGGTTGTAGTAGCCCTCGAGTCCGTACTGGCCCACACCATCGGAGTTGACGAATCCGAGCAGGTTGGCGTCCAAGCTGGTGCCGGCGACCGCACCCGGACCGTAGGTGCGCACCTGGAGCGGCAGATCCCCGATCCCGGCCAGGTCGAGGCTCTTCAGCTTGGCCTCCGCCGCCGGGGTCTGGTTTCGGGCCAGATAGACGAACTCCAACGGCTTCGAGAGAAGAGCGTCGAGGTCAGCAGCCGAAAGGTCCAGCACCGGGGCCAGCCGGGTCGCCTCGCGAAGGCGCGACTCCTGGGGGATCTCCTTGGGGTCGGCGAAGATGTCGTAGGCGATCGAGTTCCCGGCCAGCACCTGGCCGTCGTCGTCGAGGATCAGCCCCCGAGTTGCCGGGATGGTCACTGGCTGCTCTTGCTGGGCCACCGCAGCGGCCGCCAGCTCGGCCCCCTGACTGACCTGTAGGTCGACCAACCGAGCTGCCATTCCGAGCAGAGCCAGAACCAGGACCACAGTCAGTCCCATCACCCGCCGACTGACGGACGGGGTGGATCGTCGGGAGCCCTGGGTGCTCGCCAGGTCCGCCGGTCGACGGCGGGGCGCGGGGCTGGGTCGGCGAGGGGGATAGGAGCGGGACGCCACCGGCTCAGCCGCCCCGGAGGGCGACGATCACCGGGATGAGCGGATCAGGGGAGGCGGGAGCAGTCGGGTTCACCACCGCCCAGGTGGACGGTGGGGCCATCGCCAGATGGCCTGCGGATTCAGCAACCTGGCCAGCGCTCTGCAACTCCTGGAGCCGTTGAGACTGCAGCCCCTCAGTGTTAAGTAGCTGTGCCTTCGCCGCTCGCAGCGATGCGATCTGATAGGTCAACGCCGTGGCCCGGGCGGTCTGGGCCGCGTACATCACTCCGACTGCCACCAGTGCCGCCAAGGCAGGCAGCAGCAGCCAGGCGACCAAGGAGCGGGGCAGCCCGCGCCTGCGAACCGAAGCTCTGGCCCCGTCCTCTTCGTCGAATGGCAGAAATGGTGCCCAGAGGCGGGGTTCGGCGGCGATGGTGGTCATTGTTATCTTGTTCTGTGGAGGGATGTGAGGAGGGACGGGTGCGAAGACGCGGTCGGGTCCCGAGGACGCCTGGGAAGACGGTCTAGGGACCCGAGGTGGGCAACCGGACCGCCACCCGCAGTTGGGCGGAGCGCGCGCGGGGGTTGCGGGTGACCTCAGCCGGAGTCGGTTTGCGGGAGCGGCGCGTAACCAGTGAAAGGGTGGCCCGATGGGCGCAGGTGCAGACCATTTGATGGGACGGACAAACACAGTCTTTTGCTAGGACGTTGAGGGAGTGCTTGGTGAGACGGTGCTCGGACGGTTGGAAGGAGAGCGTCCCAATTCGCCCATCGGGCCGAAGAATTTGAGTGGCCGCGGCCAAGCCGCGTTCGAGCTCTTGGAGCTCGTCGTTAACGGCGACGCGTAAGGCTAGAAAAACCCTGGTCGCCGGGTGGATGCGCTTGGGCCAGAACCGACGGGGCACCGCCTCAGCGCAGATTTCCGCGAGCTGGGTGGTGGTGCGGATCGGCGTCCGCTGACGGCGGGCGACGATGGCCCGGGCGATCGGACGAGACTGCCGTTCCTCACCCAGCTCGAAGAAGAGGTCGGCCAAATCCGCCTCGCTGTACTGGGCCACTATGTCGGCCGCGGTCAGCGTCTGCAGTCCGGGTCCCATGCGCATGTCGAGGGGCCCATCGGTCTGAAAGCTGAATCCGCGCTGGGGATCGTCAAGCTGCAGCGAAGAGATGCCCAGGTCCAGCACCACGATGTCGGCCAGCAGCCCGTTCCGGGCAGCGATCTGCTCCAGGTCCGAGAAGCGTCCCACCTCCGCTTGGAAAGCTGCTCCGTAGGCGGCGAAGCGTTGACGGGAAGAGGAAACAGCGGACGGATCTCGATCCAATGCCAAGACCCGCCCGCCTGGGAGGATGCGATTTAGGAAGGCGGCAGAGACCCCTCCGGCACCAAGGGTGGCATCGACCACCACCTGACCCGGAGATGGCGCGAGCAGCTCCAGTAGCTCCGCCAACATCACCGGGTCGTGAGTTCCGGCGACATGCCGAACCGGGACCGCGAGGGCGGTCCGGACGTTGCGGTTGGTTCTGGGCATGACTCCCAGCATGACGCTCATGAGCTGGCACCTTCGACGGCAGTCGTCACGGTTCCGGCCGACTTCTGGTTGACGACGGTTTGACGCATCGCCTCCCACTCGTCGAAGTTGAGAGGAGCCGCCTGGACGCCGAAGCTCTCGTCGGAGTGGACCTCAACCACGTTATTGACGCCCACAAACACCACGTTGCCGGAGAGGCCAGCGTGCTGGCGCAAGGGCGGCAAGAGAAGGATCCGGCCCTGACTGTCCCAGCTGATCTCCTGCGAGGCGGCGTAGAGCCGACGTAGGTAGCCGCTGTAGCCGGTCTGGGCGATGGGGTCGTAGCGCAACTGGGCCGTCATCGCCTCCCACTCCGGCTGGGGGTACATCAAGAGGAAGCCGGCCGGGTGGCCGGTGACCCAGCCCCCGCGCAGTTCCTCGCGGAAGCGGGCCGGGATGGCCACGCGGCCACGCTCGTCCAGGGAGTGGTCAAAGCGCCCGAAGAACGCCATCTGGCCTCCCTGTCCCACCGTTCATTCTGGATGGCTCTCTTCCTGTTCACCACAATTCCCCCGAAGTGGAGGTCTCGGGGACTGTATCACGCCGGGGTAGGCAGGTCAATCACTTTGACAGACTTGTTTACAGGATCGTATCCCAGGCACCGCCTCGATCGGGGGAATCGTCCCTGAAACCCCATATCGCCGTCACGCGCTCAGATCAATAGGGGAAACGGCGCAGGGGGGAACGCCCCCCTGCGGGGAGTTGGAAGGCGGGCGGTAAGCCGAGTTCTGTGCCCCTCGGGCCACCCGCCCGGCGGGCTCCCCCCGAGGGGTGATGACCATCCATCTGCGACGGCGGTTACCCGCCGCCTCTAGCGACCCACCCGGGTGCTGCTGGGCGAGCCGCCCAGGGGTGCTGCGACCCGCACCCTGCCGGATCTTGCTCCGGGCGGGGTTTACCTGGCCAGCCGGTCACCCGGCTGCCGGTGGGCTCTTACCCCACCATTTCACCATTGCCAGCGCAAACGCTGGCTGTGTCTTTCTGTGGCACTCTCCCTGAGGTTTCCCTCGCCGGGCGTTACCCGGCGCCCTGCTCTTTGGAGCTCGGACTTTCCTCGACCGAGCCCAGCCCGGCCGCGGTCATCTGCCCGCCATCCGCCGTCAGTTTAGCCTCGCGAGGCGGCTACCAGTGACTCGGCCAAGTCGGCGAACTGGACTTCTGGAGCAGATCAGATGGATCTAGAGTCGTATGACCTAACTGATTTACCCATGATGTTCCAGGCTCGCTTGTCTGAACTTCAGGCTGTCGACGAGAAGGCAGATCACGAGTGCCCCTTGGTGACGAAGGCGCTCCGTGAGCGTCACCAGCGACGTAAGGCGGCTATCCACCGCCTGATCGATCAAGTTGAGGCAGCGCTCGGCACGGTGCGTGACGGGAGCTACGGCACCTGCGACGCTTGTAGTCAGCCGATTGCTGCGGTGGACTTGGCTCATGAACACGCTACCACGCTATGTGACAAGTGCCGCGTTCAAGGATCCCCCGTTTAGATTCAGTTCGACAGAACGGCGCTGCGCGCCATCGGCGACACCACTCCGGAAGCATCGCTTCAGATAGGTGCTCGGACTGCTCTTCGCGCCCCTCAGTCCGAGCCGACGGAAGGAGATGCACTAACCCGCGTGTGCCGCGCGGCAGAGCGACTCCGTAACCTCGTGGTCGCTGGAATAAAAATAGAAGCCTGTAATGTTCCACATCGGTCCGAACTGCCAATCCGATTCGTGGACCTCGGGTTCGAAGTGCGACTCAAAGTTTCCAGCGATGATCTGAGGACCTCTCGGCGTGACGCTTTGAACTTGAACAGCGCCAGTCGCTGAAGTGGTTATCAGCTTAACCGGTTGGTTCACATACTGAACAATGAAGGCGTACGCACTGGGGGCAAGAAGGGACGAATCGTCGGAGATCGAGATAGGCACCAAGCTGAGCCTTTTCGGGAACACCCCGCCTACCTCAACTTGGGTTCCACCGTCATCGAGGACTGCGACCGCGGCTTGGCCGCCATAGACTGCGCTGGCCGGAGGAGTAGCGGTCGACGCCTCCAAGAGTGGAGCTCCGTACTCAGATGCCCAGTCCGAGAGAGCCGCTGACTTCATCAGACCGTACGCCCACAACTGCGCCTGGCAGTTACTCACGGCGCCGTGTGTGTCGTTGGCGACCGGCACATGGGGAATGTAGCTCTCCCAGTTCGGCGGAACCGCAGAGCGCTCGTTGAGGCTAGCCCAAGGGTCGTTCGGCGGAGCGGGATCGGCCGCCATGGCAAATTGGAACGAAGCCGAGCTGGCAGTGGCTTCTGAGTACCGGCTGCTGGGGAGATGCTTGCAGGTGACCGGGGCGGTGACTGGGCTCGGGATGCTGCTTGGCGAGCTGGTGGGTCGCGGCCCGATATGGTGTGTAGGACTGGGGATTCCGATTCCGAGCGACAGCGACCGTTTGAGTAAAGACATACCAGGGAGGGGACTCTCCGACACGATGGTTCCCAACGAGTCCGTGTGGTCGGTCACGTAATGGGTACCGACACTAATCTGTAGCTTCGCCGCGAGCCAGAGTGCTTCCGTCAACGACAGCCCGACAAGGTCGGGCGCGCGCCCGGATCTAATCCTCGGCAGGGCGGGCAGTGCGGCCTCGTGGACTTTGCCCAAGGAGCTCAAGGAGGTGTAATGCTTCAAGAGTTGCTCATTTGTGTCAAGCTTGGGCGTGGCAGACCCAGGCATTATCAGCAGGTATATCCTGCCCGTATGGCCGTAGAGGGCAAAGTGCCCAGTCGTCTCCACCACGTAACAAGCACTAATACACGGCAACGTGACGGCATCCGGGATGTTGAACTTTGCCATTCCTGCGTTGACATTCGCGGCAGGTGCCTTGGTCCAGTAGAAACTGGAAGCCTTATACGCATTGCCAGCCACAAACTGCGACTGCAGTGCGATGGTGGCCACAATTCCCGGAACCCCACCACCGGACTCGGGCGCCGCGCAGCTTGCCACAGGGAGGATCGCCAAGGCCAGTACCAGACTCACCCATACGGTTCTGCGAGTGGGCCAGCAGGGCATCAAGCCGCCCGCTAGATAAAGTCTGCGTGCAGCACGCGACCGGTCCTGCCACTCGCCGGACGACACCAGCCAGCGGCCCACTGGTGAGATGTCACGAGGCTCGGGCTCATTCACGGGCGTACCCAGACAGATTCACCGCAGTCGGTCGACCCAACCAAACCAGGGATGACTCCGCGACACGTGATGTGCGCAACCTCACCCTCCAAGTGTAGCTGCCGAGTAACTGGGTCTCTAGCCGATGGTTCGGAGTCGGTGTTGGGCGTTGGCGGCCGCGCACTCGCCCCGACCCCGTCCCGCCTGGAGGGCGTGGGGTCGGACTCAACGCAGTGGGGTCCATGAGGCGGGGGCGACAGGAATACTACTGATGGCTGCAACGGCATTTCTCTCATGCCGCTTGGAGATTCTGTGAAGGGCGGAGTGCGCGCAATCAGAACCGGTGTTGTCCGATAGTTAGCCACAAACTTCGCGCCTGCTTTGAACGTGAACGCAAACGAAACGCGATCAGGGGCAGCGGGCATCCGCGCGGCGGGTGCGGTCAGTTGCAGCCACTGCACGGTCTGGCAGAGCTGGCTTGCTACCCACGCATGTTGTATTTGCTAGGGAGGTCGTGAGGTACATTGTTTGGCCAATCGAGAAACCGGGACGACCTTGCCGGCGCGACCAATTGTTGATCGCGTATCCGAGCTGTCGGGTGGACGGCACGGCGGAGTCCAGGTGAGGTCGGCTGTACCCTCGGCGCCGCCAAACCATGGGTCTTGGTCGGCACTGCGATGACGCACTCCATCCCTCGCCATATCTTCGTTCCCGGCTACCACACCTGGGATTGAGGTAGCGGCCGCGCTAGTGGCTGGTCGGTCGTACAGCCTGGTCGCACTGAACCCCAGCAGACGCCGCGTGGTGCACTGCGCGGCCTGGCTCCCACCGTGTGATGCCGGTGCTGCCCGGGTCCCTCACGAGCCTGAGAACGGCTTCAGCTATCAGGAGCGACTGACGGCCGAAGTCGGAATCGGTCCGTTGACCTTCGAGTCCGCTCCTACCGGGCGTGGACCGAACTCCCTGGCGAGTCAGCTGTCAAGCGGGAATCGGCATGGTCCTCAACGAGCTCACTGGAAGGGCTACCCGATTCTCGTGAATCGATGGCTTCCGGGCCAGCTTCCGACCCCGGCACACGGCGCCAACCGGGTCCGCGCGCTCACCGATCGCTTTCGGACTTCATTCGCTGGCAAGCCTCAACCGCGAGCTGGTCAACGCGATTATTGCCCACGTTGTCCTGATGCCCGCGCACGTGGCGCCAGGTGAGCGCCGGTCCCAGCTGAGCGGTCAACTTATCGATCTCCGGATAGAGGTCGGTGTTGGCCTTGCGCTTCCAGTGTTCGCTCAACCAGCCGATCACATTGCGCGAGTCGGTGTGCAAACGAAGCCCCTGACTTGGCCCCCGGCGACGCAGGAAGCCAGCCATTGACTCTCGCGCCGCCATCAGCTCCATCCGATTGTTGGTGGTCTGGAGCTCGCCGCCGGAGTCCTCCTCGACCTCCTCCGGCCATTCGATCCGGTAGGCCCAGCCCCCGGGTCCGGGATTGCCGCTGCAGGCACCGTCACAGTAGGCATCGATCCATTCCGCAGGAGCCGCTTCCGGGGCATTCAAAGAAGCAGGATCCGCTCACAGTTCTCGCAGGTGACCAGCTGCTCCCCCCGTGCCTCCTGGAGCAACCGGGAAGGCAGCGGCAGGCGGCAACCGCTGCAGGTCCCTCCCGTTACCTTGGCCACCGCTGGCCGACGCCTAGCCGCCGTTCGCTCGTAGGTCCGCAGCTGCGCTGGCGTGACCGATGCGGCCAGCTGGCCGCGCTCCTCCACCGCCAAAGCGAGCTCCTGAGCCAATTCCGGCGCTCGAGCACGGTCCGCGGTCCGGCGCTGCTCCACTTCCTGCTCGCGATCAGCCAGCTGCTGGATCACCTCTACCAATTCGGCCGCTGTCTGCTCCTGAGCCTCCATTTCACTTAGCTCGGTCTCCTCCAGGCCCTGGATCTTGCCGCGGAGCGTCTCCAGTTCGTGTTGGCGCCGCTGCAGGTCGGCGGGGTGGCGGACGCTGCCGTCGTAAATCGCCTTCTGATGGCTCTGGACCCGACCGGCCAGCTCAGCCACCTCCAGCTCCGACTGCTTGAGGCTGGAGGCCTGGTGCTGAACCTGCGCATCGAGGGCGGCCCGCCGTTGGCGCAACTGGCGAACCGCAGGGTCGGTCTTAGCGCGCTGGGCGGCCTCCTCTTGTTCCACCAAGAGCGCCTGCTGGCGCAGGTCGAGGCCTTCGATAGCGGCCAAGACTTCGACGATCTTCACCGCGGAGCCACCACAAACACCTGATAGAGATGGGCCTTCTCCAGAACCTGGTGGTGGGACCGGAGCGGCCAGCCGACCTCTTCCAACCAGCGCTGCAGTCGATCTTCGCGCTGGGCCGGTTGAAGCACCAGCCACTCCAGGGTGCCGGCCATCTCCCGCTCGTGGGCGAGCATACGGGCGATGGTGACCCCCCCGATTCCGGCGATGACCACTCCGTGACAGCCCAAACCCAGCAGCGGCCGAAGCCCTTCTCCCGCTAGGACCTGGACCCCGCTCTCGGCTCCGAGCAAGCGACTCAGCTCCGCTTGCGGCCCGGGTTTGATCTCAGTGGCGAAGACCCGGCGGCTGGGATCTTGGCGCTTCAACTCCAGCGCCAGGCGGCCGTGACCGCTGCCAACGTCCGCCACAGCACCCCGCGGCGGGCAGACATCGAGCAGAGCCCGCAACCGGGGACCCATCCGCGCTCGCCGTTCCGAGCTGAACGCCGGGGCCAGCTGGCCCGGCTCTGACCGCAGCCCAACAGAGGTCACCGGGCGAGTCTACGGAGTGGGGCTCGGCCGACCAGGCGCGGTTCGGTACCCTGCCCGGAATGATGGAGCGCCGTGACCTCTAGGCATCCCGGGAAGTTGCCCTCCGATCGGATCGGGCCGTTTTGGCTGGAGGGTGGCGACCGCGGCGCGCTCCTGCTTCACGGCTTCGCGGGCACTCCTCCGGAGATGCGGCCCTTGGCCGACGAGCTCGCCCGCCGCGGCTTCACCGTGTACGCCCCGCTCCTGGTCGGGCACGGCACCACTCCCGAGGAACTGGAGTTGACCGACCATCGAGACTGGATCAGCTCCGCCAGCGAGGCACTGGACCTGCTCCAAGCCCGCTGCCGTTTTGTCGGGCTGGCAGGCCAATCCATGGGAGCGACGCTGGTCCTTCACCTGGCGGCGATCCGACCCGAGCCACGGGCGCTGGTCGTGCAGGCGGGCTTCACCCGACTGCGCGATTGGAGAGTCCGGCTCTTGCCGATTTTCCGGCATGTTGTCCGCTGGCACACCCCGCCGGAAGAGGTCGACCTCTACGACCGCGAGGCGATTCACCAGCTCTACAGCTATGCCCGGCGGCCCACTCGGGCCATCGCCGAGCTGGCTCTGCTGGGTCGCCTTGTCGACTCGGAGCTGGCAGCCGTCTTCCGACCGATCCTGCTGCTCCAAGGGGGCCGGGACAGCGTCGTGAGCCCTGCCGAGGCCGACCGAATCATCGGCCGGGTGAGCTCCGAGGTGCGAGCACTCCAGCTCTTCCCCCGCAGCGGCCACGGGATCAGCGTTGACGTGGACCGAAAGGCGGTGGCCACCGCCGGCGCGGACTGGCTCGAACGGTATGTCGGTTAGCCGGTGGCGGGCTTCGGTCAGGGATCGGCCAGGAGCTGCCGGAGGCGCTCCGCCAGCTCCTGGCCGAGGACCGGATTCTCCGGGGGACCCTGCTCTGGCACCGGGCGCCGGCTTTTGACGGGGACCGGGGAATTCCCTCCCTCTCTCTCGTTCCCCCGATAGACCAAGCCACACCCGGCACACAGGTACACCGGGGCGCTGCGGCCCCGGCCCAGGTACTGGAGGTGACTCCAGCGGGTGGGTTGGCCGCAGCTGCACCGGCGCTGGGCCGGAACCGCAGGCAGTGCCTGGAAGTCGCCGGGCCCCACGATCAGCGGCTCGGGCAAGCAGATTCGCGCACCCCCAGAGCATAGGACCGCCCGCCCGCTCTCAGCCGCTCAGGATTGGAACGTAAGATGAGTGCCACCGTGCGGGTCGATGAGCTGACCGGAGCCGCCATCGGCCGCTACCGGGTTGGGGGGCGGCTACAGGCGCTGCCATACGCCAGCATCCACCGGGGCACGGCCCTGGCGGATGAACGCCCGGTACTGGTCTGGACCTTTCGGGAGCCATACGCCACTGCCGCAGGATTCCTGGAAGCGCTGCAGCGCTTGGCTGGAGACCGCCGCGCAGCGCAGATCCCCGGGCTCCTCCAGGTGCTGGAGATTGGCGCCCAGGAGCTCCGGAATCCCCTGGTGTACCTGGTAACCGAGGATGCCGCCAGCGGATTCCTGGTCGGGCTGTTGCAGGCGGGACGTGCCCCGGGAGTGTTCGCGATCACCGGTCGGCTGGCCCGAACCGTCGACCAAATGCACGCCCTGGGAATGGTCCACGGCGACATTCAACCAGCCACGGTGGCGATCGCCGAGGCGGGACCAGTTCTGGCCGGGCACTCGATTCGGACCGTGGTGCGCCGGGTGACGCCGGCAGCGGACTGGGTGGACATCACCCGCGCCTTCCGACCTCCCGAGGCGCCCACCAGCTCCGAGCCGCTCATGGCGAGCGACCTCTGGGGGCTGGGAGCGCTCGTCTACTACCTTCTGGTGGGTAGGCCTCCCTCCCCCGACGGGCTGCTTTCTCCCCCGAGCCAGTTCCGACCCCAGCTTCCGGTCCGGGTGGACCGGGCAGTCATGCGGGCTCTGGCACCGGACCCCAGCGAACGCTTCGGCAGTGCCGCCGAATTCTTCGCCGCTCTCCGACGGAGCCCAGTCCCAGCCGCAGCCGACCGGTCCCGCCCCGAACCGGTCGCGACCGCCAGCGGGGGCGCTTCGTACAGGGTCCCGTCCGCCGTCCGTCGGGCACTCCCGTCCCCAGGGGTCCGGCGGGACGGCGAGCCCGCCATAGCGGCTCCCGCGGCGGCCGCCCAGCCATCCTCCCGCTGGCCGCTCGACCCACCACTTACCCCCGCCTCGCTCAGAGCTGAGGCACTCCCGTTCCGATCCGAAGGGGAGGGCGATAGCGGTAGTAACTTCCGGGCAAGCGAGTCGACCCAGCTGATCGCCATGGAGCCCTATCGGTTCGAGCCGAAATTCCGTCGTCGCGGTGGCTACCTGGTGCTCTGGTTCCTGGTGATCGTGGTGGCGGTGGCCGCAGTGCTCCTGGTCACCGGCAAGGTCCATTTCTGATTCCCGACCAAGGACCAACTTCGAGTTCGGAGGGAGGTGACCCGGGCGGCGCCCTGAGGCGACTGCTCGCCAGCCTGGATCCGCTCGACGAGGAACCGCCCACTGGAGCAGCTAGCGCGCTCCGACCGGCCGGGGTGCTGGCGCTGATCGACCCCGATTCGGCCGATCTGCCGCTGCTGCTCCTGCAGCGTGGCTCTCGGCTCCGGTCTCACCCGGGCCAGGTGGGGTTTCCGGGAGGAAGCCCGGCTGATGAGGACGGGGCGCTCTGGCGCACGGCGCTGCGGGAGGCTAACGAGGAGCTCGGGGTTCCCTTTGATGCAGTCGATCTCCGCGGGCGGGCGGCAGTGGTTCCGACCTGGAACTCCGGGTTCGCCATCTCCCCCTTCGTTGGGCTGTTGCGGCGCGCCTTCGAACCCCGAGCTGCCACCGAGGAAGTTGAATCCTATTTCTGGTTCCCGCTGCTGCCCGGAGGTCAGCCTCCGGCCCGCGTCGAGCGCGCGATGCGAATCAGCGAGGGCACCTTTCAGATGGAGGGGTACCCCCACCAGGAGCACTTCGTCTGGGGCGCCACTGGAGCGATCGTCGCCGACCTGCTGGCTCGATTGCTGCCCGCAGCCTGACCGTGGCGGACACGGTCTCAGTTGGCGGCCGCGACCCCGCTCGGCAGGGACGGTGGCGGAGTGAGCCCGAAGCCCACCGCGCGCCGTTCCGGTCTGACCTCCACCGGGGACAGCAGAGCCCGGTCCAGGACCTCGTCCACCGACCGCACGAAGACGACCTCCATGCCGTCCAGCAGCGACGAGTCAATCTCGAAGAGGTCGCGTCGATTGCGCTCCGGGAGCAGGAAGACCTTGATCCCAGCCCTATGGGCGGCGAGCAGTTTGTCCTTGACCCCACCGATCGGCAGGATCCTGCCCCGCAGGGTCACCTCTCCGGTCATGGCCAGGTCGTGCCGCACCGGCCGGTCGCTGGCGACCGAGACCAGAGCGGTGGTCAGCGTCACTCCGGCCGAGGGGCCATCCTTGGGGATGGCACCGGCGGGAACGTGGATATGGACGCCGTGATCGTCGAAGAAGTTCTCTTTGACTCCGTAGTCGGACCCGTGAACGCGTACCCAAGAGAGGGCCGCGCGAGCCGATTCCTGCATCACGTCCCCGATCTGCCCGGTCAGCTGCATCTCGGTGCGGCCGGCGATGGCCAGTGCTTCGACCGTGACCAGGTCGCCGCCAACGTCAGACACCACCACTCCGGTAGCAACCCCCACTCGGTCCTCGGCCTCTGCCGAGTCGTGGTCGAAACGGGCCGGGCCGAGGTACTCGATGAGGTTGTCGGGAAGCACCTGGATCCCTTTGAGCTCTGGGTTCTCCACCAACCGGCGCGGCACCTTGCGCATGACCTGGGCCAGCTGTCGATCGAGCCCGCGCACCCCCGCCTCGCGGGTGTAATCGCGAATGATGCTGTGGAGCGACTCATCGGTGATCTCCAGTTCACCGGCATCAAGCGCGTGCTGCTCCATCTGCCGGGGCACCAGATGCTGTTTGGCGATCCCGAGCTTCTCCTCTTCCGTGTAGCCGGTGATCTGGATGATCTCCATCCGATCGCGAAGTGGAGCGGAGATGGTGTCGATCACATTGGCAGTGGTGATGAAGAGCACCTGGGAGAGGTCGTAGGCGACTTCCAAGTAGTGGTCTGAGAACTCCCGGTTCTGCTCCGGATCGAGGACCTCGAGCAGGGCTGCCGACGGGTCACCCCGGAAGTCCAATCCGACCTTGTCGATCTCATCCAACATCATCACCGGATTCTTGGTGCCAGCCTGTTTCATGGCCTGGATCACCCGCCCTGGGAGGGCGCCGATGTAGGTGCGGCGGTGACCGCGAATTTCGGCCTCGTCCCGGATCCCGCCGAGCGAGACTCGCACCAACTTCCGCCCGAGAGCTCGCGCGATGCTCCGGCCCAGCGAGGTCTTGCCGACGCCGGGGGGACCGACGAAGCAGAGGATCGGCGTCTGCAATGGATGCGGCTGCGGTCCCACCTCCTCTATGACCGGTACCGGCTCGGCAGCTGCCGACTCGGTCTCGCCGGCTCCGGTCGTTACCGGAGCCGGCGCGGGTACCGCCTCCGCCTTCGCCGCGGCTAGGGCGCGTCGCTCCAGCACCCGCTTACGGACCGCCATCCACTCCAGGATTCTCTCCTTGACCTTAGGCAATCCGTAGTGGTCCTCGTCGAGGATCCGGGCCGCCTCGCGAATGTCAACCCGCTCCTGGCCAGCGTCCTGCCAGGGAAGGTCGACCAACCACTCCACGTAGGTGCGGACAATGCCCACCTCCGGCGAGGCACTGGGCAGGGACTCCAGCCGGTCCAGCTCCTTGAGCGCTCGGGAGTGGACGGTCTCCGGCATCCCCGAGGCGTCGATCCGCTCGCGGAGGTCGTCCTCGGCGGTCGCCTCGCCGCCCACCTCGGCGAGCTCCTTGCGGATCGCCTTGAGCTGCTCGCGGAGGATCGCCTCGCGCTGGCCCTGATTGATGGTCTGAGCCACGTCCTGCTGGATCTTGTTGCGCAGCTGGGCCACTTCCAGCTGGCGCGCCAGCAGGGGCACCAGCCCTCGCAGGCGCCGCTCCACGTCCGGCTCTTGCAGCAGCGCGATCCTATCCAGGGGATCGAGATCCGGTGCGGTCCCCGTCAGGTCAGCTACCTTGCCAGGTTCCTTGGCCCGAGCCACCGCGACCGCTAGCTCCGGCGGGACCGCGGCGCCGGCCGCGACGTAGTCAGCGAACATCTGCCGCACCGACCCTGCCAGGGCATCGATCTCAGTGCCGACCGGCTCGGTGTCGGGCAGCTCGACAAACTTGGCCGTCCACACCTCTCCGACCTCGAGCTCGATGAGGCGCACGCGCCGAAGTCCTTCAACCAGCACCTGCGCGCCCGCGGTGCCGCGGCGGAAGGCCCCGATCTGGGCGACGGTAGCGACCGGGTACAGATCCAGCAGCTGGACCTCGTCCAGTTCACTCTGCCGCTGGACCGCCAATACCACCTTGCCTTCGGCGGCAACCGCCGCCTCGAGACTGTTGACGGAGCGATCCCGGCCCGCACCAAGGGGAGCGAGCTGATGGGGCAGGACGACGTTGTCACGGAGCGGAACCAGCGGCAGTGACTCGATCTCCGGGGTGCGCACCTGGTGCCGGCGGGCGGGCGCGGCACTCTCTTGGTTCGGTTCGGTCTCTTCGCTCAAGATTTCACTCCAGGGTCACGGGGGAGCTGGGCACTGCCCGGCACAGTCGAGTGTGCCCGTCCGCCTGGGTGGCCAAACGTGGGCTCAGGCGGCCTTCGGTTCCCTCGCCTCGGCGGCCCGTTTGAGCGAGGCGACCTCGGCCACCACGCTTCTCGTGGCCCAGCCCTGCAGGACCCGGTCCAGGAGGGAGCTGATCAGGGGATAGCCGAAGTCGTACTCCTCCTGGTGGGTGAGCAGGACACCCGACTCCTGCTGTTCGAAGAGAAAGACCGCGTGAAAGTTCCGCAGCCGCCCCTGCAGCATCGTCAACTCGACCTGGTTGTCCTCCAGCTGATAGCGGGCGCGGATTGAGGACCGGAACGGTCCCAGATTGCCGTTGATCCGTGCGACTAGCTCGTTCTCTCCGCGAGACTCCACCACCATTCCCTGAACTTTCGTATCGCCGTAGGTGTAGGCCTCGGGGTCAAGCACCGCCGCTCGAACCATCTCAATGGGCGCGTTCACGAGAACGCTCGCCCGGGCGATCATCAACTGCGGCGCTCCTCCCCCACTTCCAGGGTGACCTTGATCACCGCGCCCCGACCCGGGTTGGCGGCGTGGGCGAACGCTTCCCGGTACCTGGTCAAGGGAAAGCAGTGGGTACACCAGCGGCTGAACCGTTCACCTCGCTCGGAGAGGAGCTGGAGCGCCTGGTCTAGCAGGTGAGGAGCGCCCTGGGCCCGGCTGCTGCGCCCGTAGCCGTTGGAACCGATGATCTCCGCCTCCTTGAAGTAAGCGAGGGTGGTCTCGGTACGCGCCGGCTTCGCCACTCCGATCACCACGATACGACCCCGGGGAGCGAGGCAGCTAAGGGCCAGCTCCATGGTGGCCCGGCTCCCAACGGAGTCCAGTACCACCGCTGCTCCCCCGCCCAGGGCCCAGGCACCTCCCCGCCAGGGTCGTACCAGGCGCGCCCCGGTGCGCCGCGCCAACTCGGGGACGACCGTCGCCGCCGCGGTTCCCAGCGCCTCGGCGCCCAGTTCGGAGATTAGTTCGCGCTGATGCGGCCAGGCGGCGGTGACCCAGACCGGGAGTTCGGGCCACCTCAGCCGTGCCGCCAGGGCGAGACCGAGCCCGATCGTCCCCGCCCCCAACACCAGGATCGGCCCTTCGGTCGGCCTCCCCACCCGCTCCACGGCGTGGAGGCCGACCGCCAGAGGATCGGCCAGGACCGCAATCTGGGGGTCAAGTCCCTCCGGTAGGGTGTGACACTGGCTGGGGTGGGCGTGGATTACTTCGGCGAAGCCTCCGGGCAGACCCCGGATGTTGCCCAGGTGCAACCCCCGCCCCCAGCCCCAGGGGCCCCCATCCGGCTGGCAGCGGCAGTGGGGAATGAAGCCCTGCGCACAAGCTGGACACAGCTGAGCCAACCCTCTTGCCAGACAACCGACCCAGGGATCGAGCGCGACCAGCTGGCCCACCTGTAGGGACGAGGCCGCTCCCGGGTGCTCGACCCTCGCCACCACCTCATGGCCGGGTACATGGGGAAACGACACCAGCCCACTGAGCGGGTTATCGGCGGCAGCCTGGAGCAACACCTGCTTGACATCGCTACCGCAGATCCCCGACCAAAGAACCCGCAGCCGGACCCACTCCGAGCTGGGCGGGTTCGGCTCCGGAAGGTCCTGAAGTGAGAGCAGCGAAAGGGGTCCCAGGGCCCACTCGGGCCGGACCCGGGCGGCGATTCCGGCTAGGGGGAGACGAGTCGGCGCAGGGTCGAAGACCAGGGCGCGCACGGGGCTAACGTTAGCGGGCAGGACCCACTTCGCCGGCCAAACCGGATCGCTCTCGGTGCGGCATCGAACATAACAGTCGGGTAAGATTGAACGTGAGTCTCGTAACGACGGCTGAGATCGGCGCCTAGTACGGTCGGGACGGGGGGATTGTTTAGGTCCGTTAACGGACAGCCGCTTGGGAGAGGGCGAAAGTGAACACGGTGCGCCCCCGACACACTGGCTTCTGCTTCGGGGTTCGCGACGCCCTGCAGCTGACGTCCGATGCCCTCCAGCCGGGAACGGCAACCGTCGCGCTCGGCCAGGTTGTGCACAACGCGAGCGCCCTCGAGGAGCTCGAGCAGCGCGGTCTGGGACGGAGCGAGCAGCTGCCTCACGCGGGCGGACCCCAGGTGGTGGTCACCGCCCACGGTGCAACTCCCCAGCTCTTCGAGCAGGCGCGGCAGCGCGGGCTAACTGTCGTGGACACCACCTGCCCCTTGGTCCGACGGGTCCAACGCCACGCCACCCAGCTCGCCCTGGCCGGCCTGCCGGTGGTGGTGGTGGGAGATCCCGCCCACTCCGAGGTCAGGGCGGTGGTCGGATGGGCGGCTCAGCGTCCCAGTTCCGAGGTGGTGGTGGTCGCCACCGAGGCCGAGGCTGAGGAACTCCTCTGGCGCGCCCGCCGGGGAGTGGTTTCTCAGAGCACCTACCCGCAGCCACGCTTTCAGCGGGTGGTGGCGCAGATCAGGCTTCGGACTGGCGAGCTGGAGGTCCGCGATACCACCTGTCCGGTTGTGAACCAACGCCAGCGCGAGGCTGTCACCGGGCTGCTGGACGAGGCGGACGTCGTGGTCGTGGTTGGCGGCCGGGGATCGGCCAACACCACGGCCCTGGCGGCGACCTGTGCGGAGCGCCGTCCCACCTTCCACGTCGAGTCCGCCGCTGAGATTGATCGAAGCTGGTTCAAGCCGGGTCAGCTGGTGGGGATCACCTCCGGGACCTCCACCCCAGGCTGGGTGGTGGACGAGGTCGAGGCGGTCTGCCGTGATCTCTGATCAGGCGAAGTTGACCGGGAGCGACAGTTCCGGCGCCCTCGCCCAGGGCGCCCGGGCGATCCTCGGCCGCTACCAAGAAGTGATTCAGCTCGGATTGTCCCAGGCGATGGAGACACTTCCGGTGGAGGTGCGAGAGCCAGCTCGATACCACGTGGGTCTCCTGCCCGGCGCCCGGCCGGGCAAGGCGCTGCGCCCCACCTTGACCCTGCTCTTGGCGGAGGCGCTGGGGGCGCCTCCCGACGCGGCGCTGTCGCTGGCGGTGGCGGTCCAGCTGGTCCATGACTTCTCACTGCTCCACGACGACATCGTCGATGAGGATCGATCGAGGCGGGGACAGCCCGCCCTCTGGGTGAGAGATGGAATGCCGGCCGCACTGAACACCGGCGACGCGTTGCTGACCGCGGCCTTTTGCGTGATCTCTACGGGCGACTCGACTCCGCGAACCAGCAGCCGGGCCACCCGGCGGATCAGCGCCGCGACCATGGAGATGGTTGGCGGTCAGCAGGCCGACCTGGCAGCCACCGGGGCGCCCACTGCGGAACTGCCGCGCTACCTGGCAATGGTGGAGCGCAAGACCGGCGCCCTGATGGGCGCGGCCGCCGCCCTGGGCGGGATCGCCGCCGCTGCCCCGATGGCGACGGTGGACGCCTGTGAGAGCTTCGGCAGGACCTTGGGGGTCGCCTTCCAACTGCGGGACGACGTGCTGGGAGTATTCGGCGACAGCGCCGAAACCGGCAAGCCGGTCGGCAACGATTTGCTCCGAGGCAAGCAGGGCCTGCCGATGGTGCTGGCCCTGACCGGCAATGGCGATCTGGGCCAGCGTGCTCGCGCCTGGCTGACCCCGCCTGGGCTGCGCCGACGGGACCTGGCCGCGGCAGTGGAGCTGCTCCGCGAGGGCGGCGTAGCCGAACGCTGCCAGGGCCTCACCACCACTTGGACCGAGCGGGCCCTGGTGGCCGCTGCCAAGCTGCCCCTCTCGGAGGAGGGAGCGATGGAGCTGGAGATCCTGGGACGCTGGCTGGGGGAGCGCTGGAATTGACGCTCGAGCTAGAGCCCGAGCGGGCACGGACAGGCGCCGACGGATCAGCCTCCCGGGCCGAGGTCGAGCAGGCGCTGGAGCGGGCGATCCAGCGGCTCCTGAAGGGTCAGAACGAGGATGGCTCCTGGTCCGGAGAGCTGGAGAGCAATGCCTCGATCACCGCTGAGTACCTCCTCCTCCAGCGCTATCTGGGGCTGGCGGATCCCACTCGCGAAGCCGCGGTGGTGAAGTACCTGCGGGGCCAGCAACGGGACGACGGCAGTTACAGCATCGCCCCCGAGGTCGAGGGCGACATCAGCATCACCGCCGAAGTGCTGGTCGCGCTTCGGGCGGCCGGGGTGTCGGCCAGGGACCCCCAGGTCCAGCAGGCCTGGCGGTTCGTCGAGGCTCACGGGGGCCTCCGGGCCACCCGGCTCTTCACCCGGATGTGGCTAGCCCTCGGCGGGCTCTGGCCCTGGCATGAGATCCCCGCCATCCCCCCAGAGTGGATGTTAGTGCCGGCCCAGCAACTCGGGAGCATCTACGACCTCGCCTCCTGGGCGCGGGCGACGACTGTGCCACTGACCATCCTGCGGAGCCTCCGGACCGTGTTTCCGCTGGAGGCGCCGAGCCGGGATGAATTGCCACTGGGGCCCCATCGCCCCGGAGCTGGCGCCCCGACCTGGAAGGTCGTCGATCGCGCTCTGCGCACCTACGGCCGCCTTCCCCAGGTGGGCGTGCGCCAGCGGGCCCTGACCCGAGCCGAGCACTGGATCGTGGAGCACCAGGAGGCTGATGGATCCTGGGCAGGGATTCAGCCGCCCTGGGTCTACGGTCTGATGGCGCTGCGCGCCCGCGGCTACGAACTGGATCATCCCGTGATGAAACGGGGGCTCGACGCCCTGGAGACCTTCGGGATCGAGGATGAGCAGGGATTCCGCCTGCAGGCCTGCGTCTCCCCGGTCTGGGACACCGCGCTGGCGCTCTGGGCGCTCCTCGACACGGGGATGCCGGCCGATCACCCCGCCCTGGTCAAGGCCGTGGACTGGCTGGTGGCTCGCGAGGTCACCAAGGCCGGAGATTGGGCGGTTCGCCGCCCAGGTGCGCCCCCGGGGGGCTGGCCCTTCGAGTTCTACAACGATCAGTATCCCGATACCGACGACACTGCGGTCGTCCTCTCTGCGCTCACGGTGGCCGGTCACAGCCGGCACGAGCAATCAGCCGTTGGCGATGCCATGCGGCGGGCGCTGGCATGGCTGCTGGTGATGCAGGGGTCTGACGGCGGCTACGGAGCCTTTGATGCTGACAATGACCGCAGCTGGGTCGAGCACCTCCCCATCGCCGACTTCGGGGAGATGCTGGACCGGCCCAGCCCGGACGTCACCGCCCATGTCATCGAGGCCCTGGTCAGACTGGGCGGAGCCGACCTGGAGCCGGCCCGGGAAAGGGCGTTGGCCTGGCTGCGCGACTCCGAGGAGGGTGCCGGCGCCTACTACGGCCGCTGGGGGGTCAACTACGTCTACGGGGGCGCCGCCGTGGCCCCCGCCTTGGCGGCCGCCGATCAGCCCCAGGACCGGGAACGACTGCTGCGGATTGGCGATTGGGTCAGACTCAACCAGCATGCGTCTGGGGGCTTTGGGGAGTCGGTGCTCTCCTATCACGATCGGGCCCATATCGGGCGCGGGGAGCCAACCCCCTCCCAGACCGCCTGGGCGCTGATGTCCCTGCTGGCGGCCGGCGATGGAGTGTCAGACCTGGACCAGGAGGGTGCCCTCGCCGCCGCCGCGGAGGGGGCGGTCAGCTGGCTGCTGCAGCACCAAGAGGAGTCGGGTGGCTGGACCGACCAGCTCTTCACCGGCACCGGGTTCCCGCGGGCCTTCTACCTGCGCTACCACCTCTACGCGACTATTTTTCCGATCATGGCCTTGGGCCGGGCACTGAAGCCTCGGACGATTCAGGGGAGCGGCGCCCGGTGAACTCCTCGGTGGTCGATGTCGCCGAGGCGAGCGACGCCCGCCCAGCCCAATCGCTCCCCGAGTATTCGCTTCAGCGCCAGAGGGAAGCCCGCCAGATCGAGAACTTTCCGATCGCAGCCTGGCTGCTCCGGCCTGGGCGGCGGGAGGCGAGAGCCGCCATCTACGGGTTCTGCCGGCTGGTTGACGATCTCGGTGACGAGAACCTGGGCGACCCCAAGGCCCTGCTGGAGCTGGCTCAGGAAGAACTTGAGAGCTGCTACTCGGCGAAGCCGACTCACCCGGTCTTCCAACGGCTGCAGCCGGTGATCAAGCGGTTCCAACTCGAGCCGGCACCCTTTAGCCGATTGATCCTGGCCAACCTGCAGGACCAAGAGGTCACTCACTATCAGAGCTGGGACGAGCTGGAGCAGTACTGCACTCTCTCGGCGACTCCGGTGGGCGAGTTGGTCCTCGCGTTGGAGGGCATTCGCGATTCGGAGCGGGTAGGTTTCTCCAATTCCATCTGCACCGGCCTCCAGCTGGCCAACATGTGGCAAGACGTGGCCGCCGACCGGGCTCGGGGGCGCCGATATCTGCCGGTGGAGGTGCTCCTGGAGCACGGCGCGACCGACGAGGAGTGGTGGAGTGGGACCTTGAGTCCGGGGCTACTGGCGGCCGAGACCCATGCAGTCGCGCGCGCCCGTCGGCTGCTGATCGATGGCTGGCCCCTGGTCGGCCGGGTACCTGGTTTGATGCGGATGGAGATGGCAACCTTCATCCTCTGCGGCCTGGCGGCAACTGCCGCCGTCCTGGAAGCCGGGTACCGGGTTTTCTCCGAGAAGGCAGCGCTCACGCCCGCCCGGCGTCGGCGAGCGGTGTGGCAGGCCACCTGGGCCTGGCGTCAGGCTAGTCCTCCCAGATCCAGTTGAGCACCGCCGCACCCCCTGGCGCTATGCCCACCGCCACCCCGACGGAGATGGAGCTGCGGGCGGCACACCGGGAGTGCGGTCTCGAGGTCCGCGCCGCCGCCGCTAACTTCTACTACGCCTTCCGACTACTGCCCCAGCGCAAGCGAGAGGCCCTGCACGCGGTCTACCGATTCTGCCGCGCCGCCGACGACATCGCCGACGGGGAGGGCAGTGCCGCCGAGCGCCGCTCGCAACTCGAGCAGTTTCGAGCGACCCTGGCCAGCAGTCTGGCGGGCGCACCCCCCGACCCCAGCTGGCTGGTCCTCTGGGACGCCGCGCGTCGCTTTCAGCTCGAACCCCAGCATCTTCACGATGTGATCGACGGCTGCGCCGCCGACTGCGCTCCCCTGACCATCGTCACCCAGGCTGACCTGGAGCGGTACTGCTATGGGGTGGCCGGCGCGGTCGGCCTCCTCAGCGCCCAGATCTTCGGCTACCGGGACCCCCAGGTGCCCCCGCTGGCGGTCCACCTCGGCCAGGCGATGCAGCTCACCAACATCTTGCGCGACCTGAAGGAGGACGACGAGCGCGGGCGCTGCTACCTCCCCCAGGAGGATCTGGAGCAGTTCGGCTGCCGGCCGGATGACCTGCGCACCGGGACTGGCGGAGCCCGAGCTGGTGCCTACCGCCTCCTCATGGCCTACCAAGTGAACCGGGCCCGCGATCTGTTCAAGGATGGAACCCGGCTGATCCCACTCGTCAGTCGGGACGCCAGGGGCTGTCCGGCCGCGCTGGCCTCCCTCTACCTGGCTCTCCTAGGCGAGATCGAAAGGCGGGACTTTGACGTCCAGAGTCAACGAATCTCCTTAGGGCGCGGACGCAAGCTGATGCTGGCACTGGGGGCGTGGGCCCGGGCCACCCTCGGTCGCTGAGACCCGGAGAGACAAGACCGGATGCAGGCTCTAGTTGTGGGCGGCGGTCTGGCGGGGATAAACGCGGCGCTGGAGCTCTCCGACCTGGGCGCCCAGGTGACCCTGGTGGAGCGAGCCCAAGTGCTGGGCGGGCTGTGCCGCTCGGTGCCGGACCCGGTTGCGGGGCGAGTTGACACCGGGCAGCACGTCTATCTCGGCCGCTGCATTGAGCTGGAGCGCTTCCTGGACCGGATCGGGGTCCAGCCCGCCTGGCGCCAGCGGCGCCTGGAACTCGTGGTGGTCAACCCTGGGACCGGGATCACCCGGCGGCTCCGGGCCGCCGCCCTGCCGGCCCCTGGCCACCTCCTGCCTGTCCTCTGGCGTTGGCCCGGTCTGCCGGCCCGGCAGCTGGTGCGCACCGCTGCGGTGGCCCGTGCTCTCCGCTCCCTCAGTGCCGATGACCAGGGGCTGCTCGATATGGTGCCGGCCCGATCCTGGCTCTACAGCCTGGGCCAGGACGACGTCGCCATCCGCCAGCTCTGGGATCCCTTCCTGATCTCGGCGTGCAACGTCGGCCTCGATCGCTGCAGCGCGGGACTGGCTGCCTACGTCATTCGGGAGGGACTGCTGGGAACAGGGGACGCCGGGGCGCTCCGGATTCCCGCCACCGACCTGACCGCTTGGCTCGATCCCCCCAGTCGGCTGCGTCTGGCTGCGGCCAACGTGGAGGTGAAACTGCGCTGGCGAGCAGCCGAACTGCTCCCGGGAAAGAGTCGTCAGCACCTACTCCGGAGCGGCGAGGGACAGGAACTGGAGGCCGACCTGATCGTGCTGGCGGGGTCGGCCGTGGCGGCCCAGCGACTCCTTGCCAGCCGAGGAGTCACCGATGCCGCTCTGGACGCGGCGGCGACACTTCCGAACTCCCCCATCGTCAACCTGCATCTATTCACCGATCGGCCCTTCCTCCCGGGCCCGGTGGTGACCGCTCCCGGCTCGCCTTTGCAGTGGCTCTTCGACCGCTCCCGGCTCGGAGAGGAGGAGCTCTCCCTGGAAGGGGAGCCGGTATTTCACACAGCGGCCTCGCTCTCCGCCGCGGACGACATGATCAGCGTCGCGGAATCGGTGATCACCGAGAGCCTCTGGCGACTATGCCAGGAGCTGTTTCCGGCAGCCCGCAGAGCCCGGCTGCGCCACAGCCGGGTGACTCGGGAGGCAGCCGCCACCTTCGCCGCCGTGCCTGGGTCAGCTTCGGCCCGGCCCGGTCCAGCCACCCCCCTTGCGGGAGTGTGGCTGGCCGGCAACTGGACCGACACCGGCTGGCCGGCGACGATGGAAGGGGCCGTTCGGAGCGGTCGGCTCGCTGCGCTGGCTGCGGCCGAAGTGCTGGCTACCCGGCGCCCTGATACGACCTGAACGCCATGGTGGGGAGCCAGGCTCAGAACACCGCCAGCACCACCACCAGGCTGAGGTGCAGGGCGACTAAGACCAGCAGAGTTCGACGTCAGTCGGGGTCCGCCGGTTTGGTCGAAGGTGAGTAACCAAGCCGGTCACGACGGCGGAGGGTCCGGGCCCGCCTTCTATCCTGGGTGGATGGGCGTTGAGGGGAGGGCCAGCGGACCGGTCAAGGGCGTCCAGAGTGCGGGCAACCGCATCCTCCTCATGGTCTCGGCATCTCACGCGACCCAGCACATGTATTCGGCCCTGCTGCCGTTGACTTACTCCTACGTCCTGATCACATTCCATATCAACTACACCGAGCTGGGCCTGGCCGTTGCCGCCACCAGCACCATCGGTGGACTGAGCCAGATCACCGCTGGCTATGTCAGTCGGCTCGTCTCCACCCGCTGGATCCTGGGTTCCCAGAATTTGATCCTCGGCCTCTGCACCGTTCTCGGATCTCTGGCGCCCACCTACCCCTTCTTTGCAAGCGCCCAAGGGCTGGGTCAGCTGGGCGCCAGCCAGCAGCATCCGGTCGGAGGCGCGGTGCTGGCTCGAACCTACCCCGAGCGGCGAGGGAGCGCCCTTAGTGTTCACACCATAGGCGGCAGCTTGGGCTCGCTGCTGGTTCCCCTGCCGGCGGCGGTCATGCTCTCCCGGCTGGGCTGGCGGCCCACCATGCTGATCCTCTCGGCGCCCCTCTTCCTGATGGGTTTGATCTTGGTGCTCACTTTCCCGGCGATACACCGGGAGCGCTTCCCGCCTCGGTACCCGGGTCAGTCGCGGCTGCGGTGGCCAAGCCTTCCCCGGGCGGTGATGATCCATCCCCGGGTCGTGGTCTTAGGCATTCTCGCCGCCACGGTGGCGGCCGGCGGGAGGGGACTCGGGACCATCAACGCCTACGTCCCGCTTTACCTGCACAATCGCGCCCACCTTCCCGAGGTTGAGGTCGGTCTGGTCTTCGACCTGATGCTGCTGGGTGCAGTGATCGGTCCGCTCATCGGTGGGGCTCTCTCGGACCGGCTCGGTCGCCTGCCAGTCCTCTGGCTCGCCTACGCGCTTGCGGCAGTGTTTGTTTTCGGCCTCGGCCGCTCCGCCGGCCTGCCGCTGCCGGTGATCGTTGCATTCGCACTGGCAGTGGGCTTGTTCGCCTACATCGAGAACCCCCTGCTTCAAGCACTGGTGAGCGATGCAGTTACCGGTGAGGGCCAGGCCAACGTTTTCGGCATCTACTTCGCGCTCGCATACGGAGTGGGCGCGCTCTGGATAGCTTTGCTCGGTTGGGTTATCAGCACCTTTGGATTCACCACCGCCTTCGCGATCATGGCTGCCTCTTACCTCGGGGCGGGGGTAGTCCTCATACCGTGCTGGAGGACAATCCACAGCCGGCCTACGGAAACCTAAGTGACCAACCGGGCCGGCGCGGCTAGCAGCTCGCTTAGAGCGCGCGCGAATAGGCTGGCGGGAGCGGATCACCGTAAGGGGGTGGCCGGGCTACTCGGCCCTGGTTGAACCAGGATGGGACCGAGCGTCGCGCGTGGCTGAGCG
>JBOHUG010000004.1:0-1864 GCA_050734135.1 Candidatus Dormibacteria bacterium
ACGAGGGGGCGGACTCGCGGCCACCGCCACTGTGGAACGGGAGGAAAGTGGCGGTAGCGAGCAGCGGGCCTGCGACCACGGGCGCGCCCCGACGGGCACGCCACCCGGTCAGCTGGCGGGGAGTGGGTGGTGTCCTGGGGACGCTCCTGGGAGCCGCCCTGGTGCTCGTGTTCATCGCCGCCCTCTTCCTGGCGGTGGTCACCCGGGCCAACCCCAGCGGCATCCCCAGCGCCTTTGGCCACCGGACGTTCGTCGTCCTCAGCGGCTCGATGACGGGCACCTTCGACGTGGGCGACCTGATCGTCGACCGCACGGTGACGCGCCAGCAGGCGGCGCACCTGCACAAGGGCCAGGTGATCAGCTTTGAGGAGGTGGGCGCCCGAGGACAGGTGATCTCGGTTTACACCCACCGGATCTACCTGGTGCGGCACTTGCTCAACGCGAAGACTCAGTCATACACCACGGCTTACGAGACCAAGGGGGACGCCAACCCGTACCCCGACCACAACCGGGTGCTACCCGGGCAAGTGCTGGGGGCCTACCAGTACCGGCTACCCGACCTGGGTTACGTGCTCGACGCCCTGCACCAGCCCTGGGCCTTCGTGCTCCTGATCACGGTTCCTTTTGCCGCGCTGGTCGCGGGACTGGCGAGGCGCCGATTGCAGGCCATCGGTGAGGAGGAGGGCAGGGACAAGCACAAGCAATGATCGCCGGGGCACCCCTGTGGTGATTCCGGTGGGCGCTGAACGCCGAACGATCTGAAGTTAATCTCAGGAGGTTTCGCGACTTGAACCTATTCCGCAAGCGGTCAACTATCGTGCTCGCCTCGGTGGGCGCGGTGGGGGCAATCGCCGCGATCGCCACGGCAGCCAGCCTGGCGCTCTTCTATGATCCGGTGGCGCCGTCGAACATCACCTATGCCTCGGGCAATGTCACTCTGAATGGCCCGTACACCTTCACCTGTACGACCTACAACAACGGCAATAAGTACTACCAGACCAACGTCGACAACATCTACCCCGACTACAGCACCACCGGCTACCCGCAGTCCCTCGGGGACCATACGGGGACTTTGTGCTCGGAGCAGGTCGAGTACACGGGCTCACTGGATGCCTTCTTGGGGCTCGACGTGAAGGTCGCCACCAGCGCGGGCACCAGCGTGCTTGACTGCAACGGTGACAATGCCCTGGGCACTGCGCAATGCGCACAGCTGTACAACCCCTCACCCCAGAATGGTGCGGGGCAGGGGCTTGAGGTGTGGGTCTTTGGGAAGCCCGACAGCAACCCAGGGAACAACGACCTGACCCAGGACTTCGGCATCGGCAACGACCAGACCCTTCAGGCTTCCGGCTCTACAAACGTTGACACCAGCTACAGCGACTCCCCCGGTCCTAGCTGCGGCGCAGGTCCGGAGCACTTCAACTGCCCGGTCACCACGGGATTCGTAGAGGACCTGAGCGTCTACGTCTATTGGCCTCTCGACGCGGCGGACGACCAGAACGTCTATCAAAACGCCAGCGCCACGATCACCCTCGACCTGCACGCGGTGCAGGCGGCGGACAACCCGCTGTACGACTGCCCCCCGATGAGCGATACCGCGAACAGCGGGCCGATCTTCGCGGGCATCTACCAGCCCAACCAGCCGGAGAACGGCTGGGGCGCCGGCCTGTATGCCGGTGGGCCAGGAAAGGTCAACAGCTGCCCTGCCACGGGTCCCTATCCAGGCTACCCGGCGACAGAGTGGACTTCAAGCACTAAGGGAACGAGCCTCATTCCGTTCTTCCATCCCGACGTCACGCCGCCCAGTCCCTAGCATCTGAGGCTTTTCGACGTGGTGGGGCGGCGATGACGCCTCCCCACCACT
>JBOHUG010000005.1:0-2872 GCA_050734135.1 Candidatus Dormibacteria bacterium
AGTACACCGCCATCCCCACAGTGATGATCGCCCCCAGGCGCGGCCTGGAAGCCAACTGGTTGATGACCAGGGCGCCGAGCACACCTCCCAGGCCGCACCCGGCCAGCAGGTAGCCATAGCCGGTGGCTCCGGTCCCCAACTGGAGCTTGCTGACGTAGACGAACAAGACGGTGTCGGTGCCGTAGACGAAGCTGGCCAGCACGCTGAAGCTGACCAGCACCAGCACCAGCCCCGACTCGCCGATCGCCTTGAAGCCCGCCACCACCTGGGTTAGCGGCCCGGCCGACCCCCCCTCGCTGACGTCGCTGGGCTTGGATCGAGTCCGCAGCCGGCTGACGAGCGCCCCTGCCACCAGGAAGGTGGCGCCGTTGATGGCGAACACCGCCGCCGCGGATCCGGTCAGCAGCAGCAGCGCCCCCACCGCTGGCCCCAGCACGATCACCAGGTTGTCGATGGTGCCGTTGAGGGCATTGGCGGCGGCCAGGTCATCCTCTCCCGCGAGCTGGGGGATCAGGGCGGCGACCGCCGGCATGTAGGGCTGCTGAGTGATGGCGTTGAGCGCGGCCAGGGCGAGGAGCACCGGGATCGGGCCATGGAGCAGCACCGTCACCAGCAGCCCCGCCTGCCAGGCGGCCATCAAGAGATCGCAGCCGATCAGCAGTCGCACCCGCTCCAGCCGCTCGGCAATGATCCCGCCATACGGGGACAGGAGCATCGAGGGGACGAAGCGGACTAGGAAAACCGCCGAGACCACCAGCGCCTGGTGGGTCTGCTGGTAGACGTAGACCGCGAGCCCCACGTTGTAGGCCCAGGAGCCGGTCGCGGAGATGAGCTCGCCCGAGAGCAGCAGGCGGAGGTCTCGATGCGCGACGGCGGCTCGGTACGGCCCCCAGACCGAGCGAAGCTTCATCGATGCCTCCCCGCTCCCTCATCCCGAACGTCCCCGTCTCGCCGGACGCAAGTTGCCGGGGCAGCTGGTGCGGCCCGGCGGCCATGGAGCGCCGATCGTACCAGCGACCGTGGCCGCATCCGCGGGACGATGAGGGAGCCGCCGAGAGCCGGGGGGTGGTCAGACCACCCCCCGGCAGCGAGTCAGTTGTCGGGGTGGAAGAACGGCAGCAGGGTCGGCAGGAGTGGGGGGGTAGGCGTCCAGTCGGTCCCGTCCTGGGTTGCGTCGATCTTGGGGCAGGCCCCGATGGCGGGGTACTGCTCACTGCCAGCGTTGAATCCAGCGCCCCAACCGGACTGGGGCTGGTCGGGGTTCTCATACGTGCCGTCAGTGGTCCCTTGGCTGTCCATGATCTGATTGCAGGAGAAGAGTGGGTTGTCCGCAGCCTGAACCGCGTGCTCGGTAAGAGTCACAGACGCCGACGAGTTCTGGTACACGTTCTGCGTACCGTCGTTGTCGATCGGCCAGTAGACGTAGACGTCGAAGGTCTCCTCGTAGCCACTCCTAACCGGGCAATCGGCTCCCTGGCTGTCCCCCTCCTGCACGCACTTGGCGGGACTAGAGCCGGGTGGGCCAACCGTGGCGGCGGTGCTGTAGCCAGTGTCTACGTCACTCCCCGTCCCGGGTCGGCTGATCGTCTGATCGTTGCCGATGCCAAAGCTCTGCTGGGCGGCATTGCCCGCGTTGCCCACGACATAGACCTCAAGGCCCTGGCCTTCGTTGTTGGCAGCGGCGTTAGGGTTGTAGAGGGGCTCGCAACTCGCCAGGCCGCCGCTATCGCCGCCATTGCAGTCAGTCCTGTTCTTTCCCACAAAGCTCTGGACCTCCACATCCAGAGCCAGGAATGCATCGAGGCTGCCTGTGTAGTTGATTTTGACCGTGCAGGGCATCACCCCACTCTGGTCGCCCCGGCCCCCGGGGTAACCCCGCGTACTGTAGTCAGGGGCAAGATTGTCGAAGTCGCAAACCGACGTCGAGACCTTGTTTAGGGTGACGTTCCCCGCCGCGTAGCTCGCGGTTGTGGGACTCACCGGGTCATAGAAGAGCGCCAGGCTGGCCGCCGTGGCGATGGCCGCAATGGCTCCCACCGCCCCCACCGAGGCAAGCACGATGGTCGAACGCTTTCGGAATAGGTTCAAGTCGCGAAACCTCCTGAGATTGATAAGCGCTGGCTTAATGCCCCTAACCGGAAGGTCTAACTCCCGGCCGAACTCTGCTAGTCGGTGTCTTCTTGCCTGCCCTCCTCTGCACTTATGGCCTGCAAGCGCCGTCTCGCAAGTCCTGCCACCAGAACGGCGAACGGAATGGTGATCATGAGGATGAAGACCCACGGCTGGTGGAGGGCATCGAGCACGTAGCCGGCGTCGGGAATCCGATACTCGTAGACTCCCAGAACTTGGCCAGGCAGCACCCGGTTGCCGTCGGGGTAGGGGTTGGCGTCTCCCTTGGTCTCGTAGGCGGTGGTGTAGGACTGAGTGCGAGCGTTGAGCAGGTGCCGGACCAGATAAATCCGGTGCGTGAAAACCGAGGCGAGCTGACCCTTGGGGGTGACAACCTCAAAGCTGATCACCTGGCCCTTGTGCAGGTGCGCCGCCTGCTCGGGCGTCACCGTGCGGTCGACGATCAGGTCGCCCACGTCGAAGGTGCCCGTCATCGAGCCGCTGAGGACGACGAAGGTCCGGTGGCCAAAGGCGCTGGGGATGCCGCTCGGGTTGGCCCGGGTCACCACCGCCAGGAAGAGGGCGGCGATGAACACGAGCACCAGCGCGGCTCCCAGGAGGGTCCCCAGGACACCCCCCACTCCCCGCCAGCTGACCGGGTGGCGTGCCCGTCGGGGCGCGCCCGTGGTCGCAGGCCCGCTGCTCGCTACCGCCACTTTCCTCCCGTTCCACAGTGGCGGTGGCCGCGAGTCCGCCCCCTCGT
>JBOHUG010000006.1:0-1898 GCA_050734135.1 Candidatus Dormibacteria bacterium
CCCAGGCCCAGCAGGAGACCCCCATGATCGCCGAGGGGGTCAACGCCTCGCGGGCCGCGCTGGTGCTGGCCGAGCGCTTCGGGGTGGAGATACCGATCACCAAGGCGGTCCACGGGATCCTCTTCGAAGGGGTGACGGTGGCGGACGGGATCCGCGCGCTGATGCGCCGCGACCTGCGGCCAGAGCTGCTTCCCGAGGACCTCGGCCTGGAGGGCTAGCGCCTGCGACGGGTCTCGGTTGTCGGCAACTCGGGGTCGGGAAAGTCGCACCTGGCCCGCCAGCTGGCCGCCACCCTCGGCGTGCCTTGGATCGAGCTGGACGCCATCTTCCACCAGCCAGGCTGGACCGAGTTGGATGAACGGGAGTTCAAAAGCCGGGTGGCGGCTGCCGTGGCGCGGCCCGCCTGGGTGATCGACGGCAACTACCGGGCCGTCCGCGACCTGGTGTGGGCGCGGGCTGACACCGTCGTCTGGCTTGACCCGCCCCGGGTCCTGGCCACCGTGCGCGTGATCTGGCGTACCGGGCAGCGGGTCCTAACCCGGCGGGAGCTCTGGAACGGCAACCGGGAGCACTGGTCCCAGCTGCTCTCCCGGGACCCGGAGCGGTCAATCGTGGCCTGGTCCTGGAGCAAGCACGGCTACTACCGCCAGATGTACGCCGAGGCGGCTCGCGATGCCCGCTGGGTGGCCCTGCAGTTCATCCGCGTCTCATCGCGGGCTGGCCGGCGGCGATTGCTGGCCCGAGCCT
This sequence comes from Candidatus Dormibacteria bacterium, assembly GCA_050734135.1. Taxonomy (GTDB): domain Bacteria; phylum Chloroflexota; class Dormibacteria; order Aeolococcales; family Bog-877; genus Bog-877. Next base: position 748 of record JBOHUG010000006.1, read on the forward strand.
CCGGGAGAAGCTAGCGCTCTCGGGCCAAGAGCAGGGCGGGCGTACCATCGGCCGGTGGGCGAGGAGGAGTACTGGGCGACCTCGGCCCGAATCACGGCACCGGGAGTGGCCGCCTCGGCCATCGCGGCTTTGCCTGCGGACCCGGCCGCACTGCGGGCGGTCAGCCAGAGGCTGGTGATTCACTATGCGGAACAGGAGCGCTGGGGCGAGTGGGGGGTGGGCGTGGAGCGCCTTCCCGAGGTCGACACCCGCTACGCCGCCGCCAGCTTCGATCGACTCCGGGCCATGGGGCCGGCGGACCTCGCCGCTGAGCGGCCCCCGGCCCAGCGGATGGTGGGCTGCTGCCGCGACTTCACGGTCCTCTACCTGACCATGGCCCGGGACAAGGGCGTACCTGCTCGCGGCCGAGTGGGCTACGCCAGCTACTTCCGACCTGGATGGTGGGTGGATCACGAGATCGTCGAGCTCTGGGACGCCGGCCAGCGCCGATGGCGGTTGGTGGAGCCGGAAATAGTTGACGACTACGTCCCGCCGGACGGGGAGGGAGCTTTCGATCCCTTGGACGTGCCTCGCGAGCGCTTCCTCACCGGCGCTGAAGCCTGGGCGCGCGCCAGGGCAGGTCAGCTGGACCCGGAGCGGTGCCTGGTGGTCCCGGAGCTGGAGGAGCCTTACACCCGCTCCTGGTCCTCGCTGCGCCACCACGTCGTGCAGGACCTGGCCGCATTGCGCAAGCAGGAGATGCTGCTCTGGGATCAGTGGGGGATCCTCAACGGTGACCTCCCCATCTCCGGGCGCGAACTGGAGCTGCTGGACGAGTTGGCGGCGGCGTTGCGCGATCAGCCCCGAGTGTCAGAGATCGCCAGTTGGAGCCGCCATCCTGGGATCGGAGTCCCGGGCAAGGTGACCAGCTACAGCCCGACCCAGGTAGATCCGCTCGAGGTCGACGTGCGCGACATCGCCGAGGAGCCGATCGCGGTCTGACCCGTCAGGCGCCGCTTGTGGGTAGGCGGGACCCAAGTGAATGGATTGGTCGGGGAGACAGGACTCGAACCTGCGACCCCCAGTCCCCCAGACTGGTGCGCTACCACCTGCGCCACTCCCCGGGAAGGGGCCTGAGCATATCAGGGCCTAGAATTTGCCTCGGAGATGCC
>JBOHUG010000007.1:0-14650 GCA_050734135.1 Candidatus Dormibacteria bacterium
CGCAGGGTCCAAACTCCCTGATACGCCCGCGGTCACCCAGCGACCAGCTTGGCGCACGCCACTCAGCCCGTCCCGTACCCCCAAGTCCCCTCCCTTTGGCGCCTGGCCGGTGCATTCAGGCTTAGAACAGCTCAAAGTCGAGGAGTTGACAACCGTTCAAGCGACTCCGGGTTGACCGGACCGGTTCCGACACAAGTACGGGCCTCGGGCTCTCGATCGTTGCGTCGATTGTCGAACTCCATGCGGGACGCCTGGAGTTGAGAGCGCTACCAAGTGGTGGCTTTCGGCTCGTCATCGAGATGCCACTGGCGACGCGAGCGAGTGCAGCAGATTCCACTTGAGAGTCTTGGTAGTTGAGGACTCGCGACGCCTCGCCAATGTCATCGCCGAGGGACTTCGTGACGATGGAATCGCCGTCGACCTCGCCCACGAGGGAATGGATGCATTCCGAAAAGTTGAGCTGAACTCCTATGACGTCGTGGTGCTCGATCGAGATCTTCCCGGCCTGCACGGAGACACCATCTGTCGGATGATCGCTGAGCGCAATATTCCGGTCATGGTTCTGATGCTGACTGCATCCGGCTCCCCTGCGGATCGGGTCGACGGACTTCGTCTCGGTGCCGACGACTACCTAACTAAACCCTTTCATTTTCCGGAGTTGGTCCTGCGCATCCGCGCGCTGGCGCGTCGGCTGCCCGTGGCCCAGGGGCGGATTCTGCGCGCCGGCGGAATCGAGCTCGACTCGGCGCGACACTTGGTCAGCCGTGACGGAAACTCTCGCTCTCTCTCGGCCAAGGAGTTCGGCGTCTTGGAAGCGCTGCTGCGGGCGTCTCCTGCCCCGATCAGCGCTGAGCATCTTCTGGAGAGGGTCTGGGACGAAAACGCCGACCCTTTCACTAACACGGTTCAGGTCACGATCGGAAGGCTTAGAAGAAAGCTGGGAGACCCCGGAGTGATAGAGACGCTGCCGACGGTCGGGTACCGCATCATCGATCGAACGGAGTGAGTCCTGGGGGCTAGGAGCGGTCCTCATGAGGTACGGGGCACCTGGCCAAGTTGGACGCTTCCCCGCTCGGGCTCGAGTCCGGCTCCACCGCGGGGGCGTCCGTGGCCACGGCAGCGTCAGCAAACCCCGGAGTCGTCCCCTCCTCACGGGGCCTGAGTCGGGCGACCGTCGGTGACGCCTCCCGGGGAATGTACCTGCCCCCTGAGCCGCCTGAAGCGTAGGTGAGCAGAGCCCGATCGACATCATCCGATGCCGACGTCGCTCCCTCGAAACCATGCTCCGACTCGCGGGTCGCGACCGCCCCCGTGAGCTCGGCCTCCAAGGGTGTGCGATGGGGCTGCGCGTTGGCGGATCGGCCGAGTTCGGGTTCGATCAAGGGTGCCGCCACCTGCATGGTCACCACCGTCAGTCGGCGGGTGCGGGCGACCTTCTCAACCTTGGCCTTGATTCGCCGCCGCAGGTAGCCGGCCGGCATCTCGTGGAGCAGGGTGCGGGCGTCGTTGGACCAGCCGATCTTGCGGTTGTCGAAGGTCACCTCTTCGGTGACCTCACCCTCGTCGGCCGCAGCCTCCATCAGGCTGCGGTGATCCACCGCGGAGAATCGGTCCGAGGAACCTCCGCAGACCGGGCAGACTACCGGGCGCACCCCCCGGGCGGTGTAGCCACACTCGCGGCAGATGTTGACCTCGAAGTCAACGTCCGTCCCGACCTGCGGCGGTACCGGTACCCCGATTGCGACCGCGGCCTCGGGCGGCAGGATGTCCCCCAGAGCGGCTGTGACGATGTCCTGGGAGATGATCGAATGCCCCCGCTCCATCGCCCAGCGGAGCACGGCGGTTCGGGAGAGACCCTGGGCTGAGCAGGGTATCCGCTCGATCACCTGGTTCGCCTCGGGGGTCCAGACCACCGAGGCGGCCCCCCGAACGTCGATCGGGGGCACATAGGTGCGGGAGGAGAGCAGCACGCTGCACGGAGCCAGCCGAAGGAGGTTCTCGGTGTTGCCGCCAAGGTCCATGCCCTGATCCGAGTGGACGCCGATCCGGCCGCAGACCAACAGAGAGGCGTCCTTCTCCCGGACATAGCGGAGGACCTGCTCAAAGGCCTTGCCGTCCAGCAGGGTGATCGGCAGGTCGATTCCCTCCGCCTTGGCCACATCGCGGGCCACCTTGAGGTGCGACGAGTAGATCATCGCCAGCCCGGTGTCGATGATCTCCTCGTGGAGCGCCTCCTGCTCCTTGAATCGGAATACCTTGCTGGCCTTCTCGGAGAGCACTCCCACGATGCCATTGAAGAGCACGTAATGCAGGTAGGGGTCGTAGACCGAGACCGCCTCCACCGGCAGCTGTAGCGCCTGGCCCAGCTCCAGCGCTGTCCGGAGCCCGGCGAACGACTGCGGCGAGCCGTCGATGGCGACCACGATCGGTCCATCCAGCGGCTCACGGCCCTCGCGATGCCGGACCACCAGAGTGTCCCGGTGGGCTCGCCGCACCACCCGGTCAACGCAGGTGCCGATCTGGGTCTCTTTGACCTGCCCCAACCCACAGGCCCCCATCAGGACCAGGTCGTAGTCGGACTCGTTGATGTCCTGGACCAGAACCTCCCAGTTCTTGCCGTCGAAGGTCTTCGCCGTGAACGGGATCCCTTCCTCCTGGCAGCGCTTCAGGGTGGTGTCCAGGTAGGAATCTGAGATCAGCTGGAGTCCGCTGGTGATCAGGCTGTCGTGGATCTTGCGCTGCCGCTCCAGCTCCGCTTCGTCCTGGTACTCCTCGGGGAGGGTGTACTCCATCTGCTTGAAGCGGTAGTCATGCAGGCGCGCCGCGTAGACGTGGGAGCCGACGATCTCGGCGCCGCTGGACTTGGCTAGCCGGATTGCCACCTCGGACGCGGCGACCGAGTGGTCGGAGTTGTCGAGCGGCAAATAGAGCTTTCGGTACATCTCCCTACCAGCTGATCCCCGAGGACCAAGGCTCCTCCGATGCTAACAAGTAGCGGCGTTCTCAGGCGGGAAGGCGCCGACGCAGTGAGCGGGCCCAGGCGCGGTGCCGGGCCGCCCGCTCTGCCGCCGTCGCCAGGGCGAGCCTGGTGCTCCTGGGACCGGGGGAGCCCGGCTGCTCTCGTTGAGCCAGGGAGCGCCTGGGTTGAAAGAGCTCCTTCGCCGCCGCCGCCGAGGAGAACCCCAATCGGGCCCAGGCGCCCTCGACCACCTGGTCCAACCCACTCCCTTCCGCCTCGGCCTCTCGGACCAGACGGGCGACCATGCCGTGGGCGAGGCGGAAGGGGACCCCAGCTCCGACCAACAGTTCAGCCAGGTCGGTCGCCAGCAACTCCGGATCGGCGGCCGCCTCGACGAGGTTCCGTCGGTTGAACTGGACCGCGTCCAGCAACCCCGCCAGCACCGCCAGGCTCTCCTCGACCGACCGGACCGCCGCGAAGAGGTGGTGACGGTCCTCCTGGAGGTCCCGGTCATAGCTGAGCGGCAGCCCCTTGAGCACGGTCAGGATCCCCACCAGGGCCGCCACCGGACGACCGGCTCGGCCCCGCACCAACTCCAGGACGTCGGGATTCTTCTTCTGCGGCATCAGGCTGGAGCCGGTGGCCCATCGGTCCGGCAGGGTGATGAAGGAGAACTCCCGACTGTTCCAGATCACCAGATCCTCGCAGAGCCGCGACAGATGCACTGCGATCAGGCTGCAGACGAAGGTGAGTTCGACCACAAAGTCGCGGTCCGACACCGCGTCCAGGCTGTTGGCGCTGACCCTGGTGAATCCCAGCTCCCGAGCCGGCCCGCGCCGGTCAATGTCCAGGGTGTTGCCCGCCAGAGCGCCCGCGCCCAGGGGCGAGACGTCGGTCCGCCGGTCCAGATCTTCGAGCCGGTCTTGGTCTCGGTCGAGCATTTCGAAGTAGGCCAGCAGGTAGTGAGCCAGCTGGACTGGCTGGGCCCGCTGCAGATGGGTGTAGCCGGGCAGCACGGTCTGCTGGTGCTGGCGGGCCCGACGCAGCAGTACCCGCTGCAGTTCGGCTGACTCCTCCACCAGGCGACAGGTCGCGGCCCGGCACCAGAGCCGGAGATCCAACGCCACCTGGTCGTTGCGGCTGCGCCCAGTGTGCAACCGCTGACCGGGCTCGCCGACTAGCTCAGTGAGCCGGCGCTCGACCGCCATATGGATGTCCTCGTCACCCGGGAGGACGCTGAACTCGCCCCGGGCCAACTCCCGCCCAATCCTGGCCAGTCCCGCCTCGATCGCCTGGCGGGCCTTGCCGTCGAGGACGCCGGCCCGGCCGAGGGCCCGGGCGTGGGCCAGCGATCCGGCGATGTCCTGGCTCGCCATCTCTAGGTCCTGCGGCAGGGAGGTGGTGAACTCCGGGAGCCGCGGATCAGTCCTTCCCGGGAGCCGGCCCTCCCATGCCGTGGGGGCTGGATCCGAAGTCTCGCCTGAGGCCTCAGTCCGCCGGGGCACCAGTCTCGCCCATGCGGGGGTCGGCGCCTTGGGCGATCGCCCGGGGTACCGCGGGAAGCAGCGGTCGAGACTCCTCGATGAGGTTCCCCTGCGCCGCTGCCTGAGTGCGGAGCGGCAGGCCGAAAATGGTGAGAAAGCCCTCGGCTGCCTGGTGGCGGAAGTTGTCCCCGGCGAGCTCATAGGTGGCCAGGTCACGGCGGTACAGAGTGGTAGGACTGCTCCGGCCCACGAGCGTGATCGCCCCCTGGCGCAGCCGCAAGCGGACGTCTCCACTGACAAAGCCCTGGGTCGACGCGACGAAGGCGCCCAGGCTCTGTCGCAGCGCCGAGTACCAAAGGCCGTCGTAGGTGAGCTGGGCCCACTCGTCGGCCACCAGCCGTTTGAAGCGCAGCACGTCCCGGGACAGGGTGAGGGTCTCCAGGGCCCGATGAGCGGTGTCGAGCACCACCGCCGCCGGTGCCTCGTAGACCTCGCGCGACTTGATGCCGACCAGGCGATCCTCGACGTGGTCGATCCGACCGACTCCCTGGGCGCCGGCCAGCAGGTTCAGCTGGGTCACAAGCTGGGCCGGGGACAGCACCTGACCGTCCAGGGTGCGGGGGATCCCCGCCTCGAAGCCGATCACCAGCTCCAGTCCTAGATCAGGGGCCAGCTTGGGATCTTGGGTCCAGGCGAATGCGTCTGCCGGCGGTTCTACCCAAGGGTCCTCCAACACCCCGGTCTCAACGCTGCGTCCCCACAGATTGGCGTCGATGCTGTAGGGACTCTCCTTGGTGGCGGTGATCTCCAGGCTGTGTTGGGCGGCGTAGGCAATCTCATCGCTTCGACCCATCCGCCACTCCCGGAGAGGCGCGACCACCTCGAGTCCCGGGGCCAGCGCGCCGACCGCGACATCGAACCGGACCTGGTCGTTGCCCTTGGCGGTGCAGCCATGCGCCACCGCGAAGGCGCCCACCTCGGCTGCGACCTCGACTAGGAGTCTGGCGATAAGCGGCCGGCCCAAGGCGGTAGCCAGCGGATACACCCCCTGATAGAGAGCTCCCGCCTGGAGGGTCGGCCAGACGAAATTGCTCAAGAAGAGCTCTTTGGCGTCGACCACGTGGGCAGCAGTCGCCCCCGCCCGGAGCGCCCGCTGCTGCAAGACCTCTGGGTCGGCGGTCTCCCCCAGGTCGGCGGAGAGCGTGATCACCTCGAACCCTTTGCTGTTTGTCAGCCAATGCACGGCGACGGTGGTGTCCAGCCCTCCGGAGAAGGCCAAGACGCATCGGGGCCGGCTGGTCCCGGTCACCAGGTGCCCTCCACCCCTGTTTCCGCGAGCCTAAGAGAGCGCCAGCTCAGCCCCATTGGGCGCCCTGCTCCTGGGCCTCACGGAGGCGGTGCGCAACCGCCTTGGCTCCGCCGGGAGAGCGGGCCAGGACAAATACCGTGTCGTCCCCGCCGACGCTGCCGGCGACCTGCTCGAGGTCCAAGGCGTCCACCGCTGCCGCCACCACCATGGCGCCTCCGGAGAGCGTTCGCAGCACGATGATCGACCCCACCACTTCAAGCATCGTCAGCTGGGAGCTGAGTGCGGCAACTAGTCGCGACTCCAGGTCGGGACCCGCAGCTGGAGGCAGGTAACGAGGCCCGTCGGCGGCCGGTACCCTGGCAACCCGCAGCTGGCGCAGATCCCGGCTGATGGTCGCCTGGGTGGCGTTGATCCGCCGCCGCCGGAGCTCCACAGCCAACTGAGCCTGGGTTTGTACCGGATGGCTGCGTAGCACCTCCAGGATCACCGACTGGCGTGAGGCCCTGGCCAGGGGGGCGTTCAATTGACCGATTCCTCTGCCTGCGCCGCGCCCAGGGCGCGGGCGATCGCAGCGACTGCGAACTCCACCTCCGCCTCCTCCACGATCAGCGGAGGGGCGAGCCGGATGGTGTTGGTGCCAATGGGATTTACCAAGATCCCCTCGGCGAGGGCAGCCCGCGCCGTCTCCTGCGCCAGTGGCCGGCTGAGCCCCACCCCCAGGAGAAGTCCGCGCCCCCGGACCTCGCCCACCGGGAGGCCCCGGCTCCGAAGTGCCAGCAGGCGCTCCCGGAGCGCGGATCCTGTGACCGCCGCGCGAGCCGGCAGTTGGTCACGCTCCAGCACCCGGAAGACCGCCAGGGCAGCGGCGCAGGCGACCGGGTTGCCTCCGAAGGTGCTGCCGTGGTCTCCCTCCGTGAGCACGTCAGCCCGGTCACCCACCAAAACGGCTCCCAGGGGGAGGCCCCCGGCAATGCCCTTCGCCACGGTCATGATGTCAGGGACGATGCCCGCCTGCTGGTGGGCCCACATCGTCCCGGTCCGACCCATTCCACTTTGGATTTCGTCCACGATCAGCAGCGCCTGGTACTGGTCGCAGAGGGCTCGGAGCTGGCGAAGATAGTCATCCCGGAGCACAAAGACGCCGCTCTCCCCCTGAATTGGCTCAATCAAGATGGCGACCGCAGGCCGCTCGCGGTCGGCCAAGGCCCCTTCCACAGCGCCGAGGTCCCCCATTTCCAGTTTCCGGAAACCCTCCGGGAGGGGCCGGAAGGGATCGCCGTAGCGTGCATTTCCGGTAGCCGCCAAGGTGCCCAGAGTTCGGCCGTGGAAGGCCCCTTCCAAAGTCAGGATGTGGTACGCGCCACCGCGGTTCAGCTGGCCCCACTTGCGTGCCACCTTGATGGCGGCCTCGTTGGCCTCCGCCCCGCTGTTACCGAAGAAGACCCGACCCGGGAACGCCGATTCGATGAGCTTGGCGGCCAGCTGGACCTGCGGTTCGGTGTAGTAGAGATTGCTGGTGTGAATCAGGCGCTGCAGCTGCTCGGTGGCGGCTTCGACCACCTCCGGGTGGCAGTGGCCGAGCAGGTTGACCGCGATCCCGCCGAGGAAGTCGAGCAGGCGGCGGCCGTCGTCGGTCTCGACGTAGCACCCCTGGCCGCGGACCAGGGTGACCGGCACCCGGCGGTAGTTGCCCAGGAGCACCTTCTCCGCCGCGGCCGGTGTCGAGAGCTCGGCCAGTTCAGTCATCGCTGCTCTCGGGATCGATCATCGTTCCGACGCCTGCTTCTGTGAGCAGCTCGAGCAAGATTGAGTGGGGCTGCCGACCGTCGACGATATGCACCGTCACCCCCGCCCCGGCCGCGGCGCAGGCCGCCTTGAGCTTGGGGATCATCCCGTCGGTGGCCGACCCGTCCTGGCCCAGCGCGGTGGCCTGGGCGACTGTGAGCCGGCTCTGGAACAGCCCCTTCCGGTCTCGCACGCCAGGCACGTCGGTAAGCAGGAGCAGCTTGCTGGCGTGCAACTCCTGGGCCAGGGAAGACGCCACCGTGTCCGCATTGACGTTGTAGGCGAGACCGTCGTAGCCAAGACCGACCGAGGCCACGACAGGAATCATCCCCCGCTCGGTGATGGTCAGGACCGGCTCAGGGTTGACCTCCTGGATCTCACCGACCCGGCCCAGATCCTGACCGTCGGGACCGAGTTGCCGCCGCACCAAGATGCTGGGGCCATCCTCGCCTGAGAGTCCCATGGCCCGTCCGCCGAGGCGGTGGATGGCACCGACCAGGTCGGGATTGATCTTGCCGGTCAAGACCATCTTGGCCACCTCCATCGTCTTGTCGTCGGTCACCCGCAACCCGTCGACGAACTCGGTCGTCAGACCGAGAGCCCCTGCGAGGGCGGTGATCTCCTTGCCGCCGCCGTGGACCAGAACTGGCCGCAGGCCCACGAAACGCAGCAGCACCAGGTCTTGGAGCACGGTGTCGCGAGCCACCCCCTCGTCCATCGCGGCGCCGCCCAGCTTCACCACCACCAGCTGGTCTTGGAAGCGACGGATATACGGCAGCGCTTCGACGAGGACCTCAGCGCGCTTCAGGGCCGTGGCCTGGTCTTGGTCGGAGGTGGCGTCAGGTTGAATAGTCGGCATTGATCTTCACGTAATCCGAGGTGAGATCGCAGCCCTGGGCGGTCGCCTCGGACTCCCCTACCCCCAAGTCGATCTCGATGGCAATTCTGGGCTGAGTGAGCGCCTCGGCGACCAGGTTCAGCGGGACGTGTGCCGGCCGGCCCAAGGCGAAGAGCTCGTAGCCGGCGATCCGCAGCCGGCACCGATCCAGTGCCAGCTCAGCTCCACTCCGGCCGATGGCGGCCAGGATTCGGCCCCAGTTGGGATCTCCGCCGTGGACGGCAGTCTTGACCAACGACGAGGTGGTGACGGTCCGAGCCGCCAGCCGTGCCTGCTCCTGGTCGGCCGCCCCCACCACCCTGACCGAAAAGGTCTTGGTGACCCCCTCCCCGTCGGCGACAATCTGGTCGGCAAGGTCTTGGAGCACCCCCAAGAGTGCTGCTGAGAAATGGGCCGCTTCGGAACTATCAGGCCGCAGTTCGGGACCGCCGGCAGCGGCGTTGGCAAGGACGAAGCAGCAGTCGTTGGTGCTGGTGTCGCCATCGATGCTTATGGTGTTGAAGCTCGAGCGCACAGCCGTCCCCAGGATCTCCGCCAGGAGCTCCGGGGCAACTCGAGCGTCGGTGGTCGCGAACGCCAGCAGGGTCGCCATATCAGGGTGGATCATTCCGGCCCCTTTGGCCATTCCGCCGACGGTGTGGGTGACCCCCCCGACCTGGAAGCGCGCGACCGCTTCCTTGGGTCTGGTGTCGGTGGTCATGATCGCCTCCGCGGCCAGGTGCCCATTACTCGCATCCAGCCGACCACCCGACTCGATGATGGCCGCCCGGATGCGCTCCATCGGCATGCCCCGACCGATCACTCCGGTGGAGGCGACCAGCACCTCGCCGGGGTCGCACTCAGCCACGTCGGCTGCCGTCTGGACCATCCGTAGAGCGTCCGCCAGTCCCTGAGCCCCGGTGCAGGCGTTGGCGTTGCCACTGTTGACTACCACGGCGCGCGCTCGTCCTCGCTTCAGATGCAGCTGGCTCACCACCACTGGCGCGGCCTTGACCCGGTTCTGGGTGAACACCCCAGCGGCCGCGGCCAGGGTGTCACTGGTGAGCAGCGCCACGTCGGCACGGACCCCGCCCTCGCCGCGGACATCGGCACAGGCGGCGCCCGCTCGGAAGCCGTGCGCGGCGGTTACTCCGGCGCCGCGAAAATCGAGCTCGGGAGTCGCTCTCAGGGCCAAAGCGGTGCGCCCCCGAGACCAGCCTCTGGGCTCAAGCCAAAGCGCATGTTCATGACCTGGATCGCCTGCGAGGAGGCACCCCTCCCCAGATTATCCAGTACTGCCGAGATCACCAGATGCGGGCCTTGTTGCTCGAGGGTGAGCCAGCACAGGTTGGAGTGGGTCGCCTGCTTGCTGGGCACGGGGACTTCAGAGAGGCGTACGAATGGCTGGTTCCGGTACTGCTCCCAGTACACCGAGCGCAACTGCTCCAGGGTCACTCCATCTTGCGGGCGGAGGTAGCAGGTGACCTGAATTCCGCGAGTCATCGGCACCAGATGGGGCACGAAAGTCACCTGGAAGGGAGCGCCGCTCAGCTTCGCTAGCACCTGCTCCATCTCCGGTCGATGCCGGTGCCCGGCTACGGAGTAGGGCTTGACCGACTCGTTGAGCTCGGTGAAGAGGTACTCCGCCGAGGCCGCGCGACCGGCCCCACTGATTCCCGTTTTGCCGTCCACCACCACCTGGGGCTCGACCAAATGCTGCCGCGCTGCCGGGCCGCAGGCGAGAATCACCGCCGTGGAAAAACATCCGGGCAGAGAGATGAGGTTTGCCCTCAGGAGGTCATCGGGGCACAACTCCGGCAGGGCCAGCACGGCCTCCGACAGGAGCTGGGGCGCCGGATGGGGGATGCCGTACAAATTAGCGAATACGCTCGCGGACTTGAGTCGGAAATCCGCCGAAACGTCGAGCACCACCGCCCCCTGCGACAACCATGCGCCGGCCTGACGGGCAGCGTCGCCGGCGGCGGCGGCGCTGATCACCACATCGCAACCGGCGCCATCTATTGATTCGACCAGAACCTTGTCACATTCAGACCCCGGATAGACCGCGGAGTGGGAACGTCCGGCCTGAGTCCGCGATGCTATCGCCACCAACTGAGCGCCGGGATGCCCCAGCACCAGGTTCACACAGCCAGCGCCGGCGTATCCAGTGGCACCGGCCACCGCAACCCGAACCACCTGCCCCACTTCTGCCATCCAGAGATGATTGCATATTTATGCGAGTAGGTTGTGCCTACCGGCCGCGGTCGCCCTCGGTGTCGGAATGACGAGGGGCCCGGTCGGGCTGGGCTGGCGGAGCGGAGAATTCGCTTGACCCGCGACCGCCTCCAGCCGGGGGAGGTCGCCAGCCGGTAGATTGCGCGAACAAAGAGAACCATGACCACCCAGCCCATCCGGCGACCCGCCCCCCCGCCAACGCCCTCGCGTTCGGGCCTCGCCGTGGAGCGTGGGGCGCCCCTGACCCAAAGTTCCCAGGGGCCGGACTTCTGCCCCGCCCCGCCGCTGGCCCTCTCCGACCTCGGCCTGCCCTTCTCATTTATCTGTGACCTCGTCCTGAAGGTCCTCTACTTCAATGGCAACGTTCTGGGGCGGGATCTCGGCGCGCTGGTCTGCCTGCCCTGGCCAGTCACCAGCGAGGCGGTCGCCTTCCTCTCCAAGGAGGGGTTCTGCGGTACGACCGGGGCGCGCTCCGCCACCAGGGCTCACGAGGACTTCGCCGAGGGCCTGGAGTACGTCCTGACCGGGCCCGGACGAGACCGCGCCCGGGAGACCCTCCAGTTGTGTCAGTACGCGGGACCGGCGCCGGTGCCGATCGACGACTACCTCGCCAGTGCCCGCAGTCTCGCCACCGACACCAGCGAGGTGAGCGCGAGAACCATGAAGCAGGCTCTCGGAAACCTCGTGATCTCCAGCTCGATCGTTGACGTGGTGGGTTCGGCCCTGACCGCCCGCCAGGCTTTGTTTCTGTTCGGTCCTCCTGGCAACGGCAAGAGCTCGATCGCGGACGCCTGCGCGGCAGTGCTGGGTAATCCCATCTTTATCCCCCATGCGCTCTACGTCCACGGGGAGGTGGTCCGGGTGTTTGATCCCGTCCATCACCGGCCCGTGGAGGGCCCACCCACCCTCCACGATCGGCGCTGGACGTTGGTCTATCGACCGGTGGTGCGGACCGGGGGCGAGCTGCGGGCACAGCAGCTGGAACCGGCCTTTGACCGCGTGCTGGGGTTCTACGAAGCTCCGCTGCAGGTAAAGGCCAACGGCGGGATTTTTCATGTCGACGACTTCGGCCGTCAGGTGATCTCGCCGCGGGAGATACTCAACCGACTGATCGTGCCCCTGGAGACCGGGGTCGACCACCTCAACATCGCGCGCGCGGGCACCACTGTCAGCGTCCCGTACGCCACCATCCTGCTGCTCTCCACCAATCTCGACCCCTCCGAGCTGGTGGACGAGGCCTTCCTCCGCCGGGTGCGCTACAAGGCGCTGGTGGGAGACCCCAGCGCCCACGACTTCCGCGCCATCTTCCGCCAGGTTTGCCGCGATAGCGGTGTCGCGTATGACGACACTGCGGTGGACTACCTCCTGGCCACCCATTACTCCGGGCAGAACCGACCGCTCCGTGGCTGCCAGCCGCGCGACCTGGTGAGCCAGATCGTGAGCACGGCCCGGTATCTGGGCAGGCCAGCCGAACTCAGCCACGAGCTGATCGACCGGGTCGCGCACGCCTACTTCGCCGACTTCCGCTACGCCGCCGGCCTGACGCCGGGGCCTCCCTCCTCCGCGGAGTAGCGCCCGGCTAGGGTCGCTCAGCGTCGCTGAAGGCCAGGCGCAAAGCCTGCTCGGCGGCGACTTTGCCGCCTCGACCGGTGCGCCGCTCGACGGCCTGATCCACCTCGTTCACGGCGGCCACTATGCACTCGGCGGCGGCCCGTCCGTGGGCTGTCAGCGAGAGCCGGACCAAGCGGTGGTCGGAGGGATCGGAGTTCCGGCGGAGGTAGCCTCGATCGACCAGCGCCTCGCTCAACCGGCTCAGCGCCTGCTTGGTGGTGCCGAGCCTGGCGGCGAGTTGACCGAGGATCGCCGGACCCTGGACCAGAGTTGTCAGGACCCAACTGCTGGAACGAGGCAGGTCGTCGAAACCCGAGGCTTGAAGCCGACCGCGCACGCTCCGCCGGTACTCGCCCGCGCCGCGCGAGAGGAGTACGACCAGCGGGGGACCGCCGCGGGTCCCGGTAGTTCGGCGCCGCTCACTCACCTCCAGAGGATAGCGCGCCGGGGCATACCGTCACCATTGTTGACAGTCCTCATTGAGGACCGCTATGCTCCGCAAGCCAATCTGGAATCGAATGCGGGTCACTGGACAGAGAGAGGCGGAGGAGGAACATGACCACGGCCATCTCAACATCCCCACCGAGGATCAGCACCTCCAGGCTGGCACTGATCACCAGCGGTGGGGTGGTGCTCTACGTCCTGATCGACGTCTTGCTGGCAATCCTCCGTCCGGATCTGAGCCTGCTTCACCGCGCCGAGAGCGACTACGGGGTGGGCCGGTTCTCGTGGCTGATGGACCTCAATTTTCTGCTTCGGGGCGCTCTCTCACTGGCCCTTGCCGCCGCTCTGCTGAGGGTTGCTTCGGGAAGCGGCCGGCTCCGGTTGGGGGTGGCACTCCTGGCCGCTTGGGCGATCGGGTCAGGGCTGCTCGCCTTCTTTCCGGACGATCCGCCAGGTTACCCCGCCACGAGCGCCGGTCAGGTGCACCTTGCCCTGGCGTTCATCGCCTTTATCTGCGTGGCGGTGGGCACCATCGTGCTCTCGGTGGGAGGCCGCAACCTGATCCAGTTGCGCGCCCGTTACCCGCTGCTTTTGGGAGTGTCGCTGGTCGCTCTGATCCCCCTTGCCCTGCTCGGTCACAGCCACTTCAACCCACGCTCCCTTGACGGCCTCTACGAGCGGGCCTTCCTGGCACTCGAATTGCTCTGGATCCTGATCGCGGGGATTCAGCTTCACCAGACCTCTGGCGCGGGCCCGGGAGCAGCTACCGACCGTCCATAATTTCGCCATGCTTCGGCGGGCCCTCAACCGCCAGCCTCGGACTCGGCAGCTGTGGGCGTCCGACTCCTCCTTGGTGGAGGCCTGCCTGGAAGAGCACCTCCTGGACACGGTGTTCCTGCGCAGCGAAATCCGCCAAGGGGCCCTTCGCCAGGGCTCTCTGCTCGGTGTCGAGCACCCCCTGAGCCGCCGTCTCCGAGGCGTGGTTATGCACGGTCCTCTGGTGGTGCCGTGGGCGCCCGATCCCCGTGACTTGGCGGCCTTGGCCAAGGCGCTCCGACCTCACCTCCACTGGGTGCAATTGATGGTCGGGCCCCAGGATCAGGTGGCGCGGCTGCAGGAACTGCTGAATGGCCGCCTGCCGCCGGTCCGGACTCTTCGTGCCGAGCAGCCTCACTACGCGTTGGATCGAGGCTCGGTGGCGCCAGAACCCGACAATCCGCCTCCACTTCGCCGGGCCCGGACCGAGGAGCTCGAGCTTCTGGTTCGCGCGGGCGCGGCCATGCACCTGGAGGAGGTGGGGTTCGACCCGTTGACCGTGGACCCCTCCGGCTACCGCGAGCGGGTGCTGGCCCTGATCCGCCGCGGGCGACTCTATGTCTGGATGGAGGGAGACCGGGTCGCCTTCAAGGCGGAATGCTCGTCAGTTACCCCGGAGGCGGTCCAACTTCAAGGCGTCTGGACCGATCCCACCCTGCGCCGCCAGGGGCGCGCCACCAAGGCGATGGCCAGCTTGTGCCGCCAGTTGCTGGATGACACCGAGTGGGTGACTCTCTTCGTGAACGACTTCAACGAGACCGCGATCCGGGTCTACGAGCGCACCGGCTTCAAGCGCATCGGCAGCATGCGCACAGTGCTCTTCTGAGCTAGAGCGCGACACCGCGGACGCTGTTGGCGCTCAGGGTCTCGTGAGCCTCACTAGGGGAGGACTGAAGACTCCGACCGACGAGGTCCTCGAGGCAAGGCAGTTCACTTCCTACAGTTCCAGCGGCCGTTCGCGCCTGACCTCCTTGCTGGTCTCGATCCCCGGCCCTGAGGAGCGGTTGTCAAGAGTTGTGTAAAAGCCATCCAGGCAGGAGGTTCAAATCAGGCGGCAGCTTCCTCCGGTGAAGGTTGGGAGAGTTGCAGCTGGCCGTCCACGAAGCGGAACCCGGCCAGGAGCAGGTGGA
>JBOHUG010000008.1:0-15385 GCA_050734135.1 Candidatus Dormibacteria bacterium
CCACCTGCTCCTGGCCGGGTGCCGCTTCGTGGACGGCCAGCTGCAACTCTCCCAACCTTCACCGGAGGAAGCTGCCGCCTGATTTGAACCTCCTGCCTGGATGGCTTTTACACAACTCTTGACAACAGCTCAGGAACACGCGGTCGGACGCTATTCAGCGGACCTCCTCCTAGAGGATGTAGACGGTCGCAAGGTCGTAGTCGAGAACCAATTCGGGACGACAGACCATGACCACCTCGGTAAGCTACTGACGTATTGCGCAGGCACGGAGGCTCGAGTCGTCATCTGGATTGCTGAAACTTTGAATGACGAGCACGCCGCGGCGCTGGAGTGGCTCAATCAGAACACTGGGGAAGATGTGGGCTTCTTTGGGGTCGAACTGGAACTCCTCCAGATTGGGGACTCACCGTACGCACCAAATTTTCGGGTCCTAGTAAAACCAAATCAGTGGGTCAAAGCAGAGCGATCTGCGACGGCTGAGCGAAGGGATTGGTCATGGGACACCTACCGGACGGTGTTGGGCATACGGCCGGAGCGAATCGAGGTCGCACGCGAGCTCGTGCAGCAGCATGAGGTAGAGATAAGCTCGGCAGCAGCTGCCTTGGACGGTGCGGTGGCGCCAGGGCTTCGTATCGATCCAAAGGCCCGGAGCCTACAACGTCATCCGAGTGGATCTCTGGGAGACCCGTCCCCCGCGCCTCTTGGTTAGACTTCCGGCGTCGATAGCTGATCTGGGAGCCGAAGATCCCTTACCCACCTTCCAGGGATGGTGGAACCCGAATTACAATGAGTTCAGCTGGCACATTCCCCCCGGCACGGTCATTCCGGGGTTGAGTGGTGTCGTCAATCTAGCAAAGACATTCAACCCTGAACACGGTCCATTCGCGGGGCTCATACCTACAATACTTGACACAAGTCTGTCCTCTCGAACGGGGGTATCGCCAGTCAACCTTGGGTAGTCGTGTTGATTGCGCTGCCAAGTCAGATCGAAGGAATAGGGCGTGAGTCGGCAAGAGCGATCCTCGAGATCTAGCTCTTTAGCGCCGACCCAGAGCCCTCTCGCGGGACGGGGATGCCCGCGAGATCGACTGTGGGTGGGGCTGAGGCAGGCAGCCGCTCGATGCGGGACAGCAGGCGCCGGAGGACGTCCGGCTCCTCACGGAATTCTTCGCGCGCGACCGCGATGATTAGTCTGAGCAGATCTCGCTCATGGTGCTGGAGCACTGACACCATAGGCGCGGGCGCGGAATGATCCCGCATCGGACGGGTCGACCCGTTATGCGAGCTCCCCAACCGGATGCGGTACCTGGCACCAGCCTCCGCGACTACACCGCTCGCAATGGCAGTCAGCGGACCCCGAAGCGTTGACGGGATGGAGACGCGCATCTTGGCAACGTTGACGCTGAATAGCTCGTCCGAGCCCGGGGGAAGGTCGATGGCTACGCGAGCAAGCTTGGTGTGCTCGTCTAGCGTCCGGAGTCGGCTCCACCCGCCGGCTTGGATGAGTCGGTCGCCGCGGTAGAAGTAAAACCCCTGCTGCCGGTTCCAGCGCTGGGGACCAGCGGTGAGAGCATGGGCGGCGACCGACGAGAAGCGCTCTTGCGGAGGCAAGAGGTAGGGTCGCACGAGCAGTGCGGCCGCTGACCCGTCCGGCGAGAGCCGGACCCGCTGTGGCGCCAGCTGACGCGTGTGGGGCTCTGACCGTGCGTAGGGGTCCCAGGCGCAAATGACCGACTCGTTTAGCGCTACGGTCAGCGGTCTGCGGCCCCGCGCCTCGCCCGCGAGGAAGCGGTGGAACACCATGGCGATATGCCCCGCGGTGTCGGCAGCGAGTGTGTCGAAGCCGCGCCTAGCGGCCGCCCCATCGGGCAGGCGATAGTCCAAAACTCGGTCGAGTCCCTCCCAAAGCACCACGGTGCCGGGATGCTCGATGAGCGAGTCGATGAGCTCAGGGGGTGCCTCCATTGGGTGGATACGGAGGACCTCCCATCGGTTGGTGCGAGCCACATGGTCTAGACTCCATCGACGTATCTCGATGCGACAACGCTCCCGACCACGACGACTAGCTACGGTGAGCCGTCGACACTGGCTGAGTGAGGCGGTCTTGAGGCCAAGCCCGAACCGTCCGAGTTCGCCCGGCTCGTACGTTCGCTCCGTGCCGTAGCGCATCGCTTCCTCGAGCGCGGCGCCTGTCATCCCGATACCGTCGTCTGTGATCCTTATCCACGAGTCGGCACCATCAAACGCAAAGGTCAACTCGACGCGTTTGGCTTTGGCAGCGATGCTGTTATCGACGATGTCCGCGACAGCCGAGGGCAGATCGTATCCGATCTCCCTCAGCGAATCCATGAGACGCCGCGCAGATGGCAGCAGCGTGACGCGGGAGCTCATTAAGTCAGACTCAGCTCAGGCCGGAGCACCCCAAGGGCTGAGGCCGCCATGTCAGATCCGGTGGCGCACGCGCGGCCGATAGGGCACCGCGAACAGTCGGGGTGCTCGGGACGGCAGACCAAGGCACCGAGATCCAGCAGCGCGTAATTGAAGTCGCGATCGGGCCCCTCTTGCCCTGCGAGGTCGTAGAGATCCAACCGCATCTGCATCCGACGCCCCCTGGGTCCGCCGCGGACCCGACCGACGATACGTTCCGTATTCGTGTCGAGCAGAACCGCCCGTCGTCCGAATGCGAAGCAAAGCACAGCGCCCGCCACGTAGTCACCTACGCCGGGCAGGCTTCGCAATTCAAGCGACGTTGATGGAACCACTCCCTCGAAGCGCTCCTGCAGAACTCGCGCGACGTCCAGAATATTCCGGACGCGCCACCACAGACCCAAGGGCTGCATCGCGCGCCGTGCCGCGTCCGCGTTGACGAGTAGGGCACGCGGCGTTGGGGCCAGCCGCACCAATCGCTGGTAGACGGGGACGACCTGGTCCGCTCGAGTCCGATGCAGGCACATCTCCGCGATAAGCACATGCCAGGGATCCGCGCCGGTCCGCCATGGATACGCCCGACCCTTCTTAGAATGCCACCCAAGTAACTCCTCGCGGGCGTCGACGGATCGACGACTGGTCTCGGGGCGCCCACTACGGCCGAGCGCTAAGCGGAGCTCCCGGCCAAGTGCCTCGGCCAAGAGTGGCGGCACGGCATTGCCAATCTGCCGGTAGCGGTGACTGGGGTGACCAGCGAAGCGATACCAATCCGGGAAGGTCTGGAGTCTGGCCGCCTCGCGTATGGAGAGCGTGCGGTCTTGCGAAGGGTGGATGTACCAGTAGCCGTCCTTAGCCATGTGCGCGGTGATCGTGCGCCCCAGGTCATCCCACGCCATCCGCTTGTACTTGTCGGTAAATATGTCGCTCCGGTATCGCTGGAGGTGACTCGGGAGGTCCTGGTAAGTCTGGCCCGGCCCCAGGAGGGCAAAAGCCTGAGCGTCATCAGGTCGGACAGCTCTGGTCATGTGATCGTGGATCACACCGAGCAGGTCGGTCGCCACCCCGCGCCGCAGTCGCGACTGCAGCTCCGTGGTCGGCGGGCCCCCATAGGGTATGGTCTCCTCCACTTGACCACCGGGCACCTTTGGCAGGTCGCCTATGGCATCTCGGACGGTGAAGCGGCCTGTTGACGCTGGCCAGAAAAAGCCTTCGCGAGATCTAAATCCAACAGTGAAGAGCCGAGACCGATGCTGTGGGACGCAATAAGCTTGGGCGTCGAGTAGTCGTGTGTCGGTCCAATAACCGAGATCGCGGAGACCCTCCCGGATGCCGATCAGGACGGCGCCGTCATCCCACGTCGCTAAATCGGGCACGTTCTCTAGGAGTACGGCACGCGGCCGGAGCGCGCTAACCACGCTGAGAAAGCCAGACCAGAGGTGGATTCGGGGGTCATCGTGGGAGCGCACTCCTTGGTCGACCAAGCTGCGCAGCTTGGACTGCCCAGCCCTAGAGAAGGGCTGGCAGGGAACGCCCCCAGCCACGAGGTCGGCAGAGGTGATGCCCCACGCCGATAGATGAGCTAAGAGGTCGGCGGGATCGGCGAGATCGCCGACATACCCGAGGCCCCGGAGGTTGGCCACGTGGGTTTGAACGCAGCGTGGGTCCGAGTCGGCACCGACAACGACTGAAAAGCCCGCGTCTTGCAGTCCGAGACCTAGGCCGCCAGCACCGCAGAATAGGTCGACAGCCGTCGGACGCGGCGCAGAACGTACCCACCGTCGTACCTGCGTCAGATCGGCCGGATCGGGGGCGTCGAATGGCCGCTCAAGGATGAGGGCCTGCCCGCGATGCAGCGGAACTGCCGTGCGGGGCTGAAGAAGACTCAATGATGCGGCCCCCGCGCTGAAGGTTGTCGGCTGGGGTAATGGTACGGATGTTCGGGCTGCGCGCGCCACTCCGGTTTCAGGTGGAGCACTCACTCTCCGAGGGTGAGCCGTCCCACGACCGGCTCGATGGTTCAGAGCAAGCCCTTCCCTTCCTGGTACCCCTCGGCGTGAAGCCGTCGGAGGGCCCCCACCGCCCTCGTACTCTGCTTCTCGGTAGGGACGCGACTTGGGATTGAGGCGGCTACGGCTAGGATGTCCGCCTCGACTGGCGTCAGGATGCCGCGTTCAGTGCCCCACTCTCGCGCCGCGCGCCAGAACGGGCCTCCGGCCTTTAGAACAAGCGTCTGTGCCTCAATCCCGTTCAGGAGGCGTTGGTCCTTGGCAGCTGAACGCCGATCGCTTGCGCGCTCCTCGGCCGTTGCGAGCATCTCCGTCCAACCGCTCGGCCAGTCCATGTCGAGCGCTTGCACCCGGCTCCAGCAGGCAGGCTGCTTCGCCCACTCCAGTGGGTTGGGATTCTCCGGCCCCGCATCGACAACGATGCCATGGACGGCCTCGGAGGCCACTGTCAACGCTGAGATGAGATGGTGAGACAGGGCCTGCCCCCGCCATATTCCTCCGAAATCGACGTAGCGACCGCGCTTCTCGGCATCGTGGGCTAATTTGGCGATCGCGTACGGGACCACCCTCGATCGAATCCCTCCCCCTTGATACCACGGCTGCTCTGAGACGAGTCGCTCGGTCTCCCGGAATGCGATGGCTTTCGCTACTGACTCACGGAAGAACCCTTCGTTGAAGGCATCGGAGCTTCGATCCCATTCAGCACCGATGGCGGCAGCAAAATCAGCAAAATTCTTCTGCGATCCGCGGCTCACTGTGTCCGGGTGGCCATTCCAAGAGTTGAGGTACTTGGCCAGGTCCGTTTTAGAGATGACTTGCGTTCTGGGGTACTCTAGGTCGAATCTCTTGCGGTGAGCCTCCGACTGCCGCCCCCGTTCGTCTTGGTACTGTCCGCGTGCCCGCTCGTAGAACCACTTCGATTCTCGGAACGTCCCATCCGGAGATGGTGCAAAGAGCCGGCGCGAGAACTCCTCCATCCGGATATGGAAGGGATGGTTGGAGAAGAAGTCAGCCGCGCTGACCCGGTTCTGAGTGTTGGCGTACTCGGAGATCTTGGGGACAATCTCGATCGCCCTCCCGGGATCCACGATTGAGAGCTTCATCTGGACGAAGACCTTGGAGAGTGTCACGTCCTGTTTCCGCATTGCAGCGTGGATGGAGGCTGTTGTTTGTCCGCCGTTGACGATCTGTAGGTTTCTCAGCCCCGTAAGCAGAATGCCATTCTCTGTCGTTCGCTTCTCCACCGCCTCCGCGGTGGCCGTAATGCCGTTGTTGTACGCAAAGAACATCTCAGGATCGTGCTCGATCGTGTTGCGAATGCCTTTGTTCACTTTGCCACGGGCTTGCAAGAATACTCGCACGTTCTGCTCTAGCAAACGGGCACCCCAACGATCGTAGATGGCTGCGAGCTGCGACCCAGGAACTACAACGAGGTATGCCTCGTAATCTGTCCCGCTGAGATGAGCAGGAAGCGCTGGCAGTGCGCCGCCAAAGTCCTTTTCCAGTTCTATCAGGAGATCCTCGCGCCCCGTGCCCGAGCAGACAAAGCGATGCAGCCGACTCAAGTCCCAGAGACTGAAGGTGACAGGCACCCCGGCCTGTTCGCCCGCTGGTCTGCCGTCCACCCGCGCACTCAGCACTCTGTTGCTGATAAGAAGAAGCCGTACCTTCAGAATCGCGGGCCACCGCTTCGCGATCAGGTCGACCAAGCCAAATGCCGGAGAGGTCTCCTCAAGGCTGTTCCTGAAACCGTGGTCCAAGGAGCGCTCGAGAAAGTTCATCGCTCGCTTGAAGATGGAGTCCATCTCCGTCGCCGTCAACGTTGCGATCTCGGTTGACGCGTTGAAATCAGCGACTATGAGGCTGAGTACACCTTCTGCGCTGGCGGGATCGCCACCGTAGCCATCGATGCGGAGGCCTCGCGGAGAGATATACTGGACACGATCAGCCGCCTCGAGCTCGCCGGCGTCGATCACGTACTCACAGCAGCGCTCGAAGAAGGCATCTTCTGCGTATTGACTTCCTGCGTCCGCCGTTGCGATGATGTCTTGAAAGAGATCCTCGTGGAACTCAGTAATCTCAACTGCCATACCGCTCTCCCGCTAGCTGGATCACTAGCGCCTCTACGTCTACCCGATGCCGCTCACACTCGGCCAAGCCAATTGAGTAGCGCACATTCGAGATGCCGGGAGGACAAGCCCTGGCCGTGATGGCTGGAAAAGCCTTGTCAACTCGGAAGATGTGGTGAGTGCCTTCCTTCCAGCGCATGTCGTGGTAGTCATCTTCCCAGCGGAACCCCGCTGCTGACAACAACGTCTCGAATTGCTCAACGGATTGAGGGCTCTGCGAGGCAAACGCTGCGTGTGTTCGGGCAGCGAAGTCACTCACCGTTAGTCCATCTTTGTTAGCCGACTGTTCCTCCGAAAGCTCGGTCACATGCAGGAAGAGAGCGTCGATCCCCGATAGGTCGAGCTGATGCTCGGATGAAATGGCGATGAAAGGGGTCGCTGCTCCCCGCCTCGCCTTCGCCTCGATGCACGTCCTACCGATCTCGAAGTCCTTCGGAGCCCCAAGAGGTCCCCGCCAGGTCGATATCGCATCTTGTATCGCCGCCATTGGAAGAAGCAGGGTGCCAAGGACAATCAGTTCCCCGATTAGGCCCTTCTGCTCCTCCGGAGAAAGACGCAAGTCGCCGCCACCGCGGAGCAAGTGGTGCCACCGCCAGGTGCGGGCAACGAAGGACCCCACGGCCTCGCTCTCCGACGCAGCGCCGCTCGCCGCTGTGACGATATCTAGGCACAGCCGGAGGAAGACATCGCGGAGTGCTGCGTTATCCAGCTGCAGCACCAAGGTCCGTGCTCCCTCCTCAATGTTGTCCACGAGATACATCTGGATTCCCCGGAGGGTTGGCAGTCGCTGCTGGGGAGATGATTCAGGGCTGTGGCGGAGGACGAGGAGGTGGTGGTTGTCCACGCTGCGCGCCCAGAAAAAGTCCCAGGGAAGTTCGCTATCCACACGTCGAGCGCTGATCGCATCTGCCGTGAGGGGAGGGACTAGGCCGTGCCAGGGATTCTTACTGGTCATCACCGGCCATTTCGTCTTCATCGAGGTCCTCCCGGTAGTTCTCGCGCAGCCATGTGGTGTTGACCACATACTCCACCCGCTCCTCCTCGTCATTGGGAGCTGGGAAGCTGATACCCCAAGCAACTACAGGCGCGCTCTGGCTGAGATCCTCGTCCTCCTTTCCTATTGCAAGGAGGTGAATTATGAGCAGCGGGCGGGCGCGCTTCTTCCTATAAATGAGATCGGGGTAATTGAGCGTCGTGCGATCGGGGTGATCAGCCCGATACTCCGCCTCGGCTTCGGTGATTTGTTCTTGGCTGAGGCCCGCCTTTTCGATGCCTCGCGACGCCACCCGCTGCCTGCTTGTGACATACAGAGTGGTTTCGTTACTCCGCTTCCCCGGCGATCGTTGCTGGCAGTTTATGGTGATACCAATCAAGTCGGAGTTGGCCAAGCCTTTGGGACGACGCTTGTCCAGGCTGGCGAAGAGAACATCCCAGACCGCAAATCGGTCGCCACGGCGCTCGTCTATGTAGCGCAGAAGCGGCCCAGGGTCAGTGAGCATGGATCCGGGGTGGTTCCGAAATTCGGTCACGAAGTTGAAGATCGGTCCTACCGGAGCATCTCGCAGCAGCCTCCCTCCAGCAACGAGCACGGCATCACGGGGTGATCTCCCTGCGTCGGCCAAGCGCTTTGCCAACCGCTCCACAGACGCGCGGTTGAGCTCGAGACTCTCCGGGTCGCGTCGCAGAATTGAGGTCTCGACCATGTGGTTGCCTAGGCCAATGGCGACCCGGATGAGCTCACCCGTTCCCATCTTGCCTCTCGCGGTGACGATGAGAGCGTCAGGGTGCGCCCGCACTTTCAGGCCAAACTCCTCAGGCGTTGCATTCGCCGCCTCCATCCCCCGGAGCTCTTCTCTGAGCTCCTCGATGGACTCCGCGATGTGGGCATACCATCCCTCTGCATCCTCCGGCAACCACACGCGACACAGGTCGTCATAGCCGTCGTGGTATCCAAACCATCGACCCATCTGCATGAGCGTGTCGTACATCATGGAGTTTCGCAGGAAATAGGTGACCATGAGGCCGCGCAAGGTCAGCCCTCTCGATAGCGAGAAGCCCCCAACGGCAATCACATTTAACCCAGTCTTCTCGTAGTCCTCGTAGTTGAGTGCTCCCGCGGACTTGCTATTGATTTCAACCACCGCTATAGGGGCGGCGGCCTCGTGCAGCATTCGTTGAACCTGGGGCCAAGAGTAGTCAGTGTTGACTGCGTACTCCCGCTCCCACACCGCCTTGAGCGCCCCGATCTCAGGGTCGCGGAGGGCGCGGTCAGGGGCTAGTGCCCCGTTCACACGCACACTCGCCTTCAGGCCTTCCAGGAACTGATGGATCTCACTGCGCAGTTGATGCTGTACTTGGGTGAACCGGGATGCGTTGACTAGCATCGAGGAGTGCTGATTCACCTGTCCGCGGAGGAGTCGTAAGGCCCTCGCCACAACAAACGCGCAGATGGCGGCTTGAAGGCTCTCGGGTAGCCCCCACACCTCCGTATCGATCGTGTGTTTTAGCGGAAGATACTCCTCGTGATCTTCGATGTGCCGGACAAAGTGCTCGGACTCGTTCACAAAGACTCGATCGGGCCCGAAGTAGTTCGTTGGAGAATCCAAACTGATTATGAAATCCTTCGGAAAGAGATCTGCGCCGAGCATCTCATGGTCCGTGTCAGGATCGATGAAGATATTTGCGAAAGGGGTCGCCGTGTAGCCGACATAGCAGCGTCTATCAAACATATGGAGCAGGTCGCGGATCTGCCCATTGATCTTCGTGACCTCGCCAATGCCGTGCTTAGTGTTAATCGACGCATTGTCAGCCTCGTCGTCGATCACAAGCATCGGCACGTCGATGGCCACCCCGCCCGAGCGGGCGTTGTCCTTCAACCACTCCAATAGGTTGTTGAGGGTATTTGAATTCTTCTTTATGACGAACAGCGCCGGCTCGGTTAGGTTCTGGAGCGGCACGCCGACCCCAGTCGCAGTCGTTTTGTTGAAATCCCGAACGGAGTTGGTGAATGTGAATGGGCGTCGGGTCCTGTCGAATCGTCCGACCCCCACGAACTGTTCTTGGCGATTTGTTAGCAGTCTGGCACTGTCACGGCCGACGACCCCCTCGTCGAGCCGGATCTGAGTCTGATTGCGGAGTCGATTATGGACTCCCGCGATGACCACGACGAGGCGATAGCCAGCATCCGCCGCCTTGCAGATCAGACCTGCGTAGTTAGCGGTCTTACCGGATTGGACGTGGCCGACGACCATGCCCCGACGATCCCAGGGACCATGCTTGAGTGGATTCTCCAACAGGCCCAGAGTCCGCTCGGTGACCTCACCTATAGTCGCGAGCACTTGGCCCGACCTGCCCTGCTCGGTTAACAGCTTCACATACCGGTCCCAGTAGTACGGCGCAATGTTCAGGCGAGCTGCGCCGAGCCAAGGCTCGTAGTCGTGTCCGACCAGTACGGTGCCGATTTGCATCGTCACCCCATGTCGCTCCTCAAGAATCATAGCCAAATGCTCAGCCTCCGCTGAGGTCACGTCGGCGCAGAGGGGCATCCCGCGGAGATTGTCGATGACCTCGCGAATGCGTTCGGGCGTGGGAAGGGGCTGGCGCGCGAGGGCGGCAGTGGCTAGGTTCTCGAGAAGTTGCAGGCCATCAGACATCGGAACCGGTCTCGTTCATTTGCGGGGGTAGCATGCGCTGCGCCACTTCCCAATTTGAGCGGAAGGGTTCTGTGGATCGCAGGATCGCCACAA
Source organism: Candidatus Dormibacteria bacterium (assembly GCA_050734135.1). Lineage (GTDB taxonomy): Bacteria > Chloroflexota > Dormibacteria > Aeolococcales > Bog-877 > Bog-877. The sequence goes on from JBOHUG010000008.1 coordinate 10,309, forward strand.
TGTCTGTGTTCGCTAGCCCCAGGCTCAGCAGATGGTTGTAGCTTGTGATGGTCGCTTGGTCTAGGGCTCCATTGGAGATCGACTGACCCATGACTTGGTCCGGCTGTCCTCCCGTGTCAGCGAAGACTGAATCGATCGGGATCGAGGCGCCCACGACCTCAAGGACGCGGATAAAGTCGCTCCGCAGGTCCTCGGGTAGCTTGTCGCGGTATGCCAGGACGACGGGGTGTTCCAGATTGACGCAATACCTAATCTCGTTCTTGTCCTGCAACCTTCGCCACATGGGTAGAACGTTGTCTTCAACGAGCCGCCTGCCCCGTACCGTGTACACCCTCTTCGACGGAGCTCCAATCGCTTCGATCAGGTGCTGTAGTCGCTTCCGTACTTGCGCCGGGAGCTGCGCCGAAGCCTTCTTGATGTCGATCTTCCATTCCTCGTCAAGCCCCGTTGGGATGTCGATGCGCACCCGGGCCAGTTTGGTGAGTTCCATTTGTCGAGCTAGTCCGAACCAAGTTCCATATATGATCAGTCGCCCACCCCTGTAGACGTAGAAGCCCTGGTTCTTGACATACCCAGCAGGTCCACCGTATCGATCCCAGTCGGCCGGAGTGACCATCTTGTGGTGCGGAAGGGTGAACGCCTGAATGGTTATCCGATGAGCTCCGATCCGGATGGTCTCAAGAGGTCCTGGCATGGTCGCGGGGTGCCTTGAGTGGAACGGATCAAATGGCTCAAGCGGGCGGTCATTCAGGCCGATTGATAGGCGTTTCATGCCTCGGTCGCCGGCGAGGAAGCGGTGGAACACCAGTTCGAGGTGGGTAGCGGCCTCGTCGAGTCGGCGTACAAGGCGCTGGTCATGCTGCTCTCCGCCGCCAGCAGTTAGGCGATCTAACTTCTCCCACAGCACCAGTGTGCCCGAGCTTCTGAGTCGATCAATCCAGGGAAAGTCCGGCCCTTCGGGCAGCTCGACGATCCAATCATCGAGCGACTCGACGGTGTCGAGATCCCAGCGCGCCGTCGCGATCGTCCCGTTCTTGCGTGTCACGACGGTCATTCGCCTGCATTGGGAGAATGAGGCAGTCTTGAGTCCGAGGCCGAAGCGCCCCAGATCACCACTTGCTCGTCCCGCGATCGGCCCGCGATTCCCGAGGCGCATCGCCTCCAGCAGATCTGCGGCATCCATGCCGTCGCCGTCGTCGAGGATTCCGATCCGGGGTTCCGCACCGTCAGTTTCTGCGAGGATCTCGATTGACTCCGCGTGGGCCGCGATCGAGTTATCGACGATGTCAGCCAGTGCAGACTCCAGCGTGTAACCGACATCGCGCATGCCCTCGATCAGCATCGATGCGGCGGGGGCCGCTCGGATCCTGCGGTTCACCGCTGCGCCGTCGAGCTGGCCGCCGGAGAGGGTTCCAGATCTTGTGACGCGTGAACCTGCTCGAGTTGTGGGAGCCGCTGGTACGGTTGCATCCGCATCGCCGCCTGAGTGTAGGAGCGAAGGAGCGGGGAGGGGCACTTCCCTTGGACGCTCCCTTACCCCCCTCCTACCCCCCCGCCAGCACCCCCCTCATCCTCGGGGACGGGGCCGGCCGCCGAGCGGCTGACCGCCATCCCGCTAGGGGAGAAGGGACCGCCAGCATCCTAGTTGAGTAGCTGGGCCGACTCGCCCGTGGCGAGCCGCCGCCATCCCGATAGAGGGAGAAGGAACGGCCGCATCCGGGTTAGGGCGGGGCCGGCCGCCGAGCGGCTGGCCGCCATCCCGTTAGAGGGAGAGGGAAGGGCCGCATCCCAGTTGGGAAGTGGTTGGGGCCCGCTGATCTGAGCCAGGCCAGCGGCTGAGATCAGCCCAGGAAGTTGGCCGGAGGGATCGGGCTAGCGGCTCGCGGCGGTCATGGCCAGGCCGATCAAAGCCCCCATGCTGCCGAGAGAGGTGACGGCGGCCGGGTCCCCGCGGCCGGAGAGGACCAGCTTCCCCGGCTGCTTGCCCAGGGCCCGAAAGTGGATCAGCCCCGCCGGGTAGCGCTGCCCGAACTGGAAGGAGCTCAGGACGCTCTCCCTGACCACAGCCAGGGCCAGGAGCAGGCGATCCACCTCGGAGAGCTCGAAGTAGGTGAGCCGGACCCGCATTTTGAGGGTGCCCCTCTCATCGAGGAGATAGAGGTGGGGGTCGCGGCCCTGGCCCATCAAACCGGGGCGGGGTGGGTGGTCCCGGCGCAGATTGAGGCGGCGGTGGCCGGAGTATTAGGAGCCCGGTGGGAGGGGGAGTAGGAGCCCTGGTAGTTCGGATAGCCCGTTCCCCAAGCCGCCAGCTGGCAGATCACCGCGTGGCGAAGCGGGCGGCCGGCGCCCGGTGGGTTGGGCCCCAGGCCATCTGGTGCTCCAGAGCACCAGATGGCAGTTGCACCTGACGCAGGAGCCGGGGATGGGCGGTCAGGGGGAGGGTGAGGAGCAGCCAGACAGCCGCCAGATAGAGGGCCCAGAAGAGCTGGCCAGTGGCCAAAAACACTGCCAGCCAGATCAGCGCCGGGAGGACAGGCCAGAAGAGTGCGAGCGCCCTCGGCATCCGGGCCGGGCTGTCCCCCCGTTCCCATCCCACCCCGAGCGGGCGGGTGACCAGGGTCCCGGCCGCGGCTGGCCGCCCTGACTCCTTGAGATCCTGCATGAGGAGGGGAGGGTGGCACTGGCGTCAGCGATTCGAGCCACCGGCCTGATTCGGGCCAGCAGGTCAGCGCCACCGCCGCATACCGGGGTGATCCCCCCAGCGAGAGACAGAATCGCCGACGTACCAGGGGTCCGGGGGACAGAGCTAACGATGGAGTTGTCGAACGATACGACTAGTGTTAGACTAGTCTGATGGAGATCGGGGCCTACGAGGCCAAGACCCGCCTCTCGGAGTTGCTCCGTGAGGTGGAACAGGGCAAGCGCTTCACCATCACCAAGCACGGGGTGCCGATCGCTCTGCTGCTGCCCTTCGGGTCCCCTGCGGGTCAGCTGGGCCTGGCCGAGACGATCGAGGAGCTTGGACAATTCTCTAAGGGGATCCGGCTCGCTGGTACGTCTTTGCGGGACCTGATCGAGGAGGGGCGGCGCTGAGCTTCGTGCTCGACGCCTCGATCACTCTCTCCTGGTGCTTCGAAGACCAGGCGACCGGGCTGTCCAAGGCGGCTCTCGAGCGGCTCCGTGACGACCGCGGCGTGGTCCCCGAGCTCTGGCCGTTTGAGGTGGGCAACGTGCTCCTCCTAGCCGAGCGCCGCGGCCGGATCAGCCAGCCGCAGACGGTCCTGTTTGTGCAGCTGCTGGACCGCCTCCCGATCACGGTCGAGGAGCTGGGGCGGGAGGCCCTGCAGCGAGGAGTGATGGCTCTGGCCCGGAAAGCCGGGCTGACTCTTTACGACGCCGCCTACCTGGCGCTCGCCGAGCGAGTCGGTGCGCCGCTCGCGACCGGCGACAAAAAACTCCGCGAGGCGGCCCTGGCAGTGGGCGTGGAATTGCTGACCGCGCCCTAGCAGCCGGATCGGACGAGCTCGGGATTAGGCTAGGCCGGGGGCGGCAGCAAGCCCAGCTCACGGAGAAAATCGCGAATCGCGACCGCCGCGAATTGGGCATCCAAAACAGTTGCAGGTGGCCTAGACCTGGCACCACGAGGGCCCGACTGTTGGGAATCGCGGCAGCCGCCCTGACCGCGTCGCCGTTGACGTCCTCTCGATCCCCGCAGATGATGAGGGTGGCTGCCTTGATCCTAGGGAAGAGCGTCCATTCATTGGGCGGACCGTTGGTGGCATTGCCACAGAGGATCATCATCTCCGGCGAGGTCTCTCCCAAGTTGTCCAGCAACCAGGCGGGCGACGCCTCAGCCTCGGCTAAGGCCGTCTCCTTGAGGGCGGCCCTGGTGCCGACCCGGTGGAGGTGTTCACGCTCCTTCTCCGCCTCGGCCAGGTCAACTTGACTGAGGACCTGGTCTTTTCAATCCACCCCGCCGAGACAGGCGAGGGCAATGACCCGGTCCGGATGGTCTGCCGCCAAGCTGTAGACCACCTTGGCTCCAGCCGAATAGCCGACCAGGATGACCCGATCGACCTGGACATGGTCGAGAACGGCCACCACGTCGGCGACGTATTCGTCCAAGCGGTGGGCCAGCGCCTCGGTTGGCCGATCACTCTGACCATGGCCACGGTGGTCCAGGAACAACTGGCGGCAGGGCGAGATTATGTCCGGATAGCCCGCCGGTTCCCACATCCGTCCGTCGCCGGCAGCGCCGGTATGGAACAGCACTGCCGGTCCGGTGCTGTTATCTGAGTAGTGCAGGTGCACCCCACCGCGGGTTACCTCGGGCATCTCTCCATTCTGCCGGTCGCTTCGGCGATCTCCGGAGTAAACATCGGGGTCAGGCCAGGCGTCCGCCGGGTCCGGTAGGCGGCCAGGACAGCGGGCGGGAAGGGCTGCCAGACTGCGCTGAGAAAGATCGGAGTGGATCAGACGAGACGGCAGTTCTCTAGGCTGTACCAAGCCGTCGGGTGGGGCTGGCAGTTCACCATCACCAGGCGGTGAGCCGGTGACTCGGCTCCGACCCCTGGGATCCCCGGTCGAGGTTCAGCTAGGGGAGGCAATCCAGCAGCTGCGGCGTTTCGCGAATGGGACCCGGCTCTGAGGGAGCTCATCGAGGAGGACCGGACCGGAGCCAAGCGCTCCAGAGGCGGATCTGGCGCAGGTCTTCGAGCGCGCGCTCCCTCCCCGATCCAAGGTGCGACCTGGCCCAGTCGATCGGGTCAGATCCCGCCAAGTGACGCAGCGTGTGGTTGGGAGCAGCCTCTTTGCTCGACAGCTGGTACCTCTTCATCACCGAAGCACGGGCGGCCTCGTCCAGATTGAGGGTGATGCGGGACAGCTAGAAACAGCGGACCTATCTCGCAGGGAGGGGCGAGGCGCCAAAGCCCCGCCCGGCGCATCCAACTTAGCCTGAATGCACCGACGAGGGTCATGGCGGGGTGCAGGGGGACCGAGGCCTGAGTTGGAGAGTGGGCTGTGGTCGTGACATCAGCCAGAGAGTGCACCATGACCTCAAGGTGGCCAGCAATGT
>JBOHUG010000009.1:0-125287 GCA_050734135.1 Candidatus Dormibacteria bacterium
CTGCTCCTGGCCGGGTGCCGCTTCGTGGACGGCCAGCTGCAACTCTCCCAACCTTCACCGGAGGAAGCTGCCGCCTGATTTGAACCTCCTGCCTGGATGGCTTTTACACAACTCTTGACAACCGCTCGAGAGGGGCCCCCTGACAGGCTTTGGGTGTTGAGTCCAAGTCTGAGGAGGCGCCATTGCAGTCTGAGGGAGATTGGATGAGTTTGCGAGTCCTGCGATCCCACGGCTGGGGCCTGACGGCGCTGGCGCGAGAGTTCCATTTGAACTGGCGGACGGTGAAGCGGGAAGTGATCAGCGAGGAGGCGAGGCGCTACCCGGAGCGGGTTAGGCCGACGGCTCTGACGGAGACGCAGCTGGCGCACGTGGAGCGCCGGCTCCTGGTGTGCCCCGGGATCCAGGGGACGGTGCTGCACTTGGAGCTGGAGACGCAATACGGGTACCGGGGGAGCTACCCGGCGTTCGCCCGGCATCTGCGGGGGCTGCGGCCGGGGCGAGTGGCGGACCCGGAGATTCGTTTCGAGACCGATCCCGGCCGGCAGGTGCAGGCGGACTGGGCGCCAGGTGCTGGAGCGGCTTTTGGACCTGGAGGTGGAGGGGACCACGGCTCGGCGACTGCGAGGCCGGTTGCGCTGGGCCCACTACCCGGTGCACAAGACGCTGGCTGACTTCGACTTTGACTTCCAGCCCCACCTCGACCACAAGGAGGAGCGGAACTAAGGGCAAGGTCTGGCAGTACACCCCGATTGACACCTACAGCGCCGCCACCTGGGCGAGCGTCCAGGTGACCCCAGTCAACCCCAGTGCCCGCTACATTTCACTCCTGGTCCGCCGGGTGGCCCAGGCCGGCTGGCGGCTGGAGGCGGTCTCGACCGACAACGGCGTGAGTTCCGCTCCCAGGAGTTCCGCCATGCGGTGGCCAAGACCGGATCCCAGGTCCGCTTCATCCGCGTCGGCCGGCCCCGGAGCAACGGCTGTGTGGAGCGGGTCCAGCGGCCCGTCCTCGAGGAATGCTGGCGACCCACCATCGCCAGGTCCCTGGTGCCTAAGTACAGCGCGCTCCGGCGTGACCTGGTCCACTACCTGCGCACCCCCGCCGAGCTGGTCTATGGTGTTAGAAAGATCCGCCCACCATGGGCCCCAACTGTCTCCACATCCCGTGCACTGCTCATGCTAGAGTCGCCCGCTATCCGCAGATCTCGGGACCAGGCGAGCCTCGTTGGCAGGCGCGCCTGGTCGCGATGTGCATCGCACGCTGCGGCGGCTTCGACGCTCAGCATAATGGCGAGACCCGGCCTAATACAGGCCGATACAGGGAGCCGTAGGAGGGTGCTATGAGCTGGTCGATAGTTAGCGGCTTCTGGGAACGATCGTTCGATCATTCCCTCCTCGACGAAGGAAACCGCCGCTTCCGGAAGTACGCACATGATGGCGCCGATAGGACTTTGTCTCAGCCGGAGATCGCTGAGTCCGCCTCCGTCCTGACTTTGGCCTTCGTAGCCACGCATCGACCGCAGTGTGTGGCCTGTATCGTTCTGGAGGGTGTCGGATCGCTACTGGCACTAGCGGCCTCAGGCGACTCTGTCGCTGGGCTACTAAACAGCGGTCCAGTAACGAACCTCGGAGCTGAACAGGTACGCGGGCTGTGGTCCCTCCTGGTCCCCACGTGGCTTACCAAGGTTGGTATCCAGCCCCCCATTCCCCAAACGTTCACTGTGCCGGGAGACCGCCTCGCAGACGATCCCTGGATCGCTCCAGCGTTCACCCATCCCGGCGTCGACCAATACGTCGCCACCTTTGATCAGACTCTTGGCATTATTACCGCCTGGGAAGCCCACATCGACGGCGCTGTAGCACGCCGCGACAGCCTTCGGTCACTGCACCTCCATGGTCCATTGCGAAAGCCGCCTCATGGTGGGAAGGCGGTTCGATAGGAATTGTCTGCCCGCCTTCCCACCGAAATTCTTCTTCAGCTACGTGAGGTATGTGCCCGACAAGGCGCTAATCTAGAGGATAGGCAGAAGAAGGAGAAGCCGGTGGTCCCGGCGAACTGGGTGCAAAGCATGGTAGCTGGACGACCGTAAATGAGGTCGGCGTGGCGCCTTGGATCGGCGTACCAGACTTATTGGTGGCAAATCCCGTGAATTCGAACTTGTAAACATTTCCGCACGCCATTGTGAAGAAACTGAAATATCGATCGCACTCGGTCCCGTAGTTGTTCGGGCACTCCTCCATCTGCTCATGTACGTAGCCGCCCCCGTTGAGTTGAACCTCCTCCTGCAGGTAAATTACCTTTTCGATTCCGCCTCTCCACCCGAACGACAGGGCTTCTGGGTGAACGGTGAAGTCATTGTTGCTGAAGTGTTGGCTTGCCGCGATGTATGCTTCGTTCGCTGCTAGCGCCGGGACAAGGCTGGCGATGACTGCGACCGACGCTACGATCGCACCAACGACTATCTTCACCCTGGCCCGTTGTGAAGGACGAGATTCGGTCCACACTGGGATTAGCCTCACTGGTAATTGCGCTTGGACATTTCGTTATCTCGCTGAAATCGGTGTGCGCCGACAGTGATGCCTCTGCCCGGGGTCAAACGTAGGTGCTCTCTCGGAGGCTCTCACATCCCCCTCATCCGGGGATCATACAGTGGTGGAGCGGGAGACAGGGGTCGAACCGGCGACCTTCTCCCTGGCAAGTATTTGAAGCTATGCGCTGTGCGGCTAACTTCCAGGAATGGTCAGAAGCGTGTCCACTGATATGGTCTACGCAGGCTCCCGGAGCGGTCCAACACACCTTGCGCTTCCCTCTCGACACCGTTTGCTCAAGGCCCAATCCGTGCCGACGGTTGCGAGAACCCGGTCCGGCAATTGGGAATTCTGTTTTCTGACGATGTTTACGGTGGGTTCTTGGATTAGCCTCCTGGGACTTCGTCATCGGCGAGTGAGCTGAATATCGGCTCGATGTCAGCAAGGGCGTCTCGACGCACTCGCTGAGCGATGAGGGGTCCGTCGGCGAACTTGCTGTAAGTCAGCGCACCGGCTTCGTAAGCCAGGTCGGTGAGTATCTTTGATCCGCGGACGCCCTCGTTTCTTTTGATTTCGATGAACTCACTTACCCTGACCTCCCCCCAATCGGATCTGCTCGGGGGGACTCCATCGGGGAGGGCCGCATCCAGTGCGTCGGCAAGCCTCCCGGGCAGCCATGCGGTCACCGCTACGGGGTCACGTGCAACCAGACCACCTCAAGCGGACCGCTCTCGGCTCCATCCGTACCGATCAGGTCGGCGAGGTCCTCGAGGAGCCCCGGCGGCTGGGTCACAGGCGGTCCGCCGGACTGAGTGCTCGGTGCGCGTCCCTGGCGCGGTCAGCGGCCCGGCTGGCGGCGTATCTCTGCAACATGGTCCGAGACTTCCAGCCAGCCAGCGCCATCAAGTCGCCCTCCGAGCCGCCCGCGGCGAGCCAGGAGTGAGCGAAGGCGTGGCGCATCGAGTGGGGGTGCAGTCCCTGGATTCCCGCCTCGCGAGCGCGGCGGTCGATGATGTCCGAGACACCGGACGCCGTCAGCGGTCCGGCGTGGCCGAGCCATAGCGCGTCTAGCCGTGCGTGCCGGTGCTCGGGGCGCTTCCGCAGGTATCGGTTCAATGCCAACGTCGCACGGGTTCCCAGTGGTAGGTCTCGCGGCCTTCTTCCCTTTTCGATCACCCTGACCGACCGGCGCTCCAGATCTACGTCACCGAGCCGCAGCAGGGCCAACTCAGAGAGTCTGGCCCCCGTGTCGATGAAGATGGTCACAACAGCACTGTCTCTGCGATCCTCGAAGTTCTTTCCCTCTGTCGCCCTAAGCAGGCGCCGGAGGTCGTCTGCGTCGGGAACGGGGGCCAAGGTCTCGGGGATCGCGGGAGGTTTCATTCCGGCCATCGGTGACCGCCTCAACTCCCCCTCTGTGACAAGCCAGCCGAAGAACCGCAGTAGTCCCCGATAGCGGGTGGCCGCGGTCGATGGTCGCGTCTCGCGCTGGAGTTGAGCCAGCCAGAGCGTGATCTGCTGGCGGGTGATGCCCTCAGCGTTCCCGGGCCAGCCCCGGGCCTCGGCGTATTCCAGGAAGAACCTCACCGAGTCCCCGTAGCTCCGGATGGTCCGCGTCCCCTTGCCCTCAGCCTCCATCGCGAGGAGGAATCCGTCCCGGAGCATTCCGAGATCAGACGAGATCACGGTCAGGGGCCTTGCCATCGGCCCTTACTCTACGTCCACTTATACGGCCGTGTCACGCTGTGCGTCCGGTGCTGGCGGCCCATTTGTCCACTTATCAGGTCTCCCTGATCTCAGTGGAGCGGGAGACGGGGGTCGAACCCGCGACCTTCTCCTTGGCAAGGAGACGCTCTACCACTGAGCCACTCCCGCAGCGTCAGCGAGGATAACAGAGGGCGGTGCCGCCTCCAGCCGGGCTCCGTTCAGCGGCTGAGAGCCACCACCCCCAGAGTTGGCAGCAGCGCCAAGGTTCCGACAACCAGGCCGAGCCGCCAAAGCCGCCCCAACGGCAGGGGCTTGCCCCGCCGCCGGACAGCTGCCAGGACCAGAATCGTCGAGAGCGATCCGAACGGGGCCAGATTCGGACCCAGATCGGCCCCGACGATCGCCGGCAGGGCGAGAGTTCCGAGGTGGTGGTGGGCCGCCTGCAAGCCGGCGGTGACCAAGAGGGCCGCTGGGAGGTTGTTGATCACCCCAGAGATACCCGCGGTGACCAGTCCAGTTGAGATAAAGACGACCACCGCAGAGCCGCCACTCGTGAACCAATGGGCCATGGCCGCCAACCAGCGGGAATGAGCGAGGCCCGAAGCGAGCACTGAAAACCCAGCGACCATGAGCAGGATCGACCATCCGATCCCGATCGGCAGTTCCCGGGAGTCACTGGCCAACCACACCAGCCCCGTGGCCAAAGCTCCGGCCACGAGGGTGGGGGGTCCGATCGGAAGGCGCGCCACCGCAAAGGCGACATCGGTGAGCACCAGCAACCCACTCAGCCCAAGGACCCACCGCGCAGCGGGAGTTGCACGCCGACCGGGAGCGCGCCCTCCGTCTGGAGTAGGGAGCCCAGGAGCCAGGTCGCGACCGGTTAGCAAAAGGCAAGCGAGCACCGTGATCGTCACCCCCAACAGAGCTGCGGGGGTGACCCCGACCAGGTAGCGCGGGAGGTCGACATGGGCGCGATCCAAGATCAGCAGATTCACCGGGTTGCTGATCGGCAGCAGGGCGGAGGCGGCGTTGGCCGTGAACGCCATGGTCAGGACGTAGGGAGTAAGCCCGATCCCACGGCGCTGCAGTCGATCCAATACCGCAGGGGCGAGGACCAAGGCGGCGCCGTCGTTGGAGAGCAGAGCGGTCACCGCCACCGTCGTGAGGGCCACACCGGCAAGCAAACGGAGCGGTTCACCGCGGCTCCACTCCTCCAACCAATCGAGCACGCGATCCACCACCCCGGTGCGGCGCAGCGCCGCAGCTAACAACAGCAGGCCGGCGAAGAACGCCAGCACGTCGAGGCTGCTCCCGAAGCCCCGGAGGGCCGCGGCCAGGGGAATCGCCCCGATCGCCAGCGCCGCCGCGACCGCGACGATCGGCCACCATCCCTCTGAGATCCGCCAGGGCCGGACAGTGACGGCAGCCGCCGACATGAAGAAGAGCGCGAGAAGGGCTATTTGCGGGAGCACCGGCTCCGACGGTATCGGCCAGCGGCATCCGCTGACCACCAGACATGTTCCGGAGCGGACCTCCGCCCCACCTGGTCAGCGCCCCCGTCGGTCACCCGGGGTGAGCCGCCTCATCGCCCAGGGCCGGTCGCTTCGAGCGTCGGCGACGCTCCCCACACTGCGCCCGCGCTTCAGGGCCAGCCAGGCCTCATAGGAGCTGCCGCCGGGCAGCCAGGCCGCCCAGGGCCTGTGGCCAGCGCTCGGCTGTGCGGACGGAATCGCTGCGGGTTCAACTCTCCCCAGAAGCCCCTGGCTGTCAAGCCGGGCCTGGAGTCTCCAAATCCGTTTGGCGAAGCGCCGGTCCCATCCGGCTGCCGCCGTGCTCAAGGCGTCCTGGGCCAACTTTAGGGCGCCTTTCAGATCAGCTGTCCGATGCTCCATGTCCACGCACAATGCCTCGGCTGCCTCGGGATCACGCCAGCGCTCCCAGATCACCGCCCAGGCTGCCCGCGCCTCGAGATCGAGACCCTGGCGCCGCAGCAATCTGGTCCGGCGCAGGGCCGCGGCTCGATCGAGAGGCGGTGGCGACTCAGACTCGGCGCCTAGGTAGAGGGCGTCGGCACGCGCCAGATTGCCGCGGTCCTCCGCGTACCGACCCAGGCTGTACCAGTCCGCCGGGCGGGGCCGCTCCACCTCCAGGTGCCGCTCCAAGTGCTCCATCAGCCGCAGCAGCGAGAGGAGGTCCAGAAGATTGTGGTGCAGCACCGGGCCAAGCGGCGTCGAATCGCCGCTCTGGAGAAAGCTCCGATACCGCTCGGGAGCCTCACTGCCGGGGACGTCGTTCACCCGGGGAAGCCCCAGCAGCTCCTCCTCGGCACGGCGCAGGCTGCAGCGGCTCAGCCGGTGGCGGAAGAGGCGCCGCACCAACGGCAGGAGATCGAGATGAGCGGTGGCCGGCCAGGCTCTCTCGAGCCCGGTCATCACGGCTCGAGTCCGGACCAGCGGCAGGTCGAAACTGGCACCGTTGTAGGTGACCACCAGGCCGGCACGCCCCACCATGTCGAGTGCCGCAGAAACCAGGGGAGCCTCCTGTCCCAGATCAGGGAGAAGCCACTGCTCCACCTCCACCTGGGCACCGGAGATCACCGCCCAACCGTAAAGAAAGGGAACCGTCCCGGTCCCGCGCTGGAGGCCGGTGGTCTCCAGGTCGAAACAGACCACCGGGCCGTCCAGCTGGTCTCCGATGGCGGGGGAGAGGGCTCGAAGGCCAGCGCGATCCAGAAACTGAGTTCCCAGCCCGAGGTCGGCCAGCTGAAGGTGGCTCCGGCGCACCCAGAGGGAACGATCCTGGTCCCAGGTGAGCTCCAGCCTGTCCAAAGTGGAGAGCAGGTCAGCTCCTCCTCGTTCTGCTGGCGCTGGGGCTAGCTGGGTAGAACGCCCGGGAGGAGCGCTCACACTGCGCCCTCGCTGCAGGGCCTCGATCTTGAACCTGAGTTGGGTGGTCACCAGCCGCAGGTGCCCAGCAGAGAGAGGGCCATCGCCTTGGCATGGGGTTCGACCCCGGCCACCGGGCCGACGCAGGCCGGGCAACCGGATTCGCACTCGCAGTCACGGAGCAAGCTGGCCGCCGCAGGGAGGAGCTGCGCGTGGAGATCGAAGAGCCGGGCGCTGAGCCCAACTCCGCCGGGATGAACGTCGTAGATGAAGACCGCTGGGGCATCATCTCGAAGCCCCGTGGAGCAGAAACCCGGGGTGCCGGCCGGCTGCACCGGCGGCCGGTCCCCGGGCATGAACTCAGTCGACTCAGGTGGCGGCTGTTGGGTGGTGATCGAACCCAGGGGGGCCCTGACCTGGGCCACCACCCCTAGATCGCGTCGGTCGCACATCGCAAGGAAGCACGCCACCTGGCCGAGCACATGCCCGAGTGCCTCCACACCCACCTCGAGAGTTCCCGCCAGCACTGGGATCTGGGAGATGAATGAGCACCAGTAGGCGATGGTCTGCAGGTCTCTCTCGGGGACCCGGATCGGCCCGGCGCCGACTGTCTCGTTGGTCAGCAAGCGGATCTTCCGGTACATCGCGGCCAGCACACTTACCCGAACTTCGCCATGAGCCCGCGCGGTGAGCCGACCCTCGTCCGGAACCGGGCCCGCCATCCGCTCCAGCACCTGGAGGCCGACGCGCAGGTCGGCGTCGGTGTAGTAATCAACGGAAACCGGATGGACGTAGGCACGGCGCTCCTCCCAGTCCAGCCGCTCCACGTGGTACTGCCGTCCCTGGTGCATGTAGATGGCGTCGTCGTGCACCAGCATCGGGGCCGCCCACTCGTCCAACTCACCCACCACCCGCGACCCGTTGCCAGCGTGCCCCCCGGCGTTGCCCGAGAACGGCCCCTGGGGACCTTGAGAGGAAGCCTGAGCGTCAACCGCCGTATCCAGAATCACCACGTTGCTGGCCGCAGCGGTGCGCAGGTTGACGGCGTCCGCTGGGAAGGCGTCGGCGGCCCAGTGCCAGCTTCCGCCGGTGTGGTGCACTAGCCCGTCTTCCTCAAGGACCTCCAGCAGCTGACCGCCATCGGGGGGACCGAATGATTCCTCGTCGCGCAGCGGTAGCTCGAAGATTGCCGCCTGGAGATGTCCGGCCAGGATGAGAAGGTTGTCCGGGTCGACGAAGGCGTGCTCGGGGGACCTCTCGAGAAGAAAGTCCGGGTGCTTGGCGAGGTACTGGTCGAGCGGCCCGCCCCCGGTGATGAGCATCTGCAAGGCGGGATCCTGGCGTCTGCCAGCCCGGCCCAGCCGCTGCCAGGTGCTGGTGATCGTGCCCGGGTAGCCCACCAGGACTGCGGCATCCAAACGGCCGATGTCGATTCCCAGCTCCAGGGCACTGGTGGAGACCACGCAGCGGACTGTGCCCGAGCGCAACCCTGACTCGATGGCTCTCCGCTCGAGCGGCAGGTATCCACCCCGGTAGGCCCTGACCTCGTGATGGAGAGCGCCCTGGCTCGCCACCCCGGGGCGGTCCAGGTCCTGGCGCAAGTAGTTGAGGAGAAGTTCGACCTGCAGCCGGGTCTGCCCAAAGACGATCGTCTGCGAGCCGCTGCGGACAAGCTGCGGAACCAGGGAGGTCGCCTCCCGGGCGGCGCTGCGTCTGATCCCAAGCCGAGGTTCCACGATCGGGGGGTTGAGCACCACGACCCGACGTGGCGGAGCCGGGGCACCGTTGCGATCGACGCACACCACCGATTGACCCAGCAACCGTTCGGCCAACTCCTGTGGATTGGCGATGGTGGCGGAGCAGCAGATGTAGGTCGGCTTGGCGCCATAGAAGGCGCAGACCCGGTCCAGCCTCCGGATCACGTTGGCGACGTGGCTGCCGAACACCCCCCGGTAGGTGTGGAGCTCATCCAGAACCACATAGCGCAGACCCTTGAAGAGGCGGACCCACTGGGTGTGGTGCGGCAGGATCCCCGAGTGGAGCATGTCCGGATTAGTCAGCACAACCTGGCCCGACTGTCGCATGGCACTCCGGGCACCGGATGGTGTATCGCCGTCGTAGGTGAAGGTGCGCACCTCCAGTTCCGCGGCATCGGAGAGTTCTCGCAGCTCGGTGAGTTGGTCCTGGGCCAGCGCCTTGGTGGGGTACATCAGAATCGCGGTGGATTCGGGAGCCTTGGCGATCGCGTCGAGCACGGGCACCAGGTAGCAGAGCGATTTCCCAGACGCCGTAGGGGTGACCACCGCTAGGCTCCGTCCGGCCATCGCCAGTTCGATGGCCTCCACCTGGTGGGTGTAAAGCGCCCCGATCCCGTGACGCTGGAGCCCCTCGCCAACCTGAGCATGAATGTCGGGAGGAATCGGTCCGTACTCGGGCTCACGCGCCGGGATCATTCGGTCCAGGACTATCCGAGACCGCAGTTCGGGTTGGTCCAGAATCTCAGTCCAGGTGGCGGCCGGGCGCGCCGGGAAAACGGTCTGGCGCGCCAACTGGTTCATCGAACAAATATACCAAACACTTGTTCGGTTCGCAAGGCGAAGAAGGGATAACAGAGAGAGGCCCGATTTAAGCCACCGAGTGTGACATGGACCCAGCTGGCAACCCGCCTACTCCCCCGCCTGATCCCTGCCCGACCCCGGGCCCGCTACCTGGCTCGTGGGAGCGGGGGATCAGGGTTGGCCGCGGCTGACCGCGCGAGGTGGATGCGGACCCGGGATCCCTTGTGTGGGTCTCGCCCTCCTAATTGAAGGGGCCATCGGTCGGGACCCTGATCCCCACAGGCTGGCGGAGGCATCGGGTTTGCCGAAGAACGGGGCTTTACCGCCTTCACTGGCTCGAGACCGTAGCTGAGGACCCTCCCGCAGCGGCATCCGACCGATACCGGCCGAGAACCTGCGGAAAGTCCTCCCACTGGACCATTGAGCAGCACGCCGCCCAGTTCATTTACGACATGCTGGATGCTCGGTTCGCCCCGGCCCTGATTGGTCGCACAGTTGCCGGGCGACTAGGGCCGCCCGCCGCCGGGACGCCGCGCCCTCGATGACCCCAATGGGTCTCTCCAATCAGCCGGCCGGAGCCGGCATCGATCCTTCCTCCAACAGTTCCCCCTCGATCTGGATCCGGACCTCGTTGCTGACCACAAACTTGTTGTCGAGCATCATCTCGAAGGTCATCCCGAAGTCCTTGCGGTTGATCGCCCCCTCTGCGGAGTAGCCAATCCGGTGGCCCATGTTGGGGTCGGTGAACTCGCCGTACTTGACGACCGCCAGGGTAATCGGCCGGGTGGTGCCCTTGATCGTCAAGTCTCCGGTCAAGGAGTAGCGGTCGTTAGCGGTGACCTCGACTCCGGTGCTCTTGAAGGTCATGGTGGGGTACTTCTCGACCTCCAAGAAGTAGGAAGCCCGGAGGTCTTTGTCCCGCTGCGCATCGTGGGTGCGGATGCTGGCGGTCTGCACCGTGACCTCGATCTGGGAGCGCGTCGGATCCTCGACATTGATGTCGCCGCCCGCCACCACCTCGGCAAAGTGACCCCGCACGGTCATCATCCCGAGATGCTTGGCACTGAACTCCACCTGGGTGTGCAGCGGGTCAAAAATCCAGGCGCCCATCGGCTCACCTCCCTGTGCCACGCCCGTCCCCCCCGGCGGTGCGCCAGGGCCGAGGACCAGGATGTGGTTGATTGTACAACGAACGATTCTAGAGTACGCGCTGTCTCGTAGGAGTCAAGTCGGGGAACACTCCTCGAGGACCGTGCAGGCGGACGCGACGTCCCCCGGACGGCTCACTAGAACTCGAACGATCGCACAGTCCAGCCCTCGGGAGAGGGTGCGGAACTGCGGACGCGTCTCTCCGGGCGCCCCCCACGCGCCTACCGCCGAGAGCAGCTCCGGACTCGCCTCATCGTGGTCTTTGTCCAGGTGAGCTAACTCCTCCGCCCAGCCCATCCTGGCGAAGTGCTGGCGATATGGGGTCGGACCCAACGCATAGCCCAGCATCGCCTGGCCCAAGACCCTGGCCGCGGCGCCCGGGTCGGGATCGACTGCGGTTCTGATGTACTCGACGAGCGGAGGCGCCTGGCGGCCGGCTCGCGCGGCGGCGCGTTCCACCTCCTCCCGAGACCAGGCAACCTGTTCGGATGAACACCAGTTGAGGGCGACGCCGTCCGCCACCTCAGCAGCCAATTGCAGCATCCGCGGACCAAGCGCGGCCAGGTAGAGCGGCAGTTCCGGCGGGAGCAGGGCGCGAAGGGTCTTCAGATACGGGGCGATCTCGCGGTAGGCATGAGGCAGCTGGCCACTGCCGACTCCCAGCACGAATCTCCCCTCCGTTTCCTGCCAGACCTGCGCTGCCTGCCTGGCGTAGAACTCGGGGGGCTGGCCCGAGGCCGGCACAACCGCCACTCCGGTCGGCAGTCCCGAGGCCCGATGCCAAGCCAAGCAGCGCTCGAAGGCGGTGGCGTCACCGCGGGCTGGTGTCCACGCGGACTGGTAGCCGAGCCGAGCCGCGATGCGGACGCAGTCCAGCTCGTCCTCCCGGCTGAGTCCCTGGGCGGGATCAATGCTGAAGGCAACTTCCACATCCGCATTGTCGGGACCCGCGGCGACCCGACTCCAGTCCGGCCCCGACTCCTGGTCGGCGAGTGACCAGAGAGTTTCCGGCGGTGAGACAGCGGTGTACAGACGAGCCGTCGCCCACCGCCCCGATCTCGGCGGTCTCGCCCCGTTGCGGAGCGGCGCGGGGACCCACCGACGAGAACGTTGGGGGAGCCCCGGCCGAGCTGGTCTATGGTGCTAGAAAGATGCGCCCACGATGAGCCCCAACTGTCTACACATCCCGTGCACTGTTCACCCTAGGGGACTCCCATCCGGTTAGTCGGCTTCGCGATCGCGCAGATGCGAGACCAGTTGCTCCAACGCCACCAGGTAGCCCCGCTGGCCAAAGCCGGCCACCGTCCCCAGACAAGCTCCGGCGACAAGGTCCACGTGCCGGAACTCCTCCCTCGCCGACGGATTGGAAAGGTGGATCTCTACCGTCGGCAGCCCAACCGCCAGTAGGGCATCCCGGATCGCAATACTGCTGTGGGAATAGGCGGCCGGATTGATCACGATCCCGTCGGCGGAGCCACGGGCCGACTGCACGGCATCCACCAGCTCACCCTCGGAGTTGGACTGCTCCGCGTGGACCTCCACCCCGAGCTCCGCACCCCGGTTCGCAATGGCGGCGTTGATCTCCTCCAGGGTCGCTGACCCGTAGATCTCGGGCTCGCGGGAGCCAAGCAGGTTGAGATTGGGTCCGTGCAGCACCAAGATCCTCATCTGGACACCTCAACCGGCTTGAACTGGATCGGAAAAGGGGGGTCGGCCGGCGGCCCTTGCAGCAGTTCCCAGAGGGGCTCAAGGGCGAGTTCCAATCCGATTCCGCGTACCAGGGTGGCCCCGGCTGGCGCGGGGACCACCCAGGCACCTTCCCCGCCGCGCCGCTTCTTGTCCAGGAGCAGCGCCGCCCTGATGCGGTCTCGGTCAAGACCTGGCAGCTCGCTCGGGAAGCCGAGCCGGTCGAGGGCGGAGTTGATCTGCGGAGCGATCTCCGGACCGGTCAGGCCCAAACCACCTCCCAACCTGGCGGCCGCTCGGAGTCCCAGCGCCACCGCCTGGCCGTGGGA
Organism: Candidatus Dormibacteria bacterium; assembly: GCA_050734135.1. Classification (GTDB taxonomy): domain Bacteria; phylum Chloroflexota; class Dormibacteria; order Aeolococcales; family Bog-877; genus Bog-877. The sequence goes on from JBOHUG010000009.1 coordinate 12,841, forward strand.
GATGCCGAACTCGCTGGCCGCCTCCAGTCCGTGGGCGTAGGTGTGACCCAGGTTGAGAGACTGGCGCACTCCCTCGTCCTCAGGGTCGACCGCCACATAGGCCGCCTTGACTCGCGCCGCCTGCTCGATCAGCCAGCTGAGGTGCGGCGGCAGCCGGGCCTCCAGCCTTGGGGCTTGGGCGAGGGCTTCGAGCAGAAGCGGCGAAGCCAGACAGGCGCACTTGACCACCTCACTGAGGCCGTCACGGACGACCGCATCCGGCACCGTGATCAGCAACCCCGGATCACAGATCACCGCCTGGGGATGGTGAAAGGCGCCGACGGCGTTCTTGGCTCCCTCTCGGTCGATCGCCACTTTGCCCCCAATCGAGGCATCAGCCATCGCCAGGATGGTGGTCGGTACCGTGACCCAGGGCACTCCTCGCGCCCAGGTGGCCGCCGCAAAGCCGACCGCGTCAAGGGCTGCTCCTCCCCCCACCGCCGCCACCACGTCCCCCCGATCCACTGCCAGCGCCTGAAAGTGGTCCCACAGCTCGGTGGTCGCGGCGACATCCTTGGCAGCCTCCCCCTCCCGAACCACCAGGGCAATCACCTCCCAGCCAGCCTGACGGAGAACCGCCTCGACCTTGGCTCCGGCGGAGCCGGCGACGGCCCGATCCGAGACCACCAGCACCCGCCCGGCGTGGGGAAGCTGGGAGCGCAGAATCTCGTCGAGGCTCGCGACCGCTTCATGCGTCACCACCACCGGGTACTCTCCGCGGGGGCCGGCGACGGTAACCCGCTGGGACTTGCTCTCGGACTCCGCTCGGTACCGATCGGCAACCAGTGCGGCCACTTCCGGAATGCCCCGGCCGCTGGTATCGAGAACTGGTCCGGCGCTCGCGTAGAGGTCCGAGCGTTCCGCCAGCAGCTGCCTTATCCGGTCACCGGGCGCCTCGGCGAGAAGTGGTCTCGTCGAAGTCTCGCCGAGCCTCTCCTCGATCTCATCGGGGGAAGCGGTGAGGACCAGTGTCACAGCTTTCTCGGCGAGCGCTCCGAACTGAGGGTGCAGGACTGCGCCACCCCCGGTCGCGATCACGGTGCCCGAGAGCCGGGCCGCATCGTGGAGCAGCTCCGCCTCCAGCTCCCGGAACCACGGCTCGCCCCGAGCGTGGAAGAGCTCGGACAGTTTCCGACCCCCCCGCCGTTCCGCCGCCTGGTCCAGATCCACGAAGGGCATCTCCAGACGCTCAGCCGCCAGGGCGCCAGTGGTCGTCTTGCCGGTGCCGCTGAACCCGGCCAGCACCAGGTTGGCCCGGCCGCCAACCGGGGTGGGCGCCGGCATGAACAGCTCTCTCATCCGCCAACTCCCGGAATCGGCCGACGCTGGACCTCGCGCGCAGCAGCCAGAGCCGCATCGAGGCGGTCGCCACCGAAGCGCTCGACCAGCGCTTCAGCCAGGATCCAGCCCACCATCGCCTCCCCCACCACCGCGGCGGCCGGAACCGCGCACACGTCGGAGCGGACGTAGGGAGGGTCGGCGACGGCCCCGGTGCCGAGGTCGACTGAGGTGGCCGGAGCGCGGGTCGACGAAAGCGGCTTCATCGCTGCCCGCACGATGATCGGTTCTCCGTTACTCATCCCGCCCTCAAGACCGCCCGCGAAATTGGATCCCCGAGCCAGCTGTCCGCCGGTGCTGATGATCGGGTCCTGAGCCTCGGTTCCGGGGAGGCGGGCCAGCTCGAAGCCAGGTCCGAACTCCACGCCCTTGACCGCCGGAATTGAACAGATGGCCTGGGCCAGGCGGCCGTCCAGTCGCAGGTCCCAGTGGACGTACGAGCCGAGTCCCACAGGAACGCCGATCGCGAACACCACGAAGGTACCGCCGAGGGTCTGGCGATCCTGTTTGGCCTGGTCGATGGCGGCGACCATCTTCTCGGAGACGGCGGGATCAGGGCAGCGCACCGGGTCGGGTTCGGCTCCTGCCGCCAGTGCTGTCAGTGAGCTGTCCGTGGTGGCTCCGAGGGCGATCGGCAGTGGCACCCGACCGATCCCCGTCACAAAGCTGCCCAAGCTGATCCCGAATTCCCCGAGGAAGGGCCGGACCAGGGCGGCTGCCGCGACCCGGGCCGCCGTTTCGCGGGCGCTGGCGCGCTCCCGCACCACCCGGAAGTCGGCGAGGGCATGCTTGGTGGCGCCGGCCAGATCCGCATGGCCCGGCCGGGGGGTGGTCAGCCGAACCGGATCGCTGGGCTGGTTGGCGAAGTCGCGGTTGACGATTCGGATCGCAACCGGGGCTCCGGTAGTGCGTGATTGGGCAACGCCGCTGACCATCTCCGCATGATCTCGCTCGATTTTGGTCGAGCGAGCTCCGCGTCCATGGCCCCCCCGGCGCCGGTCAAGCTGGCGATCGATTTCATCGGAGTCGACATCAACCCCGGCCGGCATCCCCTCCACGATGACCACCAGCTCGGGCCCGTGCGACTCGCCAGCGGTCAAGAGCCGGAGCGTCATCGGAGTTCCTCCAGGGCGTGGTCGGCGGCCTGGCGCATCACCGGTCGCGGCGCTTCGATCCCCGTCCAAGCTTGAAAGGCGAGAGCCCCCTGCTCGACCAACATCTCCACTCCTTCGACCAGCAAGCAGCCAGCCGCCTCGGCCCGGCACCTTAGGGGCGTGTTCCGAGGCCAGTAGACCAGGTCGAACACGGTGAGGTCTGGGCTGAACCGCACCGCCTCGGGCACCGGAGAGAGTTGCGGGAATCGAGGGCCGCCGAGCGTGGTGGCGTTGACCAGAAGCTCAGCTCCTCGGAGAGCTTTGGCGACCTCGCCGTCCCCACTTCCCCGGAATACGACGACGCCCGGACCGGTGCTGGCGAGGCCATTCGCCAATGCCTCTCCCGCCGCGAAATTGCGACCCAGCACCACCACCGAGGCTCCCTCCTCCTGCAGCGCGGCCGCCACGGCCCGAGCCGCCCCTCCGGTGCCGACGATGACGACACGCTGCGGCAGCAGCTCTGATCGCCCCCGGAGTGCCGCCAGGAAGCCGGCGCCGTCGGTCGAGTCCCCGAACGATCCGGAAGAGGCGAAGGTAAGCGTATTGACAGAGTCGCAGCGCCGAGCGGTCGGACTGAGCTGGTCGGCCAGCCGGGCCGCCGCCTGCTTGTGGGGACTGGTCACGTTTACTCCATGAAAGCGCCTGACCAGCTCGGGCCAGGCCCGCTCCAGTCCGCCCTCGGGCACCCGAACCAGCTGGTAGGTCCAGTCGAGCTTGAGCGCCGTGAAGGCCGCCTGTTGGATAGCCGGAGATAGGCTGTGGGCCACCGGATCACCAACCAGTGCCACCTCCTCCATCAGGAGAGACCGCCCAGAAGCGACAGGAATTCAGGGAACGAGTCCGCGATGAACTCCTCACCGTCTACCGCCACCGCTTCTCGGCTCACCAGACCAGCGAGAGTGAAGGCCATGGCGAGACGGTGATCGTTGCGGGCGTCGCAAAGGCCACCCCGAAGATCCACCGGGCCCTGCACCACGAAGCCGTCGTCCAGCTCCTCGGCCTCGGCACCCAGGGTCCGCAGCCCGGTGACCAGCCCGCCTATCCGGTCGCTTTCCTTGACCCTCAGCTCAGCGGCTCCCCGCACCTCGCTGAGCCCTTCAGCTGAGGTGGCCAGCAAACCCAGCAGGGGAAGCTCGTCAATCAGTGCCGGGACGTCACTGGCCGCGACCCGAAACGCGGCCAGGGCCGCGTAGCGGACGCGGATGTCCGCGACCGGTTCAGGGCCCGGGTCATCGTCCCGCAGCTCAAAGTCGACCTGGCCACCCATCCGACGGAGCACTTCGAAGAAACCGAGGCGGGTGGGGTTGACCACCACCCGCTCCAGTAGCACCTCCGATCCCGGGACCAAGGCGGCGGCCGTAGCCAGAACCGCAGCCGAGGAGACGTCCCCCGGCACCACCAGATTAAGTGGACTCAGCTGACCGGGCTCCAACTCGACGATCCGCCCACCGGCTGACTCCCGGATCGTGATCCGGGCGCCCATGGTGGCCAGGAGCCGCTCGGTGTGGTCGCGCGTGGGCACTGTTTCGCAGACGGTGGTTGGCGAGCTGGCCCGCAGCCCGGCGATGAGCACCGCCGACTTCACCTGGGCACTCGCTTCGGGCGGGGTAAAGGTGATCCCTCGGAGCTCGCCGCCCCGCAGGTGGAGGGGTGGTCGGCCCCCCGCCGCCGTGGAGATCCGGGCCCCCATCTGCCGGAGCGGCTCTGCGATACGCCCCATTGGCCTAGCCAGCAGCTGGGCATGACCGGTCAATTGAACGGTGATGGGGAGCCCCGCCAGCAGTCCCGCCCCAATTCGCATGGTGGTGCCCGACCGGCCACAGTCCAGCGCCTCCGCAAAGACTCGAGGCGAGACCGCAGGGCCGAGACCGGAGACCTGCAGGGTGTCGCCCTCCTCCCGGACCTCGCACCCCAGAGATCGCACCAGACTCTTGCTGGCGCGACAGTCACCTGCCGGGGAGAAGTTATGGATCTCAGAGGTCCCCTCCGCGCAGGCCGCCAGCAGAGCGGCCCGATGCGAGATCGACTTGTCGCTCGGCAGCTGACAGCGCCCGGACAGGGGCCGGTGGGGAGTTCGGGGGGTCACGGCGTTCACGACCCGCTCAGGGTCAGCGCGCGACCGGCCCGGCCACTTGCCAGGGCTTCCTCCAGCGCCCCGGGTCCGGCGGCGAGAGCGTCCTCCAGCCGGTCCATCTCCTGGCGAAACTCGTGGAGCGCGACCTCGAGCTGAGCCCGGTTGGAGGCCGCGAAGGCGGCGACCATCTGAGAGTTGCTGGCGGCCAACCGGGTGGTGCTCCGATAACCGGTCCCGACCAGCGCCTGGGACAGGGCGGGTTCACCGCCGATCCCAGCGACCACAGCCGCCAGGGCACTGGCGACCAGGTGAGGCAGGTGGCTGGTCCGGGCCACCACGAGGTCATGGTGGGCCGCCGAGAGGACCACGGGACGGGAACCCAGACAGGTCACGAGCTCGGTCGCCAGAGCGACCGCCTTTGGGTCGAGGCGGCTCTGGCAGAGGGCGAACACCGCCCCGCGCAGGGCCCCGGGGACGGCCGCTTCGGGACCAGCAGCCTCGCTTCCCGCCAACGGGTGACCGCCGATGGCATGGACTCCAGGCGGTACTCGGCGGGCCATCTCGGCGACCACCGCCACCTTGGAGCTGCCGGTATCCAGGAGCAGCGTGCCCTCTCGCAAGCGTGGTCCAAACTGCTGGACCCAGGCCAAGATCTCAGTCACCGGCATGGCCAGCACGATTGTGTCGGCGCCGAGGACGCCGTCCGGTCCCGGAAGTACCAGCTCGCCGCCTCCGAGCGCGACCGAAGCCGCCGCCACCCCGGGCTCTTTGTCGTACAGGGCGACCGACCTGATCCCGGCGCCGGGGCCGGCTCCGAGCAGGGCCGCCCCCACCATGGTCCCGACCTGGCCGGCGCCGACGATGGCGACCTGGCGGGGGCGAGTCATCTGAGTTGCCGACCGACCGCTTCCGCCACCTTGCGGGCGCCCACCATCAGCTCACCAAACGCTTTGGGATTGAGAGACTGGGCGCCGTCTGAGAGCGCCTCGCTCGGTTGTGGATGGACCTCAACCAGGAGTCCATCGGCCCCAGCGGCCACCGCCGCAAGGCCGATGGCGGTGACGTACTCGTAGCGCCCCGCCGCGTGGCTGGGATCAACCACCACCGGCAGGGAGGTGAGTCGCTTCAACACTGGTACCGAGGTGATATCCAAGCTGAAGCGCACTAGCGGCTCGAAGCTGCGGATGCCCCGCTCGCACAGAGCCACCTGGAGGTTGCCCCCGGCGAGGATGTACTCGGCGGCCTGGAGCCACTCCTCCAAGGTCGAGGACATCCCCCGCTTCAGCAACACCGGGTTGTCCACCTGGCTGCAGGCCTGGAGCAGGCGGTAGTTCTGCATGTTGCGGGCACCGATCTGGAGCAGATCCGCGTGCCGCGCCACCATCTCCACGTCCTCGGGTGCCATGACCTCGGTGACCACTGCCAACCCCAGATCGTCGCCCACCTCGCGCAGCATCTTCAAGCCGTCGCCGCCAAGGCCCTGGAAGGCGTAGGGCGAGGTTCTGGGTTTGAACGCCCCTCCCCGCAGAACCCTCACGCCCTGGGCGGCCACCGCTTCGGCGGCCGCCTGGAGCTGGCTGCGGCTCTCGACCGCGCAGGGTCCCGCCATCACCAGCACGCCCGCCCCACCCAGTTGGGCACCGCCGGGCAGGTCGATGACGCGATCCTCCGGGTGGAAGTCGCGGCTGGCGAGCGGATAGTCGTGGAGCACCCGCACCACCCGCTCCACCCCTTCCAACAGCCCGAGGATGTCCAGGTCCTGGTCGGTCTCGTGGCCGGCCAGGCCGACGACAGTGCGCTCGGTGCCTCGGTTTACCTGGGCGGTAAGCCCCAGCGATTGAATCCGGGCCACCACCGCGCCCACCTGATCCTTGGTGGCGTGAGCCGCCATCACGATCATGAGTGGTCGGCCCCCGACGCCAGGAGATCCGGCCGGAGAAGCCGGGCGCCCCGCAGGTAGGCGTGGCGCAGTTGGCTCTGCCCCAAAGTCGTGTTCAGCAGCAGGAGCACCCGCAGACAGCGGGCCACCCGGTCGTCGCCACCGTGCTCGCGGACCACCAGCAGAGGCACGCTGGCAAACCCCTGCCCTCGGGCCGCGGCCGCCGGATTGGTGCCCCGGAGGTCGTCCGGAACCGTGAAGATCACCGCCGCGACGTCCTCTGTGGAGGCCTGGTTCTGCTCCAGGATCGTCTCCAGCATCTCCCCCACCGCCGTCGCCAGGCCGGCGCCGTCAGTCGGTTCGTCGACACTGGTTGCTCCTCGCACGCCGCGGCAGGCGCTGACGCCGCGCATCGCTATCTCGGGCCGTTCTCGTTCGGGTCTCTTCTCGTCCATGGTCAGTCCTCGATCTCCTCTTGACACCTGGGGAGCGGGACCGGGGCTTGACCAAAAAAGGCGCGGAGCCCGCTCCACGCCTTCCGTTGCTCGCCGCGATCGGGGTACTACCCGGGAGAGCCGCCCACGGAAGGCGTGCCTGGATTCACGTATCGATACGTAAACGAGCTCAGGCCTCCGCGGCTCCCGCTGGTAGTTCCGATGTGGCTCATGTGGCGGCTTATGTTGGGGCCTTAGCCCGATGCTGTCAACCGGCAGCGACAGGGACATCAGACGGATGCGCCGATCTGGGACAGAAAGCCGGCAATCAGCTCCGGACCTTCGGGAGTCAGGATCGACTCGGGGTGGAACTGGACCCCGAACCGTGGCAGTGATCGGTGTTGCAATCCCATCACCAATCCGTCCTCGGTCTCGGCTGTGACCTGCAGCTCCTGCGGTAGGCTGGCCCGCTCCACCACCAGGGAGTGGTAGCGGCCGGAGGTCAGCGGCGAGGGCAGACCAGAGAATATGCCCCGCCCCTCATGAATCACCGGGCTGGTCTTGCCGTGGACCGGAAACGGGGCCCGAACCACCCGGGCGCCGAAGGCGGTTGCCAGCGCCTGGTGTCCGAGACAGACCCCGAGCAGTGGGGTCCCATCGGGCAGGGCTCTGACCAGCTCCTCAAAGCAACCGGCCTGCTCGGGTCGGCCGGGTCCCGGGGAGAGGACCACGGCAGCGGGCTCCAGGGCCAACAACTCCTCCACGGGGGCGCTCTCAGAGCCCACCAGTTGCACCTCCAATCCCATCGCCGCGATCACCTGCACCAAGTTGTAGACAAAGGAGTCCTTGTGATCGACAACCAGGATCACGACGCGACCTGAGAACCACCTGCGACCGCGGCCAGGATCGCCGACGCCTTGGCCTCGGTCTCGGCTAGTTCGAGTACCGGGTCGGAGTCGGTCACGATGCCGCCCCCCGCCTGCACGTGGACCTGGCCGCCGGCCACCACCGCGGTGCGGATGGTGATGCAGAACTCCAGGTCACCGTAGAAGGTCAGGTAGCCGCAGGCTCCGGCATAGGGGCCTCGGGCGGTCGGTTCCTCCCGGGCGATGATCTCCATGGCCCGGCGTTTGGGGGTGCCGGTGACGGTGCCCGCCGGAAACACCCCGGCCAGGGCGTCCAGGGCGCTGTAGCCCTGGGCCAGTTCGCCGGCGACGTTGCTCACCAGGTGCATCACCCGCGGAAAGCGCTGCACAAACATGAGCTCGGTGGGAAAGACGGTGCCCGGAGTGCAGACCTTCCCCAGATCATTGCGGGCGAGATCCACCAGCATTGCGTGCTCGGCGAGCTCCTTGGGGTCCGCCAGGAGGTCCTCTTCCAGCCGTCGATCCTCCTCCTCATCCTCGCCCCGCCGCCGGGTGCCGGCGATCGGTCGGGTGGTGACGGTGCGCCCTTGGACCTTGATCAGCGGCTCCGGCGACGAGCCCGCCAGCTCCACTCCCGGGAGGCGCAGGTAGAACATCGCTGGCGAGGGGTTCAGCCGGCGCAGGCGTTGATAGATCGCGAGCCCACTCTCTCGCGCCGGCGCCGAGAGCCGCCGGGACATCGCCGCCTGATAAATCTCCCCGGCGGCGATGTCCTCCTTGATGCGGAGGACGGCGCCGCGGTACATCTCCGTCGTGATGTTGGGCGCTACCGCTAGGGTCTGGCGTACCGGGGGTGAGGGGATCGGGGCGCTGCCGCGGGATCGGATTTTCTGCGCCAGCTCCTCAAGTGCGACCACCCCCGCCTGGTAGTCGGTTTCCGCCGGGACGTGGACGATCAGCACCACCCGCTGGCGCTTGTGGTCGAAGACCACAATGCGGTCCAGGACCATGAGCGTGATCGGGTCTGTCGGCGGCCGCCCTCGGCCCACTGGGAAAGCGAGACCGTCAAGTAGCGCGGCCGCCTCGTAGCAGAGCAGGCCCGCCAGCCCCCCGGTCATGGTGGGCAGGTTTGGCAGCTGGGGCGCTCGCAGCAACGCGGCGAGGCGATTGAGCGCCTTCATCGTCCCTTCCCCCGGGAAGCTGAACACCCCCTCTCCGATCGGCAGAGGTCGCCGGACCGCCTCCACCCGCACTTCAGCGCGGTCGCAGACCACCAGCGCCGCCGGTTCCCCACCGACGACTGTGAACCCGACCGAGTGACCGGCGAGGTCCAGCTCCTCCAGCAGCATTCCCGGTCCGTCGCCGGCGAGCGCCTGGAACACCTCCACCGGGCGCAGCTCCGCCCCCGGCAGCTCCGCCCAGATCGGAACCAGGGGGAACTCCGCGGCGGTCGCCTCCGCGGTCTTGCGGTCGGGACGGATCACCAGTGAAGCCAGCATCACAACTCCCATTCGGACAAAAGAAAAAGCCCCGGAGGGGTCCGGGGCTTGGTGTTCGCAGATCGGTCAGCAGATCAGTCGCGTGCGGACACTTCACCCCCGGCGGGCCAGCTCCACCACCAGACCAGCGCGCAGATCTTGACCATAGGCCGCGGATTCTGCGGCAATTCAGAGCCGGGAGTCAAGCCGGCAGCCGCCGCCCACCTTCCTCTGTGGGCGCTGGCTGGGGAACCGAGTCAGATTGACTCCGAGCCTGGTCGTGGTTCAGAATCCCCGGTCAGTGACTGGCCGATGCTGCGGTAGCTGGCGGTGGTACTGGCCCAATGAGGGTTCGGTACCGTCGCGCGCCTAGTCACAGCGACCGCAAGCGACACCGAGCCCTGGGCAATGCCCGGGGCTTTTTTCATTTCAGCAGGAGACAGCTTGATGGACCAACAGCTGGCCGAGCCGGCTCCGGGCCGAAATGGGCCTTGCAGGCGCATTATTCGGCCTCGGGTCGGCGCCCGGCCCGCACCTTTGGCGGGCGCCCTCTGCCACCGGCACCCGTCGTCGCTGGATCGCGGATGACCCGCTGATGGAGGACTTTCCCCTGCTGCTGCGGCGGATGCTCCAGGGCGAGACCATGACCGCCGCTGAGAGCGCGGCGACCGTGGGGGCGATCGTCGATGAGACGCTCACCGGCGCTCAGGCGGCCGGTCTCCTGATCGCGCTCGCGGCTCGGGGGGAGACCATCGAGGAGGTGATCGGCGGCGCGGTCGCAATGCGCCAGCGGGCCCTGCGAGTGGACCATCACCTGCCGCTGGTGATCGACATCGTCGGCACCGGCGGGGACGGGGTCCGCAGCATCAACATCTCGACCGCGGCCGCGCTGGTGGTGGCCGGCGCCGGAGTCCCGGTCGCCAAGCACGGCAACCGGGCCGCTTCCAGTGCCTGCGGCAGTGCCGACGTTCTGGAGGCGCTGGGTGTGCCGCTGGACCGACCGCCGGCGGCGGCGGCGGAGCTGCTCACCACCCAACGGATCGCCTTCCTCTTCGCGCCCCGGTACCACCCCGCCTTCAGGGCGGCGGCCACGGTGCGGCGCGAGCTCGGGGTGCGCACCATCTTCAATCTGCTTGGACCGCTCTGCAATCCGGCTGGAGCCCACCGCCAGCTGGTCGGGGTCTTCGGCGAATCCCAGGTGGGGCTGGTAGCCGAGGCGCTGCAGGGATTGGGCTGCGAGGAGGGCGCGGTGGTCCACTCCGCCAGTGGGATGGACGAGGTGGCCGGCGACGGTCCCACCGACGTGGCCCAGTTCGGCAAGTCGGGAAGCCGGCGCTGGGTCCTCCACCCGGAGGAGTACGGAATCAGAGCCTCCCTCGACGACCTGCGAGGGGGCGACGCCCGGACGAATGCGGCCCTGGTCCTCGCCGTGCTCCAAGGCGAGCACTCTCCTCAGGCCGACGTGGTAGCCCTCAACGCAGCTCTGGCTCTGATGGTGGCGGGCGCTGCCGAGAGCATCGACGAGGGCTTGGTAGGAGCCCGGGCCAGCATCGCCTCGGGAGCGGCGCTGGCGGCGCTGGAGGCGCTCCGCAGCAGCTGGGTGACTGAGGACGCGGCCAATGGCTGACTTCCTGAGTGAGATATTCCAGGCGCGGCAACGCCGGCTGGTCGGAGAGATGGTGAAGGAGCCCCTGGCGACGCTCCGAGCTCGGGCAGTTGTCATCAGCGAAGGGAGACGGCCCCTGCGCGCGACCCTCGCGACGGCGCAACCCCCCGCCGTGATCGCGGAGATAAAGCGCGCCTCGCCATCGGCGGGGCTGATCGCTCCCGACTTCGATCCCGCGATGATCGGCGCCGGCTACCAGGCGGCCGGCGCCGACGCCGTCAGTGTGCTCACCGAGGCGGACTACTTTCAGGGCCACCTGAGTCTGTTGCCGCTGGTGCGCGAGCACACCACGTTGCCCTTGCTGCGCAAGGATTTCCTGAGCACTCCATATGAGGTGGTCCAGTCCGCCGCCTACGGCGCCGACGCCATCCTGGCGATAGCCGCCGGCCTCACCAATGAGCAGCTCAGCGATCTGCTCGGAGCGGCTCGGGAGTGGTCGCTGGACGTCCTGGTTGAGGTGCATACCGTAGAGGAACTGAACCGGGCGCTGGCACTGGAGATCACCCTGCTGGGAATCAACAACCGGGACCTGCGCACCTTGCAGACCGACCCCGAGGTGACCGAGCGGCTGGTCGAGATGGTCCCCTCGGGGGTGCTGGTTGTGAGCGAGAGTGGTTTCCAAAATGCCGACCAGGTCGAGCGAATCTATCGCCGCGGTGTTGGCGCCTTCCTGGTCGGTGAGGCGCTCATGCGCTCCTCTGACCAGGCCGGCTGGGTGGCCGCGGTGAAGGCCGTCGGCTCGGTCGAGGTTTAGCCGTGGAGCAGCTCACCTTCCCGGCCAACCCGGGCGGTGCCCTCTCCAGGGCGGCCGAACTTGGTGCCGGGGTCAGGGGCGGCCGAACTCGGGTCAAAATCTGTGGCTGCACCTCGGCGGCAGAGGTGACGGCGGCGGTGGCCGCCGGCGCGGACGCCGTCGGTCTCATCTTTGCGCCGAGCCCACGCCGCATCACTCTGGAACAGGCCGTGGCCGCCACCTCGGAAGTCCCGCCCGGGGTGACTGTGGTGGGGGTGTTCGTCGACCCGACGGTTGCCGAGTTGGACTTCGCGCTGACAGTCCTACCCACCCTGGTGCCGCAGTTTTCCGGGGTCGAACCGCCCGAACTCTGTCGGTATTTGGGGGTGCCGTATCTCAAGGTCTTTCCCGTGGCGGCGGACAGGGCTGAATTGGAGTCGGACCTGATGGAGTATCCAGACGCACTGCCGGTCTTCGAGACTGCCTCCCCGCAGCGCGGTGGCTCGGGGCGGACTTTCGACTGGAGCCTAGTGCAGCCCATCGCGGAGCGAGGGGCAGTTGTCATCGGCGGCGGCCTGACCCCAGGCAATGTCGGGGACTGCGTTCGGCGACTGCGTCCCTACGCGGTCGACGTGCGCTCGGGAGTGGAGTCGCAAGGTGCCAAGGATCCAGTCAAACTTGGGGAATTCCTGGCTGCGGTACGGAGCGCCGATGCAGCCTCCTGACGCCCGCGGCTACTTCGGTGACTTCGGGGGTCAGTACATCCCGGAGGTGCTCCACCAACCGGTGCAGGCGTTGGTGGCGGCTGTCGACGAGGCTTTCGCGGATGCCGCGTTCTGGCAGGAATACCACGCGATTCTGCAGTCGTACGTGGGGCGCCCGTCGCCCCTCTACCACGCCCAACGCTTCCCGACCACCGCAGCCACGGTGCTGCTCAAACGCGAGGATCTAAACCACACCGGCGCGCACAAGGTGAACAACGCCGTAGGCCAGGGACTGCTGGCCCGCCGGATGGGAATGCAGCGGATCATCGCCGAGACGGGAGCCGGCCAACACGGGGTGGCGACCGCGACCGTCGGTGCCAAGCTGGGCTTGCCGGTCGAGGTCTTCATGGGCGAGCTGGACATCGAACGGCAAGCGATGAATGTCGCCACCATGAGGCTGTTGGGGGCGACCGTCCACCCGGTGGCGAGCGGAACCAGAACCCTCAAGGACGCGGTCAACGCGGCGATTCGGGAGTGGGCGACCAGCGCCGGCGACACTTTCTACGTGATCGGCAGCGCCGTCGGCCCCCACCCGTATCCCTACCTGGTCCGGGAGTTCCAGAAGGTGATCGGGATCGAGGCCCGGCGGCAGTGCCTGGAGTCCTGGGGAAGACTGCCCACCGACGTGATCGCCTGCGTGGGTGGGGGCAGTAACGCAATCGGTATTTTTGCTGGTTTCGCCGACGACCTCGAGGTCCGGCTGTGGGGTGCCGAAGCGGCTGGCCGCGGGATCGGGCTGGGCGAGAATGCCGCCTCTCTGTCCTACGGTTCGATCGGCATCCTGCACGGGTCCAAATCCTTCATCCTCCAGGACCTGGAAGGCCAGGTGGTGGGAACCCACTCGGTCAGCGCCGGCTTGGATTACCCCGGAGTCGGCCCGGAGCACGCTCTGCTCAAGTCAAGCGGGCGGGCCCAGTACCTGGGGGTGAGCGACGAGGAGGCGATCGCCGCCTTCCACCGGCTGGCGAGGCAGGAGGGGATAGTTCCGGCCCTGGAGAGCTCGCACGCCCTGGCCCTGGTGGACCGGATCGGGGAGCAGCAGGGGCCCGACGGTCTGCTGGTGGTCAACCTGAGCGGGCGAGGAGAGAAGGACATCGCCCAGCTCCTGGAGCGGGAGCGGCTGGAACGGGCCGCACCTGACCAGATCCGTGATTGACGCCCTGGCCTCGGACCGGTTGAGTCGGCGGCTCCAGGAAACCGGAAGTCAGCAGCGGGCGGCGCTGATCGGCTATCTGGTCGCCGGCGACCCCGACCTTTCGACCACCGAGCTGGTGGCCAGGGCCGGGGCCGAGGCGGGCCTGGACATCCTGGAGTTGGGCATCCCGTATGGAGATCCCCTGGCGGACGGCCCCACGATCGCGGCGGCTGGCCAGCGCGCCCTCGCCAGCGGCGCCACGCTGGAGTCCATCTTCGGGCTGGTAGAGCGTCTCCAGCATTTGCTGCCGATCGTGCTCTTCACCTACTTCAACCCGGTATTTCACTTCGGGGTCGAGCGCTTCGTCGAACGCGCGGCCAGCGTGGGCGCCTGCGGGGTGATCATCCCCGACATCTCCCTGGAGGAGATCGACGAGGTACGCGTTGGGTTGCTCCGACGACAGCTGCCCTTTCCCCTTCTGGTCTCCCCCACCACCAGTCCCGAGCGGGCGGCACAGATCGCCGCCGCCAGCCAGGGTTTCGTCTACGTCGTGTCCCGGCTCGGCGTGACCGGGGAGGGCATCGGACCCGATGTGGGGTGGCTGCACGGCCGGGTCGACCAGCTCCGTCGCCTGACGGACAAACCTCTTGCGGTCGGGTTCGGGATCAGCACCCCAGAGCAGATCGCGGCCGTTGCCGGCTGGTGCGACGGGGTGATCATCGGCAGCGGTCTGGTCCGTTCCTACACCGGCAGTGTCGGCGCCGCGGCGGCACAGCAGGCCGCCAGCTACGTGAGCTCGTTGCGGGCGGCTCTCCCGAAAAGAGATTGAGCCCCGGGGACAAATAGCGACCAGGCAAGCTGCCTCTCTTGGCGTGGGCCTCAGTCGGGCAGGACGCCGGTCAGGGACGAGATGCGCAGCAGCTCCCGGATGTCGGTTCGGCGGGGAGTCAGTTTGAGCAACTGCCGGTAGACGGAGATGGCATCGGGGTCGGCGCCCCGAGCCCGCAGCAGTCGAGCGACAAACTCCAGCCACACCGGAGCCATCTCGGTGTCCCGACGCTCGACCGACAGATTGCACAACTGCCAGCAGGCGCGATCACAGGGTGGACAGCAGAGCACCGCGGTGGTGAAGCACAGTATCGCCAGCTCGACGTGCTTGGACTGCTTCACCCCCTCGCCGACCGTGCAGGCGACCGCGGCCGCCTCCTCGCCGCCCACGGTGTTGGCCATCTGCACCGCCATCGACGCGGCCTCCTCCAGTTGACCGGCTTCCAGCATTGCCTCGATCGCGCCGGAAGGGTCGTTCCCATCCGCCAGAGGTAGCTTGTCCCGGGCTGCGGCCAGCGCTCGGCGCGCGTTGCCCCGGGCGGAGAGCGCCTCCTGCTGGGTCTTCGCGGCGGCGACGATCTCCCCCACCAGCACCGGCAGCTGAGCCTCGCGCGCGGCCAGCTTCCGCTCCCTTTCGGTGTTGGTCCTAGGGGAGAGCCGAACAGCCCAGCCAGACTTCGTGGTGGGCTCAGGTCTGGTCTCCAGTCGAGTCTCGGCAATCGAGACTCGGGGAGCTCCGGCGACTCCGGCGGGGACCGGCGCGTCCGGCTCAGGAGCAGGGGGCGCAGATGGCTCGTCGAGGACCTCGCTCTCGCGGGCCGCCGGATCGAATCCCCACAGCGAAGCAGCGTTCTCGGTCAACTCCCGCTTCGGCCCGGTCGGACTCGGCGCGGGTACAGTTCCTGGGTCAACTGGATCTGGCTTCGAGGCGCTCTGCCCCGGCGGCCGGGAACCGTTGGTTGGAACCGACGGCGCGGAAGGCCGGGCGGCCGGCGCCGGAATCGCGCCAGGACGGGGAGCGCTTGGCTTCGTCTGACTTGCTTCTGGAGCGGCCGGGCGGCTGGAGGCGTGGGGAGCCGGCTCGGGGAGAGGCCCGCTATCTGGGGACGCTAACTCGGGCTGCCGGGGCGACGGTGGCATCGGTGAGCCGGCCGGGGTAGGATCGGAAGCGGGGATTACGGCGGGTTTCGACTGGGCGCTGGGACGGTTCCTCACGCCGTTGCCACCACGAGCTGGGCGAACGGGGTCCCGTGGCTCCAAGGCGAATACCGACTCGACGACCAGTGGAACCCGGCCGGAGGCTCCTGCCAGCTCCGCCGTGGGCTCGGGCGAGGCAACAACTGTGGGCGATGCTGTCGGCAGGATTGGAGTCGCCTTGGCAGGTCTCGGGAGCTCGATGACCTTTTCGACGATTGGCTCGGCAGGTTTCGGTGGGTGGGAGTCGATCGGAAGAGGCGCCACAGTTGGTTCCAGCGGGGTCGCGTCGGGCGCCGGTGGCGGCTCAGGCGGTTTTGGCTCTGGCGCGGCCAGCACCACCAGCGGGGCCAGTGGCGGAGGGGCTGGTTTGGCAGTTTCAACTGCCGGCGCATTCGCTCCCAGGTCCCGGATCTCCTGCTGGGTGGCCAGCAACAGCAGCAGCTCGTACATGGCCCTTCCCATGCGTCGGAAGAGGGCCGTTGCCTCGTCGGGAAACCCGGCGTCGGCCACCCGCGCCACCACCGACTCGGTGACCCTGATCAGGGTCTCCTCGTTCAGGTCGGGCAGGGTCAGACCTGAGAGCTCCTGCTCGATGACGCCCGGAAGCTCTGGAACTCCGGCGGCCAGCTCGCGAGCCAGATGCTCCCACGTCTGCCGCAGATCAGCTAAGCCCTGAAGCAAAGTCTGGCTTTCAGGCGCCCCGTTTGATTCCTCAACCATCCGCCCTGCAGTTTGCCACCGAAGCCCAGCAAAGCGCGTAGCGCAGGCTCAACGAAACCGTGACGCTTGCGCCGCCGCTGACAACTACGATTGATCTCGGTGACTCTCCCAACCTCCGCCATCACCCTCTCTCGACGCAGTCCCTGGTTGGGCGCAGTCGAGGAGTGGCTGTGGCGCAAGCGCTCATTCCGGATGGTCCCCGACATGACTCTGCCGGTGGCGCCGACTGGCCGTCCGATCCCGGCCCATCCAGGGGCTCTGCGAGTTGGATTTGCGGGATTTCCCTCCGATTACAGCCTGGCCATTCTGCTGGCCTTGATCGATAGCGGTGTCGAGCTCGCCGGTCTCGCCACGAGCCTGGGTGCCAACCCCGCGATAGCCGGCGAGAATGCGCTGAGCCAGATCGCCGACCACATGGGCGCGCCCCTGCTCAGGCTGGCCCGGATCAACGAATACGACTCCCTGGTAGCGCTGCGCCGGTTGCAGGCCGATCTTTTCGTGGTGGCCAGCTTCGATCAGATCCTGCGCGAGAAGGCGCTCGCGGTGCCGCGGCTAGGCTGGGTCAACGTACACCCCTCCCGCCTCCCGCAGTACCGGGGGCCTGAACCCCTCTACTGGGCGATCGTGAACGATGAGAAGGAGACTGGGATCAGCTTCCAGCGGTTGGAGAGGGGCATCGACGCCGGGCCCCTGCTGCTGCAGCGACTCGAGGTCATCCGACCGGACGACGACACCGGAACTCTGGCGCGGCGGCTGAGCGAGCTGGGCGCACAATCCACCGCCGAGGCGGTCCACCTCGCCCAGTCCGGATTTGCCGGAACTCCCCTCAACCTCGCTGAGGGCTCCTACTTCACCTCGGTCGGGCACCGCCGCATCGACCGCGCCGAATCAGCAGCGCTGGCAGATCGACTGGTCCGGGCGGGCAATCCCAACATGCTGGCGGCCACCAACTGCGGCGGGCATCTCTGTTACGTGGTCAAGGTGCGGCGCGTGGCAACGGCAGATCCCTCGCCGGGGCCGCGCCTCCACTTTCCCGACGGCGATCTGATCCTAGAGGAGACCGTCGACCGCTGCGGCTGTCACCACGGAGAGCCGATCGGCGCCTGTCCTCACGACGAGTAGAGCTGACTCAGGGTCTAGGCGCGTGATCGGCCCGGATTGAAGAGCTCAGATCGGGGGCAGCCAGGTCCGAGGCTAGCCGACTACCCGCGGGCCGACTCCTGGTCCTCGCGCCGACAGCCATAGAGCGCGTCGTCGCGCCATTCACCTTCCACATACGAGACACCGCGGAGAATCCCCTCAAAAGTGAAGCCGGCCCTCTCCAAGGCGCGCCGCTCAGCGGCGTTCTCCACGTCGGTGCTGGCTTGGATCCGATGGGCCAGAGTGGTAGCGAAGAGGTACTCGGCCAACTCTCGCTGCGCGGCCCAGCCCATTCCCTGGCCCCGGTACTCGGGAAGCAGCAGAATCCCAACTTCGATACAGCCGCCGGTGGGGCCCATGGTCCGAACGGGAGCCCAGCTGACGAACCCAGCACAGGCTCCATCCTTGGCGGCTACCGCCAGCATGGAGTCGTCCGGGCTCAGGTAGCCATCCTCCTCCCAACGGCGCAGATGCTCCTCGTGATGGTGGAATCCTGGCCACTCGAACGGCCTGGTCAGAGCCGGCTCGGTGTCCACCCGGCGGCATACCTCAAGGTCCCGCAGTTCGACCGGTCTCAGGTATACCCGGGCAGGCTCGACCATTCGCTCCATCCTCGCAGAGGGTCCGCTCGCTTTCCAACTGCTTGCCGCGGTGGCGCTCGGGTCGGATCGATCTGAGCGGTACGATCGCTGACATGGTGTCCCCCCATCCCCTCGGGCGTTCCGACCAGCTGTCGCTGATAGTGACCAAGCTCAAGGGGAGCTCGGCTAGGCTCGCCAGGGACCGGGTGGCCCGGGAGGAGGCCCTGCAACTGTTGGTGGACGGCAACCCCTTGGCGATCCTTCTCCGCACTCCGGGATGCGATGTGGAGCTGGCCTTGGGGCTGCTCCATGCCGAAGGTCTGGCGCACCGCCGGGAGGACATCGTCGGGCTCCGGCTGGCGCCCAGCGGCCAGGCGGTCCTGGACGACATTCCTCTTCCGATTGAGCTGGACCTGCAGGCCGAGAACCTGGTCGACATTCACCTTCGAACGCCCCTCCCCCAGGGTGCGCTGGGCTGGCAGCGGGCCCTGCCCTCATCCAGCGCCTGCGGAATCTGTGGGACCGCCACCCTGGAAGCGCTTCAAGCGGTGCAGAGGGACGTCGAAGGCACAGCGATCTGGCCGGTTGACGTTCTCTTCCAGCTCCCGGACCGACTCTTGGAGGCACAGCGCGCATTCCACTCGACGGGCGGACTCCACGGCGCCGGACTGCTCCTGCGCTCTGCTGACGAGCTGGAGGTGGCGGAGGACGTCGGCCGGCACAACGCGGTCGACAAGCTGATCGGACGGGCCCTGCTCAAGGACCAGCTGCCGCTCACCGACGCACTGCTGGTGGTGAGCGGTCGAGCTGGCTTCGAGATCGTCCAAAAGGCCGCGGCCGGGGGCATCGGGCTGGTGGCGTCGATCTCCGCCCCATCATCCCTGGCGGTGCACGCGGCCCAGGCGACCGGAGTGACACTGGTCGGGTTTCTGCGGGGGGAGCGCTGCAACATCTACTCCCATCCGGAACGGGTCGGGATGAGGACGGAAGAGGTGGCCCGAACCGGGCCAGCCGGCGATAGCTAGGAGGGCGCCATGTCGCTCGGGCTCCTCATCCTGGCCGGCGGTCGAAGTACCCGAATGGGCTCCGACAAGCCGGGCCAACCGTTCCCCGGGCCGGCCGATCCGCCTTTGATTCGGTGGGTGGCGGGTACGGTGGCAGAGGTGGCCGGCCCCCCCACAATCGCCGGACCGCGCGACTACGGAACTGGCTGGCCCCTGGTACCAGATGAGCCGGGCCTGCCTGGCCCCGTCGGCGGGCTGGTCGCTGGGCTCGCGGCGAACGCCAGCCCGTTGGTGCTGGTGCTGGCGGCCGACCTGCCGTTCGCCAGCGCCCACTTGGCGCGTAAGTTGGCAGAAATCGCCGAGCGCGATCCCGACTGCCAGGCAGTCGTACCCGAGCGGGATGGCCAGCTGGAGCCACTGTTCGCCGTCTACCGTCGGGAGGCCAACTCCGCCCTGCGCGACCGAGCGCGACAATTGGCCCAACCGGGCCAGGGGGCACGGTTGCGCGGCACGGTGGCCGGCGTTCGAGTGCGACGGGTGGCGGAGTCGGAGTGGAGGGTCTGGGACCCGGAGGGAGCGTCCTTCCTCAACTGCAACACTCCGTCCGAACTGGCCGCGGCGGCAGAGCGGGCTCGCTTGAGACCGGAGCAAGGAGGGAATCGGTGAACGAGTGGTTCGACAGATACCTAAAGGCCCTGGGGGCCGCCGATGCGGTACTCCGCCGGGAAGAGGCCAAGCTGGTGTTGGATCTGGCGGCCGAGTCCGCTCACATCTCTGGCGCCCGTCAGTACGCCCCGCTCGCCGCCTACCTCGCCGGGCGCGCCGCGGCCGGCCAGTCCCGTGAGGGAAGGATCAAGGTACTTCAGGGAGCGATCGGGGCCGCCACGAAGGCGGGCCCTGCCGGCGGAGATCTGGGCTTGGAGCTCGACGGTTAGGGGGCAGGCGACCCCTTCCGCCCCCAACTAGAGGGGAATGATCTCCACCACCGCCCCTTGCTCGAGCTTCGCCGGCGGGGCCGGCAGAACCAGCAGAGCCTCGGCCCGAGCGAGTGAGAGGGTGGCGCCGCTGCTTTGCGAGCCCGCCAGCCTCACTCCCGGTAGCTGGTGGGGACGGGGCCGCAGCTCCGCCCGATGAAAGGTCTCCAGCCCCTCGGGCTTCTCGATCTCCTCCAGCAGCTCCGCGAACTGGGTGAGGGGAGCGGTTGCACTCGCTCCCTGCAGCGCCAGCAGACAGGAGGCGCCGAACAGGATGAAGGTGACTGTGGCAGACACTGGGTTTCCAGGTAGGCCCAGAAAGAGGCTGCCGTCCATCTCGCCAAATGCGATTGGACGTCCCGGTCGCATCGCCACCCGCCAAAGTCGCAGGCGACCCAACCGCTCGACGGTGGCGCGCACGTGGTCGTGGTCTCCAACACTGACTCCGCCGACGGTGACCACCAGCTCGGCGGCGGCGGCCGCCTGCCTCAGCACCTGCTCCACCTGGTCTGGGTCGTCACCCACTCGCAGCCGAAGCTGCAAGTTCCCCCCCGCCGCTGCGATCAGCGCCTCCAGGGCGGGCCCGGCCGTGTCGTAGATCTCTCCCGGGCCAAGAGTGGTGCCGGGAGGTTGAATCTCGTCGCCTGTGGTCACCACCGCCACCCGAGGGCGCCGGGCGACTGAGACGGTACCCCGTCCGGACGCAGCCAGAGGTGCAAGGTCGGTGGGACGGAGTCGATGACCCCGGGCCAAGATGAGATCACCAGGGGAGAGGTCCTCACCGGCACGGCGAACCGCGTTGCCCAGCTCGGGTCGCTCCCGGATCAGAACCTCGGTCTCACCCCGATCGGTCCACTCGTACGGGATGACGGTGTCCGCCCCCCCGGGAAGCGGTGCCCCGGTCATCACCTTGGCGCAGGTGCCGGCCACTATGCCGACGGTTCCGGGAGCCATCCCGGCGGCCATCTCCCCGACCACCGGTAGTCGCAGCGGTACCTGGCCAACGTCCGCGGCCCGGACGGCGTATCCGTCCATGCCGCTGTTGTCCCAGGGCGGGAGCAACACCTCTGCGACCACATCCCCCGCCAGCACCCGGCCAGCAGCCCGCCCGTCGACCGGGACCTCCTCCGCGCCGAGAGGCGCGATGTGACTCAGCATCTCCCGGCGGGCTGCCGCAACCGAGATGGGCGGGGGCGTCCGGGACTTGGGCCCCAGCTCAGTGGTAGCGCTCACTGGCTCTTCGGCAGAGTTCGGATCGGGGTCGGATTCAGAGGTTCCCGCGCGCCTCTTGCTCGCGCTCGATGGCCTGGAAGAGAGCCTGGAAGTTTCCCTTGCCGAAACCGCGGCATCCCTTGCGCTGGATCACCTCGAAGAAGAGGGTGGGTCGGTCCTCGACCGGCCGGGTGAAGATCTGGAGCAGGTATCCATGTTCATCCCGGTCCACCAGGATGTTGAGCTGGCGCAGTCGCTCCAGGTCCTCGTCAATCGGTCCCACCCGTTCCGGGAGGTTCTCGTAGTAGCTTTCGGGGGCGCGAAGAAACTCGGCTCCCTGGCGGCGCAGCCAGTCGACGCTCTCGACGATGTCCTCGCTGTGCAGGGCGATGTGCTGCACCCCGGGGCCGTGGTAGTAGTCGAGGTATTCGTCTACCTGGGAGCGACGCAGACCCTTGGCGGGCTCATTGATCGGGAAGGTGACCCGGCCCTGCTTCCCGCCCCGGACCACCTTGCTTCGGAGCGCCGAGTATTGGGTGGCGATGTCGCTCTCGTCGAACTCCTGGAAGACATCGAAACCGAAGACCCGGTTGTACCAGCTCACCCACTCGTCCATCCTGGTCAGTTCCACGTTGCAGACGCAGTGGTCCACCAGTTGCAGGCCGGCTCCGGCGCCGCTCTTGAATTCGTCCCGGTAGCCGGGCAGAAACCTTCCCCCGTACTCCGCCCGCTCCACGAAGGTGTGGACGGTATCGCCAAAGGTCCGGACCGTGGCGAGCCGGACCGCTCCCTTCGGGTCTTCCAGCACATGCGGTTCGGCGACCGGACGGGCTCCCCGGGCAACCGCATCCTGAAACGCGGTGATGGCGTCGTCCACGGTGAAGGCCAGGGTTCTGACCCCGTCCCCATGCAGCCGAACATGATCCGCCACTTCGCCTTCCGGGGTCAGCGGCGCGGTCATCACCAGGGTGACAGCCCCCTGGCGGAGCGCGTACGAGGCGCGATCGCGCACCCCGGTCTCCGGGCCCGCGTAGGCGACCACGTCGAACCCGAAGGCGGTGCGGTAGAAGTGGGCCGCCTGGCGGGCGTTACCAACGAAGAACTCGATGTGGTCGACACCTTCCAATGAGGTCTCGCGGTATTCGGGAGCCGCGAGATCCGATTGGGTCTGCGCAGTCACTCTTGGGACCTCGGCTGGACTGGCTGCATGACTGTCTCCTTACGCCGGGTGGACCGACTGGTCCAAGCGTACCGCGACCCGGCGTGGGGCGAGAGCAACTGACTGTTCCGGCCGAGCTGGACGGGTACGCTGGTCGAGATGCCAGCAGCCTCCCCGGCCGCTACCCCTGGGTGGCGCTGCTGCCTTCCCACCTCGGACTCCACCACGATCTCACTCAGTTGCCCTTTGGAGCCACAGCGCCCTTGGCTCGTCGGACGGGCGCTCGACATACTCCGGCAGGAGGCGCTGACCGAGTCAGATCCCAAGGGAGACCGCTACGCCGCGGGCCGGCGCCGGGGCGCCCCATTGATCCTTGGGGAACCCCTGCTTTGGAACGGGGTGCCGCTGGTGGTGGAGGCGGTGGAACCCGACACCGGTGAGTTCGGCGAGGTCACCCTGCGCCTTCCACCCTGGTCCGATCTGGCTCCGCGAATTCGGGAGGACCGCCTCTGGGCGGTGACCGACCGACTGGCCGTGGAGTTCCGCGCTCTCTGTGGGATCGTCTCGGACGGGCGGGCGGTCGGGTATGCGGACCTGACCGATCCCCGGCGGGCCGCGGCGCGGCTGCAATTGCTCCACCTGGGAGTGCTGGTGCCGCCCAGGTGGCTCAAGTTCTTGAGGCCGGGCTCAACTCCCTATCAGCAACTGCCAGCCAGCCGCCTTGTGGTCGTGCTGGAGTAGCGGCTCGGCTCAGCTTGAGGAGCCGAGCGCGTTTTGCCGACGGCGCTTGGCTGCGGTGGCGGCGATCAGTTCCAGAATGCAGCGGTTGGCGTTCTGGGCGGTCAGCTCGGCCCGGTCCAGAGCCGGGGCAACCTCCACCACGTCCATCGCCACCACCGGGGTGTACAGAGCCACCTCACGGATTGCCCGGAGCAGGTCGGCGGGTGTCATCCCGCCCGGTTCCGGGGTGCCGGTACCCGGGGCGAAGCCGGGATCGAGCACGTCTATGTCGACCGAGAGGTAGATGTACTCCGGTCCGTCCAGCGCCTCCGCCAGCGCCCGTCGGACCACTTCCGAGATCCCGAGCCGCCAGATCTCATCCATCAGATGCCAGCGCATCCCCTCCCCTCGCATCCAGTCGAAAACCTCCCGGGGCGGCCAGTAGCCCCTGAGTCCGATCTGGACGAAGTTGGCACCGGGAACCGCCCCCGACTCGATCAGCCGGCGCATCGGGGTGCCGTGGGAAAGGGGGTTGCCGAAGCTCTCGGGAGCGGTGTCAGCGTGGGCGTCGAAGTGGACGATCCCCAGGCGACCTCGGCCCACGATGTCGGCGAGTGCGGTCGCTGCCGGCAGCGTCACGGAGTGGTCGCCGCCGATCACCACCGGAACAATCCCCCGGGAGGCGACCTCGTGGACCCGCTGCCGAATCGCCTCGTGAGAGGGTTCGACCAGTCCCGGCTGGCACACGGCGTCGCCGTAGTCGACGACGGTCAGCTCCGCAAACGGTTCTACCTCGAGGTCCAGGTGCCAGTCGGGAGGCTGGTAGTTGGCTACCCGCACTGCGCGCGGCCCGAACCGCGCTCCGGGCCGGTAGCTGGTTGAGTCGTCCCATGGGGCCCCCACGATCGCGAAATCCGGCCGCCACCGGTCGAGTTCCTCGGCCTCACTGAGCTGGACCACCTTGGCGAACGACGTGGGGCCGAGGTAGGAGGGACCCTCCATCTGTCTCCGCAGGTAAGGAGGAATTGGGGGACGATCCACCCTCAGGGGCTCCCGTGAGTGGCGGAGGCCGCTCGGGAGTGGGGCGAGCCGGCGAGGGATGACATCCGGCCGCCCATTATCGGCGTCCCGGGACCTCTTGGCTCAGCCGGGGCCGGTGGTCGGACCCAGCCGCTCCACGCGGACCCTGCCCTCCAGACCGAGATACACCACCATGATCCGTTCTAGGATCTGCTCGAAGGCGCTCGGGTCCCAGCCCTCCACCAGTTCGCGCATCCGCTCCCGATGCCGGGCCGCGATCTGAGCGACCACCCCCCAGCCTTTCTCGGTGAGCTGCAGGATTATTCGTCGGCGGTCCTCCGGCCAGGGTGTTCGAGCGATCAGCCCGGCCTCCAGGAGCGACCTGCTGAGCACTGAGATGTGGGCCCGACTTGAGGCCAGCTGCTCCACCAGCTCCTTTTCTTGGACTCCCTCCAGTCCAGCTCCACCTAGCACCAGCACCGCGTGATACCCGAGGGGAGTCAGTCCGGCCTCCGAGGCGGCGGCGTCCAGCATGGTGAGGGCCCGCCGGAAGACATACCGCAGCTGGCTCCGAAAGGCGAGCTGCTCAAGCAACTCGGGGCCGACCCCGGGAGGAAGATCAGAGGGCGCCGGCGCAGGCGGCGGTTCGAACACAACGATCAGGCGGTGACAACGACAGGCGTGCCGTACGGGGTCCAGCTGTAGGCCCAGGCCAACGCCGCCAGCGGGGTGTGCACACAGCCGTGACTGGCGTCGCTCAGGTCGTCTTGGCTCCCGGGGCCGAATGCATCCCCGGGCTCCCAGGGCGCGTTGTGGATGTAGTACCCGCCACCCAAGAATTCCATCGCATAGGAGGCCAGAAATGGTGTGTAGTAGTTGGGGGAGCCGGGCGCGTATCCGGAGATGAACTCCAGCGGACTCGCCTTGACGAAGACGGAGAACGTTCCGATCGGGGTCGTCTCGCCGGGACGGCCAGTGGTCACGGGGGTGGAGTTGACGGCGCAGCCGTTGTCATAAAAGACCATCTCCTCCAGAGAAATCGAAATATAGATCGCTTTGCCACTGACGGTGCTGTGTCCGCAGGAATTGGCAGTCAGCGTCGCCTCAGTCCGGCCCTGCAGGGTCTGGAACTCCCCTCGAGCGGTCCCTAGCTGGGAGACGATGGTGGCGGCACGGAGCGCGGCCTTGGCGGCCGCGTACTGGGTCTGGAAGGAAGTCGCGTCGGGCACCTGCTCGAAGGAAGCCTGATCCACCATTCCCATCACCGTTTCCTGCAAGTTGGCGACCTGCCGCTCAAGCCCGATCTCCGCCAGCAGCGCCTGCAGCTGGGTTTCCAGGGCGACGCTCTGACCCGTGCCCGGCTGGCCCGCCGCCAGGGATCGCTGCAGTGCGCTCAGGGCGGCAGCTACCTGTAGCGTGGAGAGGCCCTCCCCGGTGGCCAGCTTCTCGGCGGCGACCGCCTGATCCGAGAGGCTGCCGGAACCGACGGTCATGGCCACTGTGGCCGCGGCCGAAGCCTCGGCACCTTTCGCTGCCGCCTTGGTCTGCGCCAGCGTCGACTGCCACGCACGGGTCAGGGAGCGGAGCTGAACCGGCGTAGTCTGCCTCGCCAGTTCGGAAGCCCAGTTCGAGCTCTCAGCCACCTGAGCTGGAGTCAACCAGGAGTCGTTGGCAGCCGCAAAGCTTCGGTAGTCGGTGAGAATCAGCTGCGCCCGATTCCGCGCTCTGACCCGGGCTGCGGTGAAGTCCCGGGCGGCCGACTGCCGCAGCGCAGCCAAGGCGACCCCCCTTGGCTGCAGCCAGAAAGTCGGAGAGAACCACGGCTGCGTCTGGACCTGAGATAGCCGGCGGCGGAGCGGGGCAACGGCTGCACTCGGCAGCCCTTCCCTCTGGTAGACAGCGAGGGTCTGGCTAAGCCGGTGGGCGTCCCGGGTGAGATCGCTGCTCCCCGTGTAAGCCAGCGGCAGGTCAATGCCGATCGCTACCAGCAACACCGCGGCGAGAGCCAGGGGCCAACGCCGCCAGCGCCGCCTGGGCGCGGCAACGGAGCTCCGGCGGGACCTATGCGGGGAGGCGGACGGCGACTCCCGGCCGAGATTGGCATCCATACCTACGGTCGCATTCTGAACTGTCGGCGGGATCTGATGCTGGTGCCGGCTGCGGTCCCGGCAGAGCCGGTATCCGTGGCGCTGGGAGCTCCAACTACGCCAACTCCCCTGGGCGTCTATTCCGAGGTCGGAAGCTCCCCGGCCAGCTGAGCCAACTGTTCGTCTGTGAGCGGCGCCAGGAGACGGTCGGAGAAGGCCTCGGTCAGGTTCTCGATCGCCTCGCGGCCGGCTCGCCCCTTTGCGGTCAGGATCCCGTCGCCATCGAACCATCCGCGGGCGCGCAGCGCCTGGCGAGATGCGGCAATCTCGTCATCGCCCCAGCGAAAGAGTCGTTGCGCCTCGCCTCCGTCGGAGCCGCGCCAGCTGGCACTGACCACCAGCAGTTCGACGGCTTGCAGGTCCTGGCCCCGTGCCGCCTGGTAGTGCGCGTAGGCCCTCCCCTCCCGCAATGTCATGGCCGCCCAGAGCAGCCCCTGATGGGGCTCGGCACCAGGAGCCTGCCCCCACCAAGCGTGGGGTAGCCGCCCGGAGGGCCGCGAGTCGCGCGCCAATTGGATTAGCGCCTCGCTGTGAACCTGCGGGTGTAACCGGCGGAGCGCGGCGGCACCGGCTGCCAATGCCGCCGCTTGATAGCCTGCGGGACCCAATCCCAGGCAGCGCGGGCGGAGGTGCTCGACCAGAGATCCAGGCATCACGTAGATGGCATCCGCCCAGTCCGCCTCGGGCAGGTTCCCGGCCCGGCTCAGGATGTAGTGGGGAAACCCGGTGGAGCCTCGCTCCTCCTGCAGACGGAGAAGCTCCGGCTCACGGCGCTGGGCCAACCAAGGGGTTTGACAAATCCACTCGATGGCCAGGAGCAGCCGTTCGCGCGAGGATGCTCGGCTCAGGGCGGGCCGAGCTGGGCTTTGGCCCTCTCCCTCGAGAACATCAGATCGCGTCCGATACCGAAGACATGAAGAAGTTCTCGACCCGGATCGGCGGTGCCTTGATGAAGACCTCGTCTCCAATCTCGCGAGAGAAGGCCAGCTCCGGTCGGCCGATCTCCACAGTCCGCTGCAGCACTCCCACCGGGCTCTCGTTGAATCGGAAGTTGTTTACCGCTCCGACCACCTCTCCTCGCTCGATCAAGAAAACCCCATCCCGGGTCAGCCCGGTCAGCAGCAAGTTGGCATGGTCCACATCGCGGATGTACCAGAGCGAGGTCACCAGGAGCGCCCGCTCGGTGCTGGCGATCATCTGCTCCAGCGTCGTGTCGGTTCCGCTCATGGCCAGATTGTCGACATCAGGACGCACCGGGTGGCCGTGGTCCTTTGCCCAGCGCCTGGGGCAAATCAGCTCTTGCTGAACTCCGCCGTCGACCCAAACCGCGGCCGGGACCGCCAGGCCGTTGTCGAATACGGAGCTGTACTCACTTGACCCGAGGCAGCGCACGAAGTTCGGCACCGCCATCTGGGGATCGAGCGGGTTGCTCTCCAGTCGGATCTCCGGCGCGTACATCTGCTCGCCTACCCGGGGCCTCGCCTTACCCGAGAAGACGGTCCGGCCCTCGTCAGCCCCGCGGGCGTGCATCTCCCAGGCCAGGCGCACGATCATGTCCGCAGTAGCCGAGGGCTCGAGTAGCACCTGGTAGTGACCAGCCGGGAGGGCTACCGATTTGTCGGTCCAACTGAGCCGCCGCGTCAGCCCCTGGTAGATCGTCTTAGGGTCAAGGTCCGCCAGCCGGCGCGCAGTCGCACCCGCCCAGACGCTCCGCTGGAGATCTTGCGACTTGAGGGTGAGCGCCAGAGAGGCGTTCTGGCGACGTCCCTCCAGGCGGACCCCGGTGCTGGTCCCCAATTGCTCCTGGGTGGCTGACGCGTGGGCGAATCCGAAGCACCTAAGACCCTTGAGACGGGACTGTTCGAGGAGCTCCTGGACCGGCGCGAGGATTGGCTCCAGGTCGGCGGGTAGGGCTTCTGGCGCCGGCCCGGTTACGCTGGCCCCGGGGGACGCCGCCTCGGCCGGAGTCAGCAGCGGCATCGCGTCCGGAGCGGCCGGGCTCTGCTGGGCTCGAGTCCTCGCCTGGCGCGCCAGCTCCCTGACCTGATCCACGGCGATGACATCTCCGGCCTGCACCCCGACCCGCCCCTGCTCCAGCGCGACCACTCCCACCGAGGTGGACTCCTCGCGTCCGTTGGTTGTGACGGTGTTGTTGGCGAGTCGGAAGTTGACGCTGGTGGCCTTCTCCCCCAGGACAACTGCCGCGCCCTCGCGGAGCCCGCCCTCGACGATCTCCTCGAGATTCATTCCTTGCCTTCCTGGCGGGCGTTGAGGACGCTGATCTGGCGAAATAGGGCCGGAGCGCAGCCATGGGAGACGGGGGCCACCTGGCCGGGCTCACCCTTGCCGCAGTTGAAGGCCCCGTGCAGCCGCCAGGAGGATGGCCCGCCGACTGCCTCCAACCGGCCCCAGAAGTCCGGGGTGCGGGACTGATAGGCGACGTCGCGCAGCTGTCCCGCCAGCTGGCCCTTGTGGATTCGATAGAAGCGTTGGCCGGTGAACTGGAAGTTGTAGCGCTGCTGGTCAATCGACCAGGACTTGTCACCGAGGATGTAGATCCCCTCCTCCACCCCGCTCAGGAGCTGGGCCAGGGTGGTGTCCTGATCGGGATCCGGCTGCAGTGAGACGTTGGGCATCCGCTGCAGCGGTAGGTGGGACCAACTGTCCGCGTAGGCACACCCATTGGAGCGGGGCAGTTGGAACTTGTGGGCCATCTGCCGGTTCAGCTGGTAGCCAACCAGGATCCCGTCCTTGATGATGTCCCAGCGTTGGGTGGCCACCCCCTCGTCATCGAAGCCAACGGTGGCCAGACCATGAGACTCAAGCCGATCTCCGGTCACGTGCATCCGCGGGGAGCCGTAGCGGAGGCTGCCGACCTGGTCCGGCGTGGCAAAGGTGGTTCCCGCGTAATTGGCCTCATAGCCGAGGGCTCGGTCGAGTTCGGTGCCATGTGCCACTGACTCGTGGAGCGTCAACCACAAGTTGGAGGGGTCGATGACCAGGTCATAGCTTCCTGGGTCAACCGACGGGGCGGCCAGCTTCTCCTCCAGCCAACCCACCATCTCCACCGCCTCCTCAGGGAATCCATGGGCCTCGACGTACTCCCAGCCGCGTCCAACCGGTCGGGCGGTAGAGCGCATGGTCTCGATCAGGCCAGAGCCTCGCTCGTCGACCAGCCCGGCCGTGAGCACCGGGTTCAGGCGGACCCGCTGCTGGGTGACTCGGGAACCCTCGGTGCTGACGAAGAAGCGGTTCTCCTGTACCTGCAGGCAATAGAAATCTGCGAATTTGGCTCCCGCCGCCAGAGAGCGAGCGGTCGCGTCCAACATGAACTCGACTTTGCGCTCAGCTGGGACGTCGAAGGGGTTCAGCTCCACCTCCCCGATCCAGGTTGCCTGGTGGGGCGGCTCGGGCGCCAGCTCCACCTGCTCCTGGAGAAGGGGCCGGAGCAGGCGGGCCATCTCCGCAGCCGCCAGCACCGATCTGGTCACCCCCTCCTCGGTCATGTCACTGGAGGCGGCGAAGCCCCAGGACCCGTCCACCACGAGCCTCACCCCGAATCCCTGGGGCTCCGACTCGCTAAGCGAGATCAGGTCGTGCTCCCGGACGTGAACTCCCTGGATTCGATCACGGTGAATCCGGATATCCCCGTAGCCAACGCCCGGAACCCTGGAGATGGCGGCGAGGGCGGCGTCGGCCAACCGATCGAGGGGTAGCCGCAGGAAGCCCGGATCGATCTCCGACATCATTTCTCCACGGCCTCGGTTGATGCTTTAACCGCCTCGCGGCTGTCCCCAGAGGCGTCAGGACCGTGCCGAGTCTAGCGACCGAGCCCAGCGTTGCTCGCCTGACGGGTTCCGTCCCTCACGCAGAAGACCCCGGGCACCAGGACCGCAGTGGCCCGGTACCCGGGGTGAGGGATCGTCCGAGTCGTTACTACTTCAGTCGGCGCGGGTCCGGAATACCCGGCGTCCGAGGATCAAGAGCAGTCCGCCGAAGAGCATGGCGAGTGCGCCCGCCAGGCCCGGTCCGAAGAGGTCAGCCCCGGTGATCGGGGTGGTGGTGCTGGCGGCCAGCACTCCGCCTCCGGGGGTGCTGGTGACGGCCACCGGCTCTCCGCACTGATTGGTGACGGGCACGTTGTAGGCGTCCCCGCTGAAGCTGACGTTCCAGTAGTAGGTGCCAGCCGCCGTCGACTTGTAGCCGCTCGAGGGCACCGCCGCGTTGTAGGTGTAGGTGCCAGTGGCAGTGTCGAAAGTAGAGGTCGTGGTGATAGCACCGAAGTCGCTAACGACAGTGTTCGTCGCGGGTGCGGCTCCCACGGTGGATGGGCAGCTCGAGACCAACTCGAAGCTGACCGAATCGGTGGCCGGATCGCTGGCGGCCTCGACGGCCCAGGTCACAGTGGCGGTGTCGGTGAGGGTCGCTCCGATCGCACCTCCTGACGAGGGCGAGGTAGCAACGCTCGCAGTGTTCTGGGTGATGACGGTCAGCTCCCCACAGCCTGCCGTCACGTTGTTGTCGAAGTTATAGCCTGGTTCCGAGTACTCGGCTTCCCAGAAGTAGTCGCCAGGAAGGAGCGCCTGATGCAAATCCGCTGTAAGCGTCGCCTCATATTGACCACTCACGTCGTAAAGCTGCGCCCATGAAGAAAGCGCCATGTCCCCGCCCGTGCCCCATTGACACGCGTTCGGGTCGCTGGCCGCAACGGGACCGAAGAGCTGGAACGCGACCCCGCCGTTGTACCCGCCCGGGTTCGGGTTGGGGTAGAAGTTGGAGAGGATCGCGGTGTCGCTAACCGTAGTGTTCGCCGAAGTGACGATAGATGGGTCCTGGACTGTCGCGATCGTGGGGCAGTAGTTGGTGACCCAGACCACCTCTGCTCCGCACGAACTGCTGACCGATTGGTTGTCCGCGTTGCCCAAGTAGTTGTCCACCCAGTAGTACTCACCCGGAGAGAGAACTCTGACGGGGGCGGAGAAGGCATCGCCACTGGAGTTGATCGACCTGGTGGAGCTTGTGCCTACCAAGCCGGAGCAGTGGCCACCGATGTCGTTGCTGTAGAGGCTGAATGTGACCTGACTGTTGTCCGCGTTATAGCCGCCGGTGATCTCCGCCTCGTCGGTGATCGAGCTTCCCTCGACCGCGTGGTTGTTGTTGAGGGTTGTGATCGCGGGAGTGGACTTGACAACATCGACTGCCTCAGACCCGCATTGGCTGTCGTTCTTACTGTCGTTGCTGTCTCCGGAGTATGTCGCCGTCCAATCGTAATGACCCACGCTGAGCACTTGGTACGAACTGGAGGTCGCGGTGGAGTACGGCTGACCGACGGTCAACGGATCGCTTAGGTCTGAGAAAACCAGACCACTCTGGCAGCTCGCAACCCACTGGTTGTTTTGCTGGTACAGATGGAAGTCCACCGTGCCGGACGCCGAGTTGAGAGTGCCATTGGTCGAATTGGTGACGTTCGCGGTGTCGGCGATTCTGCTGCCGACGGGCACCTCAGTGGTGCCGCTTGACGTGACCGTGGTGATTGCCGGCGCGGCCTTGCAAACCGTGAGCGGCTCGCTGCCACACGGCGAGGTGGCTCCGCTGTTGTACGTGTCCCCGGAATAGGTAGCGGTCCATTCCCAGGTGCCCGCCTGATTCACGATGTAGGCTCCGGATGACGCCTGACCGCTCACCAGCGCGACCCCGCCGCTGCTGTACACCGGAGCTCCGCTGCACGAGGCATTGTCGTAAAGATTGAAAACCACCGTGCCGGTGGGATGGTAGTCGTTGAACACGGTCGCTGTGTCAGACACGCTGGCACCGTATTGGACCGAGCCTCTGATCAGAGCTGGCACCGCCGAGATGGCGGTGGTCAGTCCGTCCGCCGACTTCACACTGAGCGGCTCGCTGCCACAGTTGGTCCAGAACGGCTGGATCGAGGGCCAGTTGCTGCCGACATTCACCGTGGCCTCGGCTGCCCACTCGTACGGGCCGGCAGCCGTGGCCGTGTAGGCATTGGTCGGTGTCGCCGCGGTGCCGGTTCCAGAGAGTGCCTCCGCCCGGCTGGCATATACTGGTGTTCCGGTACAGCTGGTCCCTTGGTAAAGGAAGAACGTGACGCTTCCCGACGCTCTGGAGTCGTCGGCGAGCAGGGTTGCGTAGTTGGAGACAAACGCGCTGTCACCAACGCTGGTGCCCACCGAGGCGGAACTCGGGTTGGCCTGCGTGGTGATACCCAGGGTGGGCAGCTGCATCTTCACCGTGACCGGCTCGCTGTTACAGCCGCTTTCCTGCTGGAGTGTTTCCTGGCCGTCGGTGTAGACGGCGACCCAGTAATAGTTTGTTCCATTCGCAGCGTTGGTGGGAACCTGGAAACCGGTGTTCGGAACGGTCGTGCCCAGAGAGGAAAGGCTCTCTGTAAGCGGCCCTCGGCTCTCACCTGTATCGGTATCGGTCACCGGTACCGTGTAGCTGGCGAGTGATCCCAGGCCCGAGTAGTTGAAGTTGTGGCAGCTCTGAGGCGCGGACCCCGGATACAGGAAGAACTCCAGGGTGCCACTCTGGACGTACTCGAAAGAGCTTGTCAAGGTGGCGGTGTCGTAGATGAACTGCCCGGGGGTCGCCTGCTGGCTAGCGGCGCCAGCGGAGCCCGCGGTGACGCTGGTGAGTGTTGAGGTGGTAATCGTGTAGTCACTGGCCTGCCAGGCCAGGACGGTTGTGGCTGTGAGCGAGGCTGCCAGGGCGACGATGCCAGCAGTCCCGGTCAGGGCCATGCCCTTGCCAAGGCGATCGAGCAAATGGCGCCAATGTTTAGTTCGGGTCACGCGAAACCTCCTGAACGCCGAGAAAACTGATGAATCCGAATAACCGAGGGTTGCCGCGACCGCGGACTCAGGCCGGGGCCGGCTCGGCCGTCAATCGAAAAGGGCTGCGCCTGGAACCCCTGGTCCCGACCGGCGCTCGAACGGAGTGTGTCCCCCCCACCTGGGGATCGCTCCAACGTGCCTCTCCATGTCCAGTCCTTCGACCATCCCGCGGCGCGGGAGCAACTGTCGAAGGGACCTGCTCCGGCTGATTAGAGCACTACCGTTACAGGCCGTGTGGGCACGGAGACATGACCTTCACAGACCGTAACCGGCACGTCACAAGATCGTCAGACGCGCAACTCCTGGACTGCAGATTCCAACTGGAGTCACGCAGCGGACCCCGACCTGCCTCCGCCGACCCGGCTCCGGCTGGGGGCTTCTGGCCCCCAGCCGGGCGGATCACATGAAGTTCGGCCTAGAGCGTGACGCGGCGGTAGAGACGGGCTCCCCCAAAGACTGACAAGGCGCCCAGGAGAACCGCCAGGCCACCGAGAAGTCCTAGACCACCCAGCCCCGACCCGGTGGTGGGGGTTGTGGTACTGGCGGCCAGCACTCCGCCTCCTGGGGTGCTGCCGATCGTGATGGTGACCGGCTCGCCGCAGAAGACCTCACTGCTGAGGTTGTTGGGATCGTTCACGGCATTGAACTGAACCTGCCACAGATAGGTGCCTGCCACAGTGGGCGAGTCACTCCCGTTGGAGGTTGCCGTCCAGGGACTCGAGGTGCCCACGAGCGCGGAAGCTCCGAAATCCTTGATGAGAGTGCCGTCAGTGCAACTGGCGGGGTCGCTGGAGTCCGCCAGGTAGAGCGAGAACGTCACGGTGTCGGTGGATGCGGGATCCGCGATCCCTGTGACCTGGGAGCTGTCGGTGAGAGACGTCCCCGGGGCGCCGGTCGCCGGCAACGGGACCGTCGTGACCATCCCCCGGTCGCTGACGTTGACGGGTTCACTACCACAGATGCTGCTGTCGTCGATCCCATGAACGGGAACGGAGAAGCTAGCCTGCCACTGGTACGTCGATCCACCCGCGACCGTCGTGGGAATCGTGTAAACACCACTCGTTATCGTTCCCGTGGAGGTCGCGCCTGTACCCACATAGTTACTCGAACTGGTGAAGACCTCGGTGCCCGCCTGGCAAGTGGAGTTCGGGTAAAGGTTAAAAATCACGGTGCCATTGGGAACCGAGGGGAAGGTGTCCAGGAGATCGATCACCGCGGTGTCATGAATCGACTGCCCGGCCGTGGCATCCGCCGTCTGAGTAGACCCGGTGTACGTCACGGTACTAACCGAGAAACAGGAAGCGCTCACCGGCAAGGCGCCAGCCATGGCCACCAAGCCAAACACGCCAAAACCGGCGGCGACGGCGAGGCGTCCCACCGGGCGGCGCGGCAGCAGCCGCGCGATCTTCGGTCCAACCATCTGCATCGACCTCCCATCAGCCGGTTTGCCGGCTGCGCTTCATTGGGGCTCCCGCCCTGCGTCAATCCCTGCTGAGTTGGCGGAAACCGAGGCGGTCCCGTTCATCCCAGCGCCCACCAGCGACTCCAAAGCCCGTACCGGCCCGGCCGACACTTGGGGAGTTGCTTCTGGTAGGAGGGTACTTTACTAGTTCCGTTGCACGGGATGGCGGATCAGTAACGGCGCCTGACCTAGTGTTACCGGGTCGCTACAAAAAAGTCACTTGCGAGGTCGGCTACGGGCCCGTCTCGCCTCGGGGACGGGCTGTTAGGATCAGCCGCCGTGACCAAGCGCTCAGCCCCAATAGGGCCTCGACTGCGCCGTCAGCGGTTGCAGAACGGCCTCGATGTCGTCCTCAGTTCAGAGCGCAACTCACCCACAGTCGCCGTGGGAATGTACTACCGCACCGGCTTCCGGTTGGAGGAGGAGGGCCGTACGGGGTTCGCCCACCTCTTCGAGCACCTCATGTTCCAGGGCACGGCCAAGGTTCCCAAGGCCGACTTCGGACAGCTCATCACGGGGGCGGGGGGAGTCCTCAACGGCTCGACCCGACACGACTACACCAACTATTTCGAGATCCTGCCCGCTTCGGCGCTGGAGATGGCCTGCTTCATCGAAGCCGACCGGATGCAGAACCTGGAGATCAACCCCGAGACCCTGCAGAACCAGATCGACGTTGTCAAAGAAGAGGTTCGGGTCAACGTTCTAAACCGTCCCTATGGCGGCTTCTCTTGGCTGTGGCTTTCCCAGTACGCCTTCTCGACCTACCCCAACGCCCACAACTTCTACGGTGAGTTCCGTGATCTGGAAGCCGCCACCGTGGCCGATGCCCGGTCGTTCTACGAGATCTGGTACGGACCCGGCAACGCCACCTTGGTTCTGGTTGGTGACTTCGCTGAGGAGCCAGCGCTCGAACTCGTCGAGCGGTACTTCGGGACGGTCCCTGCTCGGCCGGCCCCTCCGGTCCCCGAAATGACCGAACCTCGCCCCAGCGCCCGCACCGAGCACGAGCGGTCAGATCCACTTGCCCCCAACCCGCGGGTTGCGGTGGGCTACCGGACGGCTCCCTTCGGCAACCCCGACCACCTGCCCCTGGTGCTGGCCGCCCGGATCCTTACCGACGGCCGCTCGTCGCGGTTACAGCGCCGGCTGATCCGAGAACGCGAAGTCGTGCTCCAGGTGGACGGAGGGCCCCATTTCCCGATCGGGGACGCCTTCGAGTTCAAGGGACCGGCGCTGTTCACTTTCGAGGCCACCCCTCGCCCTGGGGTCAGCACCTCACAAGTGGTCACCGCGATTGACGAGGAGCTGGCCCACATGGCCGAACAGGGACCCTCCCCCGACGAACTTCTCCGAGCCAAACGGCGAGAACTGGGTTCGTACCATGCCAGCACCGACAGCCGTCTCGGGCGGATGCGCGAACTGGGCGTGCTGGCGTCAGTCCACGACCAGCCCGAGCTGGCCGACGAGCTGCCGCAGCGCTACCACGAGATCACCGCCGCCCAAGTCGAGACCGCGGTCGCCCGGTGGCTCCGTCCGGAACACTCCACTGTGCTCCATTGGGTGCCTAGCGGCGAGGAGGCTCGGTCCTGACCCGTCCAAGCCGGTCCTCAGAGCTGGACGCCGACATCCCTTTGCCGGGTCCGGTGCCACGGCTGCGCATTCGCCGACCCATCGAGGCCCGACTTGACAACGGGCTGGATGCCATGGTGGTGGCTCGGCCCAGCGTGCCCAGAGTAGAGGTGCGCTTGACGGTTCCGGCCGGCGCCGCCATTGGATCCAGCGCCGCGGCCAGCGAATTGCTGCGGTCGGGAATCCTACTGGGCACCAACGAGCTCAATCAGGAGGAGGTCTCCGAGTCGATCCAGCGACTGGGTGGCTCGCTCCAGGTCCAGCAGGACCACGATCGAATGCACATCTCGGCCTCGTCCCTAGCGGAAGCCGAGGAGGAGCTCTATCACCTCATCTACACGATCACCACCCAGCCTCACTTC
This sequence comes from Candidatus Dormibacteria bacterium, assembly GCA_050734135.1. Classification (GTDB taxonomy): domain Bacteria; phylum Chloroflexota; class Dormibacteria; order Aeolococcales; family Bog-877; genus Bog-877. The sequence goes on from JBOHUG010000009.1 coordinate 49,413, forward strand.
CCTGCTGAAGAGCTGGAGACGGAGCGGGTCAAGCTGATTGAGGGACTGCGGATCGCTCGGGCGACCCCCCAAGTTCTGGCCGGGGAGCGACTCCAACACCTGATCTACCGCGACCACCCCTATGGCCGGGCGGAGCCATCCGACTCGCTGATTCGCAAGACCACCCGTCAGCAGCTCCAGAACCTGCACCGAGCGACCTTCCTTCCGAGCGCAAGCCAGATCACCGTGGTCGGTGACGTCGAGCCTCGACGGACCGTGGCCCGGTTGGAGCGCGCCTTCGGGCAGTGGTCGGGGCCTCGGCGCGCGGTGAGAGCAGGTCCGGTACAGCCGCAGCGGATGGCGACGGTGAACTTCATCGACCGGCCGGATTCGGTGCAGACGGTAATCATGGTCGGCAGCAGCGGCCCGCCGGTCGGTCACCCCGATCAGATCCCGTTGGCTCTAGCATCGGCGATCTTGGGGGGCAGCTTCAGTTCCCGTCTCATGGCCAACCTGCGTGAGGACAAGGGCTACACCTACAGCCCCCACACTATGTCGGAGGCCCACCTCCGGGACAGCCTCGTCGGAGCCGAGCTTGACGTCCGCACGGAAGTCACCGCCGCCTCCTTCGTGGAGCTCGCCCACGAGCTGGGCCGGCTGGCCACTGTCGAGGTGGACCGAGAAGAGCTGGAGGAGAGTCGGAACTACCTCGCCGGGGTGCGAGTCATCTTTCTCCAGACCCAGGCGGGTCTGGCCAGTTCCCTTTCGCAGGTGCGCGGCCACGGCCTGGACCACCGCTATCTGGAGGGTTACTCGGACCGACTCCAGGCCGTCACCCCCGCCGAACTGCTCCGAGTTGCCGCCCGTTATCTGGCACCGGCCAAAATGACCACGGTCATGGTCGGAGACGCCAGCCAGTCACTGCCGGCGCTGGAGGGAGTCACCGAGATCCGGATGAAGTCGCCCCGCCGATCCCCGGGAGGCGGGCGAAGGCCGACCGAACCAGCTAGCGGCGGCCGCTTGGGTGGGGACGGAGTACATCCCTACCCAGCCAGAGCAGCACGACCAGGATTCCGATCGCGCCGACCACCCCGAGCAGGGTGAGATCAAAACCACCCGAGACCGGAATAGCCGCGATCAGCGTCATCAGCAGTCCGGCAGCGCAACCGATGAGACAGAGCCCGACCAGCCACAGACCCCGGGAGACACCCACCTCGGCGGACTCCTTAGCGGGAGGCTCCCGCTCGATTGACCAGAAGGCCAGCTCGGCCGCCGCCAGCAGCAGCGCGCCCAGGACCGGTGTCCACTGCGCTGGCCCCCCCAGCGCCAGGACGGCCCCTTCCGGAATCGCGACCGCCACCACCGCCGGCACGACCCACCCGGACCGGGGCAGCATCAGCGCCGCCAGCAGCGCGAGCACCCCGGCCACCTCGATCCCCAGCAGCAGGCTCTGGGGTAAGTGCGCCGAGCTGATCGCGGTCTCGGCCACGGCTGACCCGAGGCAGATCAGGGCAAGGGCCCCCGGGATCAGGCGACCGAGCGGCGGGCGAATCGCCGGTACTCCCTCGCCTGGGCCAATAGCGTCTCCAAAGCCATCTCGGGCAGCCACTCCATCACGATCACCCCGGCCCGCTGCAGGGAGCGCCGCCGGGCCACCCTCAGCAGGCCCCAGAGGCGCAGGGCGAGCGGGTCGAGGCGGCGATTCTGGCGGGGCAAGAAGCGCTCGGGTGCGATCTCCAGAACCACCAGGTCGAAACCTCGGTGGTGCAAGTCCACCAACGCCCCTAGGCTGCGGGCATCGAGCAGCGGGGTGAGCGCCAGAATCGTCGCCGCCGGAGGCATCACCCGGGGTGGTATGACGTCGATCGCCTGCCAGGCATAGCTGGTCACCACCTGGGTATCGAGGAGTGACTCCACCACCCGGTAGAAGTGGCGTGGACCCATCCCCGGAAGTAGCCAGCGCAGCAAGCCTCCGAACCCGACCACTCCGACCCGGTCGCGAGCACCCAAATGCCCTTCGGCTAGGGCCACCGCCGCCCGGACGGCCAGGCTGAGCACCGACTCCTGGTCCAAGCCCAAGTCGGCGAAGCTGTCGACGAAAAGGATCACGTCAGCGTTTCGCTCCAGGTGCAAGTCATTGACGTGAGGCACTCCAGTGCGGGCGGTGACCCGCCAGTTGACCCGGCGGACGCGATCTCCGGCCGTGAACCCGCGGATGTCGGCGAACTCGATCCCCTCCCCGTGCCGACGGGCGATTCGGTTGCCGGCGAAAAGCTGGGTCCGAGCCGGCGGCACCAATTGCCGCAGCCGCTCGAAGGCCGGATACACCCGCAGCTGCTGCGGCTCGCCCAATCGGACCGTGTAGCTGAGCAACCCGAAGCGAACCTGAGCCGTAATCCGGATCGGGCCGCAACGGTAGGCGCCCCAGCGCGGCGAACGGAGGCGCCAGGTGAGCGCGGTGGATACCCCCGGGCGGGGGCGGATTCTGAGCCTGGCTCCGGGCACGTCGCACTCGACCTGGGGCGGTAGCTCCAATTCCAACTCCAGCCAGCTGAGCCGGCCCCGGCAGACGGCTTCCACGTCGAAGAGCACCTCGTCGCCTTCTGCGACCCGGTCCCGATCCAGCTTCGAAGTGAGCTCCAACTCGGGAGCCGAGGTGGTGGCCAGCCCAACCGCCAACCAGACCGCAAACGGGACCACCAGCCCGAGCGCGGCAATCCGGTCTAGCGCCACCGCTCCGTAGATGCCCAACGCGACGATCGCGGCATAGCCGGTTAGCCTCGCGGTGGGACGGCCGGTCACGGGGGAGCGGCCTGCTCGTCCTGCGCGGAGGAACGGGTCGGCGGGGTGGGGACGGTGGCCAGGCACTCCCGGACCACGTCCTCGGCGTTGATCCGCTGGACCCAAAGCTCAGGACGCAAGGAGAGGCGGTGGGAGAGCGCGGGAACGGCCACCGACTTGATGTCGTCGGGGACGACAAAGTCCCGACCGGCCAAGGCAGCCCTGGCTCGGGCCATCTTGAGGAGCGCCAGGGAGCCCCGCGGGCTGGCCCCGACCTGGACGCCGGGGTGTCGGCGGGTGGCCCCGACCAGGTCGACGATGTAGTACTCAAGGTCGGGATCAACATGGATGTGCTCCAGCACCGCTTGCAGGCGCCGTAGCTGAGGGAGGTCCACCACCTCGGCGAGGTCGGGCTCGTCGGTGCCTCGGAGCTGGCGCCGCTCCAAGAGCAGGCGCTCCTGGTCGCGACTGGGGTAGCCCACACCGATCCGAATCAGGAACCGGTCCAGTTGGGCCTCCGGGAGGGGATAGGTACCCTCGTATTCGATCGGATTCTGGGTGGCCAGCACCAGAAAGGGGCGCGGCAGCGGGCGGGTGACTCCTTCAACGGTCACCTGCCGCTCCTGCATTCCTTCCAGGAGTGCCGCCTGGGTCTTCGCAGGCGACCGATTGATCTCGTCGGCCAGCAGCAGGTTGGCAAAGATCGGACCTTGGCGCATCTCGAAGTCGCCGGCGTGCTGGTTGTAGATCGACGAGCCGGTGATGTCGGAAGGCATCAGGTCGGGAGTGAACTGGATTCGGGCGAAGGTCAGCCCGCAGACACTGGCGAAAGAGCGGGCGATCAGGGTCTTGGCCAGTCCCGGGAAGTCCTCGATCAGGACGTGCCCGTCGGCGAGGATCGCCAGCAGCACCAGCTCCAGGGTCTCCCGCTTACCGACTACTGCCTTCTCGACCTCCTCGAGAAGGCGCTTCGTGGAGCTGTGAAGCTCCTCCAAATCGGTCATCGGCCGATCGCCTCCAAGGCCGTGAGTACCGCCTCCAACTCTCGCTGCGCTGGACCCCGGTGAAATACAGAGCCGCCATCGGTCCTGAGCTCGGCCAGCTCCCGGGTCAAATAAGGACCGAGCGCCGCCGCCGCCAGCTCCGGCTCCCGCGCCATCGAGATGCCGAGAAGTTGCAGGCGATCCGCTGCCACCTCCCGGAGCAAGGGCAACACCTGCAGCTGGTATTGGCTGCGGCTCACCCGGCTGGCACGCAGCGAGTCCTGTAGCGAGCTCAGCTGGGAGGGCAGGGGGGCGATCTCCCGGGATGACGGGGGCGGCGGCACAGCGCGAGACCCTGGAGTTCGCCGCAGCTCCATGAGCAGGGCCAAGATCACCAACGCACCGGCCGAGAGGAGGTAGGCTCGACCGACCTGGCTGGCGTCAACCCCGCCCCGGAGCAGCACGATACCGACCGCTACCGTGCCCGCGACGAGAAGGATCAGGATCGGTCCGTATCGCTCGAGCAATCCCGCCCTGGGTCCGTGACTCATCGCTCCCTCCTCCTCCACTCGCGTCTGGGGCGCACCGAGGATACCGGGCGTGTCAGCCGGTCAGTTCAGCTCGGAGGTCGCCCAGGGCTGTCTCGGCCTCCACCCGCATCCCAGAACCGACCGGGTGGGTCGAAAACCGAGCGGTCTCGAAGAGATCTGTGAGCCGCAGCAGCGCCCCGCGGCTCGCCTGGAGGTGGCTCAAGGCCCGGTCTAGGTACTCCAAGGGCGTCTCGTAGGCGTGAGCCGGGAACCCGACACCGGCCAGCACCCGCTCCATGCGCTCATAAGCCGTGATCACGGCCTGGCGGGGATCGCCGCCGCCGGCCAGCTCCGCCAGCCCCTCGTCGAGCGCCGCGGTCAGGTCGTGAGGCAGCTCGGACGGGTCCACCTCGGCTCCGGCTCGCCCATGCCGCGATCGATATCTCGTTAGCAGGACAACCGCTAACAGGATCAGCCCCACCGCCGCGGCGAGCGCAGTCGCCTCGGGTACCGTGACCGCTCCCACGCTGGACACGAAGTGATGCCCATTCTGGCCCAGCTTGCCGGCGGAGGCGCCAGACCTGGTCCGGGCCGGCTGCCGACGCTTGACCAGGAGCACGAAGGCTATCGCCTCGGCCAGCAGGATCGCCACCGGAAGCGCCATCAGTCGCAGCACCGCAACCCTACTTATCGGCCCCGCCCTGACCCCGCCCTTGCCCACCTCACGCATGCGCCGCCAGGGGGCGTAGATCAAGGCCAGCACCAAGAGCAGTTCGAAAGCCGCCACCGAGACCACCAACAGCACTTGCACGATGGATCCGAGCACGGCCGCACCCGGCCCCCGGTTGGGAACCCCACTCGGACCTAGCGAATAGTGGGCCCGGACTGAGAGCGCCACCAGGACCAACAGTGCCAGCAACGTGACCGCGAGCGCCATCCTCAAACCGCGCTCTCGCCCGGGATCGTGCCTCGCCGCGCTGCTCCGCGCCATCTAATCTCTCATTTGGGTACACCCCACAGACCGGTTCCGGGCCGTCCCCGCAAGACCGGGAACGAACCGTATTTTGCCGGTCCCGCCGGTACTCGACAGCTGCCGGCGCCTGGCGCCGCCTATCCGAGAGGTGCTAGACGTGGCGCCGCAACCCGCTCTGGACTGGGGGCCGGCTGCGGCCCCGGGTCGGCCCGGGCCAGATTCACGGCGATCGCAATCAGCAGCAGGTTGCGCAGGGCCAGGATGGTCATCGCCAGGGGATCGAGAGCCACCACCGAGGAGAAGAGGTCGGGGAACTCGATCTGGGTCAGGATAGCCATCAGGAACGCCGTGCCCAGAAGCAAATTGGCGCGCGACTCGCTGAATTCGGTGCTGGCCGCCAGCGCCAGCACCGGCAGCAAGGCGAGCAGGTATTGGGGAGAGAGCACCGGGGTACTGGCGACAGCGACGGCGATGGCGAAGGCCACGGCGGTGATTGGCCGTCTTCGCTCCCGCACGAAGTGAATCACTCCCCAGATGAGCGCGGCAACCCCAGCCACCGCCACCACGGCCGCCACCGGGGAGACCAGGCGCCCGGACAGCTGCACCGAGCCGATGCTGCCGGTGTAGCTGGTGATCCGAAAGAGCGGCTGCAGCAGGTAGGTGATGGTGGCCGGGACACTCTCGATCTCGACGCCACGGTGCACACTGGCGAATGCGGCGGCGATCACGTGGCCTCGAGACCAGATCACGAAGGTGAGCAGCACCGCCGCCGAGGGGATGAGCCCTTGGCCAACCTGGGCAGCCCGGCGACCCAGACCTTCGCTCCACCGCGAACCACTTGGCGGCCAGAGCGCCCAGACCACGATTGGGAGAGCGGCCACGAGCACGGTCTCCTTGACCACGGCAGCCAGAGTCACCAGCGCCACGGCCAGCGCGATCCGCCCGCTGCGGAGAGCCAGTGCAGCCCCCGCGACCGCCAGCCCCTGCAACCCGTCCACCCGGGTTACCAGCACCGGACCCACCGCGATCATCAGCGCCGCCGCCGTCAGGGCCACCGGGAAGACGATTCCCGACCGCCGCGCCGCCACAGCGAAGAGCCAGAGCCCGATCCCCACCAGAACCAGCATCTCGATGGCGAAGCCGAACGAATACCAGGCACCGGCCAGCAGTGGCGGGACCATCAACAAGAGACTGAGGGGTGGATATACGAAGACGACGTGGCCGTAAGGGGCGGAGAGGAAATTCGCCCCGTACGGCAGATGGCCCTCGATCAGCCCCTGGGCTCCATGCTGGAAGACGATCGTGTCCGGGATCGCGTCGGCGACCAGATCGTGAACCGGAAACAGATGGAGCTCGGTGAGCAGGACCGGGATCAGTGCGACCGCGGTTAGCGGCAGGAGCAGCAGGCGGGCTGCCCGGGCCGCCGGGGAGCGCCGATTCACAACGCTACCACCCGGTACCGGACCAGCCGCGCAGACCGATTCTGGGGGTGCAAAGTGGGCGAAGCAGGGTTCGAACCTGCGACATCCTCGGTGTAAGCGAGGCGCTCTACCACTGAGCTATTCGCCCGGGCGCGAGTCAGAATAGCGCGGGAGCGCGGGCCTACTCCGGGACCACACCGAGGGCCGGTCCGGTCGGTGGGCTGTCCCGGGGACGGATCGAAGCGCGAGGCGGCCCACTCCCCGGGAGTCCGTCCGTCCACTCGGGGTCGGACAGCTCTCCTCGCGGGCGGTGCCACGCTCTTGTTCATCCTTTCCGCTGGTGTTCGAGGAATACTGCCGGAGCGTAACGGTCGCGCTTACGGGAGATCGCGGCCAGAGCGTGACTTCTGGGTGACAGACCGTTCCAAAACGCTCCTGCCGCTGGGCTCAATCCTCGGGACTAGGCGGGCGGGAACGTCGACCCTCTAACTTCGGGGGCGGCACCGTCACCGGGTGGAGCAGATAGATCTCCTGACCGTTCAGCACCCGCTCCAGCACTGCCGAGGGGCTCTCATCGGCAAGGGTCACGATCCCGCAGAGTTCGAGCTGGCGGCGCACCTCTGGGGGAACCGTGCGCTCCCCTTCCAAGTTCAGCTCTTCCAAGACCTCCAGGACGCGGTCCAACTGACCCAGGTGGGAGCGTCGATCCGCACGCTGCGGACCGCTCTCGCCTTCCCAGCTCAAAGCCGGTACCGCCCGGCTTCGCGTCGCCCGCCCCCGCTCTTTGATCGTGCCCACGAATCGGTCTTGTGAAATATGCAGGAAGCGAGGCCCGGCGTAAATAGGCAGTTTGGCCGCGACCGCGGTCGGCTCGGTCTCAAGAGGCCGCCGCAGGGGCGCTCAGAGGCAGCTCCAGCCCCAGTTCCCGGGCCTCAGCCAACTCCCAGCGCAGCCCTAACGCGTGGGCCACGAACGGACCGACCAACTCGGCCAGGGCCTCCACTCGGAGGTCGCCTGTGGCTCCGGCCGCTTCCATCGAGGTCGCCCCCCGACCCTCTATCCCGCAGGGGACGATAAGGTCGAACGCCCCCAGGTCAGTGGTCCCGTTGAGCGAGAAGCCGTGATAGGTGACCTTGCGTCCACTCAGCTTCACCCCCAGTGCGGCCAGCTTTCCGGCGCGCGTCCAGACGCCGGTGTAGGGGGGCTCTCGGAAGGCGTCAACGGCACGCAGCTGGCAGGCATCGATGAGCGCCTCCTCCAGGGCCCGCAAGTAGGCGATCGGGTCGATGCCCAGCTGCTCCAGATTGGCGATCGGGTAGCCCACCAGTTGCCCGGGCCCGTGATAGGTAACGGAACCACCTCGGTCGACCTCGAAATACTCTGCTCCGCTGGCCCGCAAACCTGACTCGCCCTGGAGTAGATGCTCGGCCTGGCCCGCGCGTCCCATCGTGTACACGGGCGGATGCTCCAGCAGCAGCAGCACATCCTCCTCCAACTCCCCCGCCGCCCTCCTGGCAGCAAGCTGACGCTGCCAATCCCAGGCCACCTGATACGGCACGGTGCCGCACCAGACCACCTTGAGCGGGGGACGCCAGACCCCGGCCACGGCTACGGTCCCCCGGCCCCGATTGGGATGGCCCTGGCGCCGGCTACCGCCTGTTGGCGCGCGTGGTAGGAGCTTCGCACCAGGGGACCGGACTCCACGTGAGCGAAGCCCAGCGACATCCCGTACTCGCCCAGTTCAGCAAATTCCTCGGGCCTCCAGAAGCGATCGCAGCGAATATGCCTCAAGGAGGGCCGGAGGTACTGGCCGATCGTCACCAGCTTGACCTCATGCTGACGGAGATCCCTCAGCACCTGCTTGACCTCCTCCATGGTCTCACCCAGTCCCACCATGAGGCCGGATTTGGTCTGTGCCGCCGGTCCCAGCTCGCCGGCTCGGCGCAAGACCGTTAGCGACCGCGGATACAGCGACTTGGGTCGGACTCGGGGAAACAGCCGGCCGACGGTCTCGATGTTGTGGTTGAAGACCTCGGGGCGGGCCGCCATGACCGTCGCGATGCTTGTCTCAGATCCCTGGAAATCAGGGGTGAGCACCTCGACCTGGCACCCCGGCACCCGGGAGTGAATCTCCATGATGGTTCTGGCAAAGATCTCCGCTCCGCCGTCGGGGAGGTCGTCCCGGTCCACGGAGGTAATCACAGCGTGTCTGAGTCCCATCTCCGCGACCGCACCGGCGACCCGGCCCGGCTCCTCGAGGTCAAGTCCGTTGGGGCGGCCCGACGTGACCGCGCAGAAGGCGCAGGCCCTGGTGCACACTTCGCCCAGAATCATGAAGGTGGCGGTCCCATAGCTCCAGCACTCGCCGATGTTGGGGCAGCGCGCCTCCTCGCAGACGGTGTGGAGGCGTTTGCCCCGCATGATCTGGCCGAGTTCCTGATACCGTCCGCCAACCGGCATCCTGACGGTCAGCCAGTCCGGGCGACGCTCCACTCCCTTTGGCAGCAGCTGCTGCCAAATCGGGCGCCCGTCGCCTACTGGGCCCCGACCGGGAACTAAATCCGGTCGTCGATCAGCGACCATCGGAAGGCGCACTTGAGGCCTAAACGTTCGCGGCGACGGGGTGCTTTCCACTCAGCAATCCTAAACCTGGGGGCCGCTCGGCCCCTCGGTCCAGTTAGAAGAGGGCGCTGTCCGGGGTGACCGCCTCGAGTGAGCTCTTCACGGCGCTGAGAAAGTGGGCGGCGGCGGCTCCGTCGTTGATCCGGTGATCGAAGCTCAGGCAGAGATTCATGATCGGGCGGATGGCGATCCCGTCGCCCGCAACCACCGGCCGCCGGATCACCGCATCCATGACCAGAATCCCGGCCTGGGGCTGGTTGATGATGGCCTGCGACATCACCGTGCCCAGCGTGCCCGCGTTGTTGATGGTGAACGTGCCCCCCTCCACGTCTTCAATCCGGGCCTTCCCCTGGCGGGCCCGTTCGATCAAGGCTCCGGACGCCTGAGCCAGTCCGGCCACGCTGTAGCGGTCAGCTCCGCGCACGACCGGGACGATGAGTCCATCCCCCACCGCCACCGCCAGCCCCAGGTTCACCTCCGTCTGCAGCTGTATGGCGTCCGACTCGAAGGTCGCATTCATCGTCGGTACCGCTCGCAGGGCCAGGCAGGTGGACTTCATCCCGAAGTGCAGAAAGGTGAGATCGACCCCGGTAGCGGCCCGGAAGTCCGCTCGCCGCGCGGCCCGAGCGGCGGCGACGCCGCTCATGTCCACCTCAACCATGGTCCAGGCGTGCGGTGAGGTCTGGCGGCTCCTGACCATGTGCTCCGCGATGGCTCGACGCATAGGTGTCAGAGCGATTCGAGTCCCCGGCTGCGAAGGCTCCAGAGCGCGAGCGGGGCCTTCCGGAGAAGCCACCGGAGCCGTGGGTGCCACTTTTCCGCGCTCAATGAAGAGGAGGACGTCTCGCTTGGTGAGGCGCCCCTCGAATCCGGTGCCAGTCAACTGGCTGACGTCGATTGCGTGCTCGTCGGCCAGGGATCGCACCGCTGGGCTGATGAAGCCGGTGACCCCATTTCCGGCGGCCGCGGGAGCCGCGGAACCGACTGGCGAAGGCTCCGGCCCAGGCTCTGAAGCCGCCTCTGGCGACGGTTCCGGCTGGTCCTCAGGGACACGTGCGATAGGTGGAGTCGGCGGTATCTCAGGCTCGTCGGCCTTGGCCGAATTAGCTTCATCGACGGCATCCTCACTCACCCCTTCTAGGGTGCAGATTGGTTCTCCCACGGAGAGTCGCTGCCCCTCGGGAGCGAGGATCTCCCCGATCGTACCCGCGGCGGGCGCCGGCACCTCAGCGGTGACCTTGTCGGTGATCACCTCCACCAGCGAGTCGAACCGTTCGACCCTCTGCCCCGGTTGCACCAGCCAGGTCCCAATCGTGCCCTCGGTTACCGACTCTCCCAGCTGGGGCATCTTGACCGTGATCGCCATTGCTTCTACTTCCCTCAGCAGGCGCCTCAGTAGGCGGCCAACTCCCTCAGCTTGGCTTCGATCTTCTTCGGCCCGAGACAGTAGACCTCGGCCAGCGACTCCGCGAAGGGAATGGCGGGGATCTCCGGGCCGCCGATCCGCATCACCGGTCCGTCCAGGGCCTGGAAGCACTCCTCGGCGACGATAGCTGCGACCTCTGCTCCGACTCCAACCGCGAGGTTTGCCTCGTGTGCCACCAGCACCTTTCCGGTCCTGGTGGCACTCTCGATGATCACCTCGCGATCGAGCGGGCGCACCGTCCGCAGGTCCACCACCTCGACCTCCACCTCATCGCGGCTGAGAGACTCGGCAGCGGTAATCGCCTCGTGCACGGTGGCACCGTAAGTGAAACAGGTGATGTCCCGGCCCCGCCGCACGATCTCGGCCTTCCCGATCGGGACCAGATACTCCTCCTCCGGGACCTCCTGCCGCATCGAGCGGTAGAGCCCTTTGTGCTCGAAGAAGCAGACCGGGTCCGGGTCCCGAACCGCTGCCAGCAGCAACCCCTTGGCGTCGTAGGGATTGGAGGGCAAGACCACTTTCAGACCAGGCACATGGGCGAAGAGCGCCTCCAGCATTTGGGAGTGGTAGAGAGCTCCGTGAACATGAACGCCACCTCCGCAGGGCGCGCGCACCACCATCGGGCAGCTCCAGTCGTTATTGGAGCGGTAGCGGATCTTGGCGGCCTCGCTGATCAGCTGGTCCATTGCCGGGGGGATGAAGTCCAGGAACTGAATCTCGGCAACTGGGCGCAGCCCGGCCATGGCGCAGCCGATCGCGACCCCCACGATCGAGGCTTCGGCCAGCGGGCTGTCGATGACTCGCTCCTCACCGAACTCCTGGAAGAGCCCTGCGGTTGCTCCAAACACCCCTCCCTTCACCCCCACGTCCTCGCCCATTACGATCACCCGGTCATCCCGCCGCATTTCGTCCCGGAGGGCGTCGCGGACCGCCTCCACGTAGGTGATTTCTGGCACCTACTGGGCCTCGCGGTACACGTGAAGCAAAGCGGAGGCGGGATCCGGCACCGGAGCCTGGTCGGCCTCACCCTGCGCCTCATCGATCAGTTGCTGGCACTCGACCCTGATCTGATCCGCCTCCCCTTCGGCGAGGATCGAACTCGACTCGAGGTCCGCCCGGAAGCGCTCGAGTGGGTCATGCCGGCGCATCTCCTCCAGATCGTCGGAACTCCGATAGCGCCGCTGGTCGTCATCACTACTGTGCGACTGGAGCCGAACGCAGTTCGTCTCCAAGAGGGTGGGTCCACCCCCCCGCCGGGCCCGCTCGACCGCTTCGCTGGCGGCGCGATACACGGCCAGGACATCTCCGCCGTCGACCGACTGCCCGGGCATGCCGTAGCCGGACGCCCGCTCGGCCACATGCGCAACCGCCATCTGCAGTGACTGGGGGACGCTGATGGCGAACGCGTTGTTCTCCACCAGGAAGATCACCGGGAGCTGGTGTATGGCGGCCCAGTTGAGTCCCTCATGCCAATCTCCCTCGCTGGTCCCCCCCTCGCCCACCGAGGCCACCACCACCCGGTCCTCTTTGCGGTATTTGAAGGCGTGAGCCACGCCCACCGCGTGCAGGATCTGGGTCGCGACCGGGCTGCCCCCGGTGACGATGTTGTGCTGCCGCGAGGAGTAGTGCGCCGGCATCTGCCGTGCCCCGCTGCTCGGGTCTCCGGCTTTCGCCAGTGCCGCCAGGAGCTGGTCCCGCGGCTCCATGCCCATCACCAAGACCAAGGTGATGTCCCGGTAGTACGGGATGATCCAGTCGTAGTCCCGGCGCAAGGCATACCCCACGCCCACCTGGGCCCCTTCGTGGCCCTGTCCGGAGATCGCGAAAGGGGCCCTTCCCTGGCGGTTCAGGACCAGAATCCGCTGATCGAGAAGCCGGCCGAGAAGCATGTCCCGGTACATCGCCCGGAGCCGATCGCGAGTAAGCCCCGCCACTCCTACCGGCGCCGACTCGGTCAGTGCCATCGCTTGCCTGCCTCCATCAACTCGCTAGGACCCGCGCCATCCTAGCGCCGCCCGCAGACGCAAATACGGCTCGAAGTGGTGCTGGCGCCGGTCAAGTCGCCAGGGAGCGGCGGACCCCCACGAAGCTGCCCACGGAACCCAGGGCACCACCGGCGATGACCAGAGCGAGCACGATCAGGGCGGCGAAGCGCACGCCCACCCCCAGAGCCAGACTGTCACCACCGCCAAATCCCAATCCAACCGCGAGAAGAATCAGGGAGGCTACCAGCGCTGAGACTACTCCGACGATGACACCCTCCAAAACGAAGGGCCAGCGAACGAACCAATCGGTGGCCCCAACCAGTTTCATGATCTCGATCTCGCGTCGACGGACATAGGCGGCGGTCCGTACCGAGATCGTGATGATGACCAGAGCCACCGCTCCCACCACCGCCACTACCAGTGCCCCGCCCAGTTGAGCCACGAAGATGTACCGCTCCAGTCGCGGGATGACATCTGCGTTGTAGTCGGTTGGGTGGGGACCACTGTCCAGCAGGGCCGAGGTTCGCACCTCCCGGTTCAGCTCGGAGACTGCCTTGATGTTGCGCAGGTGGAAGTTGAGCGACGCCGGCAGGGGATTGCCCGCTCCCGATCTCTCCAACAGGTTGATCGCCTGGGTGAGACCCAGGCTGCTGCCCGCCTGCCGGGCCGCCTGGTCCTTGTTCTCGAAGGTGGCCCGGGCGACGGTCTTGGGGTTGTCCAGGTTCTGCTCCAAGTTGACCTCGCTGGCGAACCCGACGTGATCGGCCATGAAAACCTTGAGCACCGACGCCTGCGACTCCTCTGTGTGCAGCACCCCGTCGAGTGCGTGCACCACCACCACCGCCACCCCCGCCCCCAGGAGCGTGAGCGTGATCGTCAGGACACTGGCGAGCGCAATGCCGCGGTTGCGCAGAATGTTCTGGATCGCCACGCGCCCGACGAACTTGAGGGCCGGGATGGGGTTCACAGGATGGCGTCTCCATCCCGCAGATAGGCCCCTTCCGCCTCATCTCGGACGATTCGGCCATCCTCGATGGCGATGACCCGACGGCGGCAGAGATCGACTACCTCGCGATTGTGGGTAGCCATGACTACAGTGGCTCCCCGGTGATTGATCTGCTGGAGCAGCTGGACAATGCCCCATCCCGCATCGGGGTCGAGATTCCCAGTGGGCTCGTCCGCGAGGAAAATCCGGGGTCGGTGCACCAGCGCGCGGGCAATTGCGACCCGCTGCTGCTCCCCGCCGGAGAGTTCGGTAGGGTAGGCGTTGAGCTTGTCCTCCAGACCGACGATGTAGAGCGCCTCACCGACCTTCTCTTTGAGGTGGGGCCGGCCCGGGTCGGTGACCTGGATGGCAAAGGCGACGTTCTGCTCCACGGTCAGGCTGGGGAGAAGCTTGAAGTCCTGGAAAACGATACCCATCTTGCGACGCAGGCGGGGAAGGTGGCGGTGCTTGAGCCGGTTCAGGTCCTGACCCTCTACTAGAACATGTCCCTGGGTGGCTCGCTCTTCCCGAATCAGAAGGCGGATCACGGTGGACTTCCCGGCGCCGCTGGCTCCAACGACGAATACGAAGTCGCGGGGGCGCACCGTGAAGGAGGCATCCTGGATCGCCGCCTGACCGTTGGCGTAGATCTTGGTGACCTTCTCGAACACGATGATCGCCGGTTCGTTGCGAGTGACGTCCGTACTGCGGGCGCCGGTCGTCACGACTGGTGCTGGCGGGCTGGTGGAAATCGACATCAGGGGAGGCTTTGTCCTCGTGCCAGGCGGGCTGGCAGCCGACGGGCGGAACCCCAAGAGGGAGAGTGGTGAAGCCCTTGGCCGTTCTCGATTTTCGCCCGAGTATACCTTGCACGCCTGTAACTAACAGTGGTCACGGGGAGAGCCGCAGCGACGGCGTAACGACTCGCGACGAATCGGCACAGCGCGGGGCCCTGATCGTTACCGGTCACGTTCGCAAAATGGGAGTTGACGGCTCCGGTAGGGGAATTAAGACGAGACGGCCTCCTGCTCGCGCACGGTGGCCTCCTGGCGTAAGTAGGCTTCGATGAAGGGATCGATGCCGCCGTCCAGGACCGCCTCCACATTGCCGACTTCCAGGGCGGTACGAGTGTCCTTGACCATGGTGTAGGGCTGGAGCACATAGGAGCGAATCTGATTCCCCCACTCAGGGGAGATCAGGTCGCCCTTGAGGTCCGCCAGGTGGTCCAGACGCTGGGCCCGCTGAAAGTCGAGAAGTCGGGACCGCAGCACCCGCCACGCCGTCTCGCGATTCTGCTGCTGCGATCGCTCGTTCTGGCACGTCACCACGATTCCAGTCGGGAGGTGGGTGAGCCGCACCGCTGAGGAGGTCTTGTTAACGTGCTGGCCGCCAGCCCCCGAACTACGATAGACGTCGATCCGGACGTCTTTCTCGTCGATCTCGACCTCAACTTCGTCAGGAATTTCGGGGTAGACCTCGACCAAGGCAAAGGCGGTATGGCGTCGGTGAGCTGCGTCGAAAGGACTGATCCGCACAAGTCGGTGGACCCCTTTCTCGGCGCGCAGCTGACCGTACGCGTGCGGGCCGGCGAACTTTGCGGTCGCGCTCTTCAGGCCCGCCTCTTCGCCCTCGGACTGGTCCAGCAACTGGCTCTCCATGCGGTGCGACTCTCCCCACTTGAGGTACATCCGCAGCAACATCTCGCTCCAGTCTTGGGCATCGGTCCCGCCGGCACCGGCATGAACCGAGAGCAGTGCCGGCGAGTCTGAATAGGGGTCCTGATAGAGGAGTTCGAGCTCGCGCCGGTCGAGCTCCTTCTCCACTAGGGCGAGCTCACCCGCCACCTCACCCATCCCGGATGCGTCCTCTCCCAAAAGCTCGGCTAGCTCGGTAGCGTCCCGAGCCCGTCGGACAAGTGTTGAGAGGCCTTCGAGCTCATCCCGGAGCCGACTGAGTTCCTGCGAAGCCCGTTGAGCCCGGGTGGGATCCTCCCATGCCCCGGGTTCGCCTAACTGCTTCTCTAGATGTGCCGCCCGGTCCTGTTTCCCGCTGAAGTCAAAGGTGCTCCTGGAGTTGGAGTGCACGATGTAAGAGTTGCTCCCCAAGCCGGCGCACTTCACTCATAGCCTTGCCAGTCTACTGATCTCGACGCAGTGGCAGTTCTCTCGGAAGTTGACTGCGGCGCTGAGGCCCGCCCCTGTCCCATCTCGCTCTGACTCCGTAGAGGCGACGAGGACGGCCAGACTACACCATAGCGCGAGCATGTGAGCGCCAGCGTCTCCATTTTCGCCGCAAACCCTCGCGGACTGCCTGTCCCGGAGGGAAGTCAGTCAATATCGGGTTCGCTACGCCACCGTCACCTGACCAGGGCAGTAGATGAAGATAATTTCCGAATGGCTTCTGCGGCCCACGATTCCTCTCGAGGACAGGGAGGGCCGACCGATCCCCGGTTGCGGCTGACAGCCAGCCAGGCAGTGGGACTCGGGATTTTTGTCTATCTAGGTGTGACAGTCCTACTGTTTCACTTGCTCTTATCGGGCGGCACGACAGTCGCAGGAGGTCCACCCGACAACGAGCAGCACGTCTGGGAACTCGGCTGGTGGGCATTCGCGCTGACCCACGGGGTGAATCCCTTCTTCACCAACTACCTCACCCCAGCGGGGCATCCGCTCAACCTCATGTGGAACAACATGACACCGGTGCTTGCAGTGCTGGCGCTCCCACTGACGCTACTGCTAGGGCCGATCGGATCATTCAACGTGCTGATGGTCCTGGCGATTTGGGGAACCGCCACCTCTGCCTTCCTATGTTTGAGGCTCCTTGGTGGCAATCCCTGGGCTGCATGGTTCGGAGGGCTTCTGTTTGGGTTCTCCCCATTCATGATCACCAACGCCTCCTCCGGACGCTTGCCCTGGACCTCCCTATTCGTATTGCCAGTGGTGTTCTTACTCGGGTGGAAGCTGGTCGTACAGCGGCGCGGCTCGCGCTGGCTTCTCGGTACCGGGCTGGGGATCGCCGGTGCAGTACAACTTCTCCTCAGCGAAGAATTCCTCCTCACTACCGCTCTCGTGGCTGTTCTCATGGTCATACTGCTCGGCGCGGCATACCGGAAAGAAGTCAGCCCGGCGATCCGCTACGCCGGACCCCCTGTCGTTTGGGCAGCGGTCGTGGGGGTGCTGATATGCGGCTACCCGTTAGCGATGCAGTTCCTGGGGCCGGGGCATGCGATCCACGGCACTGTTATACCGGTAGAACAGCACGTTAGCTCTCTACTCAGCGCCCTAATCCCCACGCCCTACCAGCTCCTCCACATCGATAACTTATTTATCGGCGTGCAGCAGATGGAGATCCAAACGGGACTGAGTTCCACCTACCTGGGACTGCCGCTGATTGCGCTCCTGCTTTTCATGGCATTGCGCCAATACCGCGATCCAGTTACCTGGTGGGCCTTGGTGTTAGTAGCAGTAGCTTTCGTGATCAGTTTAGGGGCACACCTACACGTCGCCGGGTCTGCCACGAGGATACCGCTTCCCTGGGATCTGCTTCGCCACCTTCCACTGATGTCGTTGGTGGTACCAGGTCGAGTGATCGTGTTTTGCTATTTTGGTGCGGCGTTGGTCATCGTCCGGTTTGGAGTAGTGCAGTGGCCGTCCCTGTCCCTGCCGGTGCGCTCTGTAGTCGTAGCCCTGCTCCTGGTTACGCTGACGCCAGCGGGCGCGCTGCCGGTTACCTCGCTGGTCACTCCTCGTATCTTCCGATCGAGCTCCTCCAACCTGGGGATGCTGCATGGAATGGTGGCACTGGTGCCAGTACCCGACGGCGACTCCTACGATCAAGCGCGAACCATGGTATGGCAGGCTGAAGGCGGATTCCGTATCGAGATTCCTTGGGGTAACATAATCCAGGGAGGTGCCCACGGGGCGGCCACTCTATATGTGAGGTCGACTCTCGCTCGCGCCCTTGTCACGCTTCAAGACGGCGGACGGCTGAAACTCACTGGGGCAACGCTGGACGCGATGCGCCAGGAGCTGAACCACTGGCACGTGACCGCAGTAGTTGTCGGACCCACTTCCTACCGCCGCAGGGTCGTAAGTCTGTTTGACGAGCTGCTCGGAGGGGCTCCGACGTCGGTAGGAGGCGCACAACTCTGGCGAGTTTGACCCGAGTAGGTTGGGCAATTCGTCATTTGCACTGCCGATCGAATCGCTCGAACGACCCCAATACGGCGCCTTCCGGGCCGTGCCACCATTACGCAGCGGCTCCGTGGCACCTCTTGTACTTCCGACCAGAGCCACAAGGACATAGGGCATTTCGACTGACCGGCGCCGCGCTCGGCGGTGAGCCCGCCGCACCGCTCCGGTCAGGCACTGGCGCCTGGGGTGTCTGGGTGGGGGCGCCCGCAGTCCCGGTGCCGGGCCTTGCGCCCGGAACCGGCGGGCCGTCCGAAGGTGACCGCGGCGGAGCCACAGAACTGCTGTCGGCACCGAATTCACCTGGCGGCCCCGCCTCCGGGTGGACGGCGACGCCCTCTAGGGGAGCGGCCTCCGCCGGAGTGACCTGGATCTCGGCATGGAAGAGGTAGCGGACGATCTCCTGCTTGAGCAGTTCTTGGAATGACTGAAAGGCGGAGAAGGCCTCCGCTTTGAACTCCACTAAGGGATCGCGCTGGCCCATGGACTGCCAACGAATGTCGTCCTTCAGATGCTCCAGGGTGGTCAGGTAGTCAGCCCACCGCTGATCGATCAACTGCAGCATCAATTGGGTTTCGGCGATCCGCACCACGTCCTCGGTGTAGAGCGCTTCTTTCTCGGAGTACAGGCGCTCTGCCTCCTTGATCAGGGTATCGGTGACCTCCTCAGGACTCTCCCCCAGCTGCTCTAGCTCCACCTCCTCGGCTGGGGGGAAGGGGAACACGTAGCGCAGCCGATTCCACAGACCATCCAGGTCCCATTGGGCTTGGTGCCGTCCGGGGCAGTAGAGAGCGATCAGGTCTCGAATCACCTGTTCGGTCCATTCGTTGAGGTTGTCGCGGGTGTCGACTCCCTCCAGGATCCGGTCGCGCTCCGCATAGATGATCTCGCGCTGCATGTTCACCACATCATCGAATTCGACGACATAGCGGCGACTGTCAAAGTTCGCACCCTCAACCCTTGACTGCGCCGACTCGATCTGCCGGCTGACCATGCGGGACTCGATCGGCACGTCTTCGCCGAGACCGAAAGTGCTCATCAATCCCCGCATCCGCTCGCCGCCGAAGACGCGCATCAAATCATCTTCGAAGGAGAGGAAGAAGCGGCTCTCGCCGGGATCGCCCTGGCGGCCGGCTCGACCACGCAGCTGGTTGTCAATGCGCCGCGACTCGTGTCGCTCGGTACCCATGATGTAGAGACCGCCCAGGTCGGGAACGCCGTCCCCCAGGACGATGTCGGTGCCGCGTCCTGCCATGTTGGTCGCGATGGTGACCGCAGTGCGCTGCCCCGCGGAAGCCACCACGTCGGCCTCCCGCTCGTGCTGTTTGGCGTTGAGCACCTCGTGGACCACCCCCCGTTTCTCCAGCAGCCGTGAGAGTCGTTCGCTCTTATCGATGCTGACGGTACCCACCAACACTGGCTGGCCCTTTCGGCTGCGCTCTTCGATCTCGTCCGCGATGGCGTTGAACTTGACCTCTTCGGAGCGGAAGATGAGGTCCGCTTCATCGAGCCGCACCATCGGCCGGTTGGTGGGAATCGGCACCACCTCCAAGCGGTAGATCTTGTGGAACTCCTCCGCTTCAGTGAGCGCCGTCCCGGTCATGCCGGCGAGCACTTCGAAGGTTCGAAAGTAGTTCTGAAAGGTGACGGTGGCCAACGTCCGCTGCTCCTGCTGGACTTTGACGCCTTCCTTGGCCTCGATCGCCTGATGCAGTCCGTCCGACCAGCGACGACCGGGCATGGTGCGGCCGGTGAATTCGTCGACGATGATGACCTCTCCGTTCACCACAATGTACTCGCGGTCGCGCAAGTACAGCGCCTGGGCCCGCAGGGCCTGGTTGATGTGGTGAGCTTCCTCCACGTGCTCGATGTCGTAGATGTTGGGGACCCCGGTCATCCGTTCGATCTTTTCGACACCCTCATCAGTGAGACTGCCGGACTTCGTCTTCTCGTCGATGGTGTAGTCGATCTCGGGCGTGAGTCTCGGGATCAGTCGGGCATATTGGTAGTATTTTTCTGGGGATTCTTCTCCCAGTCCGCTGATGATGAGCGGTGTCCGGGCCTCGTCGATCAGAATCGAATCGACCTCGTCGATAATCGCAAAGTAGCGGTCTCGCTGTACCTTTTGCTCGAGAGAGCGAGCCAGGTTGTCTCGGAGGTAGTCGAAGCCCATCTCATTATTGGTGGCGTAGACGACGTCCGCGCGATACGCTTCCCCGCGGGAGACCGGACGCAGGTGGCGCAGACGGACGTCGCTGTGCTGTTCGTCGGTGTATTCAGGGTCGTAGAGCAGGGATTGGTCGGGGATGATGACCCCGACCTGCATTCCCAAGGCGTGGAAGAGGGGGGCGTTCCAGCCGGCGTCGCGACGGGCCAGGAAGTCGTTCACCGTGACCAGGAAACAGCCCCGACCGGTGAGGGCATTGAGGTACAGCGGAAGAGCGGCCACCAGCGTCTTGCCCTCCCCTGTTTTCATCTCCGCGATTTTTCCCTGATGGAGCACGATGCCCCCCAAACACTGCACGTCAAAGGGCCGCATCCCCAGCTGGCGCTGGGCCGCCTCGCGGGCGACCGCAAAGGCCTCGACCAGCAGGTCGTCGAGGGTTTCTCCCTCCTCCAGGCGAGCTTTGAATTCGTCGGTCTTGGCCCGCAACTCGACGTCTGAGATGAGCTTCAGATCCTCGCCAACCTCTCCTATCTCGGCGACTTCGCCGGTGTGGCGGCGAACCTCTCGGCGGGTGGGGTCGTAGATCCGATTGAAGACACTCATAGCGCCAGAGGATTATGCCCCGCGCGCCGGTTGGGCAATCGCCAATGCCGCCGGATCCTCGAAGTAGGCGGGGCCGGTGCCGGCTCCGCCTACCTCCATCCAGCAGGTTCGAGCGCCCTCCACCACCAAGATCAGTACCGCGATAGGAGTCAGGCCGACCGCGAGCAGGTGGAAGCTCCACACCGGAGGAAGGGTTGCCAGTGCCAGCAGGCAGAGGCCCGCACCGAAGCCGGTCAGACGGATGTCGGTCCGCCAGTGCCAGACCCCCACCGCGACCACCGCTAGGAGCGCGAACCCCAGCGTCCAAGGGACTACCTGGGCGGGCCAGATCATCAGGACCAGTACCAGAGTCGCCGCCGAGAGCCCAAGCCCGAGTCCGTGCACCCGGCGCGCGTCGCGGCCTACGGTCAGCATGAAGAGGGGCAGGAGCAGCAAGTCGTCGTTGGGATGGGCGTATGGCGTGGCCAGCAACCAGATCCCCACCGGCAGCGCCACCGCCCAGGTGACTCGGCCCACCGGACTCACCCGGCGCCAATCAGGGGAGACCATCATCCAGACGCCGAATCCGGCCATCGAAGCGAGTGCCAGCGCCACTAGGACCAAGGTGGTGGGAGATGCCAGCCCGGTACCCAACCGCCAGGCAGCTGGCGCCGCCCCCAGGAGTCCAGGAAGTCCGGCCAAATCAGGCTGTTGGGTTCCCACGGCTCCGGCAAAGGCCGTGAGGTGATGCAACCAAGAGATCAGCAGCGACCAAGACGAGAGCAGGAACACGGCCGCCACTAAGAGGAATCCCAGGGCGAACTCGAGGGCCTTTCGGCGGTGCGGCCAGAGGGCCAGGAAGAGGAAGATCGGCACCGGCCACAAGAGGGTGGGTTTGACTAGGGTGAGACCTAAGACCGCTCCCGCTGCCAGGCTGCGCTCATGCCAAGCCAGGAGCATCGACCCGGCCAGAGCGGCGAAGAGAATCGCGTCGAACTGACCGTCGATGAGCCCCAGCAACCCGACCCAGGAAACGGCCGCCGCAGCTGCCAGGATGCCGGTGTGACGCCAGCCTAGATCTCGAGCCAGGAGAGTGAGGGTGAGCACCATCAGCGCCAAGCTCACCGCGCTGAGAATCGCGTAACTGACCCAGAACGGCAGGCGGGATAGGGGCACCAGCGCCCACGCAGCGGTCGGCGGATCCACGAAGTTGTCGAGCGCCTGATTGAGGCCGGGGTAGTGGTTCGCTGCCTGTTCGGCGGTCTGGAGCGTTCCCAGGTGGTAGGGGTTGGCACCCCGGCCGATCAGTTCCCCCGCAGCGTAGAAAACCCGATAGTCGGCCGCCAGGCCACCCGGCTGAGCTGGAAACTCATGGACCAGCGCGAACACCGCCAGACCAACCACACACCCCAGAGAGATCAGGAGCACCAGCCGTCGCAGCCGGCGGCCCCGGTTGCCCAGCAAGTCCTCCAGGCTGCCCCCCTCCGATACCGAGGTCACCGCCGAGTCACTCCACGCTCAGCGCTGCCACCGGATCGAGGTTACTGAGTTGGCGGGCCGGAATCACAGCGGCCACCAGGATGGCCACCATGACCGCCAGCACCACAGCCAGGATCACCAGCCCGGGAACGGTAAAGCTCAAGGGCAGTGCCGCCGAGGTCGCGGCGTGAACCTCGGGCGCGATCAGACCGATGCCCACCGCGACCCCGAGGGCACAACCCGCCATCGCGGTGGTCAGGGCCTCGCCCAGCACCGCCCGCAGCGTCTCCGCGCGGCTCAGGCCGACCACCCGGAGCAACGCCATGTCCCGGGCACCTTCGCGAGCTCCCAGCACGACCGTGTTGATGGCGGCCAGGATGGCGATGACCACGCCCACCAGTGCCAGCGCCGTGAGCACCGCGATATCGTGTTGGACGCCGAGATCTACTCCTTGCCGGACCGAGGAGACGGTCTCCTCCGTGAGTCCATATTTGAATGCGGCGAGAGCCACCGGTTGCTCCAAGTTCCCCCTGCCTCGCAACTGCAGCTGGATGAGGTTAAACCCCTCCGCGGTGCTCCCGAAGTCCTTCTTTGCGACCCCTCTGTCCAGCACCATCGATTCCTGTCCCGAGGGACCGGGCAGGGTGTGGGCAACCACCCCCACCACCCGGAACGAGGCGGTTCCACTGGTAGTGACTACCTGGATGCTGGCTCCGACTTCGGTATGGAGGTCGGTGGCCAGCTCCAAGGGAAGGAGTACCCCTTTCCCGGCCGCAACCTGAGCCAGGGCCGAGTCACGTTCGCCGTGCACGAATTGGAGGGCGCCGCTGATGCCGTAAGCGGCGGTTGAAGTGGAAGCCAGCGAAACCGACTGGTGGCCCACCCGGGCGGACAGAAAGCGCACTGGTGCCGAGGCGACGACGGCGGTGGACCCGGTCTTCGCGGTCACCGCCTCGAGCACCTGCTGCTCAACCTTCTGACTCTGGACCACCGGGCTGACCAGAAGATACTGGCCGACGAACAGGTGGTTCACCCAGACTTGGCCGGCGGTCAGTGCGGCGCTGGAGAGTCCCACCAGGCCGATCGCCGTCGCCACGCTTACGAAGAGGGCGGCCAACGCCAGCGAGGTGCGCGCCGGTCGGGTACGGCCCCGAGTGGAGACCGCGGACGCGGGAGTTCCCAGCAGGGGACCCACCACCATGCTCACGGTGCGCACCAGGCGCGGCCCGATCCACCCGATCGCGGCGCAGATCCCGAGGTAAGCAAACGCGGCCCCCAATCCGACGCCGAGCGCGCCGCCGTTCTCGAAGAAGAAGTAGGCCCCGATGATCCCGACTCCGATCAGTGGCAGTTGCAGGACCAACCCGCGTCCCTTGCGCAGGGTCGGAGGGCGGACCGCCACCAAAGGCGGTATCCGGGCCGCCTCGACTGCCGGTGCCGCGGCGGCGGCCACCCCTAGGAGCAAGACCAAAAGGAACGCGGCCACTGCCCAGACAGGGTCGGCCTGAATCTGGGGCGCCGGGCTGACTCCCGACGGCGTGGAGACGGCGACCAGAATTAGCGCCAGCAGGTAGCCAACCCCGACCCCGATGGCCGCCCCCAGGGCCGAAGCCACGATCGCCTCCCTCAGAAAGCTGCGGAAGATAAGTCCCCGGCTAGCCCCTGCCAACCGCAGCAGCCCGATCTCGCGACGGCGTTCGAGTACCAGCGAGCTGAACGTGGCGCCGATCACCACGAAGGCCAGGACTAGGCTAAGGGCGGTGATGCCATCAAGGATGGGCGCCAACTCTTCTACCGGATCCCCGTCCGGTACCGACCGGGGATTGCTGACGGTGTACTGGGTGTGGACCGTCCGGGAGAGTTCCTGCAGTAGCTGGGGCACAATAGCTCCTGGAACAAGGCGCACCGCGACATCGGTGACCTGCAGACCCGAGGAGAAAAGCCTCTCGGCTGTCGCCGGGGTGACGTACACCGCGTCCCCGGTGAATGGCGCACCCAAGGAGGAGTTGGCGACCACCCCGACCACCTTGAAATTGCGGGAGGCCTTGGACTCGATCAATTGCAGACTCTGCCCGATCCCCACCCTGCCCGGGGTGACCGCGCCGGTGCTGAGCGAGATCCCCGGACTGAGATTCTCGCTGATGGCCACCTCGTCATCAGCTCGAGGGCGGCTCCCCCGAACGAGCGGAAGCGGCCGTAGAGCCACTCCCTTGGGGCCTGCGGCAACCAGAACCACCTGGCGAAAGGAATGCGACGGCAGTCGGGCCAGATCGGCTTTCTCCTCCAGTGGCGAGACGGCGCTGACCACCTTCAAGTTGGCGATGGCCTTTACCTGGGCCGCCGTGAACCCCTGGCGGGCGAAGGGTTGGATGTCGTACTCGGCCGACCCAGCCCTCTCAGCGACCGCCCCGCTCGCCTGCCGGTGCAGCGCGCCGGCGGACAGCTGGGTGCCGAGCACCGCTCCACCTCCCAGCGCCAGGGCAGCAACTCCGAGCGCAAGGCGGGCCAGCGCCGCACGACGCCAAAGGAGCGGAATCAAATCCCAGTGCCGCCCTCAGAGCCCATGCGTTCCAAGCCGCTCGAGCAGCGGGGCGGTGTCGTGCACGGTGCGACGACCCAACTCCACCACCTCCTTGAACTCCCCGTCGAGCATGATCGCCACCCGCTCGGCGTAGGCCGCCGTCCGGACGTCGTGGGTCACCAAGACGATGGTTCGACCCTCCTGGCGACTGAGCCGGAGCAACAACTCCAGCACCCCCCGGCCCGCGTGATAGTCAAGGGTTCCGGTGGGCTCGTCCGCAAGCAGAATCGCGGGATCGGCGACCAGAGCACGGGCCACCGCCACCCGCTGCTGCTCCCCTCCGGAGATCTCATCGGGCCGATGGCCCTGGAGCCCCTTCAGTCCGAGCACGGCCATCAGGTCGTGGGCGCGAGCCCGGGCATCGCGGTCCCGGCCCAAGCCCCGTAGCGGCCAGGCCCGGTTGCGCTCCAGCCGGTAGGGGAGCATCACGTTCTCGGCCGCCGTCAAGCTTGGCAGCAGGTTGAAGAACTGGAAGATGAACCCGATCTGGTGCCGCCGAAAGGCCGCCCGCTCGCCGTCGCCCAGTCGGTACAGATCGGTGCCTCGAACCACCACCTTTCCCTGATCGGGTGCTTCGAGCCCGCCGAGAACGTTTAGCAGCGTGGACTTGCCGCAGCCACTCGGCCCCATCACCGCGAAGAACTCCCCCGGGCGGACCGTCAGCGAGACTCCCCGCACCACCTCGTGCGGGGTCTTGCTGATCGCGAAGCTCTTGTGGAGACCCGTCGCCTGCAGCACCAGCTGGCCGGCGGCCACTTCGGTCCCGGCCGGAGCCGGCTCCTCACTCATCGAGGTAGCTGCTGATCACCTGATCGATCGTGGACGACAACAGTCCACTGGCCAGCTTGGGCGCATGTGACCCAACCCCCGGAGGGGGCGGCTTGGGAGTGGGAGTCGGGGTGGGCACGGGAGTCGGTGCCGGAGCCGGCGGAGCGGCTTGGGTCCCGCCGCCACCACCACCGCCCGAAGAGGCAGGAGGCGGCGGTGCGGAGTAACCGACCTGGACAAACTCCTGCGTGAACATGTAGACGTCCGTCCAGGGCCCACCCCCGCTGTCGGGATAGTTCCACGAATCCGGCGTGTACCAGGATCCGACTCCGAGTTCGTTGTAGGCCCCAAGGATATTGGCCCGGTGGGGTGGCGAGCCCATGAACTGACTGTTGGCATAGGCCGCGGCGTCGCAGCCGCAGGAACTGTTCCAGGCGATGTTCTCGCCCGCCGCGCTGTAATCAATTCCATCGGCGCTCATGGTCGGCCAGACGTACTGGCCGTTCAACTGAACATGGGAGAAGTAATCATTGGTGATCATGTCGTCAGACCGGTTCTCCGCGATGTCGCCGAGGGTGCCGTTATCAGCCAAGGCCGCCAGTCCGTTGCTGGTCCGGTCTTGGTTGGTCAGAGAGAATAGCTCGCCGTTGTAGGAGGTGCCGGTACCGGGTGTCTGAGCGAGAGCAGGTGAGGCTGCGATACCGGAGAGTGCCACACTGAGGGCCAACCCCAGAAGCGCTCCACCGAAACCCTTGGCGAGCCTGCGAACCGTGGTCCCAGATTTGCCGCCGTCAGCCAAGGCGTCGCTGCAGCGGTCCGGGAGGGGGAGTCGGCAACTTTATCGCCGCCACCTGATCAGTGCGCCGATCCGGGAATAGCCGCGAGATCTCGGGGGGAACCGCGAGTCCCATGTCGAATAGCCGGTCCAGAATCTGGGGCCGTACCCCGGTCAGATCGAACTCATTCTTCAGGTTGCCCTGCTGGTCCATGCCCTCAGCTTTCATGACGAAGATGTCCTGCATCGTGATTGTGTCGCCCTCCATCCCGACCACCTCGCTGATAGCCGTGATGCGACGGCTGCCATCCCGCAGACGGTTCAGCTGCACGACGATATCGATGGCATTGGAGATCTGCTGCCGGATCGCCTTGGTGGGCAGCTCGATGCCCGCCATCAGAACCTGGGTCTCCAGCCGTGAGAGGCTGTCGCGAGGAGTATTGGCGTGAACTGTCGTCATCGAGCCGTCGTGGCCAGTGTTCATGGCCTGGAGCATGTCCAGAGCCTCGCCACCGCGAACCTCACCCACGACGATCCGGTCCGGGCGCATCCGGAGAGCGTTGATCACCAGATCTCGAATGTTGATTCGGCCCTCACCTCGAGCATCGGGCGGGCGCGACTCCAAGCGGCAGACGTGCTCCTGGTGCATCTGCAACTCGGCGGCGTCCTCGATGGTGACGATCCGCTCATCTGGCGGGATGAATCCCGAGCAGATGTTGAGCAGTGTGGTTTTCCCCGCCCCAGTCCCGCCAGAGATCAGGATGTTCGCGCGGGCGAGAACGCAGGCCTGCATGAAGGAAGCTCCGGCCTCGTCGATTGTGCCGAAGTGGATGAGGTCGGTGATCCGAAGGCGCTCCTTCGCGAACTTACGAATCGTGAGGATGGGTCCGTCGATCGCAACTGGTGGCACGACCGCGTTAACGCGCGATCCATCGAGCAAGCGAGCATCGCAGAGTGGCTGCCGCACGTCCACCCGGCGGCCTACGGCGGCCACGATGAGGTCGATAACCTTGAGCAGATGCTCGCTGTCGCGAAAGCGGACATCGGTGAGCACGATCCGGCCCTGAGCCTCGACGTACACCATGTCAGGTCCCACCACCATAATTTCAGTGAGACTGTCATCCTCGACCAAAACGCGTAGCGGACCAAGTGCCTGGAGATACCCCTCCATGCCTTGCAGCCGCTCTTCCTCTGTAAGCACCGGACTCATTGACTACTCCCTGACACCGAAATTGAGCGCCGCAGCCGCAGTGCCGGCCATTCGCGGATCGGCTTCCGATGAACTCGCGCGCTCGGCCGCAATTTTGAGTTCGTCGCCCTGGCTGATCCCATGCCTGCGGATCGTGCCGGCGGCCAGCTCCAGAGCACTATGAGCGTGGCGAACCGGCAGTAGCTTCACCCGCCACTCCCGCATTTCGTGGACGCAGCGAACCACCCGCAACTGGCGGTCCAGGTACGCGATGTCCAACGGCATCTTCATGAAGAACATGTGCACACTGTTGCATGGCACCAGCCACAATCCTTCGTCGGGATCCAATTTGGTTCGCCCCATCAACCCCATTAGGCGGGGGGCGAACCGAGTCGCCACGGTCACCCGTTGCGCCACCACGGAGCCGCCAGCCGCCCTCACCACGACCGTCCGAGGACCGTATCCGTCTCTGGCACCACGGGTAGCGATTGACTCAGGTGACATGGAAGATCAGGGAAATGGCAGGAGGACCGAGCAGGATCACGAAGAGTACCGGGAAGATGCATCCAACCATCGGAAAGAGCATCTTCAAGCTGGCCTGCTGGGCCTTGGCTTCTGCTCTCTGGCGGCGTCGGCGCCGCATCTCATCGGATTGGATGCGCAAGACCCTGGCGATTCCCACCCCGAGCTGATCAGATTGGACCAGCGCCTGGATAAAGGATGCAAGCTCCTGGACGCCGCAGCGCTTGGCGAGGTCCTCGAGTGCGTCGTGACGTGGCCGCCCCAGCCTGATCTCGTTGAGCACGAACGCAAACTCGCGGGAGAGTGCGTTGTCGAACTTCTCGATGACTCTGGCGAGCGCCGCATCGAATCCCAGTCCTGCCTCGACACTGATGCAGAGCAGGTCGAGCGCGTTGGGGAGCGCTAGGGAAATTTCCTTCTGCCGAGCCGTGACGATCCGCTTCAGCTGGTACTGCGGTCCGATGTAGCCCAGCACTGCCCCAAAGACCACACCCAGGAACCAAGGTAAGGAGAGCAGGAGCGCGAGGCCTAGACCGATGACCCCGAAGACCACCCCGAAGACGAGCTGCGCCGCCACGAAACTCCCGGCATTCATACCGAGAGGCCTTCCGGCGAGATCGATGAGGGCCTGGAGCTTGGCCGCCCGGTCGCGCGGCTGCATCGATGCCACCCGTCGCCCCACCCGGTCGAAGAATGGACGAAGGAACCGCTCCGTGAACGGTTGGCTCATCTCGATCTCGTCCAGGGTTCGCGGCGCGGTCGGCTCCTCGTAAACAGCGAGGCGGGCGTCCAGCAGATTCACCTGCGGTTGCCGCTTGATCAGACCAGCGAAGATCATGAATACCCCGACGGCGGCGATCAGTCCGACGATGAGCGCTTCATAGGACATGATCAGACCTCGATGTTCGCGATGCGCTGCATCACGTAGAACGCGAATGCGACTGAGACGACGCAGGCGATAAGTATGTACGGTCCAGGGCCGGCGAACGAAAGCATGGGGGCGAGATATGTCGGGTTGATCGCCTCCAGGATCAGACCCAAGCCGATGGGCAACCCAGTGATGATGAAACTCGAGGCACGCGCCTGTGCGGTCAAGGTTTTGATCTCACCCTTGATTCGGATGCGCTCTCGGATGGTGAAGGCGATGTTGTCGAAGATCTCGGCTAAATTGCCCCCGACTACCCGCTGAATCTGGACCGCCGTCACCACTAGGTCGAGGTCGTCGGATTTGATCCGGCTCACCATGTGTGAGAGCGCGGCGTCGGTGGTCACCCCCAGCTGCACTTCGCGGGTCGCCCGCGCAAATTCCTCGGCGGTCGGTGGCGGCGCCGATCGCGAAATGCTCGCCATCGCTTGGGGGAAGCTGTAGCCGGCCTTGAGTGCGTTGCTAAGCAGAATCAGGGTGTCCCCCAGCTGGCTGTTGAATCGACCGAGCCGGCGGTTCGCGCGATAGCGAAGTACCAAAGGGGGGGCGAAGATCCCGATCACTGCGAGGATCGCCGCAAAAATCAGGCTGCGGTAGAGAGCTAAACCGATCAGTGCTAGCACCACCACGGTGCCGATTCGGATCAGGTACCACTCAGTTGGTCGAAGCTTGACATCGGCCCGGGCCAACGACTCAGCGACCTGCACCGAACGGGGTCGCTGGGCCACGCCGGCGGCCTGGCTGCTGCTGTCGACCTGGCGCCGCAGGCGAGTGAGAAGTCGTGTGGCACGATCTTTGAGGCTTCCCCCCGAGTCGCCGAACTCCTCCTCCCCCGGGACAGTCACCGCAAGTCCCGCTCCGGCCTCGGCGAAACGGCGCACCCGCTCGTCGAGCGCACCGCCGCTTGACTGGGAGCGCCAGCTGGCAAGCAGATAGGCGATGGCGCCGCCCAGAGCCAAGGCACCGACCCCGTCCAGGACCAGTACTAAAACGTTCATGCGGCGGTCTCTCCTGCTGGTAATTTGCCATGGGTCGGAGGCGCAAACAAGGTCTCGTCCAATCCCTCTCCGGCCGCCGCCAGGTCCTCGAGACGCTTAGGCACCTGGACTGCTTCGAACTCCCCGATCACCATCCCCTGGTCATCGATTCCGCGCTGCCGGTACTGGAAGATGTCGGCGATCTCGACCCGTTCACCGTCGAATCCCCGGACTTCGGAGATTGCGATGACGCGGCGGGTGCCGTCGCGCAGGCGGGCCTGCTGGACCACCAAGTGGATGGCAGAGGCGATCTGCTCGCGAATCGCTCGCGAGGGCAGGTCGGTGCCGGCCATCAGAGTCATGGTCTCCAGACGGGTGAGCGCATCGCTCGGGGTGTTTGCGTGGACGGTCGTGAGCGAGCCATCGTGACCGGTGTTCATGGCCTGCAGCATGTCCAGCGCCTCGCCGCCTCGGCACTCCCCTACGACGATCCGATCCGGCCTCATCCGGAGGCTGTTGATCACGAGGTCCCGGATGGTGATCCGACCGCGACCCTCGATGTTGGAAGGTCGCGACTCCAGAGTCACAACGTGCTCCTGGCGCAGCTGCAGTTCCGCCGCATCCTCGATGGTGATGATCCGCTCATCGTCGGGGATCCAGCCGGAGAGCACGTTGAGGGTGGTCGTCTTTCCGGATCCAGTACCGCCCGAGATCAGCACGTTGAACCGGGCCCGCACGCAGGCCCGGATGAAGTCGGACATCTCGGGGGTCAAGGTGCCGAAATTGATCAGGTCCTCAACCGTGTAAGGGTCCTTGGAGAAGCGGCGAATGGTCAGGGTTGGACCCTGTAGGGCCAGCGGGGGGATGATCACGTTCACCCGCGAGCCGTCCTTGAGCCGCGCGTCCACCATCGGTGAACTCTCATCGACCCGGCGCCCGATCGAGCTCACGATCCGATCGATGATCTGCATCAGGTGATCGGTGTTATCGAACTTGGCCGGATAGCGGTAAATGCGGCCCTGGCGCTCTACGTAAACATCATCCGGACCATTGATCATGATCTCGCTGATCTCTGGGTCCTTGAGGATCATCTCCAGGGGGCCGAGTCCCAGAACGTCGCTGATCAGCTGCTCGACCATTCGCTGCCGGTCGGTGCGGGTGATCGAGATGCTCAGTTCTTCCAAGACCGAATTGCAGAGGTCTCCGATCTTGGCCACCAGTCGCTCTCGCGGCGCCTGGGAGACGTCTGTGTACTCTTCCAAGAGCGCTTGGGTAACCCGAGCCTTGATCGCCATGTACTGCGGGTGATGGGCCGCTCGAGGCTCAGGCGCCGCGGACGGATTGTCGCGGTTGGCCTGCGACCGCTCCCGCCATCCCGGAGACTTGGGCGCTCCCGCGGCCACCGGGACCGTCTGCGGCTTAGCCGCGGCCAGCGCGCCAGCCAGACGAGAGGGGGCCGCCGCTGGCACCGCGGGAGTGCTCGCGGCTGGTTCGGCCGCTTTGCCCTTTGGCTTCTCCTCAGGCGGATTGGCGGCCTCAGGAGCGGATTCCGGCTCGGAGTCGCCCTTGGTCCTAACTCTCTCCAGCAGTGACATGGCTTAGTAGAGTTCCTCGCCTGAACCTAGCGCCGGAGCCCGAAGCGCCGGGCGGGGACCAGCTTGGTCTCTGCCTTGACTTCCGCCTGAGCACTGCCGACAGGGGCCAGACCGCGGGCCAGGTTGCGGAAGAGCACGGATACGTCGGAGTCCGGGTGGGAGACGACCAGCGGTACCGCACGGTGGATCGATCCACCCACCAGGCGCGGTTCCGATGGAATCTGCAGCTTGACCGGGAACCTAAGGTTGCGCTCGATGCTGGCAGCGTCGTAGACCGCGTGGGCGTCATGGGCATTGACGGCGACCATGACGCGGGAGCGGTCTACCTTCAGCGACTCCAGCATCTTCAGCATCAGGCGGGTATCCTTAATCGCAGGGATGGTGAGCTCCCCGACCACGATGATGTGGTCGGCTAACTCGGTTGCTTCTAGGGTAGCCTCCGATAGTTGACTGCCGCTGTCCACGACGACATAGTCAAACTCTCGTCGCAGAACGTCGACGATGGCACGCACATGCTCCGCCCGGACCAGGTCTCCGAACTCCGGACTGAAGGGGCCCAGGAGCACCCGGATCCCCTCCGGGCCGTCGGCCAGGATATCGTCCACGAACTCCCAGTCCAGTGCGCTCTCACTGTCCACCAGCTCCGTGATGGTCTTGGCGTGGTCGAGATTGAGCATCACCCCGATGTCGCCAAACTGCAGGTCAAGGTCGACCAGACAGACCCGGGCGCCTGTTTCCCGCTTGAGAGCGGCAGCCAGGTTGATCGCTACAAAGGTCTTGCCACAGCCGCCTTTGCCGCTCAGGATCAGGCAGACCTGGCATCCTTGAGGTGGCGGCTCCCCATTGCCCAACTCCGCTGGAGGCTGCCGGGGCAGGTAGGCCCCCTTCTTCTCCTCCATCTCGTAGACCCGGCGAATGCTGGACACCAGCTCATCGCCGGTAAAGGGCTTGATGAGAAACTCTCGAGCACCCGACTGCATCGCTCGGCGCAGGTAGTCACGCTCGCCTTGGACTGACATGATCACGACCGGGGAGTTGGGCGACTCGACCGCGAGGGTCTCGGTGGCAGCGATTCCGTCCATGCCCGGCATATTCACGTCCATCAGCACCACGTGGGGCGCCAGCTGCCTCGTGATATCGATCCCCGACCGGCCATCGCCAGCGGTCCCGACTACCTCGATGTCCTCCTCGAAGGAGAGCAACTTCTTGAGGTTCTCTCGGGTGCTGGCGATGTCGTCGACGACCACTACCCGGATCGGGGGCTTGCTCGCCACAGTGCTGGTCACGACCTACCGACTAATCCTCGGCTAGGCTCGCTCCTCAGGATCCACCGCTCGAGCCGACGGTGAAGCCGAAGAGGTTTTGCAGCATCTGCGCACTACCCGAATTGTTGCCTGCCGCAGCCGACGAGCTGGTAGCAGCTGTTGAGCCGCAGTACAGCACACCCTGGTCTGACGCGAGCTCATTCTGCGCCTCGATTAGCGCAAACTGATCCTGCGCCAGGGTAGCGGAGTCCGACAGAACCTGTGCCTTGGCAGCCTGGTACGCCGAGCCACTTCCTGACAAGCTCTGCAGTGCGGTGTTGTCCTTGTTGTAGAGCTTGTGCGCCGCGTTGTAGGTCGTGGTAGCCGCCGTGACACCTTGCTGAGCGGACTGCAGGTCCTCTTCGATGATCGGGTTCACTGCGCTACCGGCCACACACGCTTGGGTGTACTCGTCAGCTGGAGTTGAGGTTACCGGAATGTATCCGTGCCCATAGTCCGCCGTGGACCGCAGGGCGATGGTGTATATCGACCCGGAGCGAACCATCTCCGTGACACCCAGGGCCTGGCTTCGCGTCAGTTGAAGAACGACCAGACCTCCACCGGATGAGCTCGATGCGCCGCCGGTAGTGGAAGGCGAGCCCACGCTGATGACCGGGAGATCTTCGAACGTGAAGTCCGTGTTCCCATTGCTATCCACGCCGATGATGTCAATGCGGTCGCCCACCTGAAGATACCCGGCTACCGACTGCTGGGCGGTAAGGGGAATAGCGACCGCCACTTGCCCGGCGGGCAGGTTGAGGTTTCCGAACGACGGCGACTGGGTGGCCTTGTTGACCGACACCGAATTCTCGGTGATGACGGTGTTGGGCGTCATCGCGACCACTGCATAGAAGTCCGAGACCGATGATGTGGTCGGCTGGGTCGCCGACACCCCGGCGGTGGCCGCACAGGCCTGACGAACGAGTTGCTGGCACGACGTGTACGCGTCAACAGGGAGGAGTCCCTTGATACGCGTTTCCTCGAGCATGCCAGCCGTGATCAGGGCACCGCTAGGAATAGAGACCTTTGCGACCACGACCAGCTGTCCGGTCGTTGGAGCCGTCGGCGTGTTGTTGGTGTTGGCGCGAGTGAAGTAGTAAGCCGCGCCGAACGCAAAGATCGCGAGGATCAGCCCTATGGCTATCCAGACCTGATTGACCCGTCCTTTCAAATCGGTCGTCACCGTCCTAAACCTCCGATGGGATTACCGCCGGCCCCAGGGCCATTGGGTGGGATTGACAAACGCGCGGCGGGTCGCCCCGCCGCGCGCCTGAGTGCTTCGAATCAGCCAGAGAGACCAGTGTTGATGTTTGAGAAAACGTCGCTGACTCGGTGTCCCACGACTGTGAGGATAACGATGACAACGATGGCGATCAGCACCAGAATCAACGCGTACTCGACCATCCCCTGGCCCTCTTCGTCCGAGTCTCGGTGCGAGACTACCTGACCGATTCGGTCACGCAGCCGTACGTACCAACTTCCGAGCATTCCTTCTAAACCTCCTTACCGCTCGCAATCCAGGAATTCGCATTCCCAGGCCTAGCAATGGCAGCCGGAGTATATGGTGAGGTGGCCCGCCACCCGTGTAACCGCTGCGTAACTTTCCTGTTAGGACTCAGGGCTCGATCGGTAGGGTGACTCGGACCTCGGTGCCGCGGCCGACTTGGGAAAGGATCTCCAACTGCCCACGCTCCAGATCGGCACGCTCCCGCATCGAGATCAATCCGAAGTGGGGCTCACGGGCCAACCTCATTTCCACCGCCGCCAGGTCGAACCCCTCGCCGTCATCCTTGATGACTGCGCTGACCCGCTGGGGCTGCAGATTGATCAGGACGTCCAGGCTGCGGGCTCGGGCGTGCTTGCGAACATTTACCAGAGCTTCCTTGACGATGCGGAAGAGAGCGCCCTCAGTGGCAGAAGGCAGTCGGCGCTCGGTGCCGATAACTGACAGCCGGCCCTCGATCCCCTCGGCGTCCCGGAACTCGTTGACCAGGCGGCGCAGGGTGGGGATCACCCCCAAGTCGTCGAGGGTCATCGGCCGCAGATCGAAAATCAGCTGGCGGGTCTCATCCAAGACCGCCTTCATGGCGTCCTTGAAGCTCTGGACCTCGGCCTTGGCGCGCTCTGGCTCCCGGTCGACCATGCGCTCCAGGATCTCGGCCCGAAGCACCAGGTTGGACATGGACTGGGCCGGTCCGTCATGCATATCCCGGGCGATCCGCATCCGCTCCTCGTCGATGGTCTGGAACACCTGGCGCGAGGCGCTCCGGTAGCGAGCCAGGCCTTCCTCCAGGGTTCCGTCGGGAGGTCGGTGATCCTCCAACTGCTCCGCGGCGGCTTTCATCAAGGAGTGCCAATACCGAAGCTCTTTGGCCCAGCTTCGGCAGTGGGCCAGCCGCAGCCTGGCCAAGGTCATCTCCGAGCGAAGCGCGAAACACCGTCCGATGGCGGCCTCCACCTCGGCGGAGGTAAAGCGAGCGTGGTCACGCAGCACATGGCGGCGGACGATGTCGGAGTCCTCCAGCCGATCACCGACCTGATCCAGGGCTCCAAGCAGCTGCATGACCTCCTCGTCGATGGTGAGGAGCGCGTTCTCTACCCGCAGCACCTCCTCCTCCAGTACCAGCTGGAGCTCCCCGAGGGGTGAAGCCAGGGGCGAAACGGGACGAGCGGCCACGCCCAAAGGTTACGGGGTGGCCCTGAGAAATGCCCGGGGTCGGTCCGGTGACGGCTGCGTGAAGATGGTCGCCCCCACCTACACTGGCGCCCGTGATCGCTCCGGGTGTCCCATGGATCAGGCCCAGCTGAAGGCTAAGCCCACGCGGAGCCCGTGGCTGACCATGCCCAGGTTCCTCGCCGTCAGTGGACTCCTGGTGGCGATGCTGCTGGCGCGACCTGAGGAGATGGACCCGGACTTCTGGTGGCACCTCCGTAACGGCAAGACTCTGCTCGCCACCAACGCTCTGATCCACGTCAACCCCTATGCCTTCATGGCGGTCGGGCGCCACTGGGTCATGCAGGAGTGGCTCAGCGAGTCCTGGATGGCAGCGGTCGCGGCCGCAAGCGGCCGCTTGGGGGTCGTGATCGTCTACGAGCTGATCACCCTGGCTCTCTTTCTACTCATCTGGTTGCGGGCTCGGGAGTTGGGACCCGCCCATGGCCTGACCCTGGCGGTGGGGATCTTGCTGGCTGGGCTCGTCGCCTATCCGATCCTGGGTCCGCGATCCCAGATGGACTCCTACGTGCTCACCGCCCTGGTGCTGTTCTTGGTGGAGCGGCAGCTGCGGCGCGGCGGCCACGTCGCCTGGCTGCTGCCGCCTCTATTCCTGATCTGGTCCAATCTGCACGCGGGCTTCATTCTCGGTTTGATCTTCCTGCTGGCGATCGTCGGCGTCGAGGCGCTCCTGGCGCTGCTGGGGCGCCGGACCCACCCGGAGCGGCGCCGCATCGGGCAGCTCGCCTGGGCGACCGGTTGCTCGGTAGCCGTCTGTCTGATCAACCCCAACGGGGCAGTGATCGTCGCCTATCCTTTCGAGACCCAGTTCAACACAGCCCAGCAGGCCCTGATCCAAGAGTGGCAGAGCCCCGACTTTCACTCTGCAGTACTGCTGCCCCTGTTGTTCTTCGTTCTCACCCTGGCGGTCCTGTTGGTGCGCTACCGGCAGATCACCCTCCGGGACGGACTGGTTCTCGTCCTGAGCCTCTTCCTCACACTTCAGTCGGTCCGCAACAGCGTCTTTTTGGTGGCCGCCGGAGCTCCGGTCTGGATCAATCTGGCGGATCGGGTCCGGGTGGAATTGGCCCGCCACTGGCGCCTTCGCGGGCGACTGCGCCAACCGCCGTTGGTGATCCTGGTCGAGTTGCTCGAGATGGTCTTGCTGGTGGCGATCCTGATGGTGCAAGTGGATGCCGGAGGTAGCCCCCAGCTCGCCTCCTCCACCTATATCAACGCCTTCCCGGTCTGCGCAGCCCGCTGGCTTGACCGGGGCCCGGCCCAGCTCCGCGTCTTCAACCAGTACGGGGACGGAGGGTTCCTCGCCTACACCGTCCCCAAGGACAAGGTCTTCATCTTCGGTGACGCCGCCCTGATGGGGAGCCAATTGCTGGAGCGTTACGCCTCGATCATCGACCTCTCGCCCCAGTGGCTCAGCCGCCTCGACGCCAGTCCCTCAGAGTTGGTGGTGTTCGAGCGTGGGACCGCCTTTCCCGACGCGCTCCAGCGCGCCTCCCAGTGGACCCTGGTCTACCGCGATCGGCGGGTTGAGGGGTTCGAGCGCACCAGCCTGCTCCCGACCCTGCCCCTGCCGCCCAATCCGACAGCGGAGAGCTGGCGCCAACAGGGGGTGGCCGCCTGCGTCGGCCAGGCTCGCCGGCTTAGCTAGCGCGAGCGCCGCGGAGGGGGGGACTTGGCTTGGGGTACAGCCCGCCAGAGCGTGATCAGGAAGGTCACCAACAGCGTCACGTGCACGGTGCTGCACCACAGGCAGATGTAGTGCACCTCGACCACCTCGATGAAGACCAAATACAGCGCGGTGAGCAGGCCTAGCCCTCCCCACACAGCGTGGACCTGGCGCAGGCCGTAGACCTCGGGGCGCCGGAGTTGGGCAAGGGCCAAGACCAGGCTGATCAGAAAGAAGGCAAGGCCCGGGACGGTGATCGGGATGGCGGTGCCCGGGAGAACGGAGTAGGAGCTGGTCAGGACCGCCTCGCAGTTCACCAGACCCTGATCGCTGCACACCAGAAGTGCGGGGGCGTAGTGCACCGCGGTCAGGTACCCGGCGAGTCCCATTCCGAGTAGGGCAAGCACACCGAGTGCCATCGCGCCCCAAGGCAGGGTGCCAGTCGTATCCATCGACGGTCCGGCTGCGCTCTCCGCGTCTGAACCGGAAGCTACCGGAGCCATCCGGCGGCGGCCCCGGGGCCTGCTCACGTCGTGGCTTTCAACGTAGTTTGCAGGGACTTGATCATCGAACTATTGCAGACCGACCCCGGCTTCTCCCCCGTGACCACGCACGTAGCGGCGGTAACGTAGTTGGCGCCGCCCAGTATTTCCTGAGCGGCAACCGACTTGGTGTTTCGTAGTTGCGTGGCGACCTGATCCCAGGTGAGTCCTTGAAGCGCGGACACGTTGGTCGAGCGGGCTTCGCTCCCGATCTGGACGAATGTGCCCGCGTAGTCAAGGAAGGGATAGTCCCCGCCACTGTCGATGCCGGAATATGCGGTGGCCAAGGTCTCAGGCAGTGATTGGAGTGCCGCATAGGGCGCGCCGTCGTTGTTCAGGGATACATTGCTTTGGTATTCGCGAGGCACAAACGCGACATAGGTACTCCTGAACTTGGCCCCATAAGCAAAGGTAAACGTCGGCACGTTGGACGGTGAGTCATAGACCGACGAGCGAATAATGTGCAACCCCGACCAGGTCCCGAACCGGCTGAGACCTACGATCAGTGACCACCGCTGCAGAGCACAGTAGGGACAGAACTCCGCGCCGACATAGCCAATCTCCGGCAGACCGTCGGAGGTGAGTGCCGCCGGCTTATACGAGGCGGGGATGTTGAGTGGGGTATTGCTGATGCTCCCCGCCTTGACCGCCTCCAACGTGTGGACCGGAATCGTCGTAAGTGAAGTGATCAGGGAGGCGGGCGCAGGCAACACCGCCTTGTCCTGCTTCAGATTACCTGTCAGAGTCAGTTCCAGCACCACCACCACGACCAAGAACACCGCCACCACACCGATTACCCCGGAGATCAGGCCCCAGGGCCGCCGCGAGTCAGCGCGGCGATAGTTACGACCCGCGCTGCGGCCCCGAGCCTGCTGCCGACTCCCGGCGGTGCGTCCTTCGGAGGCTGCCTCTCGCATCTGCCGCCGGACCGCCATTGACTTCTTGGACATGCTCTCCTGCAGGGGGTGCGTGGTTGAACTCGGATCCTAGCCCAAAGGTATTAGAGATTCCTGGGAGCCAGGATCACGGTCGTGGGGTCACGATACCGGATCTCCCACCCCTCGGCCAGCAAGAACGTAGCCGCTGGCGCGGCGCGCGGCAGGATCGCTAGACGCGCTCCTAGAGAACGGAGCGTCTTGAGTGCGCCGGAATCGAACACCGTCAACTCTTCGCACTGACCCAGGGCCCTGCCTGCCATCGGTACGGGATCGTCGACACAGAGGAGATGGCGGCCGGCTGGGAACTGGCTGCTGAGGTAGTCGCCGAACTGAGGTGTGGTGAACCACGCTCCTCCGACCGGATGAGCCGCCAGCCACCGGGTCGCTTGGATCGGAAGCTGGGCGCGAGCCTGCTGGTTCACCCCACCGTCACGAGCGGCTGCGGCCACCCCAGACCCGAGCAGCACCACCACCAATAAAACCGGAAGCAGCGCCGCCCATGAGACGAGCTTCCGTCGGCTTCCACCGGCCCCGGTACTCTCAGACGCGGGCCCAGACCTCTTGTTGCCTGGCAGCCAGTCCACCGAGAGATACCAGCAGCTCTGGGCTGCCGCCACCACCAAGAGCCAGGGCAGGTAGTTAGACCAGATGAGCGCCAAGGCCGCGGTGAGCAACCCCAGATAGGCATCGGACCGGCGCAGCTGTGATCCAGCCAGCCAGTACGAAAGTAAAAGCACCAGTCCCGCCAGCTCGGCGGCCCGCGCACTCCAGGGATGGAAGTCGATGCTGGACCAAGCCGCCAGAAGCGGATGCTCACCCTGCATGCCCAGACTGAGCGGCAGCCCACCGAGAGCGCCGATACCACGGGGGCTCACCAACAGGGCCGCGCCGGTGAGCGGGATCAGCCACCAGCTCGGCGCCGGGGGCCGACCGGCTCGGGAGGAGTCCCAATGGGCGACCACCAGCCAGCCCCAGATCACCAGCACGGCCACTGCCGCGTCGGCCTGGACGTTGGTCCACAGCACAACTAGCGCCACCAGCGCGCCGATCCCCCACCAGCCGCCCCGCCCGGCCGCCCGCAGTGCCAGCAGCAACCCGACCCCGAGGAGGGCCAGCAGCTCGGCGGAGAGGTCGCTTAGAACCGGGGCGAGAGCCGCCAACCCGAGCCCACCCTCACCCACCACCAGCAGGGGATGGACCCGGCCGACGGCTCGCGCCGCCAGCAGCAGGCCGGAACCCACCAGAGCCCCACCCACCGCTCCCGCGACCGCCAGGCCGGCCAGCCCGCCACTCCTATATATAAGAGCTAGACCGAAGTCGGCCAGCCAGCTCCGCAGGTCCAGCGTGGCTCCGGGATGGGCCAGGTAGCGCGCCGAGCCCGTGAGGCCATGGGTGTGGATCAGCTCCCCGTTGGCG
Source organism: Candidatus Dormibacteria bacterium (assembly GCA_050734135.1). Lineage (GTDB taxonomy): Bacteria > Chloroflexota > Dormibacteria > Aeolococcales > Bog-877 > Bog-877. Next base: position 89,448 of record JBOHUG010000009.1, read on the forward strand.
AGGTGCCAGAACCAGGACCCCGAGGTGGGCAGATGCAGACCGGCCGCCGCTCCCCCCAGCACCAGCACTCCCCCAGCCGCCCACCACCAGACTCTGCCGGAGGTGGCATCCAGTACCCCCCGCGCCCAGCCGCTGGCTGATTCGAGGTCCAGAAGCGGGGGCCCCACACGAAACCAACGTGGCGAGAGTGCCCGACTCACAGGGTCGGATCCGATCCGACCCGCCGGCGGAGCCGGAGTAGGTCGGTCAGCATCTGCCCGCCGTCACGGAAGGAACTGACGCGAGTCCCGGCGGCGTTTCGCCAGACTACTGGGATCTCAGCGATCGGGATGGCCTGCAGTCGAGCCCGCAGCAGCACTTCGGCATCGAAGCCGAAACCGGGGGTCCGCAGCGGCGTGAAGCAGCTGACCGCGGCCGCGGCCGTGAACATCTTGAACCCGCACTGGGTGTCCCGGAGACCCGGGAGCACCAGGCGTCTGAGCGCCTGGTTATAGGTCTTGCCCATCAGCTCGCGGTAGAGGGGCTGGTGCAGCTCCACCTGGGACCCCGGGAGAGCCCTAGACCCGATCGCCACTCCGGCTCCGCCCGAAATCGCGCTCTCCAGCTTCCCCATCTCCACTATCGGAGTCGAGAGATCGGAGTCGCTGAAGAGCCGCAACCGGCCACCGGCGTGAAGCATGCCCGCGCGGACGGCCGCCCCCTTGCCGCGGTTGTGATCGAAGACGATCAGTTCGAGCTGGGGCCAGTCCGGGCGCAACTGCTCCACCATCTCCCCGGTGCCATCAGTACTGCCGTCGTCGACCACCAGCACCTGGTACGAGCGCCCGGAGCCATCGAGGTGGCCCCGGATCGCTGTGAGTGAAGGCGGCAGCCGCTCCAATTCGTTGTAGGCGGGCAGGATCAGACTGAGCTCCACCGTCTCGGAGTTCACCGTGACGAGGACCTGTGGGACTCCCGCGCCACCGCCCAGAAGAAGGGCGCGCCGCGCAACATCCGGGGCAGGCGCCAGGGCTGGCGGGCCAGTCGAAAACTCCACTCCAGCCCGGCCCGGCGCAGAACGGCTGGGGCACGGGGCACCCGGCCAGCGAGATAGTCCAGCGTTCCCCCGACGCCGATACCCACCCGAGCCCCGGTCGCCGCCAGGTGGCGCGCCAGCCAGAGGTCCTGTTGGGGGACGCCAAAGGCGACAGCCAAGAGGGTGGCTCCGGCGGATCGAATCCGACTAACGATGACCGGCGCCTCATCCGCGGCCGGGGAACCGGACCACACTCCAGCGACCTGAAGTCCGGGGTACTCCAGCTGGAGGGTCTGGGCGGCGGCTTCGGCGACCCCGGGGGCGCCTCCCAACAGAAAGATCGACCCGCCCTGGGCCGCCGCCATCCCGGCGAGGTCTGCCAGGAAGTCAGCGCCAGCGATCCTAGCGGACACCGGGCTCCGCAACCGACGACTGGCCCAGACCACTCCAGCTCCGTCGGGGAGAATCAGCCCCGCCGCCCGGATCGCCTGAGCTAACTCCGGCTGGCGGCGCGCCTGCATCACCATCTCCGGATTCAGGGTCACTACCTGGAGGGGGTTGCTGGTGGTCGCTGCCTCGCACCGCTCCAGCGCTTGCCGGCGCGTACATCGGTCCACCGGGACTCCCAGTACGTTTGCACGCGCCGGGCCCTCGATGATCGGACCGGGTGAGATGGATGTGGACGAGACGCCGGCCCCTGGCACCGGCCGAGTATATGGCCGGTCGAGCTCAGGTCAGGTCCGCGACCGGGTCGTTACCGAAACCCCGGCTGAGTCCTCAGTCCCGGCGGCGGCGCCGGTCGTGCTCGGCAGCCTGGAGCCGGTATTCCGCCACCTCCAGGCGTTGCTGCAGGCGCGCCGAATCCTCATCCGCTGGACTCGTCGCCTTGGCCAGAGCTTCCTGGGCTTCCCGCCGCTCGTCCTCCGCCGCCCCCACGTCGAGCTCCCCGACCGGAAGTGCGCGATCGGCCAGGATCAACACCCGATCCGGGAGCACCTCCAGGTAGGCATCCTCCAGGAAGAAGAACTGCTCGTCGTGGCCCTGACGCAGCATCAACTCGCCCGGTTTGAGCCAGGTGAGCAGGGGTGCATGGCCGGGCAGAACTCCCAGTTCGCCGTCGGCGGCTCGCGCCACGATAAAGTCGCACTCCCCTTCGAAGAGAGGCTTCATGGCGGACAGTAGCCGCGTGGCGACCGGCACTTCAGCCGTCCTTCGACTTCGGCTTGGTTCGCGGTTTGCGAGCCGTGGCTCTGGAGGAGGCGGACGATCCGGCCGTCGCCTTCGCCCGAGAGCGGGCCGGCTTCTGTCGAGTCTCCGGCTCCACCTTCGGAGCGGCCGCAGCCGCCACGGCCTCGGCGGCGGCAGGCGTGGCGGCGGCAGGCGTGGCCGGCGACTCGGTCTTCACTTCAGGCTCCCCGCCGCGGTTCAACCGTTGTCCATTCTCGATCGCCTCGTCGATGGTGCCCACCATCCGGAAGGCCTGCTCGGGGAGATGGTCCAGGCTGCCGGAGAGGATCTCCTTGAACCCCCGGACTGTCTCCTTGATCGGCACGTACTTGCCGGCGAGCCCGGTGAACTGCTCGGCGACGAACATCGGCTGGGCCAGTAACTGGCGTACTCGTCGGGCCCGGTTCACCGTCTGCCGGTCCTCGTCAGAGAGCTCCTCCATCCCCAGGATGGCGATGATGTCCTCCAGATCCTTGTAGCGCTGCAGCACCCGCTGCACCCCCAGGGCCACCTCGTGATGCTCGACCCCCACGATGTTCGGATCCAGGATCCGACTGAAGGAGTCGAGGGGATCAACTGCCGGGAACAGCCCCAGCTCCGCAATCGGGCGACTGAGCGACACGGTGGCGCCGAGGTGGGCGAAGGTCGTCTGGATCGCGGGGTCGGTGTAGTCGTCGGCGGGCACGAAGACCGCCTGCACCGAGGTGATCGAGCCCCGGTGGGTGGAGGTGATCCGCTCCTGGAGGTCACCCATCTCAGTAGCCAGGGTCGGCTGGTACCCGACGGCCGACGGCATCCGGCCCAACAGGGCGGAGACCTCGCTGCCGGCCAGCATGTAACGGAACACGTTGTCGATGAAGAGCAGCACGTCGGCACCCTCGCCGTCGCGGAACTCCTCCGCCATGGTGACTCCGGTCAGCGCGATCCTCGCCCGCGCCCCCGGGGGCTCGTTCATCTGACCGAAAACCAAGGCGGTCTGGTCGATGACCCCGGACTCGTGCATCTCCCGGAAGAGGGTGTTGCCCTCACGGGTCCGCTCGCCGACTCCGGCGAACACCGAGTAGCCGGAGTGTTCGATGGCAATGTTGCGGATCAGCTCCATCACGATTACCGTCTTGCCGACCCCGGCTCCACCGAAGAGTCCGATCTTGGAACCCTTTGCGAAGGTGCAGATCAGGTCGATCACCTTGAGACCGGTCTCCAGGATCTCCGTCGAGGTCTCCTGGTCGGCCACCGACGGGGGATCCCGGTGAATCGGAAGGCGCTCTCCGCCTTTGATCTGCGGTCCGCCGTCGATCGGTTCGCCGATCACGTTGAACATCCGACCCAAGACCTGCTTCCCGACCGGTACCTCGATCGGTCCTCCGGTGGAAACAACCCGGTCGCCGCGGCGGAGTCCGTCGGTTGAGGACATGGCGATACAGCGGGCGACGTCGTTGCCCAGGTGCTGCTGGACCTCGAGCACCCGACGAGCACCGTCGCCCCGGATCTCCAGCGCATCGTTGATCAGCGGTAACTGCCCCGCGGCGAAGGCCACGTCCACGACCGCCCCGATCACCTGCAGCACGGTTCCGGAGGAACGCTCCCCTTCCGCTTTCCTGTCCGCCGCCTTGACCTTGGCCTTTGCCATTACCACCTCCTCAACGCCGGGCCGCCTGGAGGGCCTCAGCGCCGCCGATAATTTCCATGAGTTCTCGGGTGACGCTCGCCTGGCGCACCTTGTTGGCGGTCAAGGAGAGCTCTTTGATCACGTCCCCCGCCTTGATCGAGGCATTGCGCATGGCGACCATCCGCGCGCTGTGCTCGCTGGCCTGATTCTCCAGCACCGCCTGGAAGACCTGGCTCAGCAGGTACTCCGGCATGAAGCGCTCCAGCACTTCCTTCGCGCCTGGTTCGTAGATGTAGTCGCCCTGGGTCTGCGGCCCCTCGTCCTCGGGCGCAGGCGGAACCGGCACCAATGGCCGCACCACCGGAACCTGACTGAGAAGATTGCGGAAGCGGGCGAACGCCAGATAGACCTCCTTGACCCCACCCTCCAGATAGGCGTCGACCGCCGCCGCCACCGCCGGTCGGAGTTCGTCGGGGGTCACCCGATCGGGCAGGCCCTGCTTGTGGTGGACCACCTCCAGCTGCATCCGGTTGGCAAATTCCAACCCCTTGCGGCCCACGGCCACCACCTGGTAGCGAGGGCCGAACTCCCGGCGCATCAGGGCATGCGCCGCCCGCATGGTGTTGACGTTGAGCGCCCCCACCCGGCCGCGGTCGCTGGTGACCAGAATCAGGAGGCCACCACCTTCCTCTCGGGGCACGGTGAAGGGATGGTGGTACTCCTTGCCGATCTTGGCGACATCTCTGGCGACCTCGTCCATCGCCTGCGCGTACGGCCGGGCTCCCTCCACCCGGGCCTGGGCCCTTCTGATCTTGGCCGCAGAGACCATCTGCATGGCCCGCGTCATCTGCTCGATGTTGCGCACCGAGCGGATGTGGCGTCGGATGTCGCGCAGAGTGGCCAAGGAGCTCTCGCTTAGGCCTCGCTCTCAGCTGCGGTCTCGCCCACGTCGAAGCCCTGGTTGAACTCCTCTAGGCCCTGACGCAGCTGCTTCTGCATGTCGTCGTCGAGGACCTTCTTCGACTCGATCTCCTCCACCAGCTTCGGCAGTGCCTGGCCGGCGTAGCGGCGGAACTGGGCGTCCCAGTCGGCCACCTTCTCCACCGGAATCCCATCGAGGTACCCCCTGGTGCCGGCGAACACAGTCATCACCTGCAGGGCCAGGGAGACCGGTTGGTACTGGTCCTGTTTCAGCAGCTCGGTCAGCCGCCGGCCCCGATCCAGCTGGTCGCGGGTGGTCTTGTCAAGGTCGCTCGAGAACTGGGCGAAGGCGGCCAGCGCCCGAAACTGGGCCAGGTCCAGCCGCATTCCCCCGGCCACCGAACGGAGCGCCTTGGTCATGGCGTCTCCGCCCACCCGGCTTACCGAGAGTCCGACGGAGACGGCGGGCCTGGTACCGGCGTAGAAGAGGTCTCCCTCCAGGTAGATCTGCCCGTCGGTGATGGAGATCACGTTGGTGGGGATGTAGGCGGCCACGTCGTTGGCCTGGGTCTCGATGATCGGCAGCGCCGTCAAGGATCCGCCGCCCTTCTCCTCGCTCATCCTGGCCGCCCGCTCCAAAAGCCGGGAGTGGAGGTAGAAGACGTCGCCCGGGTAGGCCTCCCTGCCCGGCGGCCGCCGGAGCGCCAGCGAGATCTCGCGATAAGCCCAGGCGTGCTTGCTCAGGTCGTCGTAGACCATCAGCGCGTCCTCGCCCTTCTCCATGAACCACTCCCCCATGGAGCAGCCGGTGTACGGAACCAGGTACTGGAGCGCCGCCGGCTCTCCGGAGGTGGCGGCCACGATGATTGTGTGCTCCAGGGCGCCGTACTCCTCCAGCACCGCGGCGGTGCGGGCCACCGAGGCCGCGTTCTGACCGATGGCCACGTAGATGCAGGTGAGGTTCTTGCCCTTCTGGTTGATGATGGTGTCGATCGCGATCGCCGTCTTGCCGATCTGGCGGTCCCCGATGATCAGCTCGCGCTGGCCGCGCCCGATCGGGACCAGGGCGTCGATCGCCTTGATGCCGGTCTGCACCGGGGTGTCCACCGGCTGGCGGTCGATCACCCCGGGTGCCTGCCGCTCGACCGGGCGCCGCTCCTTGGTGGCGATCTCACCCTTGCCGTCGATCGGCTGGCCCAGCGCGTTGACCACCCGCCCGACCAGCTCCCGTCCCACCGGAACCTCCACCACCCGGCCGGTGGTGCGCACCTCGTCGCCTTCGCGGAGCTCCTCGAAGCGGCCCAGGATGATGGCGCGCACCTGGTCCTCCTCGAGGTTCAGCGCCATGCCCATGATCTCGTGGGGAAACGCCAGGAGCTCGCCGGCCATGGCCCCCTCCAGGCCATAGATCTGGGCAATTCCATCACCCAAAGTGGTGATCACCCCGGACTCCGCCGAGACCACCGGAGCGTCGAAGTCGGCGATCTTGCGCTTGATGATCTGGCCAATCTCGGCCGCGCTAATGCTCATGGTGTCCTCATCTATTTGGCACTTGGGTCAGAAGGTCCTGGCGCAGCTGCTGGAGCCGGGTAGTGAGGCTGGCGTCGAATACTCGGTCCCCCACCCGCACCACCGCCCCACCCAAAAGGGAGGGGTCGACTTTAGCCTCGAATCGCACTTCCAGCTTGAGCCGCCGGGAGAGTTGCTCCGCCAGTTGGCGCTGGTCAAGGGCGCTGACCGCGACCGCGGTGGTCAGTTGGGCCGGGACCCGCCCCTCCCGCTTGTCGACCAGCTGGTGATATCCCTCCTCGATCGCCGGAAGCAGGCGCTGGCGCCGGCTGCTGACCAGCACCAGGAGCAGGTTACCGGCCAGCCTGTCGATGGCCTGGTCCCGCTCCAGCACCGCCCGGCAGAGCTCCAGCTTCTGGGCGACCCGGAGGGAGGGATTCGCGAGCGCCTGTCCGAGATCGCTTTCTTCGAGGAGCTGGCGCAGCAGTCCCAGGCGCTTGAGCCAGGGAGCGAACCCTCCTTCCTCCTCCGCCAGCTGGAACACCGCAGCCGCGTAGTGGCGGGCGGTGCTGGGTACCCGGGGCGCCTCAGGCACTGAGATCCACCTCCGCCAGGGCCTGGTCGATCAGGCGTCGCTGGCGCGGCTGGTCTAGCTCCTCCTCCAGGATCTTGGTGGTGGCCAGCAACACCAGGTCAGCCACCTGCCGCCGGAGCTGGCTGACCGCCCGCTCCCTCTCCTGGACCAGCTCAGCCCGAGCCCGGGTCAGCATCGCCTCTTGCTCCTCGCGGCCCTTCTGGCGTAGCTCCTCTCGTAGCTCCTCACCCAGCTGCTGTGCCTTGTCCAGGATCTCCTGGGCCTGGCGCCGGGCGTCCGCGAGATCGGACTTCTCCTGCTGCCGCGCCTCCGCCACCTCGCGGCGGGCGGACTCGGCCTCCGCGAGGGACTGGGCGATCTGCTGCTTGCGGGCATCGAGCGCCCTCACGATCGGAGGGAACACATATCGCGCCAGCAGGTACAGCAGGACCAGAAAGACGACGATCTCGACCGGGAAGGTCAGGTTGAGCGCGAGCGGGCTGGCGGCAGCGGCTAGGGGCAACGAGATTCGCCTACTTGCCGGCCAGGCTGATGAAGACGAACATCAACGCCAGGTTGATGAAGTACACCGCCTCCGCCAGACCGACGGTGAGGAAGGTCCAGGTCAGAAGTCGGGACTGGGCCTCCGGCTGGCGGGCGATCCCGGCGATCAGCTGCGCCCCGGCTAGGCCGTCACCGATGGCGGCGCCGACGGCGCCCACCCCGGTGCCGATCATGGCACCGGCATAAACGATTGCGTGAGAAGTGTCGAGCGCCAATTGAATTCCTCCCAGGTCTGGCTATGGGGGCGAGCCCCTAGGCTGTGGCGGCCTCGGCCGCCGACTCGTCGTCGTGCTCCATCGTCGCCATGCTTAGGTAGATCACCGTCAACAGGGCAAAGATGAAGGCCTGAATCACGTCCACGAAAACACCCTCAAAGAGCTTCCACACTCCGTTGAAGGCCCAGGAAAGGTAGATCGGCAAGAGGGCGATGATCTGCAGCATCAGGGCGGCGGCGAACATGTTCCCGAAGAGTCGGAGCGTCAGCGAGATCGGATAGGAGACCTGGGCGATCACGTTGATCGGTGCCAGCAGCACGTAGAACACCTTGGGCATCCCGGCCGGATGCAGGTAATTGATCTTGATGTAGCCGCCGAAACCGCGCTGGCGGATCGACGTGTAGTGCACCATGAAGATCACGATCACCGCCAGCGCGGCGGTGTCGTTGACGTCCGCCGTGGCCGAGGTCAAGCGGTCTCCGGTCGGGATCAGCTCGAGCCAATTGCTGACCAGGATGTAGAAGAACAACACGGTGCAGAGGGGCACCGCCCATTTGGCGAAGGGCCCGATCATCCGGGCCACATAGTCGTCCACGGTCTCCCAGACCATCTCGATCAGCGCCTGGAAGCGGCCAGGAACGCCTGCCGTCACGATGTGTCGCAGGTAGAGACCAGCTCCCAGCACGACTGCGAAGGCGACGAGGCTGCTGACCAGGGTGTCGAGGTAGAGCGCCATCCCCAGGATGTGGAGGGTCCAGTGCTGACCAACCTCAATCTGCGCCATGACCATCGGTCTCACTTGGTGGCCGCCCTGATCCCGAACCTGACCATCGCCCCGACCTGCGCCAGGTGGGTGGCCAGCAATCCCAGGAGGCCCCAGACCCCGACCGGGCCCAGCACCTCAACCAGCACCACCAGAACCACGGTGATGAGCGCCAGGCGGGGCAAGCTCGAGCCGAGGAATGCGATCGGGGCTCGACCGAGAGCGAAGGCCGCGAACCGAAGATTGGCGATTCCGAGCACCCCGCCTCCAAGCGCCAGGCCCCCTCCCTCGATCCCGGCAACCAGGAAGGCGACCACCACCGCCACGACCACGGCGGCAATGGCGGCAAGCCAGGCAGCCCGCACCGCGCCAGCCAGCTCGTCAGCTTCCATCAGCATCGCGCTATCGCCCTCGGAAGGGCGCCAGCCCACGGTAGACCGCCAAGGTACCTCCCACCAATCCAACCGCCAGGCCAACAAGGGTCAGCAGTGGGAGCGTGCGAAAGTGCTCGTCCAACAGAACCCCGGCCACGACCCCACTTCCGACCGTGATCGAGAAGACTCCTACCAACGCGAGGGCGTCACCGGGTCCCGGCACACGCCTGGGCCGCCGCGGATCGCCCTCCGAGGACAATTCGGCGGGATCTTATCACGGCCAACCGGCGCCCGACTGTCGGCTGGGTTCGGATCCGGTGAGGCCCGGTTGGGCCCGGGCTCCAGGGGCCAGTCCCGCGGTTCGTAAACTGCGCCCGTGGAGATCGGAATCGACGCCAGCCGGGCATTCTCGAGAGGGCCCACCGGCATCGGTATCTACGCCACCCAGGTCATCAGTCGTCTCATCGTGGTTCCCCCGGCACCGCTCCGGCTTTACCTCAACCGGAGAACCCCCCCCGATGATGCCCCGGAGCTCCGGGGCGGTTCGGAGTGGCGGTGCCTTCCCTTGCCCCGGGGCTGGACCGCCGTCCGCCTCCGCTGGGAGCTTTCGCGACAGCCTCCTGCTCTGCTCTGGATTCCCGCTTACCGGCTACCGCCGGGGCGGGTACCCCGGACGCTGGTGACCATCCACGGTGTGGAGCACCGCTTCGCTCCCCACGCATACCCGGGGTCCCAGGCGAAAGCGGTCGAATCGTTTGTGCAGGACACTCTGCGGCGCGCCGCACGAGTCATCGTCCCGTCAGAGACGACCAGGGCAGACCTGGTTCATCTGTATCACGCCAACCCCGATCTGATCACCGTGATCCCACACGGGGTCGGCGCCGAACTCCTGCCGATCCCCCCAGAGCGGTGCCACGACCTGCTTCACTCGCTGGGGGTGCAGCCCCCCTACTTCTTGATGGTGGGAGCACACCACCCCCGCAAGAACGGAGGGTTTCTGGTCGAGCGATTCGCTGAGGCCTTCCCTGCCGGGCAATCACCCGCGGTGAAGCTGGTGGTGACCAACGCCGCCCGGGCGCCGGCGACAGCACTCCAGGTAAGAGCCCAGGAACTCAGGGTGGGCGACCGGCTGATCACGCTCGAGCACGTATCTGGCGCGAGCCTGGCCGCCCTCTATACGGGGGCGGTCGCCGCCTGCGTGCCCTCGCTCTACGAGGGCTTCGGGCTGCCTGCTCTGGAAGCGATGGCCTGCGGCGCACCGGTGCTGGCCAATGATGTCGGTGGCGTCCAGGAGATCGCCCAGGGAGCCGCTCTGTTGGTTTCGGTTCAGGACCATCTGGGTTGGGTGGACGGCCTGCGCCGGCTCCGGGGGGAGATGGGCTGGCGCGCCCACCTGAGGGAGCTGGGGCTGGCTCGGGCCAGCCGCTTCAGCTGGGAGCGCTCGGCCCAAGCACATGCGGAACTGCTCGCTGGGGAGCTCCGCCTGGCGAGGTCGAGCTCTCCGGGATCGGCCAGGCGGGTACCTCCCCGCTTGCCGAGAGGGTGACTCGCGCCTCCGGCTCGAGGTGGGCGGCCCCCTGAACCCGGACCCGGATGATCCCCGGCAGCAGCGGGGTCTCGCTGGCCACCTCGACCACACTGTCGTGGCCGTGGAACTCCGCGTGCAGCACCCGGCCAGGGACTCCCTCTTGGGTGGCAGCTGAGATCACGATCTGCTCTGGTCGGACCAGAACCACGGCGGCTCCCAGGACCGCTGCTTCCCCAACCTCTGGCGGTCGCAACACCATCACGCCCAAGGGCGTGAGAACCGAGTCCCCCAGAACGGTGCCATCCACCAGGTTGGCATCTCCAAGAAAGCGCGCCATCTCCAGGTCGATCGGTAGGGTGTAAAGCTGCTGCGGGGAGCCGGTCTGAGCCACCCGACCCTCCCGTAGGACCGCCACTTGATCAGCGACTGAGAATGCCTCCTCCTGATCGTGGGTGACCAGTAGAGTGGTGATCCCGGTCGCCGCCAGGATCCCTCGGACCTCTTCACGGACACTGGCGCGAAGGCTAGGATCCAATGCCGAGAAGGGCTCATCGAGCAGGAGGAGCTGGGGGTCGATTGCCAGGGCTCGTGCCAGCGCGACTCGCTGCTGCTGGCCACCCGAGAGCTCATGGGGATACCGGCCCCCCAGCCCTCCCAGTCCAACCATCTCCAGCAGGTCCCCGACTCGGGTCCCGCGGCGCTTCTGCCGGGAGACTCCGAAACCGACGTTCTGGATCACGGTGAGGTGGGGAAAGAGCGAGGCCTCCTGGGGAACGTAGCCGACCCGGCGACGCTCGGGCCGGAGGAACTGGCGGCCGTCATCGACCATCTCCCCGGCGAGGCGGACCTGGCCGCTCTCCCCTCTCTCCAACCCTGCGATGACTCGAAGCAGAGTGGTCTTGCCACTGCCTGAAGGACCCAGTACCGCGGTCAGAGTTCCCCGCTCAACCTCTAGGGCGAGCCCCCGGAGCACCACGGTGTCCTGGAAGGACTTGTTCAGATCGGTGATCTCGATCGCCTTCATCCGTCCCCCACCGAGGTCGCCTGCCGCCGGTCGAACCAACGTCCGAGCAAAATTCCGGGGACGATCGAGATGGCAACCATCGCGGCAGCGTACGGGGCCGCTGCCCCGTAGGAAACATTGCCGGTGAAGGCCCAGAACTGCGTCGCCAGGGTCTGGACCCCGGTCGGGACCAGGATCAAGGTGGCTGTTAGTTCAGTGACTGCCGAGAGAAAGACCAGGCAGAACGCCGCCGCCAGACCGGGGGCGATCAGCGGCAGCGTGATCCTCCAGCGCACGGCCAACGGTCGACCTCCCAGCGAGCGGGCGACCTCCTCCAGGCCGACCGGCGCCTGCATCACCGAGGCGCGGACGGCCACGTAGGCAAGTGGGAAGAAGATGATCGCGTAGGCCCCGATCAGCAGTTCGCTGGTCTGGTAGATGAATGGCAGGTAGTGGAGCGCGAAGAAGACCAGCGCTAATGCAATCACCAACCCCGGAAGCCCCTGCACGATGTAGGTGCTGCGCTCCAAGATCCGCACCGAGCGGGTCGGTGTGCGCACCGCCAGCAGCGCCACCGGCAGCGCGAGTGCGGTCGCGAGAGCAGCGGCCGCGGCGCTGTACAAGACGGTGTGACCAGCGGCGCTGGCGACGGTCGCCGACTCGGGCAAAGTGGAGCTGCCACCACGGACTAGCCAGTAACTGATCACGCCCAGTGGCATCCCCAGAGCCACGCCGACCAGACTGCCCAGCAAGCCCAGTGCCGGCCAGCGCCAGCGACCCAACCGGTGCCGCGAAACTGCGCGGCGGGAATTGTGGGCGGCCCGAGCCACCCGTCCCTTGTCATGGAGCGACCCTTCCCCGACCAGAACCACCAGCCCGATGAGCACCAGAACCAATGACAGGGCACAGCCGGCCAGGGGGTTGAACCCAACCTGGAACTCGCTGAAGATCTCGGTGGTGAAGGTTCGGTAACCGAGGACTTCGAAGGCGCCGTACTCGGCCAGGAGGGCCAGCGAGACCAGCAGGCAGCCGGCCAGGATGGTCGGCCGAGCCTGCCGGAGAGTCACGTGCCAGAACGCGCGCCACGGTCCCATGCCGAGGGTGCGGGCCGTCTCCTCCTGGCTCGGGTCGGCGCCCCGGAAGCTGGCAGCAACCGGCAGATACACCAGTGGATAGAGTCCGGAGGTCATCACCAGGATCGCCCCGCCGTAGCCGCTCACAACCGGCAACACCGAGACCCACCCGTAGGCCACCACGAAATCGGGGACCGCCAGGGGCAGCACCAGCAGCATCGCCAAGAGGCGCCGCCCCGGCAGGTCGCTCCGCTCGACGCACCAGGCAGCCCCGGTCCCGATCACAGCCGTGAGGGCGGTCACCACGACCGCCAGCTGAATCATGTTCCAGAGGAGGGTGACCGTCAGCTGGCGGAAGAGAAGGGCGGAGAGCTCGTCCCACCCAACCTGGCGGGCCTCCAGCAGCAGGAACGCCAGGGGCAGCAGGAGCAGCAGTGCAACCAAACAGCTGCCCACCAGCACGAATCTGGGAATCCGCCGCCGGGCGCGCCCCAGAGCCGGAACGCTCAGACGCGAAGCCAGGGTCGCCATGCGCCTAGAGGAGCTTCACAGGAGCTGCGCTTCCTGGAGCAGGGCAACCGCCTCCGCCCCATCACCAAGCTCGGCGATGCTGAGATGTGCCGGCTCAAGACTGGCAAATGGCCGGAGCGCCTTGGCGGTCACCACTCCGGATCCGAGCGGGTACTCGAAGCTGTCGCTGTGAGCCAGAAGCTCCTGACCCTGATGGCTGACCAAAAACGCCAGGAACTCCTGCGCAGCCGCTCTGTGCTTGGAGGTCTTGATCACAGCAGCCCCGGAAACGTCCAGGACGTAGCCCGGGTCCCGGGGCGCGAAGTAGGCAATCGCGGAGTGCATCTGACTGGATCCGATCTCGGCCCGGAGGCGATACCAGTAGTAGTGGTTGATGATCCCAATCGCGACCTCGCCTGAATTCACCCGAGCGGTGATGGTCTCGTTGTCCGGGTAGACGTGCTGACCGGCATTGGCCTGAATCCCCTTCAACCACTTGAGGGCCGCGGCCCTGCCGTAGGTCCTGGCAACCGAGGTGATGATCGGTTGGAAATCGGTCTCGTTGGGAGCGATGGCCAGCAACCCGCGCCAGCGGGGATCGGCCAGGCTCAACACCGACGTGGGCAGCTGGCTCGGCTTGAGCAGCTCGGTGTTGTAGACAAGGACGCTGACCCGAGCCGACACCCCTACCCAATCAGCGAGTGCTGAGCTGTACTTCTTTAGAACGTGGGCCAAGGTCGACTCGGGCACCTGAGCCAGCAGATGCTTGCCCTGCAGGTACTCCAGCGCCGGCGAGTTCTCGGTGTAGATCAGGTCCGCCGGAGATGCGCTCCCCTCCTCCACGATCTGGTCGGCGAGCACGTCCTCGTCGTTGGAACGCACCTCCACCTGGATCCCGGACTTCTTCTCGAAGGCGCTGACCAGGGCGTCGGTGGTCTGTGGGTGCTGTCCGTTGTAGAGGATCAGCGTGGTCCGGCTCGCACCGCCGGCAGCTCCGCAGGCGGCGAGGGTCGTCACCAGGGTAGCGGCGAGAGCGAATCCGACCAGCCAGCGGACGGTCGCGCCGGTTGGTCTCGCCATCATGCCTCCGGTGGGCCGGGCTCCCCGTCGGCAGGCTCCCGCGAGCGGCCTTGCTGACAGTAGGTGACCCGGCTGGCCAGTTAGTTAGGCGTGGCTAACGTCGCCCTTAGACTGAGCTTAGTCGGGATCTCCAGAGCGTGTCAATTCGGATTCGGCTGGCAGAGCGCGGTCCTTCCAGGCCCAGGTCTGTTCTTAGCCTTCGTCCGTCCTGGGCCCCCCGTCGGTTCAGCGGAGGTAGAGCAGACCCTCGCTTCCCAGCGACTCAATCCGGGCCAGCGCCACCTCGGTGCCCTTGGCGACGCAGTGGCTGGGGTCCGCGAGAAGCCGCGAATTCATCCCGGTGGACTGCTGCAGCCGCTCGCCAATCGGAGCCAACGTCACGCCCCGTCCCGCCAGGGCGATACCCGAGACCATGGCTTGGTCCCTAAGCCGGGGCGTGAGGTCGCCCATCAGCCCGGTGACCAGCTCAGCGACTGCGGCCAATCCCGCCTCTCCCGCCCAGGTCCCGGGCGGTGCCGGCAGAGCCCGGTGACCCAACAGTCCCTCGTGACACACGATTCCCACCTGGGCCGACTGGGGAAGCAGAAAGACGAGTGGCAACGGTGTCCAGGAAGCGATAGGGAGGCCGGCCCCGAGGGCCGCCGCAAGAGGCAGGTCCATCATGTGTGCCATCCGCGCGCCAGATGCCATGGCCACCTGAAGCAGCGCCCGCCGCGAAGCCGTGGACAGCTCGGCCGAAACTCCCAGCATCAGCTCATGGCGCGAGAAGAGAAGTCTGCCGACGACGCGGAAGATCACCTGGCGGAGGAATTGCTCGGCAGCGTTCGTGTCGGCCAGGCGCTCCACCCCCAGCGGCCAACTGAGATCGACCTCGTCGCTCCGGTCTGCCGCCAGCTCCAGCGCCGCGGTCCCAAACGCGAGGGCTCGACCGCTTCCCCGCTGCCGGGCCAGCACCGCCGGCTCTTCGATCACAAGCCCATCGCCGCGGGCCCAAACCACCACCTGGTCTGGCGATAGATCGATGCCGAACCGGCGGAGGGCCATCGCTGCTCAGCCGCGCGGGGTGGCCGGCCGGAGTTGCAGGTTCGCCCCGAGCCCGGTCAGCTTTCCCACCAGGTCCTCGTAGCCCCGATCTAGGTGGTGGACCCCGGTGAGCCGGCTGGCGCCCTGGGAACAGAGGGCTCCAATCACAAGCGCTGCCCCCGAACGAATGTCGGAGATGCTCAACTCTGCTCCGCGCAAGGGCACGCCGCCCCGGATCATGGCGCTGCGGCCTTTGAGCGTGATCTCCGCGCCCAAGCGTCGCAGCTGCTCAACGTGCTGGAACCGATTCTCAAACAGCGCCTCCGAGACCGTGCTGATCCCTTGAGCCTGGGTCATCATGGCTACGAATTGGGCCTGGAGGTCGGTGGCGAAGCCGGGATGCGGCCAGGTCGTCATGTCCACGGCGCGTAGACCCTTGGCACAGGAAAGCTTTAGCCAGGTGCCCCCTTCCTCCACTTCGCAGCCAGCGCGTCGCAACTTGTGGAGGACCTGATCCAGGTCGTCACAGAAGAGCTGGTCGATCAAGACTTCGCCTCCGGTCGCCGCCGCCGCCATCGCGAAAGTGCCCGCCTCTATGTAGTCAGCCCTCACCCGGTGCTCGGAAGGATGCAGGCGGGGCACTCCTTCGATCACGATCCTGTCACCCCCGGCCCCTGAGATGCGAGCCCCCATCGCCTTCAGGCAGAGGGCCAGGTCGACCACATGTGGCTCGCGAGCGGCATTGGAGATCACGGTGATTCCCTCTGCCCGGGCCGCCGCCATCATCAGGTTCTCGGTCCCGGTCACAGTCGGCATGTCGAGCTGGATGTGGGCTCCGTGAAGACGGCTGGCCCGGGCCCGGATTCCGAACTCGTCCTCCAGTACCTCCGCGCCCATCGCCCGCAACCCGTCCAGGTGCTGCTCCACCCGGCGCATTCCGATGTCGTCCCCTCCCGGCAGGGGGAGAGTCGCCTCACCGCGTGATACCAGCAGCGGTCCGAGCACCAGCAGAGATGCCCGCATCCGGCGTCCCAGTTCGGTGTCTGGCTCCGTCTTGGTGATGCTCTGGGTATCGATCACCACCTCTCCGTTGGACCTGACCACCTCGGCGCCCAGCCCTCGCAGCAGTCGGCCCATGGTTTCCACGTCCTCGATGGCGGGAATGTTGGTGAGCCGGAGGGGTCCATCGGTCAGAATCGCCGCGGCCATCTGGGGCAGGGCCGCGTTCTTGCTGCCGCTCACAGTCACCCGACCACGCAGCGGGATGCTCCCGACGATCTCCAGCTCCTCCGCCGGTTGGGCTCGAGCGCCCCTTTGGAGATCAGACATCCGGGCGCCCCAGTCTCGGAGACTCGGTCTCCCTTGATTTCTGGAAGATGAAGCCTCCCCTCCGCCAAATCCTCCAGAGCAGCAGCCCCAAGGCCAAGACCAACAGAGCAAGCGCCACCGCCAGGATTCGGCGGTGGCCGAAGACGGCTAGCCCCAGGCATCCCAGGATCGCCGTCACCAGGTAGAAGGTGAAGGCGGTCTCCCGTGGGGAGAGTCCGAGAGCCAGCAGGCGATGGTGCAGATGGCGAGCGTCAGCGTGCGCGAAACCGACCCCCTGGCGACGGCGCCGGAGGATGGCGAAGGCGGTGTCACCGATAGGCAGCGCCAGCGCCAGGACCGGCACGAAGAGCGCCAACGCCACCGTCACCTTGGCAACTCCCAGGATCGTGATGATCCCGACCAACATGCCCAAAAGATGGCTGCCGGAGTCCCCCATAAAGATCCGCGCCGGGGCGAAGTTGAACACCAGGAAGCCCAGGCAGCAGCCGATCAGCGCCGACGAGAGCAGGATCACCCCTCCCTGGCTGGGCTCGACGCCGAGACGGTTCACCGCCGCCAGATAGAGGACGCCACCAACGATGGCGACGACCCCGGCAGCCAGGCCGTCCACTCCGTCCAGCAGGTTGATCGAGTTCTGCATGCCCATGAGCCAGATCATGGTGATGGGGATGGACGCCAAAGCCAAGCGGATGGCCAAACCGGGCAGATTGACGGAGTTGATGCTGATGGCGAAGAGCCAGGCGACTGCGAGAGAGCAGAGTGCCTGGATCACCAGCTTGGTCCAGTAGGGCAGGCCAAGGATGTCGTCGGCGGCGAGCAGTCCCGCCACCACCACGGCGATCACCACGATCTGGAGCCAGTCCTGGACGTCGCGGCCGAAGGTGATCATGGCCACTACGAAGCCGGCCATGATCGCCAGGCCCCCGAGACGGGCGGTAGGGTGGTCGTGGATATGCCGCCCGCCAGGTTGGGCGACGGCCCCGAGCTTGAAGCTGAGCCACCGGACTGGGGGCACGGAGGCGATCGTCACCACCACCGCCACTGCCATGATGGGAAGAGCGCTGAGGAAGTGGTCGCTGATGGTGGGCACGGTCAACGCCGCGGTCAGAGGTACGGCAGGGGGAAGGCCTCACACAGGGCTCGCGCCCGAGCCGCCACCTCGCGTTCGATCGCGGCATCGCCGAGGTTGTGGATGGTTCGCGAGATCATCGAGGCGATCTCATCCATCTGCTCGAGCCCCATTCCCCGAGTGGTGACCGCGGGGGTCCCGAGCCGGATCCCGCTGGGATTGAACTTGCTCGCCTCATCGAACGGGATCGAGTTTCGATTGACCGTGATCCCCGCCCGGTCGAACACTTCCTGAACCTGCCGACCCGTGAGTCCCAGGGGACGGAGGTCGATCAGCATGAGGTGGTTGTCGGTACCCCCACTCACTAGCCGCAGCTCCTCCGCCAACAGCCCACCCGCCAGCCGCTGGGAATTCGCCACCACCCGCTGGGCGTAACCCGCCATCTCCGGATCGCCCCAGGCCCGCAGGGCCGCCGCCTTGCCGGCGATGGCGTGGAGCAGCGGGCCGCCCTGGGCTCCAGGGAAGACCGCCTTGTCGATCGCCTTGGCATGCAGTTCGGGCGAGAGGATCATCCCTCCCCAGGGCCCGCGCAGGGTCTTGTGCGTGGTCAGAGTGACCACGTCGGCGTGAGGTACCGGGCTCGGATGCGCGTGGCCCGCTACCAGTCCCGCGAAATGGGCCATGTCAACCATCAGCAGCGCGTCCACCTCGTGCGCGATCTCCGCCAGCTTCGGGAAATCAAAGGTTCGGGGGTAGGCGCTGGCGCCCGCGACCAGGACCTTGGGGTGGACCTCCTGGGCCCGCCGCCGAACCTCGTCGTAGTCCAGTTGTTCGGTATCCCGGCTGACCCCGTAGAACTCGGCGTGATAGAAGATCCCGCTGAAGCTGACCGGCGAGCCGTGGGTCAGATGCCCACCGTGGCTCAGATCCAGCCCCAAGATGGTGTCACCCGGCTGAAGAAAGGCCATGTAGGCCGCCATGTTGGCCGAGCTTCCACAGTGGGGTTGGACGTTGGCATGCTCGGCACCGAACAGATCGCAGGCGCGCTCTTGGGCCAACGTCTCGATCTGATCGACCACCTGGCAGCCGCCGTAGTACCGCTTCCCAGGCGTCCCCTCCGCGTATTTGTTGGTCAGCCAGGAGCCCACGGCCTCCAGGACCGCGGGGCTGGCGACGTTCTCGGAAGGGATCAACTCCAGGGTGTACCGCTGGCGATCCAGCTCGGACTCCAAGAGCGCGGCGAGCTGGGGGTCCGCTTGGTGCAGGGCACTGAGCCGCTTCTCTGCAATCGCCATCTCAGTCCCTCCGAATCCCAGGGCTCCGGTCCGGCATCGAGACCCCTAGCTCGCGGGCGCTAAGCCCGCCCTCTCGAAGCAGGACTGGCTCTTCCCGAGTGAGGTCGAGTATAGATGAGGGTAGGACCGCCATCGGCTCACCGCCGGTGTCCTGCAGAGCGCCTGCGAGACCAGGCAGGCGCCGGAGGGCCGTACAGCCGTCAAGCGCGGGAGGCTCTCCGTGCCGGTTGGCACTGGTGGTAGCTAAGGGGCCGCAGCGGCGCAAGAGCTCCAGCGCCAGTGGATGGGCGGGAATCCTGACCCCCACCGTGCCTCCGCTACGCAGAGCGACACCTGGTCGGCGAGCCGCGACGATCAGAGTGAGTGGGCCCGGCCAGTGCGATCGGATCAGCTTCGCGGCGTTCGGGGGCCACTTGACAAACCGTTCCATCTCCCCCGAACTGGCAGCCATCAGAATCAGTGGCTGGGTCTCCGGCCGACGTTTGATCTGGAAGAGACGAGCAATGGCCTTGCGGTCTACGGCGGAAGCGCCGATGCCGAAGACCGTGTCCGTCGGGAACCCGATCACACCACCTGCGGCGAGGGCGAAAGCCGCCAGTTCGACGCCTCCAGCGTCGCCTGGCCAGAGCACCCCTCTCATCTCAAAGTGACTTCCAGCACCCGGTCGCGGCCGCTGAGGTCGGAGTGAGTGGACAGAGCCGCATCCGGCCAGGATGCGCGGCAGATCCGGCCCACCTCGTGGATGCGGAAAGGATCGCACTCGAGCAGGATCTTGGTGCCGTGCGCCACCACCGGCGAGACCGCCGGGATCAAGTCGCGGTAGCAGGAGAGCCCGTCTGACCCGCCGTCTAGAGCGGATCGAGGCTCGAAGTCGCGGACCGAGCGTTCCAGCAGTTGCCACTCCGCTGTCGTCAAGTACGGTGGGTTACTCAAAACCAGGGCGTAGGGGCCCCGCTCACTAACCGGCGTGACCCAGTCGCCCTGATGCAGGCTGACCTGACCCCCCACCTCGTGGCGGGCCACATTGCGGGCCGCTACCTCAATCGCGTCCGCGTAGCGATCGGTGGCGTCAGCTATCACGTTCCCAGCTCGGGACGCCAGAGAGACCGCGATACAGCCACTTCCGGTGCCAAGATCCAGCACCTTTAACGGGAGCGTACCGCCAGAGGCGAACTCCAGAGCCAACTCGACTAGGAGTTCCGTCTCCGGTCGGGGGACCAACACCGACCCAGAAACCGAAAAGCTGAGACCGAAGAATTCCTTCTCTCCGGTGAGATACGCGACAGGACACCCCCTCGCGCGACGGCGCAGGAGAACCCGCACCGACTCAAGTTCCGACTCCTCGAGCGGCCGCTCGAACTGAAGATAGAGATCCAGCCGTGAGAGGCCGAGCGAGTGACCCACCAGCAACTCAGCCTCCAGCCTGGAACTTGTGACGCCAACCGAGCTAAGGTAGGCGGTGGAGCTCCGCAGCACCTGGATCACGGGCAAGGCTGAGGGTGTTTCCGTCATCTCAGGGCTGCTTGACACCTCCGGTGCAGAGAGCGGACATAACGAAGTCGTGACACACCCTTCACACCCTTGAATGGTTGGGGGAGGGCTTCCCCCAGCTACCCTGACGCTACACAAATGGCTTTATTCCAAGTCGCCCCAGTATCCGGACCTCCCCTCAGGCGGCGCTATCGCCGGGCTGGTCGGCATGGTCAAGCTGTGGTCGAGTTCGCCCTAGTTCTGCCGGTGGCAATCTTGCTGCTTTCCCTAGCGGCGACCGGAGGACAGATGCTCGTGACCACCATCAACCTGACTCAGGCCGCTCGTTTCGCAGCGATCTCCGTTGAAGGCGACTCGGCCGACACCACGACATTTGTGGATAGCACGGCCATGCAGGCTGCGGACCAAAACGAAGGAGGTGCCGGCGCTATCACCTGCAGCGGGTCCACCGCCTGCGCCTCGGTCTCGTACCCGAACGGCACCGAGTTTCCTGACCAACAGCTGGCCGTGGTGACCCTCACGGAGTCAGTCCAGCCGTACATTCCGCTCTTCCCGAAGATTACCGTGAGCGGAACCGCGACGGCTCAGGCGACGGGTTCATCCTGATGTGGAGTTGGCGCGGCACGCTCGCTTCCCGGAACCGGCGCCGACCCGGCCCACGGGGCCAGGTCATGGTGCTCTTCGCGATCAGCCTCTTGGTGCTAGTTGTCGCCGTCGGCGTTGCCGTCGACGGAGGCTATGGACTTTTCGAGTACCGCCAAGCCCAGAATGCTGCGGACTTTGCCTCCGTAGGTGCGGCCACTGAACTGCTCGCAAATTGCGGGGGTGCCGGGCCCATCATGACTAATTACCAGGTCGCTGCGGTCCTCGATGACCTGGTATCGAAGAACTCGCCGTCGACGGCCATCCCCGGAGGGTGGACAGCGTACTACCTCGATAGTACAGGGAATACGCTGACATCCCCTCCCAGCACCAACCCCATCTATGTCGACACCCCGGGGACCGACACCCCAGCCAGCGGCAACGCGCCGATTGGTGCTTGTGGCGTGTACGTCACTGTGACGCCTCAGTGGCCCGCGTTTCTGACGCAGCTCATCGGCTTCACCAAGCTTAAGACGGCGGCTTCCGCCGCTGCCGTAAACGCGATCACCAAGGGCGACGGGACTCTTACCGCTATCGCGGCCCTCGGCGAGCATGGCGCCCACACCATTTTTGAAGGTGGCAGCGGGTCCTTCAATGTTACCGGCACCATCTATGACAATAGCGACGGCTGGCTGACGACTGGCAAGGGCACTTGGTCCGGCTCAAACGGCGAAGTTGACGTCATCGACGGCAAGCAGGCCGGCACTATGAACGTACAAGGTGACATCCTGTCTTATGTCGGGAACCCCTTCGACCACTGTTTCAGCGGGGGGGACCAAGTTCACACGGCGAACACGATGGCCTGCGATGTCAACACCAGCACCAAGATTACCTATCTTGGGTGGGAAGGGAATCAGGGCTCAGGGCCAGGTGGCAAGCAGCAGTCCGCCGACCCACTGAACACGGACCCGGGTCCGCCCCCTGCCGATGATGCTTTCTGCGGAACCCAGTCGATCACACAGAGCACATACTCCGCTACCTCAGGGGCGTCCCCGATCGATGAAGGCGGCATTGAGACATACATGCCCGGGATCTACACCTACCCCGTCGTTGTGACCGGTAATGCAGAGTTTTACAACTGCAGCCAGGAGCTCAATCCAACTGATGCCAGTAGCTTGGCGACGCAGAGCGCCACAGCAGGGGAGTATTACTTTGAAGATGGCGTCGCCCTCGACCCCGGCTCGGGTGACACCGTGAACGGTACCGGTGTCTTGTTCGTAACGGCCGAACCCATCCCCGATTCGGCTGGCGGGACTTACGCCAACAACACCGGTGACGGGGAGCCGCCGATCGGCAACGGTAGTGGGGAGTGCGACCTCGAACTGACTTACGAAACCTGTGGTAACTCCTACACGACGTCTCCCGGTCCCGACTGCAACGGAGGTGAGCCGGCCCCGGTGACACTGCAAGCTGCGGGGACCAACTGCAATGCAGTCACTGACGCCGCTAACAGCGTGGCGAATCAGGGGCTCAACTATTCACTCGAGATCGGGGGGAAGGGGACTGTGAATCTTCTGTGCTCGGTCGGGACGAGTTTCCCCTGGACTGACTTCGTAACGTGGCAGCTGACTCCCGTTAGCGGGCAGCCGATCGCAGCCGCGAATACCGGCCTCGACGGGGAGCTCGGGGACACGGCGACCATCAACCTGAACGGGATCATGTATAACAACAGCGTGCAGGTAGGCCAAGATTTGTTCGATACTCTCGGCGAGTCCTCGAAATACGTTCCTCAGTATTGGGATGGTAACGCCGGGATCCCCTACCTACCGGGAGGAATGCTGCTGGCCGGATACGGTGTCGCTGGGGGCGCCTACGGCACTGGCTTCACCTGTGGCAATGTCACTACCGGGTACTCGGGGAGTGGCTGCAAGATAACCCTGACCGGGCTCGCAGTGACGGACGAGTTTCAGACCGAAGGTTATAGCGACTTCACGATCTTGGGCAGCACTTACAAGCTCCCAGGAATTCAGGGTACCGGCGCGATCTTGACGCAGTAACCGTGTGGTACCGAGGACGCGGCCAGAGTGTCGTCGAGTTTGCGTTGGTTGCACCCATATTCTTCGCCGTGATATTCGGCATCATCGCCGCTGGATGGCTCTTCTTCCAGAACTCCGCAGTATCAAACGCCGCCCAGGGCGGGGCTCGGGAGTCGTTAGTGGAAGTCCCCTTGGTGCAGAAACCCACAACCGGCGCCTACACGGCGGATGAGTGCGAATCCGGTACGCCGCGCGCGATCACGGCGGCCGCCCAGCAAGCGGCCAACATTCTCCCGCTGGATCCGAACCCTCTCTGCAATCTCCCAACACCTAACCCTGCCTGCAATTACACCTCCGGCGAGTACGCTGATGCCCTGTCGCAGACAGCAGTAGCGGGAGATGCGTCGATCTGCCTGTTGGTCCAGGGTGGATTTACCACTTGGACGCAGATCACCGTTACCGTGGTCTATGTCGCCCACCCTCTGGAACCTCTGCTCGGCAGCTCAGTGGATCTCTCGTCTTCGAGCATTATCACTCCGCAAACGGCGAGTTAAAGAGCCGGCAACCACGCCTCCGAAGTAGTTGGAGCTGCGGCTGCCTGTCCCGGCCCCTGCCACTCGCGGGTTGAGCCGGGTACGTTTCGCTCCAGTCAAGGGCGACTGCTGCGGCTGGAGGTCGCTCAGCCGCGGAGTGATCGCTAGTGTCAACTACTGAGAGGGTGCCGCCGGAGAGGTCAAGCCGCCCCGGGTTCGGTCCCGGAAAACTACATCGGCGAATCGCTCTTCATCGTAGGCGCTCGTTTCAAACTGGAGCCGGTCGCTAACCGCCACGGGCACGGGCACGGCTCCACCCCCGAGCGGAGCCGGCGACAACAACGATTCCCGTGCGGGCTGCGGCCACCATGTCGGACCGCTCTCTCGTCCGTGCCTTGCCGAAGGCGCAAGCGAGAGAGCGGTTCCGGTCCTGAGGCTGCCCCGTCGAAGGAACGCATGTGATACACCGGTGCTCGTGAAACTCGGAGTGGTTTTCCCCCAGACTGAGATCGGCTCCGATCCAGCAATCATCCGGAACTACGTCGCTGGGGTCGAGGGCCTTGGCTTCGGCCACCTACTTGCCTACGACCACGTCCTGGGAGCGGACCCAGCCTTTCACCAGGACTGGCGGGGGCCCTACGACGTTCGGTCCACCTTCCACGAACCGCTGGTGCTGTTCGGCTATCTGGCCGCAATCTCTACTCTCGAGTTGGTTACCGGGATCATCGTCCTGCCCCAGCGTCAGACCGCCCTGGTGGCCAAGCAAGCAGCCGAGGTGGACATCCTCTCCCAAGGACGACTCCGGCTGGGGGTCGGACTCGGTTGGAACCGGGTCGAGTACGAGGCGCTCGGAAAGGAGTTCACAGATCGGGGCCGGCGGATCGAGGAACAGGTCGGACTCCTGCGTCGACTTTGGACGGAGACGAGCGTCAGCCACGATGCCCCCTATGAAAAGGTCAGCGGAGCAGGGCTAGCCCCCTTACCGTTCCAGCGGCCCATTCCCATCTGGTTCGGCGCCCAGTCAGATGCAGCCCTCCGCCGAGCGGGCCGCCTCGCTGACGGCTGGTTCCCTCAGGCGGCTCTTGGCCCGGACCTGGAACGAGCAAAGGCGCTGGTCGCCGAGGGTGCGACGGAATCCGGGCGTGACCCATCACGGCTAGGTATGGAAGCTCGGTTGAGCTGGGGAGCGGGCGGGGCCCAAGCGCTGGTCGAGCTGTCAGGGGAATGGCAGAGCGCGGGAGCTACCCACCTGTCGATCAACACCATGGGCGCCGGACTGAAATCTGGGGAAGATCACCTGGACGCCCTGGCCGAGACCGCCGCCGCGCTGGGCTTGGCACGGCTCTAGGCCGGAGCCGCTTGCCCCAAGCCGGTCACCAGAATGCCTGAGCTACCGGAAGTAGAGGCACTGGTCCGCTATCTCGATCACCAGTCACGCCACAAGCGCCTGGCTCGGCTCGAGCTCGCCTCGTTCGCCGCCCTGAAAACGGTCAGCCCCGGCCTGCCAAGCCTCATGGAGCGAACCATCGCAGGCTGGCGTCGGAAGGGAAAGTATCTTCTGCTGGAGACCGATGGTCCCTGGCTCGTCGTACATCTGGCTCGCGGTGGGTGGATCAGGTGGTACGACGAACTCCCGGCCGCCACTGCCCGTCCTGGGCGCGCTCCGCTAGCGCTAAGGGTCGGGCTTGAGCCCGACGACAGGGAACGACCAGTTCCAGGGTTCGACATTTCCGAATTCGGCACAGAGAAGCACCTGGCACTTTGGGTGGTCGACGACCCCGGCCGGGTCGAAGGAGTCGCCAGCCTCGGGGTGGACCCTCTCGATCCCAACTTCGACTGCAGGACTTTGGCTCATCTGCTCGGAGAGAGCCGGGGCTCCATCAAGTCGGCGCTCACCACCCAGTCACTGCTGGCGGGAATCGGCAACGCCTACTCCGACGAGGTGCTCCACTCTGCCTGCCTCTCGCCCTTCAAACCGGCTGCCCGACTAACGGTGAGCTAGGTCGCCACCCTCCACCAGGCTCTGGTCGACCGGCTCAGCGCAGCCGTGGCGGAGCGGATCGGCCATGGCGCGGCAGAGCTCAAGAGCGAGAAGCGAACCGCTCTACGGGTGCATGGCAAAACCGGCCAACCCTGCCCCGTATGCGACGACACCATCCGCGAGGTCGCTTTTGCCACCAAGTCGCTCCAGTACTGCCCCAACTGCCAGACCAGTGGCCGGCGGCTCGCTGACCGCCGTTTCTCGCGCCTTCTCAAGTAGCTGCCGGAGCGATTCCTCCGCCGACCTCGGTCGCCAGGGTGAGCTGCAGAATCTCCGTGTCAGCCCAGCGACCGTGCTTGAATCCGACCTGCCGCAGCCGACCGACCGTAGCGAAACCCGCCGCCAAGTGGAGCCTGAGCGAGGCCGGTTCTCCGGAATCTGTGATCACCGCGATCATTTGCTTCGCGCCCCTCGCTCGGGCTGCCACGATCAGTGCCTCGAGTAGCCTCCGCCCGATGCCTTGACCGGTTCGCCCTGGCAGCACATATACGGAGTCTTCCACGGTGAAGCGGTATCCGGATCTTGGGCGCCAGGGGGTGACCTGGGCATACCCAACCAATTCCTCATTTGCGATCGCGACCAGGCAGGGCAGGCCCTGCTGATCAAGGTCCACCAACTTAATCTGCCAGTCCTCTTCGCTCGGTTCTAGCAATTCGAAGGTGGCCAGCGAATCCCTCACGTATCCACCGTAGAGATCGGCCAGCGCCTGACAGTCTGCGGCAGTGGCCGCGCGACCTACTAACCGTGGCGGGGAGTGACCCATCCCGGAGTTATAGCCTGAAGAAGCGCGGTCGATGGGGCGGGCTTGCCCGCGTTCCGACTCTCCGACTCGCAGCAGCAGTTCACTCTCGCGCACACGTCTCTCGTCCGATCCGTCAGTGGCTGCGGCCGTGGTCTTCTGCGGCGTGGCGGCCTCAGCCTTCGCCGTACAGGCAGGGCCCCTCATTACATCTCCGGCTCCATCGCGGCGCTCATCACGGCCATCGAGCCGGGCATCGCCAGGCTGGGGGGCAGTGGTTGGATGGCAGGCAGTGACTCCGCATGCTCTCATCGGTCTCGTGGAGCTTTCGAGTGGATCAGCGGCCCCGATCGGTGACCAGCCGCCCAAGGTGCTGCGGCGGCTCATCCCACCGCAACTCCGGCTCTCCTGACCGGTCTGAAGGCTACGGCAGGAGGCTAATTCGAATTTGCGGGATGGTCGGCCAGCTGGTCGAAAGGAGGATCCCGAGTGGTCTCTCCGGACCTGGCACACCGCGTCCCGGTTGCTGGTAGCACTTCTCCTTGGGAGCTAATCGCCGGCCCCGGCAGAGTCGAGGCTCCGCCTCAGCCTCCCTGCTATCGGGGAACCAACCGGTGTCCGCCGAGCCCAGCCGAAGACTCCGGCCGGGGGGCGGCCCGGTTCCCGGTCACCTGCACTCCATCGGTCACTGTCACACCACGCTCTCGGGGACGGTTCGCCGCGAGCCCTCTTTGCCGCCTTCCCCAAGTCCCCAACGCTGCACTCGGCGGGGATGGATCCGGGTGACCTCGCTGCTCACCCCGGATCCCGCTCCCCGCTGATTACGGAGCGCCTCGGCGGTGCCGCGGACCTGAACTCCCCGCACCTGCCAGGGGCTCATCGACTCCAAGTGGTCGACCACGAACGCGACCTGGGGATTGCTCTCGATGTTGCGGAACTTCCGGCTCTCACCCAGGTTCCAGCCTCCAATCTCAATCGTCCCCGTCTCCGCGTCAACGTTGAATCCGACGGGATTGTTCTGCGGGGCGCCATCGGGCCCCACGGTGGCCAGCCGCCCGAGACGCTGCGAGCGGAGGTATTCCAGCTCAGGTCCAGTGAAGACCATAGGGTCAATCTCCTTGGCGCTAGACGGGTGGGGTCGGATGACCAAAACAGAACCGGCAGCAGCCTGGATCCCTTCCCGCCGTTCTCGGGCTTGGCGGCGATGCCAGCACGTCGCAGCAACTCCCCCCGATGCTCCCCTCTGAGCTATCTCGGCAAGGTAGACTTCCGATCGAGTTGAAAGCGCCGGATTTCGAGATCGGTCAAGGAGAGCACCGGCTGGCGGGCTGGCAGACCGGCCAGGGACCGACCGTGGTGCTTCTCCACGGCGGGCCAGGGCTCTCCGACTACATGGACAGCCTGGAACCAGAGCTGGTGGACAGCTACACCGTGGTGCGGTTTCAGCAGCGTGGCCTCGCCCCCTCCGCAACTGCCGGTCCATTTGACGTTGAAACCCACATGAACGACACCCTGGCGGTGCTCGATGGACTGGGATTGTCAGAGCCCCTGATCATTGGCCACTCCTGGGGGGGCCATCTGCTGTTGCACCTGATCACTGCCCACCCGGCCCGAGTAGCTGGAGCGGTGGTGGTCGATCCCTTGGGCGCGGTCCCGGATGGTGGGGAGGCGGACCTGAGCCGCATCCTCGGCGAGCGAACCTCCCCCAAAACGGCAGCTCGTGCCCGGGAGCTGGACGAACGAGCCCTGTGTGGCGAGGGCACCGCTGCCGACCAGATCGAGGGACTGGCCCTGGTCTGGCCCGGCTACTTCGCCCACCCGGCCACAGCCCCTCCCATGCCGGACCTGGAGATCTCGGTCGCCTGCTACGCGCAGACCTTCGACTCGATCCGCCAGCACTTTGAGCGGCAAACCCTGGTCACCAACCTCCCTAACACCAGCGTCCCGACCCGGTTTCTTCTGGGAGCGGAGAGCCCGATCCCGCCAGCGCACGGAATCGCGAGCGCGACGTTGATCCCGGGCGCGAAGGTGACCGTGGTTCCCGACTGCGGCCACATCATCTGGCTGGAGAAGCCCGGTCTTGTGCGCTTGGAGCTGGACGCCCTGCGTCACCTGGCGGTCGCCGCTCATAACTAGCGGCCGCGGGATGCCGTTATCACTCAGCTTCCGCTCCGCCCCGCCCGGATCCAGCCAGGGCAGTTCAGATTCCGCCCGGCCCTGCTGCTTGAGGTCTACCGTCGTCGCGTGGCGCTCGGTTCAGTATCGAAATTGCCATCGGTGCAGTACCCGAACCAAACAGTAGTGTTGGTGTCAACAAGAAATACCAGTCGACCCTTCTCACTCCCGCCCGCACCGGGCTGGGGCGAACAACGTATCTCGATCCGCATCGAGGCGATCCTGTCGCATCGCGGCCACTGCGTGCTTTGGGAAAGCCGAGCTGGCGCCTAGGTTGGGTGGAGCGCCACCACTGCCGCACCTATCCCGGAACTGACTGCCTCCGCTACCTGATAGCGGGTCTCATCAGTGCGGAACGGGCTTATCAGTAAGCGACCATCCCAAAGGACAACTTCACTGCCGTATCCCGATTGGGAAGCAGCCGCGCCAGGACGGCGTCTACTCGGGGCGGTACTCCCGCTTTCCCGTGGCGGAGTCGTACCAAACGCGCATCCGCTGCCCGCTGTCGGGGTCGATGAAGACCTCGTCGGTAGGCTGGGCGGCGCTGTCGCTGCCACCACTGTGCTTCCCCCCCCGGTAGCGATCCCAGCCGAGGAGGGCGATGATTATCCCCCCGATCACCACAACCAGGATTATCAACTCAACGATGCCCATGACGGACTCCTCTCAGCCCGGCGCGCTCACGACGCAGCGGGTGGCGTCAACGACTCGACGACTTGGGCCGTTCCGTAGGCAACGATCTCGCTCATACTCTTGCCCATCTCGGTTGAGTCGAATCTCATCATGGTCACCGCGTTGGCGCCCATGGCAGTGGCATTCTGCACCATGCGATCCAAAGCTTGGCGCCGCGCGTCCTCGTTGAGCTTGACATAGGATCCGATCTCACCGCCGGCCAGGCTCTTGAGTCCGGCAGCGATATTGCCACCGATGCTTCGGGACCGGACGGTGAGCCCGAATACGTGTCCAAGGGTCTTGACGACTCGAGTGTCAGGG
Source organism: Candidatus Dormibacteria bacterium (assembly GCA_050734135.1). Taxonomy (GTDB): domain Bacteria; phylum Chloroflexota; class Dormibacteria; order Aeolococcales; family Bog-877; genus Bog-877. The sequence continues at coordinate 118,719 of JBOHUG010000009.1, forward strand.
ATGTTCTCGGTAGTAGTAACGATCATGGTGCCCAACTATAGCCTGTCGGATCTGGTTTCGGGCGCTCTCCTCAGGACTCGGCGGCGGCCCCACCATAATCCGGATGATCGCCACCTAGCGTCCACCGTCGCTGACGGCGTCACCACACCACCGGGGATACCGTGACGGTCTCGAAAGCGGATCATTCAGACGATTTCCGGAACCGGCCTGCAGCGCTCAGCGCCGTAGCGGCTTCGAGTTCACGGAGCCCCCCTACGCCCGCCATCACTCTCTGGAGGGGCCCTTTTGGAGAACGGCAGCGCCGAATCCCGGTCCTCGATGGGAGCCTTGACTGAGACGGTTTGGGGCAAATTCGCTCCCGACGCTCCGATCACCTCCCCGCTGCTGGGCCGCTTGGAGACCGAGGTGTGCGTCGTCGGACTCGGGGGGAGCGGCCTCGCCGCGCTGTCCGAGCTGACTCGCCGGGGGGTCAAGTCCGTGGGACTGGACGCCGCCCAGATAGCGGCCGGAGCCGCCGGCCGAAACGCCGGGTTTTTACTGGCCGGACTGGCCGGGTTCCATCACGACGCGATTGCCCGTTTCGGCCACACCCGGGCTCTGGCCTGCTACCAGGCGACTCAGGTGGCGCTGGCTCAGATGGCGAGCGAGACGCCCAGCTCCATATCCGTCACCGGAAGTCTGCGAATCGCCGCCGATGCCGCCGAACTGGTCGATTGTGAGCACCAGTTCGAGGCAATGCGAGCTGACGGATTGGCGGTCGAAGAGTGGTCGGGACTCGAAGGGGATGGCCTGCTTTTTCCCGGCGATGGGACATTGCTCCCGGTCCAGCGCTGTCGGGAGATGGCCCAGCGCTACCTCACCGGTGGGGGTCACCTGTACACGGGAACTCGCGTGCTGGAGATCGAACCGCACCGAGTGCGCTGCGCAAGCGCGGAGATCCGTTGTGAGGTAATTCTCGCCTGTGTCGATGGCGGCCTGGAGCGACTCATCCCCAGTCTGAAGGGAGTAGTGCGAAGCGCCCGGCTGCAGATGCTGGCGACCGCCCCCTTGGCCCAGGTGGTCACCGTGAGGCCCGTGTACCGCCGCTTCGGCTACGACTACTACCAGCAATTGCCCACTCGGGAACTCGTTCTCGGGGGAGGTCGCGACCGCGGCGGCGAGAGTGAATGGACCGACAAGTCGACGACCACCCGATCGGTTCGGATCGCGCTGGCGCGGTGGGCCTCCACGCTGACCGGTGCGGAAGCGTCGATCTCCCATCGCTGGGCCGGAGTTGTCGGCTACACTCAGTCTGGACTGCCCATCGTCCGCGAGGTGGCTCCCCGCGTTTTCGCCGCCGGCGGATACTGCGGGACCGGGAACGTGGTCGGTCGGATCGCCGGTCGGGCGCTCGCGGAGTTAGCCCTCGATGGTTCGAGTCCCAGTGCGCAACTTTTCGATGGTCCTGACGGCCGGTGAACCCCTAGGCTGCATACGGGTTGACCGCCCCGAGATCGGCGGCGGAGAGCAAATACTCGCGAGCGATCCCCGCACGCCGCCAAAGACGGGGCAAGGAAGCTGGGTTCCGGTGCTATTCCGCGGTGCCGACGATGCGCCGCCATTCTCTGCGCGTCGCGTGGTCGGTCGATCCTACCCATAGTACCGGGATCAAGCGATGAAGCAGCGGCAACCGTGAGCGGTTACTAGCAAAGGTGGGTTTCCGGGCGGCGTGGCGATCCAGTGGTATTGCCGGAACAGTTGCATCCCAGAATTAAGTCGTATACGGCGAGCGAAACGGGAACGGTAATGGAGATGAAGGACTCATAGTTGGGCGCTGACTGGCTCGCCATGAAGGGCAACGGGCCAGGCAGCTCGGAGTCATCGTGAGCACCATGCCGTCGCGGCGCGAGAAACCTGCCGGCCCTACCGGCACCAACGACGCAGCCTGGAGACCGGGCCGCCCCGCCGTCATGATCATGCAGGCGTGATCGCAACCACCCTGATTGAGCCGCTTGGTACTGATTCGACCGTGACAGACCGCACGCGCGCAGGGAGGAGGCGAGTTTACTGGCAACACGGTGAGTGAGCCACCCTCATGTGGTCACAGGGCGCGGAAGCGGCGCGCGTCACGGGAAAGGATCTTCCGAGTGGCGGACTTCTGTGCAGTCTGGACCGTGTCCGGTTCGGCCAAGTAGACATGGAGGTAGCGGCAGCGGTTGCCCAGATCCACCAGCACACCGTGGTCGTCTGTATCCGGTCAGGCGGCGGCGAGTCGTCTCGACGGGAGATCTTGAAGTACGGAGAGCGGGCAGCGTGCGCGAGATGAAGTTTTGGGCATTCGCGTTTCGGGGCTGTGGATGGGTGACGGCAACCCACGGGCCCCCGTCGACCCCTACGCTACGACAGATGGCGTTGGGATCAGGGCTCGCTCACCTCAGTGGCTATCCCTTTGAGGTGCGTTACAGCAGTGGGTCACTGGTACGCGCGCGTATTGCTGCCGGAGTCGCCGCGGACGCTTATGTCTACTTCAGTAGCCGATTCGCGGGGCTCGAGCCCGACATCGCCGTCATCGTGGCCAACCAGGCGGACTGGAGGAGCAGTCAGCCATACGGACTTCCGTTCTTCAACGATGACGACGGTCAGATCCGACCCGGCATTGTCGTGATGCCCGCGGGAAGTCGAGGGTTCTGGAACGCAATGGGACAGGAACTCCGCGTTGCATCTCCCGGCGCTTATCCCAAAATGCTAGCGACTTACCCCGACGGCTCAGACGGTTTGGATCTGCAGCCCTTCTTCGACCTGGTCACGATCCATGAACTCGGCCACGCCTTCGAGAGGCTCGGGGATCTGAGGTTGCCGACCTTCTGGCTGGGAGAGATTTTCGCCAACCTGGCCCTTCACGCGTTCGTCGCAACGCAGCGGCCGGAAAGCCTGAACAAGCTTGAGGTGCTCTCCAGCGTGGGAGCGCAGAGCCGGCGGCTTCGAGCTCGGTGGCGCGCCCATGGTTACAGCACCCTAGAGGAGCTCGAGGCTCACTACACGGGCGGTGAGCAGCCGATGAGCCCGCTGAACTACGTCTGGTACCAGTACCGGTGGCAGCGACTCGTGGCAAAGACGTTCGATGCTGAAGGTGAGGAGGGACTGGTTCGATTTTGGGACTGCTTTCACGCAGTCAATCGACTCAGCTCCGGCGAGCTCACGACGGCCTCCTTGGCCCGGCTGCTGAGAACCGAAGTGAGCGCGACCCTCGGTCGAGCAGTCCAAAATTGGCGTTAGCTCCTGGACTGCCGGCGCAGAGGATGCCGACACGACGATGCGGATTGAGCCCTTGAATTCAGCTCGCGACGATGCCGATCGGCTCATCGGCCCCACCTATGACTGGCATTCCACGCTACGCCGAGCAAGGCTGATCGACGGACCCGACGTCGCGCTCCGAGCCCCAGGTGACCAACCTGCGGGTCGTCTTGGCAGGAGCAGTTCACTGCAATGATAGGTGGGGCTCTGCGGCACTTTCGGGTGAGGCTTTGCGGTTCAATCCGACTGGCTCTATGGGCTCTCGTCAGACAGCGGATCGCTGAATTGGAGGCCTACCGGCGATGCGTTCTCGCCACGAAGCACGTTCTAGCCGTTCCCATCCCGTGGTAGCGTGGGTGGGCATTGCTATCTCAGCTTCGAAGACAAGGAGACCACGATGCCCGAACTCCTCGTGGATTTCATCACTTCGCTCGATGGTTACGCGGCTGCCGAGGGTTGGCCGGGCTGGTGGGGGCTGGAAGGACCCGAGTACCTCTCTTGGTTGGGAGAGCAACCCGAAGGGAGCTACATCGTGCTGTTGGGTGCAACCACCTACCGAGTCATGTCGAGGTACGCCGCAGCGGGCGAGCGGGGCACCGATGCCCTAGCGGGCCTGTCGAAGGTGGTCTTCTCGACCACGTTGAGCGAACCCCTTTCGTGGGCGAACACACAACTCGTCGCTCGAGACCCCGTTGAGGTCGTACGGGAGATGAAAGCTCAGGGCTCGCGGTCGATGCGGACCCTGGGAAGCATCACTTTGTGCCGCGCTCTCCTGAGCTCCGGTCTCGTGGACCGCTTTCGAGTGGTTGTCTTCCCCGTCATCACAGGAAGCACCGGTCGGGAGCGGATCTACGACGACTACCCCGATGTTGCTCTCGACATGATTGGCAGCCGCATGTTCGACGGTCGTATCCAACTGCTTGAGTACGTACCGAAGGTTCTGAATGGGCCGCCTGGCACCAACACGGTCCCAGCCTGACGGACAAGCAGCGCTGGGGAGAATCGATTAAGACGTCATCGATCGTCGCCGTGGCGCCCTGAGATTGCGGATGGCGAGCCTGAACGTTGCCCTGTCAGGAAATGTTCCCCGAAATGACCTGTCGCAATGCGTACGCGGGGTTGTTGCCAGGTTCAATTTGCCTCCCCCGCCGGCTTCGGCCGACCGGCCCAAAACCGGCCGCTCGGGGAGGCTTGTACACGCCGAGAGCGTCAAACTGTACACGGCCACGGCCGATCTCAGCCTGAGATCGGGTCAGCGCCGGCTGGGACGGCGAATAGTGGATTTGGGCGACCCTCCCTTCGGCATCCGCCCCCGAGCCGGGTCGCCGCCTAGATGGACTGACGGTAGCCGAAGAACTCGTGGTCTTGGTTATAGCCACCGAAGCCGCTGCCGAGCTCCCGAAAGTCGGCGACGAACTCGATTCCCTTGACCCACTTCACCTGTTTGAAGCCGAGTTCGAGCTCGTTGCGGAGGCGCAGAGGGGCGCCATGCCCAAATGAGAGTGGCACCCCATTCATATCGAAGGCCAGCATCGTGAGGTGATGGCTCATGTGCTCGATGGGATGGGCGTCGTAATAGATCCCCTTGTCAGCGCCCTCACCAAAGGAGTAGTAGACCACCCATTTGACCTCGGGGCGGGGCCGGACGAGGTCGACCACCGTCTGCATCGAAACCCCGCCCCACTTGGCAACACCCGACCATCCCTGAATGCAGAAGTGCTGGGTGATCTGCTCATGGGGGGCCAGCGCGCGGAGCTGGTTCAAGTCAAGGTAGACCGGATTGTCGACGAGCCCTTCGATCCGCAGCCGATAGTCAGAGAAGTTGGTGTCGAGCAGCGCCTTGTACTCGTCGGAGTCGGGGTACTGGCCATTGTGCCAGAAGTAGGGTGACAGATCCTTGTCGGTGTATTGCCCGGCATGAGGGTCGAGGTGCTCGAAAAGGTGCTGCAGCGGGCCAACGACGGCCTGGCCCACCCGTTGCACCACCCGGGGATGGCGCAGTGTGAAGGGAGTTGCCGCCAACCAAGCGCCGACCACCACCAAAGTGGAGGCGGCGAAGATCCAGAATCCTTCCCACCCACCACTGTTCTGCCCCGCGTAGATGTGATTTAGGTTGCTCAGCAGCCCGGTGGTGAAGACCAGCGACACGTGCAGCACGATGAAGACCAAGAACCACACCAAAACGAGAAAGTGCAGCGACCGGGCCGTCTGAATGCTGAAGATGGTGCTGACCCGCGGAAAGCGAGTGGACAAGGCGGGAGACATGCCCAGTCCCGTGATTACGGCCAGAGGGGCGGCCACGAACACGGTGACGAAGTAGGCGAGCAATTGCAGCCCGTTGTAGGCAACCCAGCCGTGGTTGGCCGGCCAGTGGAGTGAGAGGTACTGAATCAACACCGACAGGGCGTTGGGGAACACGGACCAGCTAGTAGGGACGAGCCGCTGCCACTGTGAAGTGGTGAGCAGCAGAACATAGAAGACCGCGCCGTTGAGTAACCAAAGGGCGTCGGCGCTGAGATGCCACCACCGCGCCAGACCGATGGAGTGGCGTAGCCCGGGCAGTCCCACCTGGCTAGGCAGGCTGATGGAGTCCTGCTTGGCGGTCCACAGCGGGTCAGCAGGAACGGGCTTCTGGATCCGAAACCAATCCTTGCCAGGGGTGGAGTGCCGAGTCCAATACAGCCGCGGATGGTCAGAGAGGATCTGTAGGCCAGCTCGAATTATGAAGACCATGAACAGCAGGTTGAAGAAATGCTGCCAATCCAACCAGGCGGGAAATCCAGTCGCTCCGCCCACAGCAGTCGTCGCCGTGGTGCCAGGATAGTGGTGGATGAACTGCTCGACGGTGGGATTGGTGCGCAGTCCCTTGGCGACGGCGACCGCGACGATCAGAAGCAGAAGTACGATGGGGAGAAGCCACAAGAGGTTGAACCACCGGCTTCGGCCGATCCGCACTCGGGGTGCCACACCCCCCACCTGGGGGACAGAGCCGGCCCAGGTGTCGGAATTTATGCTCGCCTCCCCTGGCGTCAGCTGCGACCGATAGCCGCTAGCGCTCTCGGAGGATGGGTGGGAGAGCGCAGGAGCCGGTCGGGCACCAAGTCTGCGGTCATCGTCTCTCGCCATAAGTGGACCAGCTTAGAAGCAAGATCCCGCCAAGTCGGTACGGCAGGAGCTAACGTCAGATGTTGTGGAAATTGACCGAGGCCGTCGGCTGACCCCAGAGAAAGCGACGGCGTAGCCTTCCAGGCAACAGAACTCGGAGAGACCCGCTGAAACGGGTCAGCACTGGAGGC
>JBOHUG010000010.1:0-92528 GCA_050734135.1 Candidatus Dormibacteria bacterium
CTGCTCCTGGCCGGGTGCCGCTTCGTGGACGGCCAGCTGCAACTCTCCCAACCTTCACCGGAGGAAGCTGCCGCCTGATTTGAACCTCCTGCCTGGATGGCTTTTACACAACTCTTGACAACCGCTCATCCTCACGGGGACGGTGTGCCCCTCGTCATCCTTAGTTGACGCATAGATCGTCCAGTAGGACCCCCACCTCCGCAGCAGGGAGTTTGCGAGATATCAGGATCTCCGACGAGCGCCTGACCAGCTCGGCTGACAAAAGTCACGGAAGTCGTCCCGGCTCCCTGTACAGTCAGCCCAGAAGTTGCGAAGGCGGTGGTCCCACCGGCAATTGCAAGCGCGATAAGCAGTGGGGCGGCAATGAAATGTCCCGAGTCGAGGTGCCAACGGACAATTCTCCATTTCATTCTGATACCTTCTCAGCCCCGACTGGCCGCTACCCCTGCGTTCGGTAACCGTGGGCAACCTCGCCCTCGCCGAACCTTCATGGCAGGGCAGACAACCTCAAGTGTACAGCGCTGCTTCGCTCGCAGAGCTGCGAACTTCGGCCGGCCCAGCACCGACGTCAGTTCCTCGACGAGCATCGGTGAGAGCACCAGGGTCCAGGTCCCCGAGGACAGGCTTGCCACCAGCCTCCCGCAGACGCCGGATGGTGCCACGACCGCCGACACCAGCACGTTGGTGTCGACCACCGCGCGCAGCACTTACTGCGGTCGGGACCCGTCGCCGGGCTGCTCTTGCCGGTGCCCCCGCACCTCCGCCAGGGCTATCGCCGCGGCGTCGTCATCGGAAGGCTGGTCAGTGCGCTGCGCCCAGCGCGACATCAGCCGACTCAGCTCCTCCCGCGCCTCCGCTGCTCGGCCGCCCTCGAGATATCCTCGGAGCGCCTCGGCGATCACCTCGCTCTCGGTCCGGTTGCTCGCGGTCGCGACGGCTTTGGTGGCGAGCCGGAGATCCGGGTCGAGGTAGACCGTGGTCTTACGTTTTGCCATCTTGCCAGTATGACGGCATGACGCGGTCTCGGCGCCATAGGGCCCTGGAGCACCCGAGGAAGCTGGCAGCGAGCTGAACCTTCCAGGGTCCAGCTCGAAATGGTCCGGCCCTCCCCTGCTCGCCCGTCAGCCGAGAATGGCGTCCACGCCCGCCACCGGTGGAGCATCGGAAAGGGCCATCGCGATCCGGCGCAGGGTCCTCGCCGCCACCGGCTTGCCGGCGAGCGCCGCGCTGATCGTGGGGGCGCTGAGCCGGGCCGCCCGGGCCAGATCCACCCCAGCCCAGCCGCGCCTGGCCAGCTCCAGTCGCAGGCGATCCCTGGCCAGCACCACGCTCATCCAAACGCCCTCGCGGTGGCATCCGTCCGGCCGGTCAGCGGGGTCACCGGCAGACCCTCCTGCTCAGTTGGCGAAACGGCGGGCCTGAACAGCCGCTCGGGCCGCAGCAGCCTGCGCTTGCGCTGGACCAAGTCCTGAAACTTCAGCCGCCGGTGGGCCAGGTGCTGCCCCGAGATCGCTGCCAGCCAGCGCATCGCCGGCTCCAGCTGGTCTTCCGGGCTGAGCGCCGCCAGGGCGCTGGCGTAGCCCAGGAAACCCGCCAGCAACTGCTCAGTGGTGGCGACCCCGATCCTCCCTCGTACCAGCGGCGTGGCCCCGCCCGAAAGCGGCGCGCGCCGCAGCAGCGCCCACTCCTCGCTCTCCGGCCAGCGGGAGCGGTTCCGGTCCTCGATCTCGACCCTCAGCGAAACCCAGCGGGTCCCGTACTCCCAGAGAATCCGGGCCCCTTGCACAGCCTCTTCCAGCGAGTTGACGCCGAGCCGACGCAGGGCACCGCGCCGGAACTGCAGCTCCAGGCGCCAGACCGGACGGCTCTCGTCGCTGCCCCGCCAGACCTCCTCCATCCAAAGCTTGCCCTGGGTGCGGATCTCCTCGGTCTTGTCGTAGAGACGGCAGACCACATCGCCCTTGCCGAAGGTGAAGCCGGTGAAGCGGCGGCCGGCGGAGTGGGACTGGCTGAGGGTCTCAAACTCGCTGCGCCGTAGCGCCCGGGAGACGAAATGGTCCATGTCTGAGCGGCGGGGCAGCCAGCCCTGAAAATCGGCATAGAGGTCGATGCGGCTGGCGAGCAGCCTGACTTGCCCCTCGATGAGACAGTCGGCAAGCCAGCTCTGCACGGCCCCAACCGCTCGCTCAACACCCTCGGCGTGCAGGTAGGCAGAGTGCCACTGCAGGAAGACAGGGGGAAACGGAGCGGAGGCGCCGGTCATCACCTCCAAGCGCGCCGAACTGAGCCAGACCGGGAAGCCGTGCCAGCCGTGGGACCGGACCAGGAACTCCGGCCACCCCTCCCCGAGCTGCACCACCCGGGCCTGCTCCGTGTCCGTATCCCGAAGGGCGACCAGCTGCGCCAGGGCCCCCTGACGGACCACCCCCTCGACGGCGGCGTGCAGGGTGTCGATCCCGGACGCGACCACCCGGATTTGGGCGGTCACGGACGTGCTCCCACGGACTGAGCGACGGTATTTTGCGCCTCCCGTGTTACAAGCCTGGGAGGCGCCGGGGATCCCCAGCGGGCCTGGATCCTGGCCCTACTCTCCTCCCTGCCGCAGGCGACCGCCTGGAACTCGGTCAGCTCGGAGCGCGCGCAGAGCGCCCGCCCAGGCTGGGGCGGAAGCCGGGCCGCCAGGGCGCTCTCGCAGAGGATCCAGCTGTTCAGCTCCGAGCGGACCCGAAAGGCGACCGTGCCGCCCAGGTTGGCCTTGAGCTGGCCCGGCACCGCCTCGGCGTCCGGCCTCTGGGTGGCCAAGAGCAGGTGGACCCCGGCCGCCCTGCCCACGCGGGCGATCGAGCCGAGCCGCCCTGCCACCGCCTGCTGGGCGGTTCGGGCGGATCGGTCTGCTCCCAGCTGCGAGCAGGTGGCCTCCGCCAGCTCGTCGACCACGACCAGGAGCCTGGGCCAGGGGGCCGGGTCTCCCCGCAGGACCGCCAGGGAGAAGAGGTCCGCCACCCCGGCTTCTCTGAGCTGGGCCAGCCGCCGGGCCAGCTCGGAGCAGACCTCGCCGAGCAGCTCGACCGCCCCCTCCACCGAGTCCGCCAGCGGCGCGTAGGCGTGGGGCCATTGGGCAAGAGGGGCCAGCTCGCAGCCGCCCTTGAGGTCGATGGCGCAGAGCTGGAGCTCCTCCGGCCCGTACTCGAGAGCCAGGCCGGTGCAGGCCTGGGTCAGGAAGACACTCTTGCCGCCCCCGGTCATGCCCCCCACCAGGAGGTGCGCGCAGTCGTCAAGGTCGACCCAGAGCGGTCCCCGGCGGGAGATCCCGAGCCCCACCCAGAGACCCCAGCCGGAAGGACGGGTCCGGTAGAAGTCGTCGAAACCCACCAGCTCGGGAATGGCCCCCCAGTCCAGTTCGACCCGGGCCAGGCCTGACTGGTCCCGAACCTGGCAGCGGCAGCCCAGATGGGACTCGATCGCCGGGGCCAGGGCCCTGACCTTCTCTGGCGTGACGCCCAGAGGCAGCCGCCAGAGCGTGGTGTTCCGCTCCCCCTCATTCAGCTCCCGCCCGACCATCCGAGGGACCTCCAGCCGGCCGTCTTTGGTCGGTCTGGCGCAGCCGAGGCCCGCCAGCGCAGCCCGCAGCCTGCGGACCGGGGACCGCCGTTCCGCCCAGCGGTGCCTCCAGAGCATGCCGATGCCGCCCAGAGCCATGAGGTACAGTCCCAGGTCCGCCCAGGGCGGCAGCTCCATGGACGCCGCCAGCCCCAGGGCCGCGGCCCACAGCCACGGCCTGCCGGCCAGGGCCACGGCAGAGCCGAGCCAGGACCTCCCCTCCCCGCGACCCCTGAACATCGTCGACCCCCAGAGCAGGGTGCCGCCCCCGGCGGCCAGCGCGACCCCCAGGAAGAGGGTCGCGCTGAGCCAGCTCCAACCGATGGCGGCGAGGTCCGTCACCGCCGGCTCCGCTCCGGCTTGGCGGGCGCCGCCTCCACCGGGACGTCCTCAGCCTTTGGGGCGGAGAGATAGGTGATCGCGTCCGCGACCACCACCATCCTGAGCTGCCCTCCCCTCTCCTTGCCGTCAGGGTTGTAGAAGCTGCCCCGCAGATGCCCGGTGACCGCCACCCGGGAGCCCTTGCCGTTGAAGCGGACCAGGTTGCGGGCCTGGACGCCCCAGGTCTCCACCCTCACCCAGTCCGGCTCCTGGTGCCGGTCCCGGCGGCGCACCGCGAAGAGAAAGCTGGCCTTGGTCTGCGGGCCCTTGGGGCTGGCTGGGAACTCGTCGACCTTCACCGGCGACGCCACCACTCCGATCAGCTGAACCTGGTTCATCGCTCCACCTCCCGATCTCCAAACTGGTCCCGGCCGCACAGTCCACCGGGCCCGGCCGCTTTCATCTCGCCCAGGCAGTGGCGACATCGCTCTGCTCGCTCCAAACCTCCTTCCCGGTGACTGGCGCCCCCAGCGCCCCGCCCGCTCCCGCGCTGATCGCCTTCGGCCAGCAGCCGCCAGACGCAGCCCGAGTACTCCTCCACCTCGACTCGCCCTTGCTCCACTTCCACCTCGCCCTCCCGGTTTCCTGCCGATTTAGTCATCCGGCTGGATTGGTCCGTACCAGTATAGCCGTAGGTGTCGGGCTTGTCAAGAGGTCCCGGAGAATCAGGCGGGGAGCTGCTCCTGGTTGATCCGGAACCTGCTCCGGTCCGCCGCGGCGACTACCGTGCCAGCCGCCTCCACCCCGGTCTGGGAGCGCCACTGCCGGGTCACCTGGAGGACGGGGACACCCTGGCCGACCCGGAGAGCCTCACGCTCGTCCGGGCTGGGCATCCGCGCTTCGATCAGATCCGTGTATCCGATCACGCCCAAGCGCTCCAGCTCCGGCGGGACTCCCATGGCACCGGGAAGGAAGCTGGATGCGGCCGGGAGGTGGCTCGGCGCCGGCCGGCGAACGGGCTCGGGGCGGACCACTGAGACCTGGGCCAGCATCCCAGCCCCCTCGCTCGACCTGACCGTCCCCGACCACCGCGCGACAGGCCTTCCCGGATTCACCTCTAGGTATGCCGCGATGTCGGCGTCCGCGTACTCCACGTGGAAGTCCGAGCTGGGCTCGGAAGCCAGCCGAAACGGGCGCTCTCCCGGAACCCTTGGACCAACTCCTAGGTCCAGCTCCGACAGCTCCGGGCGCTCCCGCACGAAGACCCCCGCGCCCTGCTCCGGCGTCACCAGCCCGTCCGCCACCAGCGCCCCAAGAGCCGAGCGCACGGTGGTCCGGGTGACCGAGTACTGGACCATCAGCTTGCGCTCCGACGGCAGCTGGACCCCGGGACCAAAGCGCCCCTGCTCGATCGCCTGGCGCAGCCGTGCCGCCAGCTGGCGGTAGAGCGGAGCGGGCAACCCCGGATCAAGAGCATCGGCGGGCAGTACTGGCACGGACCAATACTACCGGATGAGCTCACCGAGAGGCGCGGCCGGGCAGTGAGCAGGCGACCCATGGCGCGCCGGTACGTCGCCCTCAGCTGGGCTGGTCTCGGGCCATCAACACCCGGGCCATGGCGTCGTAGGCGTCGTTGGGCGAGAGGTGACTGTACACCTGCTGGATCATGGTGAGCGAGGTGTGCCCGACGATGTCGGCCAACTGCACTGGGTTCATCCCCTGGGCCAACGCCCAGGTGACGAAGCTATGCCGGAACAGGTGGGGGTGGACACGCTGGGGGATGCCTGAGCGCTGGCCGAGGCCCCGGACCAGCTGCTGCACCCCGGATGGGGTGAGCGGCTCGTAACCACCGGTCTCGCGGCTGCGGCGGAGCCCTAGGAAGAGCCGGTTGCTGCCCGAGTCCTTGGGCCGGGTTTGCCTCAGGTAGCGCTCCACCCGGTGCGCCAGCCGGGGCATAAGCGGCACCTGGCGCTCCCGGCCACCTTTGCCCCGCAGCCGCAGGTACGCCCCCCGGGTCCGGGTCAGCAGGTCACCGGTGCGCAGACCCACCAACTCCCCGACCCGCATCCCGGTGTCTGCGAGCAGCCGGACGATCAGCCGGTCGCGCTCTGAGACCGCTGCCCCCTCCATCGCCTCGATCTGCTCCCGGCTCAGTACCTCAGGCAGGCTCCTGGGCCGGCTCGGCAGCGCCACCCGGGCGTTGTCCGCCACCGCCTCGCCCTCGGCCTTCGCCCACTTGAGGAACTGGTTCACCGCCCGCAGGTAGGTGTGGACTGAGTGCCGCGACAGCGGCCCTCGGCGACCACCCACGTCGAGGAGCTCGACGGCGAGACGCTCCAGGCTCCGGCCCGTCACCTGCGATGGCGTCGCTAGGGACTCACGAGCAGCCCAGGGAAGGAAGACATGGCGGAGGGGGAAGCCGTAGCTGTTGGACAGCGTCGCCAGCGAGAGTCCCCGGGCACGGCACGACGTGAGGTAGTCCTCGACGGAGCGTTCGAGCGCGGTCGGAGCGGTGCCGTAGGCAGGAACCACTGCCCGGACGGGCCTCTGCCTGGTCGGCCGCGAAGACTCCGTCAGAGCTCTTCCCTCCTTACAGGCTACTAGCCGCAAAGCCTCTTCGACAGAGCGCTTCACATGCGGATATTCAGCCCAGTTTACAGCTCTTCTCTCTCTAACCGCAAGTCCTCGAAGGCGCCCTAAATGAACTCAAAACTGGACTTGCGGAGCCCAGGGCGGGGATTGAACCCGCGACCTCTTCCTTACCAAGGAAGCGCTCTACCACTGAGCTACCTGGGCATGTGATCGCCGGCACAGAATACGAACCTCGGCCACCCCTCTGCCCTCCGGTTGGGGCAGAGCCCAGGTCCTGGCCCAGGCCGGCACCCGGTCGCTGTTCCGAGACCCTAAGGGGATCGTCTCAGGGTCCCCACAGTACGAATATCTCTTTGGGCCCCACGTGCCCCACCGTCGGTCTCGGCCGACGAAGTTGAACTGGCCGGATACTTCACCCGCGCGACCCTGGTCGAGGAGACCGGGTCAGCTCCCTGCATCCCCCGCTGGGAATGCGAAGTTACTGCCCGACCCGGCCGTCGATGCACTCTCGGAGGAGGTCGGCGTGACCGCAGTGCCGGGCGTACTCCTCGATCATGTGAGTGAGCACCTCACGTAACTGAAGGGTGTCCCCACCCGGACGCCGTCCCAGGGTGCCAATATCGCTCGTATTCACGACGATCTGCTCAGCCGCGGCCACTTCGCCGCGCCACGTCCCCCACGCCTCAGCAACGACGGTTGGGTCCGCCACAGCACCACTCCAGGCGTCATCCCGGCCGTCTCCGGCGGGAAACAGCTTCGGGTAGTCCTGACTGGACATGACGCACCTGAACCAGTATCGCTCGACCTCCGCCATGTGCCGGATCAGTCCAAGCAAGGACATCGTGGAAGGTGGTACGGAGCGGCGAGCCATCTGCTCGGCGTCCAGGTCCGCGCATTTCATCTCAAGGGTGAGCCGGTAAGCCCGCAGATACTCCACCAGCGTGGCCTGTTCGTCCCGCAGTTGAACACCGGTATCGCGGGGATCGTCGTCTGGGTCTAGCCACATGTCCTGATACACCGTGGAAGCCGTCCACCGAGCCGGTGGCATAGCCCGGGCAGGTTCCTCAGAGGTCACGGGGACATCGTCCCATCGCGAGAGAGGTTAACTCAACTCTCCTAAAGGTTGAGCGGCGCTGCTGTGTCGGCCCGGAACGCCTTCAGCCCATGCTGGCGGCGGCGCTTGCCTGGAGGCGGAGTCGATCGGCCCGCAGAAGTCCGCGACCAGGAAAGTCACTTGCTGGTCGCTGACGGCCAGCGTCTCGGCGTCAGCGCTCTCCGAGTCGAGGTGACAACAAAGGGTTCACCGCGCCGTGGCCCCACGGCGTCCGGCAGCACAGCAGGTTCTCGATCTCCGGGGAGCTCCCGTCAACCGCCCCGCGCGCTCAGCCTTCGAAGTCCGGCTGGTGCTCGTCGATCGGCCTCACTTCCTCGTAGGCCCGTACACGGACGTGCTCGGGTCCAGGGCAGCCGCCAAGACGGGAAGCAATCTCCGTCGCCCGGTCGAACCTCTCGCAATCTACGACCCAGTAGCCGGCGAGCACCTTGTCGGCCTCGCCACACGGTCCATCGGTGGCTAGGAGATCCCCCTCCTTGATCTGGACCCGACGGGTGCGGACCGGTGCACTAAGACCTCGGATCTCGACCAGTTCCCTGGAGGCGAGCAACTCCTGGTTGAAAGCCCGCATAAACGCCCCCATGGCCGCCTAATCCTCCTCCGTCCAGGCGAGCTCCGAACAGGGCTGTCCGACCATCTCGTCGTGGTGTTGCTGCGACGCGAAGGTCAGGATCATGTACTTCACCACGGTGTCCTCTTATTCACCGGCGCGGGTCTGTTGACTCCCGCGTCGACGTCGGAGCTGAGTCCAGTTTTCGGACACCACCGGTGCCCCACTTCCTCGATGATCCATAGCAATCGTGGGGCGGATCCTCCCCGAGCGATCCCCGCCCATTCGACGGCCCATCCTCCCCAGTTCGAGTCCCGCATCGCCTCGCCATCCGGATCCCCTGCGAATACAATGAGCACCCTCTCCGGGAAGCCCAGGAGGGGGGTCGGGCGATGACACCCACGGTGGTCCCTGGTTCCGACAATACGAACCGCTCTCCGATCATCGCGGGCCAAATCATCGACCTCGGGTGTGGCACGGTTTCAACCACAGCATGATCGTCGGCGTGCCGTGGATCCAGCTCAGCCGGCATGTTTGTGAGTGAAATGCTCGACTTTGACGGACGCTGTTCGGTGCGCAGCGACAACCAGCAGATCGCCGAAGTGGGCGCGACGCCCCTCGATGAAGTCGGCACTCTGTACTCTTCAACAGACCCAGGGTCTGGGATGGGTCGTTCCAGTATGGCGATGCCCTTCGTCGCACGCGCTTGGCCCCGCGCGGTGCGCCGCAGCCGGAGTGAGGTTGCGGCCGCTTACGTACCTTGACGGGTACGTAACTACTTTGGTACGGTAACCCCATGGAAGCGGTTCTGCGGGCACTGACGGACGAGAGCCGGCGGACGATGTTGGAGACCCTGACCCGCGGTCCGGCAACCGCGGGTCAGCTAGCGGCGATACTGCCGATTGCTCGCCCGGGGGTATCGCGGCACCTCCGAGTGCTGCGGGAGGCGGGGCTTGTCGAGGCCCGCCAGGAAGCGCAACGGCGGGTCTACAGACTTCGCCCCGAGCCGCTCGCCGAGGTCGATGAATGGCTGAGCCGGTACCGGACCTTTTGGGAGCAGAGGCTGGATGCCCTGCATACCGAGGTGGCACGGGGAAAACGTGAACGAAGGAGAACCAGATGACCAGCGATGAGCGTGAGGGCACCCACCTGCTTTGCAGTCTGGGATCAGCAGATGGCAAGGGTGTCGTGCGCGTGGAGGACCGCTACGACACGGACATCGAGGACCTTTGGTCGGCACTCACTGACCCTCTGCGCCTGGCCCGGTGGTACGCCGAGGTAGAGGGCGACCTCCGACTCGGCGGCGAGTTTCGCGCACGCGTGTTTGCGAGCGGATGGGAAGGCACTGGGCGCGTGGACGCGTGCGAGCCCCCACGACGACTGCTGGTGACCATGGCTGAACCAGGCAAACCTGCCAGCGAGCTTGAGGCCACCCTGGCCGCCGATGGCAGCCAGACCATGCTTGTCATTGAGCGACGGGGCATGGCCCTTGACCATCTCGCCGCCTATGGCGCGGGCTGGCAGATCCATGTCGAAGATCTAGCCGCCTATCTCGCCGGTCGTGAGTGCTGCGACGCCGACGCGCGGTGGGGCGAACTCGAACCTGCCTACGACGTCCTGGCGGCCAACGTCGGCTAGCGGGCGCTCATCCGCAGAGGTCCCCTTAGGCACTCGGCTCGACACACCTTGTGCTCCTGCTCCGCTCTGGGAACGCTCGCGAGACAGAAGGGCGCACCTGGGCTTGACCCGATAAGGCGGACCACCATGATGTGGGGCGAACCCCACAGAGGAGGTCCAGACGGGTCGACGAGAACGGCGCCGGTTCACAGGCGGCGGATGGCCAGCGGGGTATTTGTCTCGTCAGGAAAAGTTCATTGAACTAATTTGTCGCCAGCGAGCGAGTGGGCGGGAAGGGATTCGAACCCCTGTAGGCGTAAAGCCAGCTGATCTACAGTCAGCCCCGTTTAACCACTTCGGTACCCGCCCGCGCCGGAGTATACCGAGGGACACCTGACAGACCCTGGTCGGCCAGGTATTGGGAATCAGCACGGCACCAGCGGAGGAGAATTGCCCGAGTCAGGACCGGAGCCGCTGCCCGTAGTCAGTTTCGATACCTTCCAAAAGCTCGACATCCGGTGTGGAATGGTGATTGCTGCGGAGCCGTTTCCCGAGGCCCGCAAACCCTCCCTCAAGCTGAATGTCGACTTCGGCCCCCCGCTGGGTGTCCGCCAGTCGAGCGCACAGCTCACACTCCACTACACCCCGAAGAGGCTGGTCGGCCAGGAGGTGCTGGCGGTCGTCAACTTTCCGCCCCGGCGAATCGCCGGGTACTCGAGTGAGGTTCTGGTGTTGGGACTGGTCCGGGCCGACGATCCCGCAGACGTTGTCCTCGTTCATTCCGACCAGCCAGGCACGCGAGGGCGGCGACTCGCCTGAGCGGCGCCATCAACCGAGGCCAGGCGCTGGCTGGGCGCCCAGCCGGTAACATCAGCGATGGGTTAGCAAATAACCGCCGGGGGGCGGAGAAGGAGACGGCCATGAGCATCATGCGACGGATGTCCGACCTGTTCCAGCAGAAGGCCAACAAGGTCTTGGACCGGGCCGAGGACCCTGTTGATGCGCTCGACCTCTCCTATCAAAAGCAGCTGGAGGCGCTCCAGCAGGTGAAGCGCAGCGTCGCCGAGGTTCTCACCTCCGAGAAGCGGCTCGAGATGCAGGCCGCCCAGCTCCAGCAGACCTCGGACAAGTCGCAGGCCCAGGCCAAGCTAGCCCTCCAGCAAGGCCGAGAGGATCTGGCCCGGCTCGCACTCACCAGAGCCCAGCAGGCCCAGGCCCAGTTGGACGGAATGCAAGGGCAGATCCAGCAGATGAAGGACCAGGAGCAGAAGCTGGAGATCACGGCCCAGAAGCTCACCGCCAAGGTTGAGTCCTTCCGGACCCAGCGCGAGACCATCAAGGCGCAGTACTCGGCCGCCAAGGCGTCGACTCAGATCGGGGAGTCGGTGACCGGGCTGTCAGAGCAGATGACCGACGTGAACCTGATGATGGAGCGGGCCCAGGACAAGACCCAGCAGATGCAGGCCCGGTCAGCCGCCATCGACTCTCTGGTGGATAGCGGCACCCTGGACACGATCGGGACCTCGTCAGGCGATGACATCGACCGCCAACTGCAGGGTCAGCTGACCGATTCCCAGGTGGACGCCCAACTGGCCGCGCTCAAGCAGGAGGTCCTGGCCAGCCCCGACGCCACCCCCAGAATCGCGGGCTCCCCGAGTCCCGCTCCGGCACCGTCCGCCCCCACCAGCCCCCCTGCTACCGATACTCCCGACGACCAGAACGTGGTAGTCCGCATCTCCGGCGAGGACCAGTACCGACTGAATGTCGCCGAGCGCCCTCAGCTCGAGCCTCTGGACCAGGCGCTCACCAAGGCCATCGAGAGCCAGGACCAGACCACCTACGCTCAGGCCCTCAGCGGCCTGCTCAACTTCGTGCGGGCCCACGGCAGCAAGCTCCCGGCCGATTCTCTTTTCCCCTCCGACGTCGTCCTGCCATCCGAGGACATGACCCTGGAGGAGGCTACCAAACTGCTCTCCGACGGGGGCACGGTGGTCGAGGCAGGAGCCCAGGCCAGCTAGTAGCGACCGCCCGGCTCCCCGAGGGGACCTCTTCGCTAGACCGGGACCCCCCAGAGGGGAAACCAGGAGCTAAGGCTGGACTCGATTGGCAGATCGTCCTTGACGATTGCCGCCAGCCGCATCTCCTCGGCGTTGTCGCGCTGACGCTCGCCACTGGGGACGAATGGATAGAAGGTCCCCTGCTTGTAACCGTAGATCCAGTAGACCTTGCGCTGGCCCTGGGTGAAGGGGAAGACCGCTGCCAGGAGGCAGTCCCCCAGACCCTCGTCTACCAGGCCCTGGGCGACTCCGTGGAGGGCCGCGATCAGAGACTCGAACTCTGAGCCCTCGACCACCATCCACTCGAAGCCCAGGTCATCCTTGACCTCATGAACCTTCAAGGCATCGCCCGGTGCGGTGGTGTCCTGGACCTGGAGCATGTCGACTGTGTCCTTGGTCAGCTGATCGAAGCGCCCCGGCGGGAGTGACTTGAAGAGCACCCCGACCCGGCCGGCGGGAGTCAGGGAGGCCGCAGATTCCAGGGTGATCAAGGCCGTACTCATGGCGAAGACCTTGTCCTCGTTCGGCTTGGGGAGCCGTGTCCGTCCGGTAAGCGAGTCGAGAAACCCCAAGTGAGATCCGCTCTAACTGGAGAGCTCAGACTCCAGTTCGCGGAGCTTGGCCAGGCGGTGCTCCAGGGAGGGATGGGTCGAGAACATCTCGGCCAGGCTGCCCTTGCCCATGTGAACCGCCGGGAAGATCATCAGGGCGTTGGCGGACTGAACCTGACGGAGATCTCGGGTGGGGATCCTGGTCATTGTGCCGCTGATCTTCTGTAGCGCCGATGCGAGCTGGGCGGGGTCGCGGGTGATGATCGCTGAGCCCCGGTCGGCGGCATATTCCCGATAGCGTGAGAGAGCCCGGATCAGCACAAAACTGATGGCCCACACCACCGCTGCCACCAGGATGATCACGATCATCCCCTGACCCTCATTGCTGCCGCGTCCCCGGCCCCCGCCGTAGCCGCCGCCCCCCATCATCCCGAAGCCGCCGAACATCCCGAACCACATTCCGGACTGGACCAACAATGCCGCCACGGTGGCGAAGAAGCTCGCCATCGCCATCACCTTCACATCCTTGTGGATCACGTGGCTGAGCTCGTGGGCGAGCACTGCCTCCAGCTCCTTGGGTTCAAGTTGGTTGAGAATCCCCGTGGTCACCGCCATCACCGCGTGCTTGGGATTGCGTCCGGTCGCCAGCGCATTCGGTACCTGAGACGGGATCACCGCTACCTGCGGCATGGGGGTCCCGGTGATCTGGCACAGACGGCCGATGATGTCGAAGAGCTCCGGCTGCTGCTGAGCGGTGACGAGGTGGGCGTGCAGGCTGCTCAGCACCAGCTTGTCTGAGTAGAAGTACTGGGCGATCAGCAGGACGGCCACCACCACCACGATCAGGGCGACCCCGGTGTGGAGCAGCAGCAGCACGCCGATGAAGGCTAGGTAGACCACCGCCAACAGGAAGAGCGCCAGGAACATCCTTACCGTCAGGCCAGCGTCGGCGCCTAGCTTGCGATGCATACGACCCCTATATACCCGTTTGGAGGCGGATCACGCGCGGATAGCGCATCCTCTCCCATCCAGCTGGGGATCAGCTGGGATCGAGTTCGGTCGCCAGAGACCTCGGGTATCCGACCCCGCGATAGGCACTCCAGAGAGCCGCATAGCCGCCGCCCGCCTGGAGCAACTCCTGATGCGATCCGGATTCCACCGCCCGGCCATCAGAGACCACCAGCACCAGATCCGCGTCGACGGCGCTCTGGAGTCGGTGGGAGACGGTCACCACCGTGCGACCTTCCAAGACTCGCGCCAGCGAGCGCTCCAGTCGGCGCGCCGCGCGCGGATTGAGCAGCGAGGTGGCTTCATCCAGAACCAAGGTGTGCGGGTCCGCCAGAAGCAGCCGCGCCAGAGCCAGCTGCTGCGCTTGACCGGGGCTGAGCCGGATCCCCCCGGAGCCGATCTGGGTGCTGAGGCCGTCCGTCTGCTCGCCTAGCCACTCGGTCACCCCTACCGCGTCAAGAGCCTCGAGGAGGGCCGGATCGTCGGCATCCGGGGCTGCCAGGCGCAGGTTGTCCCGCACCGTCCCGGTGAAGACGTGGTGCTCCTGGGTCAGCAGAACCACCTGGGCCCGGACCTTGTCCGACGCCAGTCGATGGACGTCGACTCCACCCACTCTCACCCGCCCCTGACGCGGTCGGTAGACGCCCGCCAAGAGCAGAGCCAGGGTGCTCTTCCCCGAACCGCTGGGACCCACCACGGCCACCCGCGAGCCGGGAACCGGGCGAAGGCTCAATCCGTGGAGCACGTCGTGACGCTCACGGTATCCGAAGTGGACTGAGGCCGCCTCGAGTTGCCGACCATCCGGCTCCGCCTCGGTGGCCGGCTGCGTCTCCACCTGACCCACTCCGATCAAGCGAGCCAAGGAGGCGCCCCCCAACTGGAGTTGGTCCAACCAGCTGAGAATCACATCCACCGGCTCGATCAGCTGTTGCGTGTAGAGTGCCGCCGCGGTCAGGGCCCCTAATCCGAGCAGGCCGTAGACGTGGAGCACACCTCCCACGGCGACGCTGAGGACCAACGGCACCAGGTAGGTGGCCTCGCTTACCGGGAAGTAGAACGAGCGCAGCGCGAGTGTCGCTCGTTCCGCCGAGAGCCAGTCCCCGACCGCCGCGTCCACCCCGACGATCCGTGCGGGACCGAGTCGCATCGCCTCGATGGTCTTGCCTGCTTCCACCGACTCCTGGATGAGCCCATTCACCCTCCCCTGCGCGGCCCGCTCGCGGAGGTAGGCGGAGGGAGCCCGGTGGAGGTACCAGCGTGTGGCCAAGGCCAGAATCACCGCCGCCGGCACCAGGGAGAGCGCAAGCAGCGGGGCCGTCCAAATCAGAGCGGCGATCGTCAGCGCTACGGTCACGACCGCAATCGCGATCTCGGGGAGAGCCCGTTGCACGGTCTGGCCCAGGCTGTCCACGTCCGAAGTGGCCCTGGTGAGGAGGTCGCCCGTGCCCGCCGTCTCCACCACCGCCAGTGGCAGCTGCAGCACGTGGCCGAGAAAGTCCTCGCGGAGCCTAGTCAGCACGTGCGCGCCCAGCCGTCCCCCTCGGCGCCCCGCCCACAGGCTGAGTCCGGTACGAACCAAGGTGGCCACCAGAAACAGCAGCACCACCGGTCCCAAGACCTCTCCCAGACGGTGCTGAGCTGCGGCCTCGACCACCACCCCCAGCGCCCATGGGCCGACCAGGCCTGCCACGGTCGCTCCGCCCTGAATCAGCAGCAGCACGATCGCAGGGCCCCGCTGCTCGGCGATGAGCCGGCGCATGGCGGCAGCCACCTGCTTGGCGGAGGCAGTCGGCAGCAAGGCAGCTGACCTGTTGGAGCTCATCAGATGAGCTCCCTCTCCAGCAGCGTTCGATATCGAGGCTCGCTCTCCAGGAGCTGGCGATGGGTTCCCGACGCCACGACCCGGCGGTCCAGCACCAGGACCTGGTCGGCGCTCTCCATGAGGAGGGGACTAGAGGTCATGACAACTGTGGTCAGCCCGCCCCGGAGCACCCGCAGGTTCTCCACCACCACCGACTCGGTGAAGGTATCGACGGAACTGGTCGGCTCTTCCAAGACCAAGATGGGAGCGCCCACCCGGAGAGCTCGGGCAAGCACCAGCCGCTGCCGCTGCCCACCCGATACTGACCGCCCCTTCTCTGGCAGTAGGTGGTTCATCCCACCCACCAGTCCGCCGACGATCTCATGAGCCTCGGCTGCTCTGACAGCGGCGGCGACCGAGGGCCGCCCCGGCCTGGGCCCCGGGATGGCTGGGTCCAGGTTGTCTCGGACCGTGCCCGCGAGCAGCACTGCGTCCCGATCCACCACCAGGATCGTCTCCCGCACCACCGCCAACGGTAGATCGCCAAGGGACCAGCCGCCGAGCTTCACCTCTTCTCCGGGGGCTGGGTCGGTGTACCGACCGAGCCGCTCGGCAAGCTCCGTCAGCTCCTCAGTGTCACTGCTGGTGACGGCGACTAGCTTCCCGGGCTCGATCCGGGCGCCGGTCGTGGTGTCCTCCAGAATGCCCCGAGCAAGATCGGCAGGGATTGCCGGGGTCACGCCCGTGGCGGGCACTTCCGTCAGGTCCCGCTCCCGCTGCAGCACCGTGAGAACCCGTCGCGCCGCCACCCTACCGGCGCTCACGCTGAGCGCCGCCTCCCCGAAAGTCGCCAGCGGCACCAAGAGGAAGGCGGCGAAGGCGTAGACAGTCACTAGTTCCCCGGGGCCGGCCTTTCCCTCCTCCGCCATGCGGGCACCTAGCCAGGTCACCGCCACCAGGAAGCTTCCCGGCACTAGCGCTTCTAGCGCGGTCAAGACTGCTGCCATCTGTGCGGTCCGATACATGGCATCCCGAACTTGGCCAGAGGCGATCGCGAATCGGGATGCGAACATCGCCTCCCCACCCAGACCTCGGAGCACCCGCAGGCCGCCGACGACATCGACCGCCTGGCCCGAGGCGACTGCGGTCGCCTCGCGCTGGGCCCGTTGCCGGCGCGCCAACGGCCCGAGGCAGGCCAGGAGAGATGCCAATGTGAGGGGGCCACCGACAACTGCCACCAAGCCGAAGGGCGGGGCCATCACGAAGAGCACTGCGGTGACGGCCAGGTAGGTGAAGACGGCACCCGCGAACCGTCCGGTCACATCGAATGTGCTGCCGATGCGATCGACGTCGGTAGCGCTCAGACTGGCTACCTCGCCCGCCGCCACGTGGCGCGGGAGGCTGGCACCGAGTCGGGTAGCGCAGCGGATGATCAGCTGCTGAGTACGGGAGGCGGCTAGCAGGTAGTTAGTTACGGCCCGTCGGTGCCGCATCACCCCAGTCAGAGCGGCGAATGTCCCGAGCGCCAGGATGCCGCCGCTCCAAGCCAGAACCCCGACTGCGTGGCGACTTGCCGCTGCGGCCACCGCCTCTCCCAGGACTACCGGAATGGCAGCCAGGCTGCCCATCCACAGGACACCGTAGGTGGCGCCGGCAACCAGGTTCTGCCACTGGGCGCGCGCCAGCCACCACAGGAAGTGGTCGGAGGAACGTAGGTCGGGCAGACCTGGATCGACAGCGGGAACAAGGCGCAAAGCGAAAAACCTCTAGTTGAGGGGGGAGATGGCCGCGGTTAGGGAAGCCGCGACAAGCAGGGGGCCAGCTGCTCAGGTGCGAGCGATATCTTACTCACTCGCTCGGAGTCCCAGCGAGCGGCTACCGGCTCCTACCGAGCACATGCTGGTAGCTGCTAGGTGATGGCTCGGCCTGGTCTCGAGTGGGCGCTAACATGACCACGAAGAAGGTGGCCGGCAGCCGATTCAGCGAAGGGGCGCACCAGCCAGTGGGATTCGATCTGATCATCTTGGCGGTGGTGGTAGTTCTAGGCGGAGCTGCGTCCCGCACCGCTGTCGGTCGGCGCACGGTGAACCTGTTCCAACAGCGAGTCACCCGATTGCTGAATCGAGCTGAGAACCCGGTCGAGGCACTGGACCTCGCGTACCAGAAACAGATCTCAGCTCTGCAGCAGGTGAAGCGGGGGGTCGCTGAGGTGGTCACCTCGGAGAAGCGGCTGGAGATGCAGGCCAGCCAACTTCGACAGAACCAGGTGAAGCTGCAAAGCCAGGCCAAGCTCGCCGTCCAGCAGGGGCGGGACGACTTGGCGCGGTTGGCCCTGACCCGGTCGCAGGCGGCCGACGTCCAGCTGCAATCCCTGGATCAACAGGTCCACCAACTCAAGGACCAGGAGCAGAAGCTTCAGATCACCGCCCAGCGTCTCCAGGGTCGGGTTGAGGCGTTCCGGACCCAGAAGGACACTCTCAAGGCACAGTATTCGGCTGCTCAGGCATCTGCCCGCATCGGCGAGACCGTGACCGGGATCTCCACCGACATGACCGACGTCAACCTGATGCTCGAGCGGGCCCAGGACAAGACCTCTCAGATGCAGGCCCGAGCGGCCGCTATCGATGAGCTGGTCTCTTCCGGGACTCTGGACGCCATCGGGAGCGGCGGCGGTGATGACATCGACCGGCAGCTGCAGGCGATCTCGGGGGATGCGGCGGTGGAGGCTCAGCTGCACCAACTGCGTCAGGAGGTGCTCGCCCAGCCCGAATCGCCACCACACCTGGCGGCCCCGGACTCATCTGAAAAACCACCAAAGGAGGGAGGGTAAGTAATGCTCCACGCGGTCGCATTCATAGTCATCGGTCTGGTCGTCGGAGCTATCGCCATTCGGAAAGCCCGGGCCACAGCAGCGGTCATCCGCGTTGCTGGCGGACTCGTAGGTTCGCTCGGCGGCGGATTCATCTCACTGGCTGCCCTGGGTAGTAAAACGGACACCGGCAAGTACGGCTCGATCGTGGTTGCTATTGTGGTCGCCGCGATCATCGCTGGGGTCGCCGCGATGATCAGCAACATGGCCCCCGGAAGTGGACGCAGCTGACGGCTGGAGCACCCACCCCCTAAGGAGGCCGAGATCTAGCTAGTGAGGCTGGATAGAAAGCTCGCCGCAGCGGAGGCGTCCTGGACCATCTGCTCGATCAGCGCCTGATCGCTGGCGAAGGCTGCCTGAGAGCGCAGAAAGCGGTGCACCCCGACCAGGGCAAGCTGGCCGTAGAGATCACCCGGCGCCTCCAGGCAGTGCACTTCGAACGCCCGCTGTGCGCCATCGAAGTGGGGTCTCGTCCCGATGCTCCCGACCGCCGCTAGCTGCTGCCCCTGCTCAGTGGTCAGCTCCATCGCGTAGACCCCGTCCTGGGGCAGCGCCTGATTGGTGGCGAACTGGATGTTGGCGGTGGGAAAGCCGAGGCGCTTCCCTAGGCCCGCGCCATGAACCACCTTCCCCAGCACCTGCAACGGCCGACCCAGCATCTCCTGGACCGCCCCGAGGTCCCCCTTAGCCAGCTGGGAGCGGACTTGAGAGCTGCTGATCGGAACTCCTCGCCACGCCAATTGTTCCACCACCTTGAGCGAGAAGCCCGCCTCGGTCGCGTAGCTGGTCAGGAAATCGAGCCGACCCTGACCCCCCTTACCGATAGAGAATCCTGGCCCCACCACCATGACCCGAATCTGCAGTCTCTCTTGGAGACGTTCCATGAAGAATTCGGGTGTCATCGCCATCAGCCGGAGGTCAAAAGGGATCACCCACAGACGATCCACTCCCCCTTCCGCCAAAAGTCGGCGGCGCAGGTCGAAGGTGCTGAGTAGGCGAAAGTCCAAAGCAGGTTCGATCACAGTCCGGGGATGGGGCTCGAAGGTGACCGCCGTCAAAGCCACACCGAGCCGGTCCGCCTCAGACCTGGCCGCGCGCAGGATGGCCTGGTGTCCGAGATGGACTCCATCGAAGTTCCCCAGGATCAAGCAGGTAGCAAGTCGGGACCCGGAATCTCCGGCAAACCCGAGCCCGAATTGGGCTGATCCGGCCCCGATCAGACCCCCCGCCTCAGCCACTGATCGGGAGCAATACCTTGGTCGGGCGAAAGCGCAATCCAGTCACATCCCCCAGGGCCAGCAGCCGTCCGTCCGGGCCATGTGCCCTGACTTCTCGGCTCGGCCCATTCTGGTCTGCTTTCGGATCGGGTCCGTGCTGGATCCAGATCGACTGGCCCCGTTGCACCGCCAGGGCGCCGGACGGAAGCAAGTCGATCCGCGGCACCATCTCCACCGCCAGCTCGGACGGGAGCAGGTAGCTCCGCGGATCGCCGGACTCCATCAATTCGTCCAGCGGGACCGCCTCCGAGAGCCTGAAGGGTCCGTACTCGGTCCGCTCGAGCCAGGCTAGGACCCCGCCGACCTGAAGGAGTTCCCCCAGGTCGGTCGCCAGCACGCGCAGGTATGTGCCTCGGCCACAGACCACTTCGACCTCGGCTTCGGCCACCTCGCCGGCCATGAAGGAACGCAGGGTGATGCTGCGAATTTCCGCCGGCCGCGACTGGCGTTCCACGGTGACTCCCTGGCGCGCCAGCTCATACAGGTGCCGGCCTTGGTGTCGGACCGCTGAGTGCATCGGCGGCACCTGCTGGATGATCCCGACGAACTGCTCCAGCGCCGCCGCAACATCCGCCTCGGTCAAGTGGGCAGCTGACTCTGAGCGGCGCACCACGCCCTCGAGGTCCCCGGTATCGCTCACCTCACCCAGCCGGAGCCGGGCATGGTAGGTCTTGGGCTGGCGAAGGATGTACTCGACCAGCCGCGTCGCCCGGCCAACGCAGAGAGGGAGGACCCCGGTGGCGGCCGGATCCAGAGTTCCGGCGTGCCCGACGTGGCGCTCCCCGAGTGCCCGCCGGGCCATCTTGATGGCCATAAAAGAGGTGATCCCGTCTGGCTTGGCCAAGTTGAGGAGTCCGGTCAAGACCGGGGGGTCGCCCTTGGGGCCGCTCCGATGGTGGCCGATCCCAGCGGCCGACGTCACAGCGGTACCGCCTCGATCAGCCGCCGGGCCGCGGTCAGCACCTTGGTCTTCACCTCGGCGATCGTGCCTCGGACCTCTGCACCGGCCGCCCGGAGGTGCCCCCCTCCACCGAACGGCGCCACCAGGGCGTGCGCTTCGATGGGTCCGCGGCTACGAACACTGACCCGGGTCAGAGCCGCCTCCGCCTCCTTGAAGAGGATTGCGCAGAGCATGGTGTCGAGACTCTGAAGGATATCGATGATTCCTTCGCTCTCCTCCATTTCCGCTCCGCTTTCACGCAGCATGGCCAAGGTAACCTCGCTCCAGACCAGCCGGCTCTGCAGTTCATAGTTGGCGGCGGCGGCCGCCAACGCCTGCAATCTGAGAGTCGACTCCGGTCGGGACTTGTAGCTCTTGAGGGCGACCCAGGCGGGGTCCGCTCCAAGCTCGGCTAGCTGGGCCCCGAGGGCGAGCACCGCGCCGGTGGTGTTGTCGTGGCGGAAACCCCCGGTGTCGGTGAAGATCGCGGCGTAGAGATTGGTCGCCGCCTCGGCGCTCACGTGCGCTCCCCAGGACTGCAACGCTTCAAAGACGATCACCCCGGTGGCGGCCGCGTCGGGCTGGACCAGCGAGATATCCCCGAATCCGTCGTTGCTGGCGTGGTGGTCGATCACCACCGTTAAGGGAGCCGCCTCGATCCGTTCGCGGAGGTTGCCGAAGCGACCCGGGCTACCCGCGTCGAAGGCAATCGCAACCGCGCCGGGCGGAGCTTGGCGCTGGTTCACCGCGGCGTACCCCGGTAGGTAGGAGAGTCCCCGCGGGAGCGGATCGGGAACCCAGGGATAGACATTCTTCCCCTGCCGCCCTAGGTAGTCGGCAAAGGCAAGCACACTCCCCAGAGAGTCGGCGTCAGCGTCCTTGTGGGCCACCAGGAGAAAGTTCTCGTGTTCACGCACGACCTGGTGAATTCGCTCCAGTTCGTCATCCATCGCCCGACCGCCTTCGCGCTTTAGGTGCGCTGTCCAAGCTCTCAAGGAGTTGGCTGACCCGGAGGCCGGAGGCGATCGAGTCGTCAAGCCGAATATCCAACTGGGGGATCCGGCGCAGGTGCTCAAGCCGCTCCCCGAGGCGATGGCGCAGGAAACCCGTCATCCCTCGGAGTACTCGAATCGCTTGCAGGCGCTCCGGATCATCGGCCAGCACGCTGACTCGGACCTGAGCGTAGGAGAGATCCGGGGCGCAGGCGACCGCCACCACCGTCACCATCGCCAGTCGGGGATCCTTGACATCTCCCGCTAGCGCCAGCGCCAGCTCTTGACGCAACTGGACGTCGATGCGCTCCCGTCGATGGCTGGCACTGGATTCCCGTGCCGACCTCACCACCGGTTCAGGACCTGGGTCCCGGCCCGACTAGCGATTTCGCTGTTCCACCACAAAACACTCGAGGATGTCTCCCTCGGCGAAGTCCTGGTAATCTCCGAGATCGATCCCACACTCATATCCTTGGGCAACCTCGCGGACGTCGTCCTTGAAGCGGCGCAACGAGGCGACCTGGGTGCGGTGAACTTCCTTGCCTTCCCGCAGCACCACTGCCAGCGAACCCCTAGTGATCTTGCCCTCGGTCACCTGACTGCCTGCGATCACCCCGACCCTCGGCACTCGGATCCGGGCCTTGACCTCGGCGCGGCCCTCGAACACCTCCTCGAACGTCGGCTCGTGGAGACCGCGAATCGCCTTGTCGATGTCTTCTGTGATTTGGTAAATCACGTCATAACTGCGCACGTCGACCCCGTGGCTGTCCGCCAGCGCCTTGGCGCCGGGGTCGGGGCGAACGTTGAACCCGACCACGATGGCGTTGGCCGCCGCCGCCAGATCTACATCGGCCTCGGAGATCGGACCAACCCCGTCGGCGACCAACCGCAGCCGGACCAGAGGATCGGAGAACCTCAGCAAGGAGGCGCGGAGCGCCTCTAGAGATCCCTGGCTCTCGGCCTTTACCACCAAGTCCAGATCGCGCACTCCCTCCCCCGACTGCTTGCTGAGTTCGGCCAGGCTGACCCGGGTGGTGTCGGCCCGGCCGGAGCGCAGCGCAAACCGTCTCTCCTCAGCGATCGCACGCGCCTCGCGCTCAGTGGACACCACCAGCAGGCGATCGCCGGCGGCGGCTACGTCCGGTAGACCGGTCACCAGAGCCGGCAGGCCGGGGGTGACCTCCTGGGTCCGCTGGCCCCGATCGTCGAAGAGGGCGCGGATTCGTCCGGCCACCCCCCCGACCACAAAGTAATCCTGAACTCGAAGAGTTCCTTCTTGGACGAGGACCGTGGCCACCGGACCCTGACCCTTCTGTAGGTGGGAGTCGATGACAGCGGCCTCGCCCGGCCGATCCGGGTTGGCTCGTGGCTCACCAAGGTCGCTCACCAACAGGATCATCTCCAGAAGATGATCGATGCCGGCACCAGTCTTGGCCGACACCGGGACACAGACCACATCGCCGCCGAAGTCCTCCACCACCACTCCGTGCTCGGCCAGCTGCTGCTTGACCCGATCAGGGTTGGCGTCGTCCCGGTCGATCTTGTTGAGCGCGACCAGAAGAGGGACGCCGGCGTTGCGGACGTGCTTGATGGCCTCCTCGGTCTGAGGCATTACCCCGTCGTCTGCCGCCACCACCAAGACCGCCAAGTCGGTGATGTTGGCCCCCCGGGCGCGCATCGCAGTGAATGCCTCGTGACCCGGCGTATCGAGGAAGGTGATCTTGCGACCCTGCCGCTCCACGACCGATGCCCCGATCCGCTGCGTGATGCCGCCGGCCTCCCCCGCCGCGACCGAGGTCTCCCGCAGCGCGTCCAGGAGGCTGGTCTTGCCATGATCGACATGCCCCAAGACCGTCACCACCGGAGGCCTGGGCTGGAGCTGCCCGGCATTCGCGTCGAACTGGAATTGGTCGCGGTCCAGCATCCGCTCCACCGGGGTGGCCACCTCCGGTTCCGCGTCGGCGACTTCGATCTCAAGCTGCTCTGCAACCAGTCGCGCCGTCCCGACGTCGATGCTTTGGTTGATGGTGGCCAGGATCCGGTTCTGCATCAGTACCTTGGATACCTCGGCGGCCGATACTCCAAGAGCATCCGCGAGCGACTTGACGGTGAGATTGGCGGGCAGCACCGCCTGCTTGAGCTTTGCGATGAACTTATCCTCCTCAGGCTGGGGCCGCTGGCTCGGAGCCAGTCCGGCAGGGCGAACCAGTGATCATACCGGCCAGCGCCTCCCCCACCGCGTCATTGTCAATGGCGGCTGGGGCCAGGCGAAGCGCCCGGCTCAGCGTCCGGCGGCGCCTGGCCGCCTCCCAGCAACTCATCTTGGCACACAAATAGGCACCCCGCCCCGGACCTCGGCGACCCGCTGCCTCCGCCACAATCGCCTGGCCGTCCCAGCGCAGCCGGATTAGTTGCTCCTGAACTGCCTTTATCCGGCAGCCGACGCAGGTTCGGAGGGGTCGGCTGGCGGCCGGAGCGGCGTCTACGAACCCTCTCCCAGGGCGCGGATATCGATCCGCCAGCCGGTCAGGCGAGCCGCTAGCCGGGCATTCTGTCCCTCCTTGCCGATCGCGAGCGAGAGGCTCTGAGGCGCGACTAGCGCGGTCGCTCGGTGAGCCGCGTGATCAAGCTGAACTGACAGCACCGGCGCCGGGGCCAGGGCCCTGGCCACCAGCTCGGCTGGATCCGAGGACCACTCCAGGACGTCCACCTTTTCCCCGTTGAGCTCCGCCACCACAGCTCGGATCCGGACTCCCTTGGGCCCGATGCAAGCTCCCTTCGGATCGATTCCCGGGCGCAGCGACTCGACCGCCACCTTGCTGCGCTCTCCGGGCTCCCGGGTCACCGCCTTGATCACCACCGTTCCGTCCGCCAGCTCCGGGACCTCCGCCTCCAGCAGCCGGCGCAGCAGGAGCGCGTTGGCGCGAGACGCCCGCACCTGCAAGATCTCTTCGCCGCCGCCGATGCGTGATTCCATCAGCACCACCTGCAGATGACGTCCGCGGATCAGACGCTCGCCGCGGATCTGCTCCTCCCGCGGCAGATACGCCTGCAAGTGACCGGCTCGCAGGAATACGGTGCCGTCGTCGATGCGCTCCACAATGCTTGCCACCAGAAGCCCCCGGCTCGCCTCTGCCTCTCCCTCCAATCGTTCGCGGCGAGCCTCCCTGACCCGATGCCCAATCGCCGCCTTCACCAGCCGGGCCGCCCGGGCTGCCACTGCCTTGGGTAGTTGAGCCGGTTCCCGTACCGACGAACCCACCTCTGCCGCTGGGTCCAATCCGAGAGCCCGTTCCAGCGAGATCTCGGCGTCGGAGGCGGGTTCTCCCGCCACCACCACCCTGGTCAGCTCCACGATCAGCTGGCCGGAGTCGGGATCGAGCTTGACGTCGACGCCGGGCGGGCTCGGTTCGAGCTGGGACCAGGCGGCCGGGATGGCTGCCTCGATGGCCGCCACCACGCCTCCAGTGGGGACCCCATGAATCTCCCGGAGGGTGCGCAGCACCTCGCTCAACTC
Source organism: Candidatus Dormibacteria bacterium (assembly GCA_050734135.1). Taxonomy (GTDB): domain Bacteria; phylum Chloroflexota; class Dormibacteria; order Aeolococcales; family Bog-877; genus Bog-877. The sequence goes on from JBOHUG010000010.1 coordinate 24,807, forward strand.
CCCGGGGCGCTCTCGCTCGAGGACGGGTGAAGACCCCGACACCGTCTTCACACGTCGACCACGACTTGAGCCTGCGCCACCGCTCGGCGATTCACCCGCCAGGAACGCAGTCGGCCACCTTTGGTGCGGCGCACCTCAAGATCCAACTCCTCTGGCCCGAGTGCGATCAGCCGACCTTCGACCACAGTTTGGGAGTCGCCATCCCGGAGCGAGAGACGAACCCGCCGCCCGAGCGCAGAGGCGAAATCGGTCTCCGACGACAGGGTGCGCTCTGCACCCGGTGAAGAGACCTCCAGCGCGTACGGCCCCGGCAACAACTCTTGGCGCAGATCCAGAACGGTGGAGATGGCCTCGCTAGCCTGGCCGCAGTCATCGATGGTGATCCCACCAGGGCGATCCAGGGTGACTCGGAGCACCGCACGGCCCCTACCGGGATGCCAGCTGATGTCCACCAACTGCAGCCCGCGCTGAACGATGACGGGCTCAAGCAACCCTCTGACCAACTCTGCCGGTGCCGCTTGGACCACCTTATGTCAGCCTCAGGTACACATGAACCCCGACCTGCTTCCAGCCCGAAGCAGAGAGCGCACCCGGCTGCCTCCGTAGCGCGATTCTAACCTCGGCGGAGCACCGACTGTCAGTGACGCGCGACGGTGGCAGTCCCCACCGACACCCGGGGGCTACTGCGACGTACCACGCGGCGGTCCAGCCCTCTCCAGGCGGTCAGCAAGGTGGCCGCATTGAAAATCGAGCTGTAGGTACCAGAGATGATCCCGATCAGCAGTGCCAGCACAAACCCTTGGATCGACGAACCACCAAAGAGGAACAAGGTCAGGAGTACGAACACGACAGTCAGCGACGTGTTCAAAGATCGCGACAGCGTCTGGGCAATGGACAGATTGACGACCTGGTCAAAGTTCATCCGAGGCCCTTGTACCCGGAGGTTCTCACGGATTCGGTCGAACACCACGATGGTGTCATGCACCGAGAACCCGACCATGGTCAGCACCGCCGTCACAAACAACGTATTCACCTGGCCGAGCATTGTGAAATGGCCCAAAATCGCCCACAGGCCCACCAATACGAATATGTCATGCAGCAAGGCCGCCATCGCACAGAGACCAAACCGGCGGGCACTGATTTGGGTGCCAGAGAATCGCAGCGCGAGATACCCGGAAATCAGAACCATGGCAATGATCACGAGGAATACCGACCCCACCACCAGGCTGCTGGCGATGGTTGGGCCAACCGTGCTCTCGCTCTCGGTGAGGGGATTGCCGGATCTGTCCTTGGGCAGGTCGAAGTGCGTGTTCACCGCGCTGAGGATGGCATCGACTTTGCTGGTGACAATGGGAAGGGTGGTGATCACGTACTGATTGCCGCCTTCACCCTCCACTGTGGCCTGGCCCGCCGGATAGGCCGCGACCGCGACTCTCTGCACAGCCGCCGCGGTGGTGGGCTGTTTGGGATGGACGGTGAGGCTGACTCCTCCGGTGAAGTCGACACCGAGGTTGAACCCGCCGATCAGGATGAAGAAAATCCCGGGCACGATGACCGCCAGCGACGCAGCAAAATAGGCGTTGCGGTGGGTGACCACATCGAAGCGACCGCCGGAGCGGAAGTTCTTGGCCAGACTCTCAGTGGGCAGGATCCTGGTGTACAAGGTGGGCCGGCGGGCGAAGCTGAACCAGCGCTGCACATAGTGGAGCAGGGAGTGGGTGATCACTATCGAAGAGAACATGCTCGCCGCCACTCCGATGAACAAGGTGAGCGCGAAACCCTGGACCTCGGTGGAACCAAAGAAGTAGAGGACCGTGCAGGTGATCATGGTCGCGATGTTCGAGTCGCGGATGGCTGGCCAGGCGCGGCGGAACCCGTACTCAGTGGCCAACTCCAGGGGTCGGTTCTGGCGCAGTTCTTCCTTGGTTCTTTCGAAAATGAGCACGTTGGCATCGACCGCCATCCCGACGCTGAGGATGAAACCAGCCAATCCGGGAAGGGTTAGCACCACCGGGATCAACTTGAAGACCGCCAGCACGATGGCCGCGTAGAAAAGAAGCGCGACGCAGGCCAGAAAGCCCGGGAAACGGTAGTAGAGCAACATGAACAGGACGACCAGCAGGAGTCCGAAGGCTCCGGCCGCCAGACTCTGGTTTACCGATTGTTTGCCGAGACTGGCGGAGACCCCGGTCACTCCTTCGACCTCAATCTGGGCAGGCAGGGCACCTGCGTTGATGTCGTCCACCAACCGCGTGGCGCTGCTGAAGGTGAAGTTCCCCGTGATCTGAGTCTGGTTGCTGCTGGGACTCGCCACTGCCGGGGCCGTCAGCACGTCACCGTCGAGGAAGATCGCCAGCTGGGAGGTGGGAGGAGCCGAGGTAGTCGACCCACCGTTGGAGCTACAGCCAGGATTCTTTGCGCAAGCCGCCGTGGTCAGCCTGGACCACACGTTGGCCCCCGCCCCATTGAAGGTGATGTTGACGGCGTAGCCGCCGCCGGTAGCCGAGCCCACCGCCGCTGAGGTCACATCCGAAGCGGTCAGGTCGGGGACGATCTTCCAGTGGTACGCCTTTCCGGTCGTGCTGCTGACTGGGTAAAAGAGGGTGTTGGTGAACTGGCACTGGTTGGCAGCGCCCTTGGCGTGAGTCCCCTTGAAGCAGCCACTCGGAACCAGTTGGTTTTGGTCAATGCAGGTATTCGTGGTACAGGCTCCGGGAGCACCGTTCACCGATGGCGCCCCCGCCACCGGGGTGGCGAAGTGAAGCTCGGACGTTTGCCCGAGAGCGGCCTCTGCGGTGGCCACATCGACCCCCGGCAACTGGACCAAGATCTGGCTGTCGCCTTGGGTCTGCAGTTGGGCTCCGGAAACTCCGAGGCTGTTAACCCGGCGATTCAGAATGGTGAGGGTGTCCGCTTGGGCCTGAGCCAGGGTCCGCCCCTTGGGTATGCCGCTGGTGCAGCCAATGCCCACTGGGTTGTTGGGACCCTGGCAGATCTGGATCGTGAGGGAGGTCCCGCCCTGGAGGTCGAGACCCTTGTGGATGTAGATCGGGGTTCCACCCAGGGTCGGCTGCTTACCACCGGGCAGTGTGGCGGTGGGGCTGATGTGCTTCACCAGCACGTTGTAGATGGGGCCGTAAGCGTCGATAAAGACCGCGCCCAGAACCAACACCACAACTAGGGTCAACCACCATCGATTGATCCGGATCATCGCCCTGGGGCCGCCCGCGCTGAGATCAACTGCATATGAAGAGCCCTGATTTTAGAGGAGGGCGTCCTCGGGCCCGGGCGGAGTGATCTCCAGCTCAGGTTCTAGTCCCCTCACCGAGCCGTTGGCGTCGGCTCTCGGTGAACTCCATGAGCCGCCCGGACTCGATCGCCTGGCGCGCCCCCGCCATCAGCCGACCCAGGTGCCAGAGGTTGTGCAGGCTGAGGAGACGGTGGGCCAGGATCTCTCCCGCCAAATAGAGGTGCCGTAGATAGGCGCGACTGAAACCGGCGCAGGCGGGGCACCGGCAGTCCTTTTCCAGCTGGCCGCCGTCCGGGCGAAACCGGGCCTGACGCAGGGAGAGCCGGCCACGCTCAGTGAGCGCGGTTCCGGTCCGGGCGAGCCGCGTGGGCAGCACGCAGTCGAAGAGGTCGATCCCCCGGGCCACCGCATCCAGCAGATCGAGATCGGTGCCCAGCCCCATCAGGTAGCGGGGGAGCTCGGTCGGCAGCTGCTGGACACAGGCATCAATTGCCGGCTGGCGCACCTGGGGCGGCTCACCGAGAACCAATCCTCCCAGCGCCACACCGTCGAACCCGAGGCCCCCGATCACCTCGGCGGACCGGGCTCGGGGACCGACTTCGAAACCGCCCTGGACAATGCCGAAAAGCAGGGCGCTACCGGTGTCGATCTGGCGGCACTGCTCCGCCCACAGATGGGTGCGCCGGGTAGCGCTCTCGGCCAGAGGGGCCGAGGTGCCGTAGGGCACCGGATGGTCCAACGCCATGATCACGTCGCTGCCCAGCTGCAGCTGCCCCTCAACCACTCCCCGGGGGGTGAGCTGGATGGTGTCGCCGTCGTAGGGGGAGCGAAAGGTCACCCCCTGATCGTCCAGCTCGACCAGTTCCCCCAGGCTCACCAATTGGTAGCCGCCACTGTCGGTGAGAATTGACCCCGACCAGTTCATGAACTGGTGCAGCCCTCCCAGCTCGGAGATCAACTCCACCCCCGGGCGCAAGCAGAGGTGGTAGAAGTTGGCCAGCAGCATCTCTGCCCCGGACTGAACCACTTCACTTGGCGCACAGGCTTTCACGGTGGCGTGGGTCCCGACCGGCATGAACGCTGGTGTCTGAACGTCGCCGTGGGCGGTCCGGAGGGATCCCCGGCGCGCCTTTCCATCTTGGGCGGAGATCGAGAACCGGCTGGGAGGAGCACTCACCGATGGCGCCAACCAAACATGCAGTCGCCAAAACTGAGAAACCGATAGCCATTCGCCAACGCCTGTCGATACGCGGTCCGTACCTGGTCCCGGCCGTAGAAGGCACTGACCAGCACCAGCAGCGATGACCGGGGCTGGTGGAAATTTGTGAGAAGTCCGTCAACTACCTGGAGCTGGCTTCCGGACCGAAGATAGAGGTCGGTCTCGCCCTCCCCAGCCCTCACCCCGCCTTTCCCGTTCGGACTCGACTCCAGGCACCTGACCGCGGTCGTGCCCACCGCGACAATCCGGCCGCCGGCCGCCCGAACCTGGTTGAGCTTGGCCGCTGCCACCTGGGAGATGCGGTAGCGCTCGGAATGCATCGGGTGTTCTTCGATGGTCGCGGTTCGAATCGGACTGAAGGTGGCGAGCCCAACCTCCAATTGCACCGGCACGAACGCCACGCCAGCGCTTTCGATCCGCTGGAGGAGCGCCCGGGTGAGATGCAGCCCGGCCGTGGGGGCGGCGGCCGAGACTGGAGGTCCCTGGGCATAGATCGTTTGATAGCGCTCCGGATCGTCAAGCCTCTGCTTCAGATAAGGAGGAAGTGGCACCTCCCCGATCTGGTCCAGTTCCACGCCCGGATCGGTCTCGAGGCGCACTTCTCGCCCCGCCACGTGCCCTGGCCATCGAGCCTCGACCTCGGCACGCCAGCCGGGTCCCGACAACGCCGTGCCCGGCAGGAGGACTCGGGCCGGTCGCGCCAGAGCCAGGTACCGGCCCAAGCCCAAGTCCCGGAGCAAGAGCAACTCGCCAGAACGCCTCCCCACCGATCCCCGCACACGTGCCGCTCTTACCCGGGTGTCATTGACGACCAAGCAATCGCCCGATCGCAGAAGGTCGGGAAGCCCGGTGACCCAGGAGTGGCGAATCTCTCCTCCTGTGTCCAGAATCAGCATCCGGCTGGAGCTGCGATCGGCCATCGGTTGCTGTGCGATCGCCCGGACCGGCAGCGGATAGTCGAACTCCTCGGTAGGAGTTCGCTGGCGCTCAGTCCTCGCCGACAAAGAGTTCCGCCGCCTGAGCCACCTCCGCCCCCGGAGCTCCGGGCGGCACTGCCAGTCCCAGGTGACGGTAGGCGCTCCCGGTCGCGACCCGGCCACGCGGTGTCCTCGCCAGAAAACCCAACTGGATGAGGAAGGGCTCCAGCACCTCCTCGATGGTGTGAGGTTCTTCGGCCAGGGCCGCCCCGAGAGTTCCCAGCCCGACCGGACCCCCGCCGAACTGATCGCAAATGATCCGGAGCAACCTGCGGTCTGCCCCGTCGAGGCCCTGCTGATCCACCTGGAGGAGTCGGAGGGCCTCTTCCGCCAGCAGCTGGCTGACGGCCCCGTCCCCTCGGACTTGCGCGAAGTCCCGGACCCGGCGCAGTAGTCGGTTTGCGACTCGGGGGGTGCCCCGGGAGCGCCGAGCCAGCAGTTCCACCGCCGACTCCTCGATGGGAACCTGGAGCAATCCGGCCGACCGCTTGACGATGGTTGTCAGCTCCTCCTTCGAGTAGAACTCCAGGCGAAAGCTGGCCCCGAAGCGGTCCCGAAGTGGCGCCGAGATCATCCCGACCATTGTGGTCGCCCCGATCACGGTGAAGCGTTGGAGCGCGATCCGGAGGGCCTGCGCGCCGACCCCCTTCCCAGAGACGAAATCGAAGGAGAACTCTTCCATCGCCGGATAAAGGCTCTCCTCGACTGCCCGCTGGAGCCGATGGACCTCGTCGATGAAAAGAACGTCACCCTCGCCCAGGCTGGTCAGCAGGCTTGCCAGCGCACCCTGAAACTCAATGGCGGGTCCACTGGTGACCCGCATCGTCACCCCTGTCTCGGCGGCCACGATGTTGGCCAGGGTGGTCTTGCCCAAGCCGGGCGGACCGGAGAGAAGGAGGTGCTCAACTGGCTCCCCCCGGGAGCGCGCGGCGTCGATGAGAATGGTCAGCTGCTCGCGAACCTGCTCCTGGCCGACGAAATCGTCAAGGCGGCGCGGTCGCAACTGACGATCAATCTCCGGCTCGTCCACTGTGGCGGCGGCGGCCAGAACCCGCTCCTCATCCATCATGGCGAACTCCTGACACCGATCTGGCCCAGCCGCTGCAGAGCGCCTCTGACCACATCCTCTAGGGTCCGCTCAGTGCCGTTCTCGTCGTCCGTCGGGGCGATGGTCTCGGCCACCGCGCGGCGCGCCTCGCTCACCGGGAAACCCAACGCGACGAGAGCTGCCGTCGCCCGCTCGCCTCTGGGCCCGGTGTCCGACGGGACCTGGGCGAGGTCTCGAGTCGCGAGCTGGTCGACCTTTCCCTTCAACTCCAGCACGATCCGCTGCGCCGTCTTGGCGCCGATTCCGGGAACCGAGGCCAGTAGGGCATGATCCTGGTTCATGATCGCGGCGACCAGGGCCGGCCACTGTGCCCGGGCCAGGATCGCCAGCGCGGCCTTGGGTCCAATCCGCTCAACCGTGAGCAACTCACGGAAGAACACCAGCTCCTCCGCCGACTGGAAGCCGAACAGTGAGATGGCGTCCTCGCGGACCACGGTGTGGATCTGAAGAGTCATCTCCCCCTTTTCGCTCAGCAACCAGGACGCGGTTCGGGGATGGACGTAAACCTGGTAACCAACCCCGCCGACCTCGATCACCGCCCACTCCGATTCCACTCTGCCGACAACCCCGCGCAAGGACGCGATCACCTCCGCGACTCCACGGCGAGCGCCCGCCGCAACCCGGCGGCGTGGTGATGGCAGATGCCGACCGCGCAGGCATCGCTGATGTCGTCCGGCCGGAGCGGCACTCGGTCCCCCAGAAGCAGACGGACTAACCTGGCCACCTGGGGCTTGGGGGCCGAGCCGCTTCCGGTCACCGCCTGCTTCACCTCGTTGGGGGTGTACTCGTGGAGTTCGATTCTGGCGCTGGCCGCGGCGCAGACCAGCACCCCCCGGGCCTGACTCACGGCCATGGCGGTCGAGATGTTGCGCGTGAAGAAGAGCCGTTCCAAAGAGACCGCCTCAGGCGCCTGACGGGCGACCAGCTCAGCGAAGCTGTCCCAGAGTGCCAGCAACCGCTGGCCCTGGCCGTGACCTGGCGATGTTGACCAGACCCCTGCCTCGATCAGGTTGACCCGGTCACCGCTGCCGTCGATGAGAGCCCAACCGGTCAGCGCCAGCCCCGGGTCAAGCCCCAGGACTAACAGGACCCCGCCCCCATCCGGCTCCGGGCCATGCCCCCGGCCGCCTAAACCTCGGCCAGAACGTCGTCCGGGAGCACCGCGTTGCAGTGGACCTCCCGCACGTCATCGTCCTCGTCGAGCGCCTCCAGGAGCCGGACGACGGCGGGCGCGTTCTTAGCGCCGACCTCCACCGTATTGCTGGGCAACATCGTCACCTCGGCGCTCTCCACCTCGATCTGGGCGTCATCGAATGCCTGCCGAAGTGCCTCCAACCGATCGGGGGCGACGTAAACCTCAACTCCCCCCTCCTCCAGCTGAACGTCATCCGCACCCAGTTCGATGGCCTGCAGTGCCAGCGCTTCGGGGTCGCTGGCACCAGGATCGACGCGAATCAGCCCAGTTCGAGTGAACATCCACCCCACCGAGTTGGCCTCCCCGAGACTGCCTCCCGAGCGGGTGAAGAGGTTGCGAATGGCAGCCACGGTGCGGTTGCGATTATCACTGAGGACGTCCACCAGGATCGCCACCCCGCTAGGGCCGTAGCCCTCGTAGCGGATCTCCTCGATGGCGGCGCCTTGGAGCTCGCCGGTACCTCTTTTGATCGCCCGCTCGATGTTGTCCGCGGGCATATTGACCTCGCGGGCCTTCTGCATCGCCAGCCGAAGTCGGAAATTGCTGTTGGGATCGCTTCCAGATTCCCGGGCAGCGACGGTGATCTCGTTACCGACCTTGGTGAAGGTCTGGCCCTTGCGAGCGTCCACGACCGCCTTCTTGTGCTTGATCCCCGCCCACTTGGAGTGCCCAGACACTGATTACCTCCGACCTCGGCCGCCGTGACCCGTTGGCCGCCCTGAGCGAACATATATTCCCAAGGTTTCCAGTGTAACCGGGCCTGTCAAACTAGCCTATCAGTCCGTCGAACGACCCCCGGGCGGCCTAACGGCGCCTGTGGAATACTCGCGCTCTCGCTTGCCGCGACATGGGTCAGTCCGGCACCAGCCTCGCCACCCGCCGGGCACCCACTCTGAGCACGGCGCCGGCGGCTACCACCACCGGCTCTCGCCAGTCAGTGACCTGGGCGCCATCCAGCTCCACCGCGCCCCCCTGGATCAGCCGGGCCGCCTCCCCTTTCGAGGTGGCCAGGTGGGCCGCGACTAGGAGTTCGCGGACGTCCCAGCCGTCCTTGATCGGAACCCGCGCCTCAGGAATCTCGCTGGGTAGCTGATGGTCGCGGTGGACCCTGAAGAACTCTTCCCGCGCCGCGCTGGCTTGCCCCGCGTCGTGAAGCACGGTGATCAGCTGCTCCGCCAGATCGGCCTTGGCGTCGCGGGGATTGAGCGAGCCATCACCGAGACCCAACTCGATCCGGGCGAGATCCTCCGCCGGGGTCTCGGTTAGGAGGTTGAGATAGCGGGTTATGAGCGGATCGGGGATCGACATGAGCTGGCCGAACTGGGTGTTGGCAGCGTCGGCGACAGCCACCGCGTTGCCCAGCGATTTGCTCATCTTTATTTCGCCGTCCAGCCCTTCCAGGAGCGGCACCGTGACAATGTCCTGGGGCGGCTGGCTGTAGGCCACCTGGACCTCCCGTGCTCGCATCAGGTTGAAGAGCTGGTCGCTCCCTCCCAGTTCCACATCCGCCCGGATCGCCACCGAGTCGTAGCCCTGAAGGAGTGGATAGAAGAGTTCGTGAACCCCGATCGGTTGCTCGGAGCGGATCCTCTGTTCGAAGTCGCTGCGCTGGAGCAACTGGGCGACCGTGGCGGTGTTGGCCAACCGCAGGACCGCCACTAGGTCAAAAGAGTCGTACCACTCGCTCTGGCGGCGCACCTCGGCCTGAGCCGGATCGATTACACAGAAGAGCTGCTCCAGGTAGGTCTCGGCATTCGCCTCCACCTCGGCGACGGTGAGCTGGGGTCGGGTCGCGGAGCGCCCGCTCGGGTCTCCGATTCGGGCGGTGAAGTCACCGATCACCAGCACCGGCAGGTGGCCCTCGAGCTGCCAGCTGTGCAGAAGCCGCATCGGCACTAAATGGCCCAGGTGAATGTCCGGCGCGCTCGGATCGATCCCGAACTTGATCCGCAGGTGCTCGCCTCGGTTCAGACGCTCTGAGAGGTGCTGACGGTTCTCGCAGTGGACAACGCCGCGCAGAAGAGTCTCGGCTGGGGTCACAGCCGCAGAGCGTAACGGCCCGGGTCGCAGTCGGGTCAGGAGCCGCCCTTACCTTCAGTAGCCGTAGCGGTGTATGCCCTGAGGACGCACTCGAATCGTGACCCGTTGCTCGTCCGGTCCCCGCCATTCCGCGGGGAACTTTTCCTGTCCGGTGTACTTCTTGGTGAGGCGGTCGATCACTTCCTCGGCGTGGGACTGGTCCAAGGTGGCCACCCCCACCACCGCCATCGACATCTGAGGATTGTCCTGTCGATGGACCGAAACCGAGACCCTGGGATCCCGGGCGATGTTCGCCTGCTTGACCCGGCCCATGGCGGTGTTCATCACGATTTCGCCGCCGTCTTCATCGACCCAGACCACGGTGCTGATGGGAGCCCCATCGGCCCCCAGGGTGGCGAGATGGGCAAAATTGTTGCCCTTCAAGAGTTCCCGATCAATTTCGCTGAGCTGCGCTGCCATCGCTGAATCCTCCGTCAGGTCACCTGCGGCTGCACTTTACCGAACCAATCTTCGCCCAAAGTCACACCACTTTGCTGGAATAAGTAGTCGCGGGCGGAGTCGGCATCGGCGTGAAGTCGGGGCAGGTCGACGTTCACCAGTCGGCCATCGCGTTTGATCACTTCGCCGTCAACCAGGACGGTGCGCACGTCGTGGGGTTGGGCGAAGGCCACCACCGCGTTCGCGGCGTCGTTGAGCGGGAATAGATGGGGTCCCGCCGTGTCGATGACGATGATGTCGGCCCGCTTGCCCGGAGTCAGGGAGCCGATCTTCTCCTCCAACCCCAAAGTCCGCGCTCCATCGATCGTGGCGAAGGACAGCACGTCCTCCGCGCTAAGCACCAGCTCGGTGGGATCGAGTCCAGCGTCGAGCTCCTTCTGGTGGCCCAGGGCCCGCTCGGCCGCAAGAGCTGCCCGCATCGCCCCGAACATGTTCCCCACCACCGTGGTGACCACGTCGATGCTGAGGCTCGGGCGCACCCCGACCCTGAGCAGCTTTCCGGTCGCTGGAAAGCCGTGCCCCATGTTCATCTCGATCTCGGGCGACAAGGAGGCGGTGCCGCCGGTCTCGGCAATCCAGCGCAACTCCTGTTCAGACAGGGTGTTGCAGTGCACGTAGGTGGTGTCCGCACCGAGCTGGCCTCGCTCGTGCAACTGCTGGATCGGGTGGAAGCGGATGCCCCAGAGGCCGTCGCCGACGTGGGTGGTGATTCGCAGTCCCAGTTCGCGGGCCAGTTGCCAATCGAAGGCCGTCGCTTCGATGGTGCAGAACTGGGGCCCTCTGGCGGCGAGGGCCATCGTCACCAGCTGATCCGCGGAGGAGAAGTGTTCCGCTTGGACTCGCCGGATGTCCTGATTGGTGAAGGTGGGGTTGGGAAGATCGCCCCACTCCGCGTTGGAGTTCCCGTAGGCGAAGACCGCCCGGGCTCCGGAAGCCTTGAGGCCGGCCACCGCGGCGTCCGCGTGCTCCGGGGAGTTGATGAGGTGGGACCAGTCGAGCATGGTGGTGATCCCTGAGTCCAGGGCCTCGACGATCCCCAGTAGATTCGCGGTGTACAGGTCCTGCGGCCGGTAGTTCTCCCCGAGCATCCCCCGGACCGCTTGGAAATAGGCAGCCAGAGTCCAGTCGACTCCGGCGCCCCGGGCCAGCGACTGCCAGGCATGGCGATGGGTGTCGATGAAACCGGGCAGCACGATCATGCCCTGAGCCTCGATGACCTCTGCGCCGGCTCCGGTTAGGGTCTGGCCAACTGCGGCAATCCGGCCGTCCTCCACCAGGACGTCCCCCTGGCGGAGCTCCCCGAGCTTCTCGTCCAGGGTCAGTACCCAGCCCCCACGGATCAGCTTTCGCTTCGCCAACGAGCCATCCTCCCTAACCGTCCCACGCCCCAGTCAACCCTAGTTTAAGTCCGCGAAGATAGACACCTCGCAACCTGGCGAAGCCGTCTCGGGCCGTTTTTGGGATCCCCCCAAGCCCTCGTTTGCAGGCGACAACCCTTCTCTGGCGAGCCGCCAGATGGCCGGGGGTCGCTCCCGCAACTTGGAGGGCGATCCCGGTTGACACTTATTTGCTGGCCGGTGGTACGGTGGCGGGGTAGGTTCCAGCCTGACGGAGGTATCAACGATGCGAACCGTCTGGAGCTCCCTGAGGCAGACTCGGGCGGAGTGATCGGCCCTCCGGGACCCGGGCAATGCGGGCGGCTAGCTGCGTCCGCAAGCGAGGTATGGGCCCCGGGGATGGGCATCCCGCCATTTGAATTTTGGTTCCGGCTTATCCGCCGGAACGGGTGCCAAGGCACCGGCTAATCAATGGAGCGAGCCCTTCGGGGCTCGCTTTCTTGATTGCCGACCGTCAGAGGAGGACGCCCTCTCCGGTGGCACCAGAAACCGCAGCCTGGTCTGGTCGCGGACTCCGACCCGAGGAGTCATTAGCACCCTCCGTGGAGGAGCGCTCCCCGGCTCCAGCCAGATCGAAGCCGAGTCCGGTGAGCAGAGGTCCCATCCGTTGCAGCTGAGATCAATCGCGAGCGAGCGGCAGAGCCGGGCAGGCCCGGAGAGATTGGCTCCGCCTGTGCCGCTGCCGTTGACCGCGCCCCGGAGCAGAACCGCCTGCGGGTCGGCTACCTGCCCGGTTACCACGTTGAAGCAATGGTGCATGCCATAGACGAAGTAGACATAGGCAGTCCCGGCCGGTCCGAACATCGGCGAGTTCCGTGACGTGAGTCCCCGAAACGCGTGGGAGGCGGGATCGGAAGTGCCCAGATAGGCCTCCGTCTCCGAGATCTGCACCCGTAACTCACGATCCCCGAGACGCCGCACCAGGCAGCAGCCGAGCAGCTCCCGGGCCACCTGGGGGCTGGGCCGGGCGAAGAAGGCTCGCGGCAGTGCTGGGGATCGGGCCCCGATACCGTCGCCGACCCCCGCCGTCGGCCGGGACACCGTCAGCGGAGCGCGGCCACCACCGCGGCTTGGCCGCGACGCCAGACCACCCCCGCCTCCGAGAAGCCGGCGGCCCTGAGCTTCTCCAGGTGCCAGGCCGCAGCCGGGGTGAACTCGGCGGGATGCAACTTCCCTCCAAACCGACGGTTGCGCTCTGAGAGCAGCGCGGTGAATTGGGGCTCCCGCGCGGCCCGCTCCCACCACTCCTGCCAGCCTTCTCCGGTGTCGTCCCCGACGGCACCGATAGTCGCGGCAACCTCGTCCAAATGAGGAGTCTCCAGCAAGGGGACCTGGTCGGCATCGGCGAAGAGACCTCCTTGACGGAGCAGTTTCCCGACCGACAAGTAGACCTGGTCCAGGAACTCTGGCGGCAGCCAGTGCAGAGCGGTCGCCGACACCACGGCGTCAAATGGACCAGGGGGAAGCGCCGTCGCCCAGTCGTCGGCCCGGAGATCGACCTCGACCAGGGTCACCTGTTGGTCCCCCTGGAACACCCCACTAGCGATCCGAAGGAGCACGGGGTCGATGTCAGCCGCCACCACCTGGGCAGTGGGGAAGAGGCCGCGAATTCGGCTGGTGATGGACCCACAGCCGCAGGCCAGGTCGAGGACTCGCGGGGAGTCGGCGCCGGCAACGGCCCCAATCAGTGCTCCCAGCACAGCCAACCTCTCTTCGCGGTCAGGCAGGGAGCGCTGCTGCTGGCGGTCCCAGCTCTCCTGCCAGTCGGTCCAGAAAGCTCGCTCGAGACCGGGCGCGGAGCTGGTCACGATGGTCCCTGCCGGAGGGCCGCTCCGACTTTCCCCAGCGCCGTCAGAACCTGGCCCCCCAGGTGCTCACCATGCCGGTGAGTGAGGGTACCTTCGCGGCTGCGGAACACGAGCCGAAAGGTCCAGCCCTTGGCGGCACTGGGTAGCCGGATCCCGCGGTACTGATCGACTAGGGTGATCTCTTCCAACTCGACGATTCCCGCCGCCCGGACTGCAGCCAGAGCCGGACCGAGCTCGGCGTGCACTGGCACGGTGACCGCTAGATCCAGCGAGAGCGCTGGGGTCTTTGCCAGACTAGCCACCCGCCCCCGGCGCCCCCCGTCTACCAACCAGCCGTCGACCCGCACCTCAGCCGCCACGGCACCCCCCCTCAGCCCGGACTCCGGATCTGAGTCCAACCAGACCTCGCCCACCACGCCCCGGAATTCTCCTCCCACAAAGACGGCAGCGCTGCGCTCCGGGCGGAACCCAGCCTGGGCTCCGGACCGGAACTCGAGGTCGCGGCAACCAACCCTCTCCCCCAGCGCCTGGAGCACCTGGAGCAATTGGTCCAGGGCCGACGCCACCATTTCAGGATCACCTCCCGCCAGATGGTCGACGAGGCCCAGGACCTCCGGTTCGTCGGGCCGCTGGGCCCCGGTCGGAGATGGCCAAAAGACCCGGCCCCACTCAAAGAGCTGGGTCCGCTCTCGGCCTCGCGCCTGGTTCAGGCGACAGCCGTCCAGCAGAGCCGGAAGGCAACTGACCCGCAACTCCCCCAACTCTGAGGAGAGAGGATTCCTGATCCGTAGGGGAACTGCCTCCTGGCCGAGGCCCCTGAGCACCCCAGCCCGGTCCTGGCTCACCAAGCTGGAGGTGATCGCTTCAGTGAAGCCGGCGCCCAGGCAGATCTCGCCGGCGAGACGGGCGGCACTGACCAACCCCGGGTGTCCGCCAGGCGCCTGCCGCAGCGCGGGCAGGGTCGCCGGCACCAAGTCATAGCCAAGAATGCGACCCACCTCTTCTGTGATGTCGGCCGGAATCTTGACGTCGGTGCGCAGTGTGATCGGTCTCACCTGGAGCTCATCGCCGAACACCTCGACCTCGAACTGCAGCCGCCGGAGCCCTCCCGCCGCTTGGTCGGCGGACACCTCCAACCCCAGCAGGTTGGAGATCTCCCCAGAAGTAACCCGAATGGGCTCGCCAGGCTCGGGAACGGCTCCCGCGACGACCGGTCCCGGTCGCGCCCGGCCACCCCCCACTTTGCTCAACAGGTGGGTGAAGCGGCGAGCCGCGAGCGGGACCAGACCCGCCGCCAGCGAGCGCTCAAACCGGGAGGAGGCCTCCGTTCGAAGCGCCAGTCGGCGGGAAGTCCGGCGGATGGATGCCCAACTGAAGCTGGCCACCTCCAGGGCGATGCGCGAAGTGGTCGCCTGAATTGCGGTGGAACTTCCCCCGATCACCCCAGCCAGCGCCACCGGCTGGTCGCCAGCCGCGATCACCAGCGCCTCCTGATCGAGGCGCCGGACGGCTCCGTCCAGGCAGTCCAGGGACTCCCCGCGCCGACCGCGACGTACTTCGATCTGCACCGGACCCGGGGATCCGGGCAGGCGGTCCAGATCGAAGGTGTGCACCGGCTGGCCCAACTCCAGCATCGCGTAGTTGGCAAGATCCACTACCAGCGAGATGGGTCGGCTGCCCACCGCCATCAACCGGCGCTGCAGCCAGAGCGGCGCCGGGCCGGACGGCATCTGGTCGAAACACTCCATCAGGTAGATGGGGCAGTCGGACCGGTTCCCGATAGTGACCTGCACCGAGTCGGCTGCCGGAGGACCGCTCCGAGCGGTTTCCGAGAATTCGGGCTCGCGGAGGGGTCGGTCCAGCACCGCGGCCAGTTCCCGAGCCACCCCCCAATGGGAGAGGCAGTCGGCGCGGTGGCTTAGGATCTCCAGGTCGTAGATGGTGTCTCGCGGAAATAGCTGGCTGAGCGGTTGGCCAAGGTCACCCTCCCCGGGCGGCAGCAGCAGCACCCCCGCGTGGTCCGAGCCTAGCCCCAGCTCATCGGGGGCGCAGATCATTCCGTGGCTGAGGGTGCCCCTGATCCGCCGCTCATCGAGTTGGAGACCGCCCGGCAGCACCGCCCCAGGCCGGGCCCATGCGACGACCGCTCCCAGCTGGAGATTAGGGGCGCCACAGACCACCTCGAGGGGCTCATCGCCGGGCACCCGGACCTCGGCCAGCCACAGGTGGTCGCTTCCCTCCATCCGCCTCAGCTGGACCACTTCGGCGACCACCACCTGGTCCAAACCGCGGGCGAAATCCACCACCGTTTCGACCTCGGTGCCACTCAAAGTCAACAGCTCCGCGATCCGCTGCGGGCTGAGCTCGTCGAGTTCCACGAAGTCGCTGAGCCACTCCTGGCTGACCCGCATCAGAAGTTCTCCAGCAGGCGGAGGTCATTCTCGTAGAGGTCGCGAATGTCCGCCAGCCCGTACTTCAGGGCGGCGATCCGGTCCGGTCCCATCCCGAAGGCGAAGCCGCTGTAGCGATCGGGGTCGACTCCGGCATTGCGGAGAACCTGAGGGTGGACCATGCCCGCACCCAGGATCTCGATCCAGCCCTTGCCGTGGCAGCTTCGGCATCCCTTCCCGTCACAGAACCAGCAGCAGACGTCAGCCTCCAGGCTGGGCTCGGTGAAGGCGAAGAAACTGGAGCGGAGCCGGACCTGACGCTGTTCCCCGAAGAGCGCCTGAATGAAGTAGGTCAGGGTCCCCTTCAGGTCTCCTAGAGTCACGCCCTCGTCGACACACAGCCCCTCCAGCTGGAAGAACATCGGATTGTGGGTGGGGTCCGGGTTGTCCCGACGGTACACCCGGCCTGGGGCCAGGATTCGGTAAGGAGGTGGGCTGGCCATCATCGTGCGAAGCTGAACCGGCGAGGTGTGGGTACGCAGCAGCCAGCCGCCGGGGGCCTCCAGGTAGAAGGTGTCGTGGGCGTCCCGGGCGGGATGCTCGGGAGGAAGATTCAGGAGCTCGAAGTTGAACTGGTCGTCCTCAATCTCAGGACCGCGCACCGACTGGTAGCCCAAGGTCGCGCCGATATCCTCGATCTCCCGAACCAGCCGCCCGACCGGGTGCTGATGGCCGCGCGCCAGCGGCCGGCTGGGATAGCTCAGGTCGAGCCAATCATCCCCGCTGGTTGTCCCGAGCAGGGTTCGCTGCAGCTCCTCCCGGCGAAGTGTGAGCGCCGCCGCCGTTCCCTGCTTGGCGGCATTGAAGGCCCGCCCCAGCCCTGCTCGCTGCTCTTGGGGAGCCTGGGCCAGGAGTTGGGCCCCGGCCGTGATCAGGCCACCCTTCCGAGCCAGGTACTTGAGCCGAACCCGCTCCAACTGGTCGCCGTCAATCGCCCCGGCGATTTCCTCCAGGGCCTGCTCGCCGAGGGCCCGGAGATCGCCCTCAGTCACTGGGTGGGGGCGGTCTCCCGCACTACTTCAACCAGCTGGGCAAACGCCGCCGGGTCGTGGATTGCCAACTCCGAGATCTGCTTGCGCGAGAGCTCCACCCCCGAGCGACTGAGGCCGGCGATGAAGCGGCTGTACGGAATCCCCGCCTGCCGCGAGGCGGCGTTGATGCGAGCGATCCAGAGCCGCCGGAAGTTGCCCTTACGCTTGCGCCGGTCTCGGTACTGATACGCCAGCGAGTGCATGACCGCCTCGTTGGCCGGCCGGAAGAGCCGGTTATGGGTGCCGGTGAAACCGGAGGCGAGCTCAAGTACCTTCTTGTGGCGCTTGCGCGCGGTCACCCCGCGCTTGACCCGGGCCACGCTCAGCCCTTCAGGTAAGGCGCGTTACGCCTCACCGACTTGGCGCTGCCCTTGTCGACCGCATGCATCTCGGCATAGCCCCGCTTGCGCTTGGCCGATTTGTGCTCCAGCAGATGTGACTGGAACGCGCCGCGGCGCAGCAACTTACCCGTTCCCGACAGGCGGAACCGCTTCTGGGTTCCCTTGTGGGTGCGGATCTTGGGCATGGTTACTGGCGCCTCCTTTGGATAGCTTCTTCGAGACCGGGTTGAGGATCATGATCATATTGCGCCCTTCGACGAGAGGTGAGCGCTCGATCTGAGCCACGTCCTTGACTTCCTCGGCGAGCCGGTCGAGCAGCGCCCGACCAATCTCCTGATGAACCAGCTCGCGGCCCCGGAACATGATAGTGAGCTTGACCTTGTCTCCCTCCTCCAGGAAGTGGCGCACGTAACCGTACTTGGTCTGAAAGTCGTGCTCGCTGATCTTGGGCCGAAGCTTCATCTCCTTGAGGCGGATCGCGTTGTGCTCGCGCTTGGCGTCCTTCTCCCGCTTCAGGGCTTCGAACTTGAAGCGACCGTAGTCCATCAACCGGCAGACCGGTGGCTGAGCCTGGGGGGCCACCTCTACCAGGTCGAGGCCCCGCTCCTGGGCGAGCTGCTGGGCGTCCGGCAAGGAGACGATCCCCAATGCCTCCTCGTTGGTGTCGTCGAAGAGTCGAACCGAAGGAACCCGGATCTGGTCGTTGATGCGCAGTTCGCGAAACGCTATGGACGAATCCTCCTCAAGCCGGGCAGCGAATCCCGGATGCTACCACTCGAGCCGGCCAGTTCAGCTCCCCACCGAAGGTTCAGGAGCCGACCTCTGCTCGCAACAGGTCGATCAGCTCCTCAACCGAGATCGGGCGCTCCTCCCCGCTGCGATTGTTGCGGAGATTGACGTTCTCGGCCCCGACCTCTTTTCTACCCACGATCGCGGCGTAGGGAACCTTGGCCAGCTGGGAGTCGCGGATCTTGGCGCCCATCCGGTCGCCGGGGCGATCGGGGACTTCGGTCCGAAATCCCGCCTGCTCCAACCTGGACGCCACTTGGTGAGCATAGTCCAGCTGGTCGTCGCTGACGGTGATGACTTGCACCTGCACCGGTGACAACCAGGTGGGCAGAGCCCCGGCATAGTGCTCCAACAGCACGCCGAAGAACCGCTCTAGAGAGCCGAGTAAGGTCCGGTGAATCATCACCGGCTGATGGGGCTGACCATCGGCGCCGATGTACTCCAGTCCGAACCGGGCCGGTTCGTTGAAGTCGAATTGGATGGTGGCGCACTGCCAGCGCCGACCGATTGCATCGCGAACGTGAACGTCCACCTTGGGGCCATAGAAGGCGCCCTCCCCCGGGCTAAGCTTGTACTCGAGACCCTCGGCCTGGAGCACTCGGGCGAGCGAGGATTCCGCTTGGTCCCAGAGCTCGTCCGCACCGACCGCCTTGGCCGGCCTAGTGCTGAGATCAACCTCGAGCTCGGCGAAACCGAAGCGCAGATATATCTCGCGCACCAGCTTCAGCACCCCTGCCACCTCATCGTCGACCTGCTCCGGCCGGCTGAAGAGGTGGGCGTCGTCCTGGGTGATCATGCGCACCCGCAGAAGCCCGTGCAGGGTGCCGCTGCGCTGGTACCGGTAGACAGTGGCCACCTCGGCCAAGCGGAGGGGCAGTTCTCGGTAGCTGCGGGCTCGGGATTGGTAGATCAGGATGTGGAAGGGACAGCTCATCGGCTTGACCCGGTACCGGTCGCCTTCCACCTCCATCGGCCCGAACATTTCGTCGGCGAAGTAGCCGAGGTGCCCGCTGGTCTCCCAGAGGGCCTCCCGCGCCAGGTGGGGGGTGTAGACCAGCTGGTAGCCAGCTCGCCGGTGGGCCTGGCGCCAGTACTCCTCGATCACCGTCCGGACAGTGGCCCCGTGGGGGTGCCAGAGGATCAGCCCCGGGCCCAGCTGCTCCGAGATGGAGAAGAGATCGAGCTCCCGGCCCAGCTTGCGGTGGTCCCGGAGGGCTGCCTGCTCCAGCCGCTCCAGGTAGAGATCGAGGTCGGCCTGGGAGTTCCAGGCGGTACCGTAGATTCGCTGCAACATGGGCTGGGTCTCATCGCCATGCCAGTAGGCCCCGGCGGGATGGGTCAGTTTGTAAGCCGGGATTTGGGAGGCGTTCTCCACATGCGGCCCCCGGCAGAGGTCGAAGAACTCCCCGGTCCGATAGCAGCTGATCACCTCGCCTTTCGGGATCCGCTCGATGAGCTCGACCTTGAAGCGCTGCCCCCGGCGCCCGAACTCCGTCAGCGCCGCCTCACGGGTCAGCTCCTCCCTCTCGAACTCCGGCCGGCGCTCGGCGATCTCTCGCATCCGGGCCTCGATGTTGGGCAGATCCTCCTCGGAGAAGCGGTGGTCTTGTGGCAGCAGGAAGTCGTAGTAGAAGCCGTCCTCGACGCTGGGTCCGATGCCGTACTCCGCCCCGGGCCAGAGTTCGCATACGGCGGCCGCCATCAGATGGGCAGTGCTGTGGCGCAGAGTTTCGAGATCGACTTGGGGTTCAGACATCAGGTGGCAACCCGATTGTATGAGGGGCCAAGGCAGTTCCGAGATGGGGGCGGGCCGAGGCTATAATCCGGTCACCCGATCTCCGTGAGGGCGCATAGCTCAGGTGGTTAGAGCGCTACCCTGACACGGTAGAGGCCCCAGGTTCGACTCCTGGTGCGCCCACCACTCCCGGAGTTTACCCCATGAATACTGGGGTTTACGGTACTTGACAAGAAACCTCTCCGGGACTAAACTGGCCTAAAATCCCGCAAGGGTAGCGCTCCCGAGGAGAGCGTTCGCGAGAAAACCGACCCACCCGAACTCGCTGCATTGGCTGGAGCGCTACCCGCAGAGAACCGCTCCAGCGGAGGTCTGCCGATGGCCAACCTGCACCTGGTCGAGCCCGCGGAGCCGACCCCGCTCTCCCGCAGTGTCGAGGAGTACCTGACCGCCTGCCGGGCCCGGGGCCTAGCACCGGGCACGATCGTGCAGCTCAGCTACTCGCTCCGCCAGGTCTTCCTGCCCTGGGCTGCCCGGGAGAAGCTGACCAGCCCTTCCGAACTCGCGCCCCGGGCCCTTGAGCGACTCTCCGCTGAACTGCTCACCGAGGGCGGTCGCCGCGGGCCGCTCTCCCGCCAGACGGTCAGCACCTACCTGCGGGCGGTGAACCTCTGCCTCAAGTGGGCCAGGGCCGAGGGCGAGCCCGTACCGGAACGGGCCGTCGCCCCGCTTCCTCGACTCCCCAAGACGCTGCCCGAGGTGCTCAGCCGGGAGCAGATCGCCGCCCTGGAGGCGGCCTGTGTCACCGAGCGCGACCGGCTGCTCATCCGCCTGCTGGCCGACACCGGCCTCCGGAACAGTGAACTGATCGGGCTGCGGACTGGGGACCTGATCCAACGGACCAGGGGCAGCTTCCTGCGAGTGCGGGGCAAGGCGGACCGGGAGCGCCAGGTGCCGGTCATGCCTCGCCTGGCCAGTCGGGTCGAGCGCTATGCGACCAAGACCCGCCCGGCCGATCCCGGCACCGACCGACTCTTCGTCAGCCTGCGCCACAGCGCCCGGACCGGTGCCTACGAGCCGCTGACCCCCTCCGGCCTTCAGCAGGTGGTCCGCGCCGCCGCTCTGCGGGCGGGCATCCGCCAGCGGGTGCATCCCCACCTCTTCCGGCACTCCTTCGTGACCTGGGCACTGGCCAAGGGAGTGAACCCGGTCCAGCTGGCCGAGGTCGTGGGCCACACCTCGCTGGCAATGATCCAGCAGGTCTACAGCCACCTCTCCCCGAGTGACGCCTACGACGCCATGAGCGCCGTGCTCCTCAAGGGCGACTGACCGGCCCCTCCAGCCCAACGGCGCGCGAATCGCTGGCGAACCTTCGATTGCGCCGAGCCTCAGCCCGTTCAGTCCGATGCTCACGCTCCCACAGCCGCTTGGCGACTCGGTACTGCTGGCCACGGCAGGCGGGGCAATAGTTCCGCCGCCTACCTCCGGCCGACGGTCGCCGACCCCCCAGCTGCACCGAGTATGACTGGCGACAGTGGGTGCATACGTACTGGCCTCTCCCGCTCAGAAGTACCCCGGCCAGTTCGCAGGCTACCCGGCCCAGCAGCGTCTCCGCCCGCCAGGTGGCCACCCACCCCCCCATTTGTCCCTTCGCCCGGGGCCTCTCGTCAGACCACCAGAATTCCACCGACACTCGTCCGCGCGCGAGCCAATTGCTGACGGCGGGCGCCAACCACAGCCTCGCCTCCGCAGTACTTTGGGGCACCCTCGGCGCCCAGGTCTCCGATCCTGCTCCGCTCGGCGGCAGCACTACGTACGGAGGCGCGCCACCTGGGGCGTATCGGTTTCGCTCCTCGTCCCCGTCGTGGTAGGCGCGGCGCCCCGGGGCCATGTTCCACCAGTCCGCCACCGACCCAAGGCCTCTCTTCTCACTCACTTCTGCGATCACCGAGAGGATCGCCGCCGCACCCCTGGCGTGGGAGCGCCACGAGGCGATGGGCTCGCCCCAGCGCAGTGGACGCTTGCTTACCTGTTCCTCTTTCGCGGCGCCAAGCGGGCCCCAGCGGCGGGCAACGCGCAGCAGCTCCCGGCCCAGATTGGGCTCCCCCACGGTGGCCAGCCGCACGAACTCGTCCAACGCGGAGCCGATAGCCGGCGACCGCTTGACGGGCTCGCCTCCAGGTGAGTGGGTCGAGCCGAAGATCAGACCCTCGGAGTCGCCGACATTGCCCAGACTGAGGGCCCGTGGAACCCGGTACCGGCGTCCCAGCCTACGCGAATCCTCCAGCGTGAACTCGGATGGGTCTCGCTGGGCCCTGGCAGCTGGCTGGTAGATCCCGCCGTGGTAGTTCGGCTGCCGGGGCATGAACCGAAGATTAGCACGAAGGTAAGTTCGAGACAATCAGACCGAGACTGGTGCAGGGTGACCTCCAGTGGCCTTGGCCGGCCCAGGGAGGAGGAAGATTGGACCTCGCGACCGGTGTACCCCAGCTGTTGCTGACCCCGGAGGAGGTGGCCCGGGTGCTGCGCATCGGGCGCACCCGGGCCGGCGAGATCATCCGCCAGGGCGACATCGCCTCAGTCCGGATCGGCAGGCGCCGACTGGTCGCTGTCCGTGAGATCGAGCGATACATCGCCGATAACTCGATCGGCAGAGCGGAGGCGGGACCGGGCCCCGACGCTCCGGCTGCCGGCTGATGGGGTTGGTAATCGAGGGCGAGAAGCTGCGCCGCCAGCTCGCAATCCGCGGCCGCTCGGTGACCGAATTTGCCGAGCTCGCGGGCCTCAGCCTGCCGACGGTCTCTCACGCGCTGGCCGGCCGTCCCCTCTCGCCGGCGACCTTCCGAGCGATCTGCCGGGCTCTCACCGCGGACGCGCCGCTCCCGGGAGGCACGGAACTCCTGGCGACCTCGGGAGTCACCGGAGCGAGTGAGGCCGTCGGCACCCCACCACCGGGACCGACGGCCAAGGGAGGCAGGGGTGTTAGTGGCACCGCCGCTCCCGCTTAGGAGTCTAGCCCAGCTCGCCCACCGGATCGACCAAGAGGCGGGCGTCGCCTCCAGTGGGTGGGTCCCACCGGCGGACGGCTCGTGACCGCGCTTGATCGATTCAGTCATCAGCACCCATGCCCGATCTGCGGCGGGCACCCGCGCCTCCCAAAGGGCAAGGGCCTGCGCTGCACAGGGTTCCTTTCTGACGACGGGAAGTGGGCCCTGTGCACTCGGGAGGAGCTCTCCGGAGGTCTTCCACTGGACGGCAAGCCGGTGCCCCCCGGCTACTGGCACCGGCTCGACGAGCCCTGCGACTGCGGCGGCTCGCACGGGGGCGGCGCCGCGGCGGTAGCCGTCCGCCCGTCCCCGGCACCTCGTCGCACCCCCGCCGGGCCTGTGGTGCGCTGGCACATCCGCGGCCGCGACGGCGCAGTGGTCGCGGTGCACTGCCGCCGGGACTACACCGATGGCTCCAAACAGCTGTGGTGGGAGCAGCCCGACGGCAGCCGGGGGTTGGGGGGAACGCCTGTAAGGTCCCTTCCTCTCTACGGCACCGAGCATCTGGCCACACTGCTTGCCGAGACCACCATCGTCGTCTCCGAGGGCGAGAAGGCCACCGATGCTGTCAACGCCGTGGCGCTCGGCGTGCGAGCCGTGGGGACGGTCACCGGTGCCCCAACGGTGCCCGACGCCGAGAGCTTGAAGCCGCTCCTGAAGTTCGCTACCGTCTGGCTCTGGCCTGACGCTGATGACGTCGGGGAGCGGCAGATGGCCGGGGTAGCTGCGCTGTTGGCAGAGCTGGGTCACCGCGACGTGCGCCGGCTGTCGGACCCCGGAGCGGCCCGCGGCTCTCACGATGACGCCGCCGACTTCGTCGACCGTGGGGGTGACGGGGCTGGCCTTCGGAAGCTGCTTCACGCGGCGCAGCCGTGGGCGCCCCCGGCTGCCCAGCCAGACAAGCCGCTCAAGGCGGTGGGTCCTAGCAAGGCGGACGAGCTTCTAGATCTCGCCAGAACCGCAGGCGCAGAAGCCTTCGCCTGCGATGGGCGCCCTTATCTCAGTGTCCCCATTGGTAAGCACGTCGAGACCTGGCCGCTGAGCGCCAGGGCGGGCGCCGCCCCCGCGGCCCGCCACTTCCTGCGGCGGCTCTTCCGTGAGCGGTCCGGTCGGTCGCCAGCCCGCGAGACGCTCACTGCGGCGGTGGAGGAGTTTGCCGACCAGGCGCAGTTCTCCGGCCTGGACCGCCCCGTCTACCTGCGGGCTGCGCGGCTTGACGACGGGAGGATTTGTATCGACTTAGGCGATCCCGATTGGACTGCCGCTGTCGTGGGACCCGGCGGCTGGAGCATCGAGCCTCATCCCGTCCGGTTCCGACGCCCACCCGCGCTCCGACCCCTTCCGGTCCCGGTGCGGGGCGGCTCAATCGACGAGCTTTGGGACCACGTCAACCTCAGGGACCCCTCGGACCAGCGCCTCTACACCGTCGCGCTCACGGCCGTCCTGTTCCCAGGGGTCCCCTGCCCGGTCTTCCTATTTGTGGGAGAGCACGGAACCGCCAAGAGTGCCGGTGCAGAGGTGGTCCGGGCGCTGACCGATCCGGTTGTCGCGCCTCTGCGCGCGCTTCCCAAAGACCGGCAGGAGCTGGCGGTGGCGGCGCGATCGGGATGGTGCCTGGTCTTCGACAACGTCTCGGGCCTCCCGGCCGCAATGAGCGACGCCATCTGCCAGCTCACCACCGGGGGCGGCTCGGGCGCCCGCCAACTCTATTCGGACGACGAGGAGGCCGTGATCAATGCCCAGCGACCGGTGATCGTGACCAGCATCGAGGCCGTTGCGACCCGCGGCGACCTTGGGGACCGCGCGGTCACGATCGAGTTCCCGCCGATCACGGAGGAGCGGCGTCGGACCGACAGAGAATTCAGGGTCGGCCTCCAAACTGCGTCTCCCCGCCTGTTCGGTGCGGTCCTCGACCTCTTGTCAGGCGCACTGAGGGAGCTCCCCAACGTGGCGGAGACGTCGCCAATTCGGATGGCCGATTTCTACGAGCTCGGCGTCGCCTGCGAGCGGGCCCTCGACTGGCCCCCAGGAAGCTTCCGGAGAGACTGCGTCGAGAGCGCTGGCGCCGCCACCGAGAGCGCCCTCGGAGCGTCGCCGCTCCCTCCCCACCTGGTCCGGATCGCCAACGCGGAAGAGGGCTTCATTACGCCCGAAGGAGGCGTCCGTCGCGGGTTCGAGGGGACCGCCGCCCAGCTCCTCAGGAGGCTCAACGAACCCGGTGAATCGACGGAGGACGAGCGGCGGGCGCGCTCCTGGCCAAGCGATCCCACCCGTCTCGGGGGGTGGCTGCGCCGGCTGGCGCCAGGCTTGCGTGCCCAGGGAATCGAGATCGAGCAGGACCGGCACGGACACGGTAGAAGGCGGTTGGTCCGGATCTACCCCTCCAACCTTCCGGAAACAGCGTCCGCAGCGTCCGCAGCGTCCGCAGGCGCGGAATCGACTTCAAAGTCCGCAGAATCCGCGGACGCTGCGGCGGACGCTGGGGCGGACGCTGGCCACGGAGACGGGCCCCGCGGTGCGGACGCTGCGGACGCTGGCGGACGCTGGGCGGAGCCGTTAGCGTCCTCACCATCCCCGCCGATTTCGAAGTCAAACGGCGTAGAAACCGGTGCTGCGGACGCTGCGGACGCTCATTTCGCCCCTTTAGGGAAGGAAGAAAGAAAAAGGGATGACGGCGCGTCCTCAGTGGCCGCGCCCTCGGACGCGGCCACTGAGGAGGGGCTCGCAATCGTCCTCGGGAGCGCGGAGTCCGTCGGCGATCTCCAAGTGCTGGCTCGGGAGTTTGAGCCGACGATCGCCCGGCTACCCGCGGAGCGCCAGGCCCAGATCCGGGCGGCCTTCGCAGGGCGCCGCGCCCGCCTCCGGCCGACGGCGGCCGACCGTCCGGCAGCCGCGGAGGCGCCGTGACCATTGGAGTGGGCGTCCCGGCTGCCCAGGTGGCGGACCTGCGCGAGCACCCGCTCTCCGGCCAGGTGCCGGCGATGCGGGCCGCGGAGTGGGCGGCGTTCCTGGCCGACGTGGCTCGGCGCGGGATCCTCGAGCCGCTGCGGCTGGCTCCGGACGGG
The DNA here is from genome assembly GCA_050734135.1 of Candidatus Dormibacteria bacterium. Taxonomy (GTDB): domain Bacteria; phylum Chloroflexota; class Dormibacteria; order Aeolococcales; family Bog-877; genus Bog-877. The sequence goes on from JBOHUG010000010.1 coordinate 50,757, forward strand.
TCCACCGTCCTCGACGGGCGCCACCGGCTGCGCGCCGCTCGGGAGCTGGGGCTGGATCAGGTGCCCGCTATGCCGGCCCTCTGCGAGCCCGGTGACGAGGCCGTCTACATGCTCCGGGCGGCGCTCCACCGCCGCCACCTCAGCGACGACCAAAGGGCGATGGTGGGAGCGAGGCTCGCCGGTGCGCTCGGCGCCGCGCGCCGGCGCCTGCAGCTCGCCGCCGCGGAGCGGAGTCGCTGGGCTCGGCCGCTGGCTCCGACAGGGACCGCACCGGTCCCGGACGGAGAGCCGCCGGGGCTACCGACCCGGACTGTCGCCGCCAGGTCGCTGGGAGTCTCCGAACGACGGCTCCGGATGGCGCATACGCTCGCCCAGGAGGCACCCGACCTGGCCACCCGGGTCGAAGCCGGCAGGCTGCCGCTGCTGGTCGCCCACACCGAGGCGACGCGCAGGGCCGCCCGGGCCGAGCTCACCCAGGGGCCCTCGCCGGTCCTGCCGGCCGGCTCGGACGTGTGGGTGGGCGAGGCCGCCGAGCTGGCCCAGCGGCTGCCGGCCGGCAGCGTCGATCTGATCCTCACCGATCCGCCCTGGGGAGGCGCCTTCGCCGGGTGCTGGGCGGACCTCGGCCACCTCGCCGCCCGGGTGCTCCGGCCGGGAGGGTTCGCCCTGGTCTACGTCGGCCACCTCCACCTACCCGCAGTGATGGCTGCCCTCTCGGACGGCGGGCTCGCCTACTGGTGGACTGTCTCGATCCAGCTTCACGGGCCGAAGCCGGCCATTCGCGCCCGCCGGGTCCGGACCGGTTGGCGCCCCGTCCTGGTCTACGTCCAGCCCCCAGCTCCAGATGAACCCCCTTGGTTCAGCGACTGGCTGGCCAGTGACCCAGCCCCGGCCAAGGCGTTGCACCACTGGCAGCAGGGACTCGGTCCGGCGCGCCAGCTCGTCCGCCGGTTCGCTCCGGCCGGGGGGCTCGTCCTCGACCCGTTCGCAGGCGCCGGGACCTTCTCCGCGGCAGCCGTCTTGGAGGGCCGGCAGGCGCTGGGCTTCGAGCACGACCCAGGTCATGCGGAGGTAGCCCGGCATCACCTGGCCCGGGTGATCCGAACCGGAGCGATGGCCGATGCCGGCTGAAGGTCGGCCCAGCCCCAGGGCCCAGTCCGCGGCCGCGGCGCCTGGCTGTAAGGATGGGCTGCAGGGCTGCGGGCGCGACCAACGGGCCGACCCGGCGGTCCCCCCGCGCCACCCGGGCCGTCGTAATGCCAATCGTTTGGGGCCGACGGTCCGGGGACCAGCGCTCAGGAGCTGCGATCAGTGCGGAGGATCGTTGCCGGCACCTACGCGGGCCAGCGGCCAGCGGCGGCGCTTCTGCTCAGCACGATGCCGCGGCCGGGCCACGCTTCGCCGCCGGGCTGGGCTTCCCGAGTCGCTCCCGCCGCTCGGTCCGCAGGGACGCGCTCCCTTGGCCCGGATCGTCGAGCTGCGCGGCGAGCTGCCGTGAGCAGGCGGGTTGTGCGGCGGACGCGCGATGTGCGAAGGAGCCTGCGGGCCAGATCCCGAGCCGGACCGCGCGGCCGGCGGCGAACCGGGTCCATCGTGATCGGCGGGTTCATGTACGAGGAGACCTGCCCTAAGTGCGGAGAGCCTCGCGTTGAGGTGACCGCCACCCGGGATCTCACGTCCGGGCGCTGGGCGGTGCAGGGACTGGAAGAGGACCGGCCGCCCCACCACTGTCATCGACGGTGGCCGTGGCAGAAGGCGCCGGCGGCCGGGTCCGGCGGCAGGAGTCAGCCTCCTCGGTCGGCAGCGCCACCCGGGAGGCTCTGATCGCCATGCCCTCCCTCGTCAACGGCGGGTCGGCCCGGGGTCCAGGCGGTTTGGCGCCCGACCGCTGCTGGCGGCGACGCCGCGCCGATCCCCGCCGCCGCGGCTTGGCTGAGCGCCCATCCCACCGGGCAGCCCGCCCCGTCGATGGTGCAGCGGTGGCAGCCGGCCCGATGGGCCGCGAGCTCGGCGCCGAGATCGGGAGCGGGGAGGGCATGGGGCACGTCCTGGCCGACCCTGCGCCGGCCGCTTCGGGTCCGGGCTGGCCGTGTCCGGATTGAGGCCCACCCGAGGCCACAATGAGGATTGGATCGCGGCTGGACGGGGTGCCAACCTTGCCCGGGCTACCGCCGCGGACGCCGGTGCTGGGGAGAGGGGCGGGCGGTGACCAGGGCCGCGCTGTGGCTGCGCGTCTCCACGACTGAGCAATCGACCGAGAATCAGGAGCCCGAGTTGCGAGCGCTGGCCGATCGCCGGTGCTGGACGGTTGGGCCGGTCTACCGGCTGGAGGAGTCCGCCTTCCAAGCCGGGACCGCCTACCGGGCCGCGATCGCCGCTGTGCGCCGGGACGCCGGGCGCGGGCGCTTCCAGGTGCTGTGCGTGTGGGCGCTCGATCGCCTCAGCCGGGAGGGCCCACTCGCCACCCTCCAGCTGGTAGACCAGCTCAGCCGGGCCGGGGTATCCGTGGTGTCGGCGCAGGAGCCGTGGACCGAGGCCCCTGGGGAGCTGCGTGAGCTGCTGCTGGCGATCGTGGGATGGGTCGCCCGGCAGGAGAGCGTCCGCCGCAGCGAGCGGACCAAGGCGGGCATGGCCCGGGCTAGGGCCGAAGGCAAGACCATCGGCCGCCCGCCTGGAGCCAAAGATCAGCACAAGCGGCATCGGTCGGGGTACTTCGCGAGGGAGGCCAGGAAGCGCGAGAGCTAGACGGCAGGCGCCCCGGGCCTGGCTGTGACTTTGGAGGTCTTTAGATGCTCGCTCTCCGTTCCGTTTGTCACAGTTGGGGCAGCCGCAATCACTACGCGGGGGACCTCGGGGAAGTCGGCGCGGACCAAGCTGGTAGGAACCTCGGTGCCTATCGAGTAGGCACCCACCTCGGCCACCGCTGAGCCCTGTGTAGGAGCCGTGAGCGCCGGCGGTTCCTACCGCCTGCAGCCCCGCCACGATCCCGCCGCACTGGTCCCCGGGGCGCACCATGGTGGCATGGTCGATGCCCAGGCGGCCGGGGCAGCCCGGCGGTTGGATGCCCTCCCCGCGCGCCACGGCACCGTGGCCGGATATAAGAAGGCGAAGTGCCGGTGCCCGGCGTGCACAGCGGCGTGGGCCGACGCCGTGGCCCGCTACCGGTCCCGCCGAGCGGCGCGCGAGCACCTGGCCGGCGGCCCGGGCTCACACACCGAAGGCGATCAGAAGCGCGACGCCGGGACCTTGGCACAGCCCCTCGTCAGGGTGCCCACTGAGGCGGCCAACAGCGACTCGCTTCCGAACCCCCTGAAGCCGGCTCCGCCCGCGCCCCGCCAAGAGTCTGCCGGGAGCGGTCTGGTGTGGGTGGGCGTAGTCCTAGTCCTGGTCCTACTGCTCGCAGCAACGTGGTGGCGCCAGCGGGGTCAGGGACCGGACCGTCCCCAATCCGGCGGATGGCGGCCACGCTGGTGAGCGGCGGCGGAGCTGTAGCCGGGGCCAAATAAGGGCCTCCCCGTCCAGACCTTGGCCGCCAGTTCAGTGGCGAGCGGATTCCGGACTCCAAACAAGGGGTCCCTTTTGGGGTGCGGGGCGCATATCATGACTTCGCTGCCACCGAGCGCGTGCGCGGTTCTGCTGGGACAGGGCCGGGCGATCTCGTGGTTGCTCAGTGTTCTTCACTACGGAAAATCCCCATGAACGTTCTCGAGATCCCGATTGAGCAGGTCAAACTCGGGGAGGCGAATACCCGAACCGTAGACCTGTTGGAGGGGGAGGACCCCGACACATCGATTCAGGACTTGGCGCTGAGCCTCAGGACCGAAGGTCTTCTGAATCCGATTACCGTTCTCGCTCACTCCGACGGGACCTACGAGTGCGTCGCCGGCCAGCGCCGTCTAGCGGCAGCTCGTAGCCTTGGGTGGGCGACTATCTCTGCCCAGGTTCGAAGCGACAGCGGGGGTTCGGACGGAATGGTCCTGTCACTGGTTGAGAATCTGCATCGAGCGGACATGAATCCGCGAGATAAGGCTCGGGCGTTCGAGGCCCTCGTCACTGCAGCCAAGGGTGACGTCACTACCGCTGCTATCCGAGCGCACGTCTCGTCCGCTACCGTCCGCAAATACGTCGCCTTGGCTGCACTTAGCCCGGATATCCAGGCGGGCCTCGCTGCCGGCGAGATCACCCAGACCGGCACACTCGCCACGCTCGCCCGGAAGTTCCCCGGAGATTTCGACAAGCAGCACCAAGTTTTGGAAACGCTCTCAGGATTCGGAGCGGATACAGCAGGACAGATCCTAAAGCGCCTCGAGCCCGACTTGGGCAACCTCGACACGCTGCGCGAAAGTGCCCTTGAGGGCGACTTCGGCGTGAAACTTGTTCAGGTCTGCCCCAGGGACTGCCCGGTGATTCCCGCTGGCCTGAAGCCAACCGTTCGCAATTTCCTCGTCGAGCGTGGGGTTCAGGCCGAGGCCTGAGTGCCGTGGCCGTCGCCCTGCGGCCTGCCACTATCGCGGGTCTTGGCAGGCTGTCCCCGTGTCCCTGACCAGCCACCTCAAAGACCCAGCCAGTCCCGTCCGGCGCTGGTTCGAACAGACGTTCCCGAATCGCCGACCGGTCGTCGCCACCTGTCGTGCTGCGGGGCCAGTGACTCTGCGGCCGGACCCTCCCCACATGGAGTGGGCCTTGGTCGGGATCGCGCTCGACTATCGAATCCGGTACTACTTCGCGGTGACACCGCCCGAGGAGCTCATCGCAGCACAGGGGGCCATGCTGCTCGCTGGCCAGATCACCTCCGACCCGGTCGATCTGAACGCCGACTGGGAGTCAGCTCGCCGGACCTGGGATGAATTTGCCGGCTGTTTGCATCCCGCGCCAATGGGCGTCGATCCTGTCGGCCACCGACTGCCCGAAGCCGACGAACGTGCCCTCTGCCGCGCTTGCTATGCACTGGCCTGTTACGAAACCCTCTTTCGGGCAGTAGCACGGCCGGACTGGCCGATCGTGACGGTGGGGCAAAGGGGCACGGTCGATGATCTCTTAGCCCTCGGCTCGGACGCAGTGACAACCGACTTGACTCGTCTGTCACGGGCCTTTCATGACACCCAGGGCGACCTTCTCGGCCAACCGGCCACCCTCAATCCGATGTTCGGCGACGTGAGTGGGAAGTTGGGAGGGGCTGACGCCGATCTGATTGTGGGCGATCGCCTCATAGATATCAAAACGAGCGTGAACCCAGCACCGGGACCCACCGATCCGTATCAGCTGCTGGGGTACGCCCTGGCTGACACTGACGATCGGTACGGCATTCGTGGTGTGGGTTTCTACTACTCGCGCCGACCGACCCTAGTGCAGTGGTCTCTCCAGGAATACTGCGACAGCCTGGCAGGGAAGCCAACGGATATCGAAGCCACTCGACGCGACTTCCATGCCTTGGTGGGAGGCCTCTGACTGTGGGAGACACGCGGTGGAATTGGGGATCACGGAGGCGGCGAAGCGGCAGGCGTAGCGCGAGAGCTCAAGCGAACGAACCACACGCATTGAGGCGCGACCCCTAACCCTGAGGTGGTGGACCAGGTTGGACCCACGGCCCGACTACCTTTGACGCTCTGGCCCCCTCGTAGATCCGCTCCCCACGCACCATGTACTTCGTCCAGAGACGCCAGACGGCCCGCCACTGTTCTCCGCCGGGATCCGCCTTCTCAACGGGCAAGCCGGCTTCGATGGCGGCGTCAGGACCGAAAGTGGCGCCGTGACTCTGTGGATCATCCATCAGCCGCTTTTTCAGGGATCCCTTCCAAAGGACGGCCGCCTGGTCCTTTGACCGGGCCGGGTTACTCACAAGCGCGTCGATCACGAGGTCTTCGGTCCGTGCAAGAGCCGACCTAGCTTGCTGCACCATGATTGCGTTCAGATTTGAGAGGAGCGAAGCCTGCAACGGGTACGTGTCGGGACTACGCTGCACCGACGCTAGAGCCTCTTCCACGGCAGCTATCAAGTCCTTCGCGGAGATCAACTCCTGAGTCTTTGGGTTCGTCACCAACTGCGGATCCACTGGTCCGAGATCGCTCGACGGGCCCATGAGGATTCGATGGGCCCCGAGCGCGATGATGGTGCCCGCACTCTTCGCCATGTCGGGCACGATTACGACCAACTCACGGCACCGTGCCTGAACCGAACGCAGCAGGCGCAGGGCCGCTTCTCCATCGCCGCCAGGAGTGACAAGCATTAGGTGGATGTCTTGGGTTGGGTCCGCATCGTAGATCAGATCCTCGAAGACGTTCACTGAGTACGGGAAGATCGCGTCGAATACGATCACCAATCGACACCGGAACTTCTGTTGGTAGAGCTCGATCAGGGCCTGCCTCTCGTACCGCGCAGCGTTCTCCGCGTGATACAGCGGTGACTGGGTGGGGTCCGGAACGGCTATCCGTTCCGGAGCTGAATCGGCCACTGTGTGGCGAATCCTTCGGGCTTGCCCTTTCTCAGCTCCTGCCCAGCGCGCCGGGCCTCAAGAGCCTTCGCAATCCGCTCTGCCCACTCCGCGTCCACCGACTCAGGGGGCGATACAGCGGGCTCGTTCGGCGGCTCGCTTCCAGCTTTTCCCGGCTCTACGATCGGCGCGACCTCGGCCTCAATCGCCAATACGTGCCTCCTACCAGGTAGCCGGTTTGGTCCGGACGCTCCGGACCTGAGAGCCATCGTAGCACCGGGAGTGTGATCGGGCCTTTCGATCTCCACCTCGCCCTGGCCCAGCCCGCTGGGAGGCTGGGGTCTCGGTCCGGCCCGGGCGGGCTGGACCTGGAGGGCCTTCGACCCGACTGACTCCGTGGCGGGGGCTGTGTCGATAGGCGCCACCTCGCGGTGGCGCGAGCGGGTCTAGGTGATCAAAAGGTTGATGCCTCGGGACCTCCTGGTCAGCCCCCAGATGACCAGAGGCAGCTCACCTCGTTGAAGCCACAGTTTTGCCACTCCTGTCTCCAACGCTGGGGGTTTACTACCCCTGTTTTTAGTTGGACTGGTGTCAACGGTCACGTAGAAATCCCGGTAGGCGGTCGCTAAATCTCCCGGCCCGCGGACAGTAGAAATCCCGCTGGGCGGACACCGGTAATCCTGGTGTAGAGACGGAGCAAGGGGATTAGGCCAAGCGCAGCACCCCCGTGCCGGTGGTGGCTTCAGCGAGGCGGTGGGAACTGCCCTCGGTCAGGACTACATGAGCGTGGTGGAGCAGCCGGTCCACGGTGGCCGTGGCCAGGGTCTTGGGCATGATTTAGAGGAGCCGACGCGGGGATTCGAACCCCGGACAAACGGTTTACGAAACCTCCCATAGCGAGGCGCCGCTGTCGGCCGGTAGAGTGCCTTCCCAGGGAACCGCTACAAGGATCGGGTCCGGAGCACCTCTACTCTCTAGAGCGGCTTACGCATGGGTGGCGCCTCTTAGCAGCGCTTTTCCCAGGGTAGAGCTCCTGTGGATCTCCTGAAAGACCGAATGTCGACCCTTTGGCAGAGCCGCACCCTGACACGGTAGAGGCCCCAGGTTCGACTCCTGGTGCGCCCACCACATCGCCGCCCGCCGGCAGTACTGCTGGCGTCTGCGGTCCGGGTTGGGGCTGGTCCCATTGGTAACCCTGCCGTCGGGGCCGGGATGGTGGACCGGCCCTCGAGTGAGCGGCGGCTTGGCCCCGGTTGGACGGAAATGCCCTTGAGGTCGCTGTCCTAGCAGGGTCGCCACCACCTCATTGATCACCCGGCGGAAATGGGCGCCCGGGTGGCCAGAACGCTAAAAGAACCTGACCGAGGGCAGGGCTCGGTGGGCGACACCGGTCTGGGGCCGTCAGCCGCCTCCCCGAGCCGGCCCACGAGGCCCGTCCAGGCTCCGCGTGAGAGACCTCGTGAGCTGCTGACCGGAACCGGTTAATGACAAGTTGTCCACAGCTGGGAATGGGGATAGGGGGCACAACTGGAACCCTCTCGATCGACCCCCAAAAGCGCCAACTTTTCTTGCCGTAATGACCATTGACAGCGGCCCTTAATGAGTCTCTAATATCGCTCCGTGGCGCGCCTCTCCAGCCCTCACCCCGCCGCCCTCCGGGTCTGCGCCCGGACCGGCTGTTTGTCCCTGGTGAAGAAGCAGACCGCCAAGTACTGCAGCGTTCAGTGCTCCAGCCTCGACCCCGACCGCCGAGCTCGGCTGCGGGAGCGGGCCCGCTCCGGCCGGCTTCTCCCCATGGCCCGGCAGCTGCGGCTCGACTTCGAGAGCGAGGAGATGGGGCTGGCCCTCTTGGACCACCTACGAGAAGAGATTCCACTCGGATTGTCTCGCTGGGCGGTCTGAGGCAGTGGCCCGCCCCAATCGCCAACGGTAGCCGCCCCTCTAGCGTCTGGCTAGATCGGCCCCCACCGCGGCCGCGGCACTTCGGATGTCTGCCTCGGTGACGGTAACCAACAGGCTCAGCTCACAGCGATGGCAGACGATATGGAAGGTGGTCGGCTCCGGGATGGCCCGGGCTACCTCCTGGCGGAGACCGCAGCTTTCACAGGTGACGACCGCTCGCATGGTGCCATTTAGCCCCGGCCAGCCGAGAGTCGAGCCCTTCGCCAACGGACTTCGACATCTCGCTACGCGCTCGTAACCGGCCCCTGTGGCTCATCTCGAGCCGTGCCCCAGCCGCGGCGCCATCCCACCAGCCCGGTCATGATCAGGGCCAGCCCCAGGCCGCCGACCACATCGCTCGCCCCCACCACGTCGGCGATGGCACCGGCGGCCATGAGCGGGACCGCGATGGCCAAGTTGATGGCGAGGAAGGCACCGCCAAAGATCTTGCCTCTGGTCGCCTCCTCGGTCTCCTCTTGGATCAGCACCAGGCAGGGAATCAGCACCGCACCCAGGCCGAGACCGAATACCACCGCCACCACGATCGCCAGGGGAATCAGGGCTGCGTCGATGTGCAGCCGATCAAGGATGGGGGGGAGTACTCCCAGCACAACCATGGCCGCCCCCGCCAGCCCGAGCCCGCGCACGACAGTGGTCGGACCTGGTCCCGACGCCGAGGCCCGGCGGCTCACCACGGTTCCGGCGACCACCATCCCCACGGTCGCTGGGATCAGAAGGATGTAGCTGTCGTGGGGGCTGCGCAGGAGCACGTGCTGCATGTAGCCGGCGGAGAGGGCGAATATCGTGAACACGATCGCCAGAGCCAGGGTCAGCATGGCAAAGGCAAAGGGGAGCACCCGGCTGGCGCGGACCACCTCCCATGTGTCCCTGATCTCGGACCAGGTACTGCTCCAAGGGGCCCGCATCGAGGCACCACCGGCGGCCTCGGTGGCCGCGAGCTTGGGCTTGATGAGCCAGATCGAGCCAGCCGCCACCGCGAACAGGCCGGCTCCGAAGTAGTAGGGGCCCTCCAGCCCGAGCAGTCCCTGGGCGAGTGAGGCCAGCGGCACCGAGAGGACGATGGTGACGATGATGGTGATCGTGAACAGGGATGTGGCGGCGGCGAGGTCGCGGCGCTTGACCAGTCTCGGGATGCTGGCCGCCTCGGCGGGGGCGAAAAGCTGACCCACCCCAGCGAAGATGAAGGTGATGACGTAGAGCGGTAGCACCTGGTGCTGAGCCACCCCGGTGATCTCTAGGGCCGGGACCATCAGCACCATCACCCCCCGGGAGAGGTTGGTCCAGATCATCATGGTCTTCTTGTCGTAGCGGTCGGCCAGAATCCCGGCCGGAATCGACAAGAAGACGGCGGGAATGGTGTAGGCGAGCAGCAGCGCTGCGTCGCTCAGGTACAGATGGGTGAGCGAGTAGATCGAGAGGAGAAGGGAGAAAGCGAAGAACTTGTCGCCCAGCTGGGCTGCCACCTGGGCTCCCCAGAGAAGTCGGAAATCTCGGGCCCGAAGAGCTTCCCGGAAGCCCGTGGGACCTAGATCAGCCGCCACCTCGGCGACAGGTCCGGGCGGAGCCTCGACCGGCATGGCGGCGAATATATCACCCGATCGCGGTTGTTCTATCGCGCACCGCCCCCACCAGTCGCCGCCACTCCTCTAGGTCTAGGCTGCCCGGCCGCCGGACCGGGTCAATCTCAATCGACTGCAGGAGCTCCGCCGCCTCCGCGGGAGAGATCTCCAGTGAGCGGCCGAGACCGTGGTGAAGCTGCTTGCGTCGAGCTTGGAACATGGGGCGTGCCAGGGTCGCCAGCTCCGCGCTCAGCGCTGAGTCGGCACCAGCGCGGGGACGCACCGTGATCAGGCTGCTGTGCACCTGCGGCTGCGGCCAGAAGCTCTCGGGGGAAACGTCGAACTCCACCTTCACCTCTGCGACCACCCGCAGCACCAGCGTCGCCAGCGACCACTCCCCCTGCGGCGCCGCTAGCCGGCGGCCGACCTCCCGCTGGACCAGCAGGTGGCAGACCTCCGGTGGCGGATCCCAGCCCAGGAGCCAGGGCAGCAGGACTCCGGTGATCTGGTACGGCAGATTGCCGAGGACCGTAGGCCTGGCCAGCCCCACCTGCCCCGGCACCACCTGGAGGATGTCCGCTTCGACAACCGTGAGTTCGGGGTAGTGGTGCCGGAGCAGCCCCAAGGCGGCAACGCAGCGGGGGTCGAGTTCCACCCCCACCACCCGCACCCCGGACTCGAGTAGTCCTTGGGTAAGCGCTCCTAGGCCGGGTCCGATCTCGAGGACCTCCTCCGCCGGCGCGGCGGTGGCGGCGATGGCGTCGCGCACCGCGCGGTCGACCAGGAAGTTCTGCCCCAGCTCCCGTCTGGGGCTGATTCCGAACCGGCGCGCCACCGCCCGGGCGGTTCCAGGCGCGCAGAGGTCGGGCGCACTCAAGGAGCCGGGATCCCCAGGGCCCGGCGGGTGTTCTCGGTTGTGACCGCGGAGAGCGACTCCAGGCAGTCGCCCCGGAGAACCGCCAACCACTGGGCTGTGGTCCGCACCATGGCCGGCTGGCTGGTCCGTCCTCGGAGGGGCTCGGGGGCGAGAAAGGGCGCATCGGTCTCGACCAGGAGCAGCTCGGACGGAACTTTCCGGGCGGCGGCCTGGAGGTCGGCCGCTGACTTGAACGTGACATTGCCGGCAAAGGAGCAGTAGAGCCCCCGCGCTGCGGATGCGGTCGCGAACGCGGGACCGCCGCTGAAGCAGTGCAGAATCCCGGTCACCGGCGGTCCTTGATCCAGCAGTTCGAGCAGGTCCTGGTGTGCTTGGCGCTGGTGAATGACCAAGGGCTTGCTCAGCTCGGCGGCCAGCTGGAGCATGGTCCGGAAGATCTCCCGCTGCATCTCTTTGGCGGTCTCGAGATTGACGGAGCGGAAGAAGTAGTCCAAACCGACCTCCCCCACCGCCAGGGCCTTGGGGTGGGTCAGCATCTCGCGCATCTGCAGGAGCTCATCGGCGTTGGGCGGCTGCCGATTGACTGGGTGCCAGCCGACCGTGAAGAAGATTTGGGGGAAGGTCTCGGCCAGCTCCAGGCCAGCCCGACTCTCCACCAGATCGTCGCCGCTGGTCACCATCTGCACCACCCCAGCCGCAGCCGCCTGCTCGACCACTTCCGCCACGCTCACTCCCCGACGCTCGACCTCGTCCAGATGGCAGTGGGCGTCGATCAACTCCACGTCTCGTTTAGACACCAACTGATCTCCCCTTGCCCGGAGGTGCCTCGACGACGATGGTGCACTCGCCTTTGGGAGGGTTGAGGCGGAACTGGGAAGCCAGCTCCGCCGCCGTCCCGAAATACCAACTCTCGTGCAGCTTGGAGATCTCCCGGGCGACGGCGACCCGGCGCTGGGCCAGCACCTCAGCTGTCCACTCCAGCGTGGCTGCCAATCGGTGAGGCGACTCATAGAACACCAGCGCCCAGCTGTCACCGGCCTGAAGCAGCCGCTGGCTTCGGGACTTGGTGCGGGGCAGGAAGCCCAGGAAGAGGAAACGGTCGGCACGCAGCCCACTGGCTGAGACGGCGGCCGCCACCGCGGAGGGTCCCGGCACGGCCACCACCTCGAAGCCGGCCGCCCGGGCGGCCGCAATCAGTCGCCGCCCGGGATCGCTGATGGCGGGCGTTCCTGCGTCCGACACCAGGGCCACGTCTCCGCTCTCCAGTTGCTCTAGGACGCGGGGAATCCGCTGCTCCTCCTGCTCTCCGGGGAGCGAGATCAAACGGGGCCGGATCTTCAAACCCCGGAGGAGCAGTCCGCTGTGCCGGGTGTCTTCCGCCACCACCGCCGACGCCTGAGCCAGGATCGAAAGCGCTCGGGGCGATAGGTCAGCTAGGTTCCCGATCGGAGTCGCGACCACGTAGAGCACGCCCGCCAAAGCGGTCAATGGCCCCAGTCGCGGGGATAGCGAAAGTCCTGACCCACGCTGCGAGTCGAGAGCTTGGCGATCAAGGGAGGTCGGCGCTTGAACTGGGAGGCACGAACCCGCCCCCAGATCAGCTGGACCAACGCGGGGTCCAGTCCCCGCTCGCTCAGCTCAGCCGGGGCACGACGCTCGTCAACGAGTTGGAAGAGTATGCGATCGGCCTCCTGATAGGTGAACCCCAAATCAACCTCGTCTGACTGACCGGCAAAGAGGTCAGCGGAAGGAGCCTTGTCGATGATCCGCTGCGGCAGCCCGAGGTGGCGGGCCAGCTGAAATAGTTGGGTCTTATACAGATCGCCCAGCGGATTGAGGGCGTGGGCGCCATCGCCCCAGAGGGTGGTGTAACCGAGCAGGAGCTCGGATTTGTTGCTGGTCCCGAGCACCAAGGCTGACTTGGTGGCAGAGATGTCGTAGAGGATGCTCATCCGCTCCCTCGCCATCTTGTTGCCCCGCCGAGTGGCATCCGCCTCCGGGAAGCGGGAGAAGTAGGCGTCGATCTGGGGCGTGATCTCGATTTCGAAGAGCCCGATTCGCAACTGTCCTGCCAGGAGCTGGGCGTCCTCCAGGCTGCCGGGGGCGCTCTCTCGATACGGCAGCGCAAGGCCCGTGACCGCCTCCTGGCCGAGCGCCGTCACCGCCAGCCGCGCTGATACTGCCGAGTCGATTCCCCCGGAGATGGCCACCACCACGCCCTTGGCGCCCACCTTCAGGACCTCGTCCCGGATGAAATCGGTCAGGATCCCCGCCACCAACTCCACGTTGATGGCGAGATCAGTCATCGCCGGGAAGTCCCAACTGGCGCTGGACCACATCGATCCGCTCGTCACGGAGGAGCGGGAAGGCGATCCGGGCCCGGCGCAAGTCGCCCCGAACCAGCTCGGCGTACAGCACCTCAGCCGAGTCCCCCAGCGGTCCGGCCACGAGTCGACCGTCAGGTCCCAGTACTCGGCTGCCGCCCCAGAAGTGGAAGCCGTCTTCGAAGCCCACCCGGTTGCAGTAGGCGGCGAACACCGTGAAGAGCTCCGCGTAGGTCCTCAGTAGGGCCCCGTAGGACGCTGCACTCCCCAGCTCGCCCTCATCGGTGCCGACCCCCCGTCCCGGACTCGACGAGGGGCATAGCAACAGATCCACCCCGGCGCGACTCAACAGGTAGGGAGAGCTGGGGTGCCAGAGGTCCTCGCAGACCAGAATGCCGATTCGCCACTTGGCACCACCTAGGGACACCTCGACCACCTCGAATTGGTCACCAGCCGCCAGATGGCGCTGCTCGTCGAACATGCCGTAGGTGGGGAGGTACACCTTGCGGTGAACCTGGCGGACGGCGCCGTCGGAAATTAGCACGGCGGCGTTGTAGAAGTTGAACTGGTCTGATTCCAAGACCAGCCCCACCAGAGCCGCTCCCCGACCGGTGGCCCTGATCAGCTGACCCATCTCCGGTCCGTCCATCGTCATCGCGGTCTCAGGGGTTAGGTCCTTGAGGAAGTACCCGGTGAGGCTCAGTTCGGGGAACATGATCAGGTCGGTGCCCCGGCCCACCTCGTCAGAGATCTGCCCACAGCTCCACTCGACGTTCGCGGGGAGATCTCCCAACACCGGCTGGTGCTGCACCAGAGCCAGCTTTAGAGAAGGCCGGACCACCATCTCAGCGCACCACCGGGGCGGGCATTTCTCCCCGCAGGAAGTCCCCCACCAGTGGAGCCAGCGCCTCCGCAGGCTCGTAGAGGAAGGCGGCCTTGGGAAGGGCCTTGACGAACTCCTCTCCGTAGCGGCGCTCCAGGATGCGGGGATCGCAGATCACCACCGCCCCCCGGTCGCCGTGCCGGCGCACCAGCCGGCCGAACCCCTGCTTCAGCCTCAGCACTGCCTCCGGCAGGGAGAGCTGGGAGAAGGAATCGGTCCGGCCCCGGGCCCGGGCCTGGAAGATAGGGTCGGTCGGAACCGGGAAGGGTAGCTTGTCAATCACCACGCACTGCAGGACGTCTCCGGGCAGGTCAATCCCCTCCCAGAAGCTGTTGGTCCCGAGCAGCACGGTCCGGGGCTCCTTGCGGAAGTTGCGGAGCACCTGATTGCGGGTCCCGTCCAACCCCTGGCCGAGCACCGCGATGCCCTCCCCTTGAAGGAGTTGACGCAGCTGGCCGTGCACTTCGCGCAGCGCTTGGTAGCCGGTGAACAGCACCAGGGTCCGTCCCCCCAGTTCCACCGCCAACTGGGCCACCAGCTCGGACACGACCCGGGGGTGGGCGGGATCGCTGTGACCGGGCATCCCGCGCGGGAGACAGCAGAGTGACTGACGCAGGTAGTCGAAGGGAGAGTCCAGTACCAGCTCCGCCGGATCCTCCACCCCCAGACGATCTCGCAGGTAGCGGAAAGAGCCGGCCACCGCCATCGTGGCCGAGGTCAGCACCACGGTCTCGCAGCGCTCGAAGAGGTGTTCGCGAAGGGAGCTGGCCACCTCGGCCGGTGCGGTCCGGATCACAGCTCGATCGCCCCGTTCAACCTCCACCCAGGCCACCTGTGACCCGGCGGCCGGCGCTGCTTCGGAGATCGGTTCCCCCTCCAGGTTGACCAGGGCACTGGACACCACCCGGGCCATCCCCTCCAGGGCCTCGGCGGCGACCGAGCACTCCCGCGCCCCGTTGTCAGGCTGGGGCCACAGCGAAGTCTGGACAGCTCCCAGCTCGGCCGCCCGGCACAGGGCGGTGCTCGCCTGGCGTAGCCCGCTCTCCAGGCGCGAAATCGAACGGCTGGTCCGTTCCCAGGCTGGCTCCCTGGCCACGCGGTGGTCCAGAACGACGAAAGAGGGACCCCGGGAACCACCCTGGGCCGCTACCGTGGCCGCTACCAGTTGACGGAGGTCGGCGAAGGCGGCGGCCGCCGTCTGACGGGCGACCTTGAGGGCTCGATTGACCTCGCCGTCGCCGAAGTCCGGAATCCGGTCGGTGACGGCCAGGATGCCGCCCAACCCCAGGCGCTCCCCCTGAGCCTGGGTGGCTGCCTCCTCCAGGTGGTGCGCCTCGTCAATGATCAGGTGGTGGAACTCCGGCAGCACCGCCCCTCCGCTGTCGGCGTCGGCGAGCAGGAGGGCGTGGTTGACGATGATCACATTGGCGTCTCGGGCCTCGACCCGGGCCTTGACCATGAAGCAGCGCCCGTCCCGCCAGTTGTGGCAGGCAGGCCCGAGACAGTCGTCCACAGTGGAGCCGACCCTCTCCCAGAATTCGGAGTCGCGCCCGGCCAGCCGCAGTTCGGCGCGATCCCCGACCTCGCTCTGGTGCGCCCAGATCAGGGCCCGGACCTTGAACCGCACCTCGTCGGGGTCGCGGCGACGTCCGACCGGGCCCGTGGCCAGCCAGCGGTCCAGCCGCCGCAGACTGAGGTAGTTCCCCCGGCCCTTGAGTACCGCGGTACGGACGGGCAGCGGTTGGGCCAGTTCAGCCAGTGGCACGTCGTGCTCGGCGAGCTGCTCCTGGAGGGTGATCGTGTAGGTGGAGACCAGCACCCGTCCGCCCCCTCCGGCGGACCATTCCCGCGCCGGAATCAGATAGGCCAGCGACTTCCCGACGCCGGTTCCTGCCTCGACCAGAAGGGTCTGGCTCCGATTGAAGGCTTGGGAGACAGCGAGCGCCATCTGCTGCTGCTCTTCGCGCAGTTCGAACTCAGGTTCGACCTTGGCCAGTCCCCCGTCGGCGCCGAATGCGGAGATGATCCCCGCTTCGTCGATCCCAGCCCTGGCGTCTCGGGAAGCCGGCGGGACCGTGACCGCAGTCGCTGACGCGGGCGCAGTGGGCACCTCCGGCAGCTCCGGAGCTGACCCGGTTCCGATCGCCAGCCGCCGAGCGAGATACTCGCCAGTCGGCCACCCGCCTTCCAGGCACAGCTGCCGTACCCGCTCCCGCAGGCTCAGTGGCAGTTCCCAGGCGATTCTGATCAGGCTCTGGAGGAGGAGCCGGGTCGCTTGGGCATCGGATAGAGCCCGGTGCGGCCGGTCATGAGGCAACTCCAGGGAGCGGCTCAGCTCCTCCAAGCTGTGGCTGGGAGCGGACGGCAACAGCACGCGGGCCAGCTCGGCAGTGTCCAACGCGAGCCTTCCAGCGAATACCTCGGGCAGGATCTCCGAACAGAACGCCATATCGAAGGAGACCCCGTGCCCGACCAAGGTGGAGTCCTCACAGAAGAGGGCCAGACCCGCTACGGCCTCGGCAGGGGTCGGTTGCCCCCGCAGGTCCCGGTCCTGAAGTCCACAGAGGCGCTGGATCACCAGCGGCAGGGGCAGGCCGGGGTCGGCCAGAGTCGAGTAGGTGTCAAGCACTCCAGTGCCGTTGAACTTAACCGCTCCGATCTCGATGATCCGGTCCGAGCGCGGACTGAGACCGGTCGTCTCCAGATCGAAACAGACCAAGGTCCCATCGCCGCCCTCGCTCGCCGAACTGATCACGATGCACCCCACCTTAGCCGGGGCGGAGCAGGTCAGCTGAGTGCGTTCTATCTCTGACTATGGCTCGCGGCCCCCAAGCTGAAAACCACGGCGGCGGCACTCCTCCAGAACCAGCGCCACCACCTCGGCGGCGGAGAGCGCGGTGGTGTCGATCGACAGCGCGTCCGCCGGGACAGCCAGCGGGGCGTTGGCGCGGCTGAGGTCAGTCTGGTCGCGGGTCAGCACGTCCGTGCGGAGAACTTCCTCGGAGGCATCCCGGCCCTGGCTCTGCAGCTCTTCGCGCCGTCGCCCGACGCGTACCGCCGCCGGAGCGTCCAGGTAGACCTTGCACCCGGCACCCGGAAAGACCACCGTCCCCGTGTCCCGGCCAACCGCAACCGCTCCCTTGGCCGCCGCCGGTTCCCGCTGGAAAGGCAGAAGTGCCCGGCGGACCTCCCCCTGGCGCGCCACATAAGCCAGCAGCGACGAGAGATTTGGATCCCACAGCTCCCCGCTCAGCTCCACTCCGTCAACCCGAGCCTGCCAGGCTCGTGCCGCCGGAAGCGGATCGGAGTTGATCTCGAGTCGCACGCCGTCCGCTAGCTGGCGGAGTCGGGAGGCGTCCCCGACCTGGATGCCCGACCGGCTCGCGGCCACGGTCAGAGCCCGGTAGAAGATGCCGGTATCAATGAATGGCAGCCTGAGGTCGGACGCCACCTGTCGCCCCACTGTGGACTTGCCTACCCCAGCCGGGCCGTCAATGGTCACCAGCGGAGCCGACCGGATCACGTAAGCCCGACCGACGCCCGGAGCCGGCGCACCTCCCCACCACTGAGCTCCCGCGCCCGCCCTTCGGTGAGAGTGCCGAGGCGAAGGTCCCCGATCGCCACCCGCTCCAGATCCTCCACCTTCGCGCCTACCGCGGCGCACATGCGCCGGATCTGGCGCTGGCGGCCCTCCGCGAGCTGCACCAGAATCACAGTTCGGCGGGGCCCTGCCCGCAGCAGTCGGACCGTGATCGGATTTGTGGGGCCGTCCACCAGCACCGGTCCCAGGCGCAGCGCTAGCAGCTGCTCCTGGCTGACCGGGCCCCTGACCGTCACTCGGTAACTTTTGACCACCTGGTAGCGGGGATGGGTCAGCCGGAGCGCCAGGTCCCCATCATCGGTCAACAGCATCAACCCCCGGGAGTCCAGGTCCAGGCGACCCACGGGATAGAGACCCTGTCGGTCATCGACCAGCTCCAGAACAGTGGGACGCTCGCCCGGATCCCGCGCGGTCGACACCACGCCGACCGGCTTGTTGATGGCCAGGTAGCGCCGGTGCACCCCCCGGTGGGCCAGCGGCTGGCCGTCAAGCTTGACCTCCTCCAGTTCCGGGTCGATCAGCCTCCCCTGGGCAGGAGGCACCTGACCGTCGACGGTGACCCGACCTGTGGCCACCATGCGGTCAGCCTCGCGCCGGGAGGCGACTCCGGTTCGGGCCAGCCAGCGACCCAGCCGCTCACTCGGCATCGGGCTCTCCGATCTCCGCCGCCCGGCCGAGCAGTGCTGCGGAGTCCCGGCCGCCCAGCGGTGGCAGGTCCTCGACTTGGGGGATCCCCACCACCTGAAGGAAGCGCAACGTGGTGCCGAAGAGTCGCGGCCGCCCCGGACCCTCCTCGCGACCCACCTCGACGACCAGGCCGTGGCGGGCGAGGCTATCCAGGACCGCCTCGCAGTTCACTCCCCTGATCGCCTCGATGGCGATCCTGGTGGTCGGCTGCCGATAGGCAACGATGGCCAGGGTCTCCAGGGCGGGCTTCGAAAGCCGGCCCGCCACCTCGGGTCGGAGAGCCCGCTCCACGGCCCAGGCGGCCCTGGGGTGGGATACCAACTGGAGTTCGTCACGGTGGCGCTGGACCATCAGGCCAGTTCCTGCGAGCTGGGCGGCGCTGGCTTCGACCGCTTCCTCCGCCGCCTCCCTGGTCAACCCCAGCGTGTGGGCGAGCTCCCCAACTGCGATCGGCTCCGCCCGAACGAAAAGCACGGCGACGATCGCCCCCGCCAGTCCGGTCTCGGAATCGGTCTGCTCAGCTGCCACCGGGTCGCTCCACCAGAATCGGGCTGTTCTGGCCCGCCTGGCTGCAGGAGGCCTCTCCCGCGAAGATCAGCTCCAGCAGGGCTAGGAAGAAAGCGACCGCCTCGAGGCGGTCCCGGGCCGCGGCAAAGACTTGGTCGAAACGCAGTGAT
This sequence comes from Candidatus Dormibacteria bacterium, assembly GCA_050734135.1. GTDB lineage: Bacteria > Chloroflexota > Dormibacteria > Aeolococcales > Bog-877 > Bog-877. The sequence goes on from JBOHUG010000010.1 coordinate 69,757, forward strand.
CGTTGCTGAGCCAGCAGCTGGCGCAGCTCGTCCATTTTCTCGGTAACGGAGTAGCGGGGCAAAGTGACCTCAAGTTCGGTTGGCTCAGGCAGGCGCGCCAACAGCTCTCCCAGAGCGACCGCCAGGGTCTCCGGGCTGAGGTGGAGCATGGCCTGGGGCTCGACCGGAAGACCCAGCACCCGCAGGAAGGCCTTGGGCCCAGCCCCGGCGTCCGCCAGGAGCACTCCGGCCGCCGCCTTGAAGAGGCGGTATTCCGCCAGCCGCTCTCCCGGGTCCTCCTCGATCAGCTCCGGCTCCCGGAGCAGGGCGGCATCCGTCGCGTCCTCCAGGTGGCGGCCCATCTTGATCTCCAGCAGCCGCGCCAGCAGCTGGAGTGACTCCGCCGCCCAGAGCAGATCCAGCTCCGCCGCCGCCGCCGCCACCTCCGAGCGCAGCCCTCGACTCAGTGTCGCCAGTTCCACCGTGCCCAGGTCGAGGTCCCCGCGCTGCGCTTCCGCCAGCATCGAGGCAAGTCGCTCTAACTCCGCTGTCTGCTCAGGAGTCGCCACCGCTCAGCCAGCTCCCTTCGCGGCCCCGACCGCCAAGAGAAGCTCCTCGGCGTGGATCCGCGCCGCAAAGGGTGTCGCCTGTCCCGCCAGCAGCCGCGCTAGCTCCTCGACCCGCTGGGATCTCTCCAACTCGCGTACTTCGCTGTATGGCCGGCCGTCCCGCTCAGACTTGGCCACCAGCAAGTGGGTGTCGGCGCGAGCGGCGATCGGGGCCAGGTGAGTCACGCAGATGACCTGGTGGTGGTCTGCCACCTCTCGCATCAGATCACCGACCCGGTTGGCGGCCTCTCCTCCCAACCCCTGGTCGATCTCGTCGAAAACCACCGTAGCCACCCCTGACTCCCGCGTCAAATGGGATAGCAGCGCCAGCGCCACCCGAGAGAGCTCGCCACCCGAGGCGACCTCGCTCAGCGAGCGCGCCGGGTCGCCCGGGTTGGCGGAGAGGTCGTAAGAGACGCGATCCCAGCCGGCCGGTCCGGCTGCGAAGTGCTGGCCCTCAGGCCCGGGAAGCCCATCGGGATCCTCGACCTGCCAGATCCGTACCTGGAATGCCGCTTTGGGCATCAGCATCCGGTGCAGGTCCGACGTCACCGCCCGCGCCAGATTTCGAGCCACCCGGCGCCTCACCGTCGAGAGCTCCACGGCTGCCTGGGCTGCCGTCGACTCCAACTGCGCCAGCTCACCCCTTAGACGCTCCAGCTCCCCGCCGCCTTCCTCCGCCTCCTGGAGAAGATCCGAAGCCGCGTCCCGACGCGCCAGCGCCTGGTCCAAGGAGCCGCCGTAGCGGCGCCCCAGTCGCTCCAGCAACTCCAGCCGCTCCTCAACTTCGGCCAACCGCCGGCCGTCGTCCGGGAGCTGACTCAGGTACGAACTAATCTCGAGTTGCAGCTCCCGCAGCCCCGTCACCGAGTCCTCGGCCTGGTCCAGAAGCCGGTCCAGCCCTGGGTCGACTCCCCGCGCGCCCCGGGCCCCGTGGAGTGCTCCCGCCAACCGATCGGCGGCTCCATTCTCCCCCGCCACCGCGCCCCGCAAGCCGGCCGCCGCCTCGCGCAGTCTGGCGGAGTGCACCAGACGGTCCCGCTCCTGGCGCAGGCGCCCGTCCTCCCCAGGCTGAAGATCGGCTGCCGCCAGCTCAGCCAGATCACGCCGCGCCTGGTCCAGATCCTCCCGCTGCCTCTCCCCCAACGCCTGCAGACGTGCCGTCTCAGCCTGGTTCTCCTGCCGCTGCGCGAAGAGCTCTCCAAGCCGGCTGAGCGCCGTCGCCGCCGGTTCGCCCCCCAAACTGTCTAGAGCGGAACGCTGCTCGGCCTCGCGCAGCCACAGGGAGGAAGCCCCCTGGCCCTGGACGTCGACTAACTGGGAGCCGAGCTCCCGCAGCGCCGTGGCCGGCACCAGCGAGCCGTTTGCCCGGCCCACGCTCCGCCCCGACGCGGCCAGCTCCCTGGTCAATATCAGGGTCTCCTCAACGGTCACCCCCAGCTCACGGCAGGAGTCTGCGACGATCCGGGGAGGGTCGTCGAAAGCTGCGCTGACCAGCGCCCGTTCGGCTCCCCGGCGCACCAGATCGGGATCGCCTCGGCCGCCGAGGGCCAGCCCGAGTGCGCTCAGCAGCACCGACTTGCCAGCACCGGTCTCCCCGGTGACGGCGTTGAAGCCAGCGCCGAAGCGCGCCTCCGTGCGCTCGACCACGGCCAGGTTCTCCACTCGCAACTCGGCCAGCACAGCTCAGGCGCGCTGGGCGTCCGGGGCGATCGTGGCCGATTCGGCCTCCTCCTGAGCAAGCTTTAGCACGGCCCCGAATCCGGTCTTGGATCGCAGCCGCTGGAAGAATCCCGGGGTCCCGGGAGGCTTGACCAAGCTCAACTCCGGGCCCCGCTTCACGGTCAATTCCCAACCGGTGTCCAACTGACCCCAAACGCGGCCATCCGCTGCTACTGCTGCTCGACCCCGCTGGACGGCGATTCGCACATCGAGAGTGTCCGGTATCACCAAGGAGCGGCTGATCAGGGCGTGGGGATTCAGGGGGGTCAGAACCAAAGCCGGCACTCGCGAGTCGACCGGAGGCCCTCCGGCGGAGAGGGAGTAGGCAGTGGAACCGACGCTGGTGGCGACCACCAACCCGTCAGCGTCGAAGATCCCCACCAACTGCTCATCGCTGGTCACCTCCAACCGCACCAGGCTCACCCCTTCGGTCTTGACAACGATCTCGTTCACAGCCACGTCGAGCATCACCTGCACGGCTGCGCCCGCTCCCGGGCGGACCTCTCCACGGAGCGTGCGGCGCCGCTCAGCCTGGAAGTTGTCGGCGACAAAGGCCTCGATAGCGTCCGGCAGCTGAGCCATCTCCACGTTGGTCAGGAAGCCGAGCTGACCGCGGTTCACGCCCAGCAGCGGAACTCCCTTGGGAGCCGCACGCTGGGCCGAGTAAAGGAGGGTGCCGTCCCCTCCGATCGCCACCAACAGCCGAGCCGTCGCCAACTCTCGGCTGAGCACAGTATCGGCGTCGGCTTGGGCGAGCCAGGTTCGCAGGCCGGCCCTCTCGGCGACGTCACGAGCCCGCCGCAGGGTGGGCGACTCCTGCGACTCGCGGAAGTGCAGCAAGAAGCCGATCGATGCGCCGCGATCGGAAGTGCTCAACTGCTGGGGTTCCGCGTCTTCACGGTGCCGATGTTAGGTCCTCGCGGAGAGTCGCCAGCGACCCTCGGCTTCAGAAGAGCAGTCCCACGGCCACGCCCAGCACGGCGCCAGCGAGGACCTCGTAGGGAGTGTGGCCGATGAATTCGCGCAATCGCTCGTAACGGAATCCGAGATGGCTGCGCAGGTCATCGAGCACCTGGTTCAGGATCACACTTTGTTGGCCCGCCGCCCGCCGTACCCCGGTGGCATCGTAGACCACAACCATGGTGATGATTGCCACCGCCGCAAAGATAGGAGAACCCAGCCCCACCTTGCGGGCCAACTGAGTGGTGAGGCATACGGTCAAGGCGGTATGGGAGCTCGGCATGCCACCCGACATACCGAGCGAGCGCAAGCTCAGCCGGTGCTGGCGCCAGGAGTCGGTGATCACCTTTAGGACTTGGCCGATCGCCCACGCCAGCAGCGGGACCCAGAGGAATTGGTTGGTGAGCAGGGCGGTCATGCCTTCGGCTCAGCCGTCCTCGCCGGCCGCCTCCTCGTCGAGTTCCAGCAGCAGAGGCCGCTCCTTGGGCAGCGCGTCCGATCCGGCGGTCAACTCGGTCACGCGACGCTCGACACCGTCCAACAGGGCGGTGCAGCGCCGCACCAGACGGATACCCCGCTCATACTGGCGCATCGCCTCCTCCAGCGGTACCTGACCGTCCTCCAACCTGACCAGCACCTGGTCCAACTCGGCGAGAGCCGCCTCGTAATCGAGCGCTTCCGGCTCGCGCGGAACTCCGGCGGCCCCCGCCTGCGCTTCAGGCGCCATCCACACCTCCCTCCATATCTGGTACGACTTCGCTAACCCGGCTCCGCAGCCGCCCCCGGCGCAGCCGGGTGGTGATGACCGAGCCGACCGCTACCTCCCCGGCGGCCCGCAGCACCACTTCGCCCGATCCGTCGAGGGTGATCGAGTAGCCCCGACCAAGCACGGCCAGTGGGCTGAGCGCCTCCAGCCTACCAACTCTTCCGGCAAACTCCTCTCGCGCCTGCAGCAGACGGCGCCCCGGTCCCCGCGCCTGCAGCAAATCCACCCGCGATACCAGCTCGCGCTGCTGCCCGGACAGAAGCCGGCGGGTCGCCGCGGCGAGCCGCTGCTGCCGCAGATCCAGATCGATCCGCCCGGTGGCTAACCGCGCGGCAGGAGCCAGCCGGGCCAGCCGCCCTCGACTCACCTCCACCTGCTGCCGCTCTGTCGCCAGCCAGCTCTCCCCTCCCCGACTAAGCTCGAGGGCGCGCCGGGAGAGATCCGAGCGCAGGCCCGCCAGATCGGGGACGGCCAGCTCCGCCGCCACCGACGGAGTCGGGGCTCGCCGGTCGGAGACGAAGTCGGCCACCGAGGTGTCAGTCTCGTGCCCGACCCCGACCACCACCGGCACGGGGCAGGCCAGGATCGCCCGAGCCACCTCCTCGGAGTTGAACGCTTGCAGATCCTCCAAGGAGCCGCCGCCGCGCACCAGAAGCACCACTTCCACGTCGGCTCGGCCAGCCAGCTCCAGGGCGGCGACGATCTCTCGAACCGCACCGTCTCCCTGGACCAGAGTGGGAGAGACCACCACCTCGGTGATGGGGCAGCGACGTTGGACCACGTGGATTACATCTCGGAGCGCCGCCCCATGGCGGGAGGTCACCACCGCCAGCCGCCGGGGCAAGAAGGGCAGGAGCCGCTTCCGCTCCGCGGCGAACAGTCCCTCCGCCTCCAACCGGGCCACCAACTGCTGGAACGCCAGCGCCAGCGCTCCCACCCCTTGCGGCTCAAGCCGGTCCAAGTAGAGCTGCAGCGAGCCCCCGGCGGCGTAGAGGGAGACCGACCCATGGGCCAGCACCCGCATGCCAGTCCGAGGCTCGAACTGCAGCCCCCGCGCCTCCTGGCGGAACATCGCCGCCTTTAGTACCGAGCGGTCGCCTCCCCCCGGACGGCTGTCCTTGAGGTTGAAGTACCAATGCCCCGCTGCAGATAGGTGGCAATCCCCCAGCTCCGCCTCCACGTAGGCATCCTGGAGTTGGGGATCCGCCACCAGGGCTCCCCGGATCAGGCCCGCCAGCTCACCGACTTGGAGAACGCGCACCCGCTGGCTCCCCGGCTGGGCGGGGCGCCCGGGCGATGTTTCCCAGGACCCCGTTGACGAACTTTCCCGCCTCTTCTCCGGCCATCTGCTTAGCCAGCTGGACCGCCTCGCTGATCACCACCGCCACCGGCTCCCGCTGGCGCCAGCAGAGCTCCTCGGTTGCGACTCGGAGCACAGCCCGCTCCAGCGCGCCCATCTGATCCAGGGACCAGTTGGTCGAGCCGGCCACGATCGTGGCGTCGATCTCAGGCTGATGGGCGACTGCGCCGCCCACCAGCTCCTCAGCGAAGCGCCGGCTGGCCCCACCCCGGGGATCCTGCTCCAGGTGGTACTGCAAGGGCGCCTGCCAGTCGGCTGGCTGCAACTCCAGCTGGAACAGTACCTGCACCGCCAACTCGCGGGCTCGGTGCCTCGTCCCCACCTTCAGTCACCCTCGATTTCGGAGATGTGCAGGTTGATCTCCACCGCGTCCAGTCCCAGCATGCTGTGGACCGCCAGGGCCACTTTGTGCTGCAGTTCCTCCGTCATCTGGACAATCGCCGCCTGGGGGGTGATCGCCACATAGAGGTCCAGCTTGATGCCGGTGTCACCCACCATCTGGATCCTGACCCCCCGGTGGGCGTGCTGCCCGTGCAGGGGCAGTGAGACGTTGACGCCGGTCGCCTCGCACATGGCGGCGATCCCCACCACCTCCTGGGCGGCCAGGGCCACGATCGAGGCAACTACCTCACTGGCGACCCGGACCCGTCCCGGTGGCGGGTCCCCCGGCTGGTTCAACAGCGAAGTGCTCACTGCACCCGCTCCAGGTACTTGCCGGTCCGGGTGTCAACCTTGATGCGGTCCCCCATTCCGACGAAGAGAGGGACATCGACCACCAACCCGGTGTTGAGCGTTGCCGGTTTGCTGCCACCGGTCGCGGTGTCGCCTTTGAAACCGGGATCGGTCTGGGCCACCTCCAGCTCAACTGTGATCGGTAGCTCGACCCCAATCACCTTGCCCTCGTACTGGAGCACGTAGAGATGGTCTGACTCCCGGACATAGCGAACGGCCTCGGCGAACTGGTCGTCGTCCAGGGGGTACTGGTCGAAGGTTGAGCTGTCCATCACCACGAAGTGCTCGCCATCCCGGTAGAGGAACTGGACATCGACCTTCTCGATGCGGGCCCTCGAGAAGCGCTCCTCGGGACGGAATGTCTCTTCAGTCAGGGCTCCGGTCGTGATGTTTCGAAGCCGGGTCCGCACCACCGCGGTGCCCCGACCCATCTTGACGTGCTCAAAGGAGAGCACTTCCCAGAGCTGCCCGTGGCGTTCCACAGTGGTCCCTGCCCTGAGCTCCCCCGCGTTGATCATCCAGCTGCTTCCTTGCTTCCGAGTGGGCGACCCTAACTTGGCCAGGGCGGGATTGATGATGCCAGCTTTGCGCCAAGGGCACTGCTGCCAGCCAGCTCCTGGGGCCAATCGCGTAGCGCCGCCTAGTTCCAGTCCGAGTTCAGCAGGGCCGCCCCGCCACCCTCGCGACGGGGTCGTCAGAAATTGCTGCCGGACTGCGACTGGGCCGGAGGTCCAGCGGGCCTACGGTGAGACCGATGGCCGCGAAGTTGATGTCACCGGGACGGAACCAGGCCCCTCCGGGGCAGCTGGCCAGTTCCGTCGTGATCGCGTCGCTCTCTCGGGCGCTCGACCTGGCCGAGGGCGAGCCGATGGGCCACGCCATCCGGTCCTGCTGGTTGGGGATGCAGATCGCCAAGTGGCTGGAGCTGCGGCCCGCCGAGCGCCAAGACCTCTACTACGCGCTGCTGCTCAAGGACGCCGGCTGCTCCGCCAACGCCTACAGCGTCACCCACTGGTTCCAGGCGGATGACCTGGCCACCAAGGCGGAACTCAAGATCACCGATTGGAGCAGCCAGTGGCGCTCCATGGTCTTCGCCATCCGCCAGACCGCTCCCTCCGCACCGATCACCCGGCGGATGGCCCAGCTGGTGTCGCTGGGAAGTCGGGGCGTCGGGCTGGCGAACGAGCTGGTCGAAGTCCGCTGCACTAGGGGCGCGGAGATGGTTCGCCAGCTCGGCTGGGCCGAGCCGGCTGCCGCCGCGGTTCTCGGTCTCGACGAACACTGGAACGGCGGCGGCCGCCCCCGGGGGCTGAAGGGGGAGGAGATCCCCCTGCTCTCCCGCATCGCCCTACTCAGCCAGACCGTGGAGATCTTCTGGCGCCGGGGTGGGGGTCGGGCCGCCGAGACTGTGTTGCGCCAGCGCAGAGGCAAGTGGTTCGACCCGGTCCTAGTCGACCTAGTCCTGGCCCACGCCGGCAGCGCCAAGCTCTGGCGGCAGCTAAGCGAGATCACTCATCCCGAGCACATCGGCTACCTGGACCCGGAACCGCGGGCGATTCCCTCCTCCAGCGTGGACGACATGATCCGGATCGGAGAGGTGTTCGCGGCGGCGGTGGACGCCAAGTCCCCTTGGACGACCAACCACTCGACCCGGACCGCGGCAATCGCCCGGCTGATGGCCGAGAACATGAACTTCACACCGATCGAACAGGACCGGGTCGGACTGGCCGGACTGCTCCACGACCTCGGCAAGCTGGCGGTGAGCAACGCCATCCTGGACAAAGCCGGCCCGCTGCTCCCCGAGGAGATGGAGGAGATGCAGCGCCACACCAGCATCACCCACGAGATCCTGGCCCCTCTCTGGCCGCTGGACGATGTCGCCGAAATGGCCGCCTCTCACCACGAGCGGCTGGACGGCACCGGCTACCACCGGCATCTGCGCGGACCCGAGATGCCCCACGGCGCCGACATCCTGGCGGTGGCCGACGTCTACGAGGCCCTCACCGCCCACCGTCCCTACCGGCGCGGCATGGACGCCGACGAGGCGATCGTGGTGCTGAAGAAGGATCAGGGGTCCCGGCTGTCCGGGGAGCCGATCACCGCGCTCGAACAGATGGTCGCCAGCAAGCGCCAGGACCAGCTCCCGGATACCTCCCCTACATGAAGTAGAGGATCAGTCCAGCTCCCGCCACCAGATAGGGACCGTAGGGAAGGGCGTCACGCATGCTGACGCGCCGGGTCACGAGCAGAATGATCGTTACCACCCCCCCGATTATCGACCCCGCAATCAGGGCCCACAGCGCGTAGAGCTCGCCGTAGTTGAGGCTCATCCCGGTGATCGCTCCGATCACCATCGCCAGCTTGACGTCTCCCCAGCCGAAGCCCTCACCGTTGTGGAAGATCTCACTGACGATCGCGAACGGCAGCAAGAGCACCCCCCCGAGCAATATCCCAAAGAGGGCCCGCACCACTGTCAGATCGGGGCTGAGATTGGCCAGAGCCAGCGCCAGGGCAATCGTCGGTAAGGTGATCACATCCAAGACCAGCCGGTGCTTCAGGTCGAAACCCAAGATCTGCAGCAGCACCACGATCCAGAGGCTGTGAACCAGAAGTCCGGGACCCATTCCCTGGCGCAAGGCGAAGGCCGCGAATCCGATGAACCCCAGCACGGGCAGCAGCAAGAGCTCGATTGGGCCCGGGCCGAGCTTGGGGGGAGGGTCCTCGTCTTTGAGCGGTCGCTCTAACAGCAACGACAGCTGACCCATCAGGGCTCCGCCGATCAGGCCTAGGACTCCCCACCCCACTGACTCGACCGGGGTCATCGGAGGGGAGCCGCCACGAATTCTGCAGCGCGGGGTTCCATCATCCGAGTCCAGCCGCCTGGATCTGCGACTCGTGCTGGGCCAGGGTCACGCTGTACTCAACCTTACCGCTCGGCAGCGCCAGAAAGTAGTAGTAGCCGCTGGGGGTGGGATGGAGCACGGCGTTGATCGCGGTGATCCCAGGGCTGTCGATCGGCCCCGGCGGCAATCCCGAATGGAGGTAGGTGTTGTAAGGCGAGGCGAACTGAGTGTTCACCGCGGTGCTGTCATTCCCAGCGAGCGACTGAGCGTAAAGCACCGTGACATCGCTCTGCAGATCCATCCCCGCCTTGAGTCGGTTGAAGAAAACCCCGGCCACCAGGTCCCGGTCAGAGACGGTCGCAGCCTCGGCCGAGACGATGGAAGCCAGGACCACCACCTGGTATGGGGTCAGACCCGCCGGGGCTGCCCCCTGGTTGACCTCTTGCCCCGCCCTGGCCTCAAAGTCCTGTACCTGCCGGGTCAGCAGCTGGGTCGGCGTCACCTTGGGAAGAACCTGGAAGGTGTCGCCGAAGGCGAGCCCCTCCCAGCCCGCCCCGGCCGGAGTGCCGGCCAGAGGGGTGATTCCGGGAAAGACCGTGGCCGCGTTGGCCACCTTGAGGTAGCTCGCCGCCGAAAAGAGTCCGTCTGCCTGCAGCAGTTGTGCCTCCTGAGCCAGCCGGAGCCCGTCCGGGATGGTTACGTTGAACGCCTCACTCAATGGCGGCCCCTTCAGGACGTCCACGACCTCCTCCACCGACATTCCCGGATCCAGGGCAAACTTGCCGGGCTTGAGGTCGCGCTGCAGACCCTTGGTCTCAGCGAAGAGCTTGAAGAAGAAGCTGTTGCGGACGAGCTTCCGAGCTTGCAGACGGTCCGAAACCTGGCCCAAAGTCTCGTCCTTGACGACGCTGAACAGCACTTTGTGGGACTGACTGGACGATACCGGGGAAAGCTCCCGACGCGTCACCACCGCCAAGGCGGCACCCCCCGCCAAGAGCAGCACCACCAAGACCAGCAGGCAGCTGACGAGGGGATGCCGCCTCATTTGGGGCGCCGCCTAAGACCGGCCAGCGCCTGCTGCAGGATGAAGGTCGCCGCCACCTGGTCCCCGATCTCACGACGACGATTTCGCTTCGTCCCAGACGAGATCAGGTGGCGCTCGGCTTGCTTGCTGGTGAGGCGCTCATCCAGGTAGCCGACCCGGACCCCGGTGGCTCGCGCGACAGCTGCGCCGAATCCGCGCGCCTCCAGCGCCGCCGGGCCCTCCTGACCGTCCAACCGGAGCGGCAACCCGACGACGATCTCGCTGACCGCGAGCTCCTTTACCAGACGAACGATCTCGTCGAGGTCTTTGCGATCCGCCCGCCGCAGCACCGTCGAGTGGGGCTGGGCGATGGTCCTGGTCTCGTCGCTGACGGCCACCCCGATCCGCGTTCTGCCGGGGTCTAGCGCCAGAAGCCTGCCGATCGATGTCGAGCCACCCGCCTTAGCCAGTGCTGTTCCTCTGGGAGAGCGAGATCCTCTTGAGATGGATGTTCCCGGAGAGGATTGGCAGCCAGGGCGGCAAAGGAAAGCGCGAGATGGTTACTGTGCTGGAGGCGGGCAGCAGGGAATCCAAGTACGCCTTGGCCGACCCCGTGCTCATGAAAGCGAGCTTGCTCTGGATCGGCTTCAAGTTGAGCTTCGGCGCCCAGTATCCGACCGCACGCGAGCTGATGGTCACCGTCCCGCCAGCCCCGGCCGATACCACCTTCAGGGTCCCCAGGTCGGGATCCGCCAAGAGCTCGGAGCCCGTTGGGACCTTGGACTTGAGGTCTCGGAGCACGGCCGCTCGGGCGGCCGTCGGGCTGTAGGCGGTTGCCGCCGCGGTCACCGTCACCGTCAGGGTCTGGGGAGTGGCGGCCGGGCACGGGGTGGACGCGGAGGTATTGCAGCCCGTGGGGAGTGTCGGGTTGGTGACCGTGACAGTGATTCCGTTGCCTGCTGGATCCTCAGCAATCACTGATTTGCCGGCTAGTTTCTTGAGATTGTTCTCGGCTTTCTTGGTGAGGCTCGTGTCGAGATTCTGTTGCTGCGTCTGGGCCGCCGTGGCGTCTGACGTAGAAAACACCGACTGGGTGGTCGCGTTAGTGCCCCCTGCCATCGCCGCCGCGTTAGAGATTTGCAGCTTGGACACATTCCCGCACCCTCCGCCGGCACCGTAACCACCGGAGGACGAGCAGTTCGTCCACGTCCACGATTGGGACGCTGGCACGTTGCCCTGAGTTCCTACCGTGCTGGAAACCGCCTGTACCGCTACGCCGGAGGAGTAGGTCGGGCAGCTCGGCAGGGAGACGGTTTGACCTTCACTTGCGGCAGTGGTGGTAAAGGCCACGCCACTGTTGCTCGAATCGACAAAATTCGGGGCGTTTCCCTGAAACGACAAGGTGCCAGCCGGCACTGATCCACTCCAGCAGAACTCCAAACTTCCCGTCGCTGGAACCGGAGGAAGCGCCTGCGTCCCGCTGGGCGTGACCGTGAAGTTCTTGTTGTAGGTCTGACTCTGCAGCGCCTGCGTAGAAATCTCATCCAGGGAGTGCCCCGAGTTTGAGCCGTCCGTGCCTTGAATCGTGGCTGTGGTCGCGAGTCGGTGGGCTCGGACACCGAGGGTGATCGTGGCCGAGGGTAGGATCACCAGCAGCAGCAGCAGCACCACTACCACCGCTGCTCCGACCCCAATCCATCGCTTGCGGTCGCCCTGGGAGTTCCAGGTGTCCTTGACTCGCTCCCACCAGCCGACGGCTCCACCGGTACCGGCGGCCAGCAGTCCCGACGGACTCCGCTTGGCGAGCTGCTTTGGCCCCGTTTCCGCGCCCTCACGCGGACCACGGGTGGCTGCTTCCGCGGCAGCGGCCGCGGCAGCGGCCGCCGCTGCCGCGCCGTCCGGCACCGCGCGCAGCGGCGCTCCCTGCTCCAGCCGGGCCAGAGAGGCGAATGTGGGGAAGCCGGTTCGGATCGCCAGGGCCTGAATCTGAGGATCGCCGGAGACGATTGCGATTCGCTTCTGGAATCCCCGCGTGTACTGCATCAGCAGGCGCATGTCGAGAGGCGAGCGCAACACCCGTCCATCGGGGGGAACTACGAAAACCAAATCGCGGTCGCTTTCGGCACGCCGAATTCGGTCGACGAGATCGGTGATCTCGTCGTTGGGCTCTACGTAGAGAAGTTTGGCCATGATGTTCAGGCCTCCCGACCATCAACACCAACGACTGCGCGCAGCTCCTCGTTACGAGCCATCCGCACCTCGAATCGTCTGGACCACCTTGCGGAACATCCCTTCCAGCCCCGGCCCCTCCTCGGCAACGTCGTCGATCTGACCACAGCCCTGGTATGCCAGCCCCATTGGCACCACGTCGGCGGGTGACGTGAGCAGTCCCGTGGTGTCATGGACGGCGGTCAACTCCTCGGGCCCCAGGGGGCGAAAGGTCGGAGGCTGGACGAACGGCAGGTAGTCAGTCCAGCGCAGCACGCTGAGCTGCTCGACCACTTCGGGGAGGAGAGCGCCACCCCCGCACAGCCGTACCGCGGTTGGGAGAGGCTGACCTTTGGCCAGGTCGTGCAGCACCAGCGCCACCCCCTGAGACAGTACCTCCGCCGACTCGCCCATGGCCCGGCGAACCTGAGCCTCCTCCTGCCCGCCCAAAACTCCCGCCGAATGTCGCAACTTCAGACTCTCGGCGAGCAGCAGGGAGAGATCCAGGTCATGGGCGAGCTTGCGGGTGAACGCCCGTCCTCCCAGTTCGAACATCCGGGTGGACTCGAGGACCGCGTTGCGGACCAGGCTGACGGTCGTGGTTCGCGCCCCGATGTCGATGAAGATGGCGCCGGACTCCAGAACCTCAGAGGTGGACGCCAACCGCGCCAGGGCATACGGCTCGGCCACCGTTTCCAAGAGCTCCAGGTCGAGCGCCTGGGCGATCTCGTCCACGGCCGCGAACTGACCCTCGGTGGCGAAGGTGTTGAAGACGGTGAGCTCGACCTTCTTGCCTTGGAATCGCAGCGGGTCCAGGACCGGCTGACCGTCGACCTTGGCCGCGGTGATCGAGGAGTGCACCAGCCGCAGCACCCGATCGCTCTCCCCCGAGGACTCCTCGTCTAGTCGAGCCTGAGCTTCGCGCAAGGCCCGGCGCTGAATCCCGTCCACCTGGTCGTCGAGCTCCCGCCGCGAGATGCGAACCTGGGGCCGCCCCCGGATCCTGGAACCAGAGTTGCTCATGGCCCTGACCCTCGCGCCCGCGATCCCCACCACGACCCGAGTCGGGATCACCTCGGCCATGTCCTCAGCCGCTTCCAGAGCGGCGTGACAGCCCTCCAGTAGCGAGTCCACGTCGACCGGCTGTCCGGGATCCATCTGGCCCGGACCTTGCTCAGAGCGCCCGACACCCAGCACGATCGCCTCGCCGGCGTCCTTCTTGAGCACCAGCGCCTTGATCACCTGGGCGCCCACATCGAGCGCGGTCACGTGGGTCCTAGGCTGTCGGCGTGCCGACGGGCCCTGCGGCATCAGGCTTCCTCCAGACTGGACCCAAGGATGGTACGCACCATCACCAGCGCCACGGCGTGACCGCCAGCGGAGACTCCTCCCTGGCCAAACTGCTCCGTGCCTCCGCCCCCGCCGAACTGACTGCAGGCGGCCTGCGCGATCTGGCCCGCGTGGAGTCCTCGGGATATCAGATCCGGGGACAGTTTAATCATCAGTTCGGACCCGGCCAGAACCAAAGCACAGCTGGGGCTGGCCTCCGCGACCAATTCGTCAGCCAGTTGCCGCTGCTCCTTGCGCTCCATTTTGGCCGCCAGGTCGAGGATCGCTAGGGTAATCCCCCCCACTTGCTCCCGGGCCACAGCGGTTGCGGCCGGACCCCGCCGGCGCGACTCTGCGAGCTCTTTCTCCAGCTGCCGCACTCGCTCCTGCAGGACAGCCACTCGCGCTCTCACCTCGCCCGCGGGGGCCCGAAGCTGGTGCGCAACCTCCGCGGCCCGACTCCGCTGTTCCTCCCCCCAGCGCTCGGCGGCCGCTCCAGCGACCAGCTCAATTCGGCGCAGGCCCGAGCCCACGCTGTGCTCGGCGGTCAGCACCGCGGAGCCAATCTGGCCTGAGCGCTCGACATGCGTCCCCCCACAAAGCTCCCTGGAAAGGCTGCCGAAACTCACCACCCTCACCTCTTCACCGTAGGTCTCCTCGGGCAGTGCCAGTGCACCGGAGCGGCGGGCCTCGTCCAGGCTGAGCAGCTCAACTTTCCGCTCCAGGTCGGCTCTGATCGCCGAGTTGAGCTGTCTCTCCACCGCCAGAAGTTCGTCAGCGGTAAGCGCTCGCGGCCAGCTGAAGTCAAAGGTCGCGTGACCTGCGGCGACCAGTGAGCCGCGCTGTACGACTCCCGCGCCGAGCCGCTGGTGGAGGGTGGCGTTCAAGAGGTGGGTCGCCGAGTGATGGGCGGCACAGCCGCTGCGATGCTTCGGATCAACAGCAGCCACCACCTTCTGCCCAGCCGCTAGCTCTCCGGCCAGGACCTGGCAGCGATGGAGCGTCGACCCCATCTGGGGTTCGGTGGTGTCCAGCACCAGCGCTGCCCCCTGCTCCCACTCCAGTCGCCCGCGGTCCCCCACCTGACCCCCGCCCTCGGCGTAGAACGATGAACGGTCCAGCACCACCCCGACCTCCTCTCCGGCTTGGGCCCGTACCACCGACTCGCCGTCTCGCGTGAGCAGCCTGACGATGGAGTCGACCTGGAGCCGCTCGTACCCCAAGAACTCGGTCGGAGGCAGCTCCATCTCGGCCATCGCCACTCCCGTCGTGGCCCGGCTGGTGCGAGCCAACTCCCGCTGCTGGCGCAGCAGGACCTCGACCTGATCGCGGTCCACTCTGAGTCCGCGGGTCGCAGCCATCTCCTCGGTGACCTCAAGCGGAAAGCCGTAGGTGTCGTGCAGCCGGAAAGCGTCGGCACCAGAGATCAGCCCCCCGGCGGCTCGGGCGACCACGCTTTCGAATTGCTCCGACCCGCGGGCCAGGGTCTCCTCGAAACGCGCCTCCTCCTGCTCGATCACCGCCCGAACCCGATCCGCGCCGCTTGCCAGCTCCGCGTATGTGTCGCCGAGGATCTTCACCACGACCGGTACGCACGGGCCGAGCCCACCTGCCACCCCCAGATTCGTGGAGCTGACCAGCGCCCGCCGCAGCAGGTGCCGGAGCACGTATCCGCGTCCCTCGTTGGACGGGAGAAGACCATCCGCGATCAGCATACAGGCACCTCGGGCGTGATCGGAGAGGCGCCGGAGGTGGCGGTCGCGCTGGGTCGGAGCAATCTCCGCCGAGTGCTCGGAGCGGTTTGCAAAGTCCTCCCGAATCGGTGCGAAGAGATCGGTATCAAAGATCGAGTCGCAGCCCTGAAGCACCATCGCCATTCGCTCCAGCCCCATGCCGGTGTCGACCCCAGGGTGCGCCAAGGGCACTGTGCGCCCATCTGGCAGCTGCTCTGAGTCCATGAAGACCAGGTTCCAGATCTCTAGGAACCGTTCCCCGTGACCGGGACGCTCAGCGGGTCCTTTGCCGAAGCGCTCCCCCAGGTCGTAGTAGATCTCGCTGTCCACCCCACAGGGCCCAATCGGGCCCGCCTGCCAGAAGTTCTCCTCCAGCCGGCTCACCCGCTCCGAGGGGATGCCCGCCACCTTCTCCCAGAGGTGCATCGAAGTCTCGTCGCCGGGATGGACGCTGGGATAGAGTCGGGCCGGGTCGAGGCCAAAGGTTTGAGTCAGCAGCTGGAAGGCGTAGGCGATCGCCTCCTCTTTGAAGTAGGCGCCAAAGCTGAAATTGCCCAACATTTCGAAGAAGGTGTCGTGGCTTAGGTCGCCCACCTGGTCGATGTCGGTAGCCCGGAAGGCTTTTTGACACGATGTCAGGCGCGCCTGGGGAGGCTCCTTCTGCCCCAAGAAATGGGCCTTGAAAGGAACCATGCCAGCGCTCACCAACAGCAGGCTGGGATCGTCCCGGGGAATCAGCGGCGCGCTGGGCACCCGGAGATGACCGTGCTGCTCGAAATAGTTCAGAAATTCAGTGCGGATATGTTGACTTAGCAATGCCCCTGGTCCATGCGGGATCGGCCGGATTCTAGCCGCTCGGCGGCCGGGCCGACGAACTCCCCACTATTCCGGCAACTCTCGTTTGAGTTGGGCCAGGGCCGCCCGCTGCAGGCGACTCACGTGCATCTGGCTGATCCCCAGCCGCCTTGCCACCTCGGTTTGGGGGAGCTGCTCTACGAAGCGGAGCACCATGATTTCGCGCTCCCTCGGGGTCAGGTGGCGCATGGCCCCCGCCAGCATGTTCTGCAGCTCGATTCGACCGAGATTCTCATCCTCGGCGCCCAACCGATCGCCCAGCTCGCCAGCACCGTCCCCCTGACCTGACGGGGATTCCAGCGAGAGCGCGCGCTGGGCCGGGCCCGCCTCCAACGCCTGGAGCACTTCGTCAGGCTCCAGCTCCAGCCGGGTGGCGATCTCCGGCACCGTCGGACCGCGGCCCAGCTCCTGGCTCAACTCTTGTTGGGTGCGCACCACCCGGGCGTAGGTCTCCTGGAGCCGACGGGGTACCCGCACCGCCCAGCTCTTATCCCGGAAGTACCGTTTGATCTCGCCCAGAATGGTGGGGGTCGCGAAGGTGGTGAATTCCAGGCCCAAGCTCGGATCGAACCGGTTGATCGCGGCGATCAGCCCCAGATAGCCAACCTGCTCCAGGTCCTCAAGGGGTTCGCCGCGGCCGGCGAAACGGCGAGCCAGCGAGTGGACCAGGGCGGCATATTGCGGAACCAGCTGTTCGCGGACCTTGGGATCGCGGGTCTCGGCGTACTGATTGAAGAGCCGCCGCTGCAACTCGCGATCGAAGCGGGGGGGCGTTAACCCCGCCTCGGTCACCGCCAGCGGTACTTGGCCAGACGGACCCGCACCAGTCCGTCGCCCGCCGCCTGGAAGTCGACGTCATCAGCAAAACAGCTGAGCATGGAGATGGCGAGATCGAGCGCCTCCGAGGTGGCAAGAGCGGGCACCGGTACTCGGGGAGTCGCCTCGAGCGAGCGCTGGGGTCTGGTGCCCAGGAGTCGCACCTCGACCCGGAGGGCATCCTCCTGGACTAAGAAGTTGATCCGTACCTTGGCATCGGTAATACCCTCGGCAGCCGCGGCCCGGATTGTGTGCTCACAGGCTTCGGCGATCGCGATATTGAGCTCGTCCAGGGCTTCCAGGCCCAGCCCGGCAACGCTGGCCATCCCGGCGGCCGCCCGTTTGGCGACCACTATGTACTGGGGATCCGCCGGGATCCTCAGCTCAGTGGCGTCGGTCGTCTTGGCAGCCATCATCCGAATGCTTGCCCCTTGCGCGCCGAACTCAAACCTGACCGATAGGCCCGGCGATGCCGCCGGCTCTGGGCTCCGATCCCTCGAACACTAGGTTGGTGCGCCTCACGTTACCTTCCAAATCCTCCCAAGGAGGCTTGTGGGCCGTCGACGGTATTGACGCTCCCGAGGAATCATCACTAGGGTCGGGTGCTTGTGTCCGACGGGGCGCCGGGCCAAAATCAACCGTAGCACGGCTTACTCTGGCCGCGTCTCGGCCGGTCCCCCAATTGCCCGCGCCAGCCGGAGCCCTACCTCGGCGAGCTGCTCGGGCAGGACTGTGGTGGGCGCTCCGGTAAGCGGATCAGACCCAGTTTGAGTCTTGGGAAAAGCGATCACCTCGCGAATCGATGGCTCCCCCAGTCCCAGCATCACCATGCGATCGATACCGGCTGCGAAACCACCGTGGGGGGGAGCCCCGTAGCGGAAGGCGGCGATGAGGAAACCGAACTTCTGCTCGGCGTCGGCGGGGGTTAGTCCAAGTGCTGCGAAGATCGCCTGCTGCTGCTCCGGGCGGGTGATGCGAAGAGAGCCACTGCCCAGCTCCACCCCATTGCAGACGATGTCGTAGGCCCGCGAACGCACGTGCAGTGGGTCGGTTGAGATCAGCGGCCAGTCATCGGGATGGGGTTGAGTGAAGGGATGGTGCATGGGAGTGACCCCACCCCCGGGAGCTGCCTCGAAGAGGGGGAACTCGGTGATCCAAAGAAAGTCGAACCGGCCCTCCGGGATCCAACCGAACCGCCGAGCCGCGTGCAGACGGACCGCGCCCAGGGCGGTCGCCGGCACCTCGCCAGGGCCGGCTGTGAAGCACACGCAGTCGCCGTCCTCCACCTCCAGCCGCGCCGTCAGGGTGGTCAGTTCGGTCTCGGTGAAGAACTTGGCAACCGAACCTTCGTACTGTCCCGCTCGCCGCCACAGGTAGGCGAGACCCAGCGCCCCATAGGTGCGCGCCACCCGCAGCCAGTCCCCTTCTAGCTCACCTCTGGTCAGCTCGGAACCGCCCGGCACCCGCAAAGCTCGAACCGAGCCCTGGGCCTGCAGGGCGCCGGCAAAGACCCGGAAGGAAGTGGTCTCGAATATCTGCGAGACGTCGACCAGCTCACAGCCAAAGCGAGTATCTGGTTTGTCCGATCCGAAGCGGTCCATCGCCTCCCGGTAGGGCAGCCGGGGCCAGGGAGTCCGGATCGCCTCTCCGAAGGCATCCTCCCAGGCGGCCGCGATCATCACCTCCAAAACCTCGTAGATCTCCTCCTCCTCGACGAAGGACATCTCCAGGTCCAGCTGGGTGAACTCGAACTGCCGGTCGGATCGGAGATCCTCATCCCGCCAGCACCTGGCGATCTGGAAGTAGCGATCGAACCCGGCCACCATCGAGAGCTGCTTGTACATCTGAGGTGACTGCGGCAGGGCCCAGACATGGCCGGGCAGCATCCGGCTCGGCACCATGAAGTCCCGGGCGCCCTCCGGGGTGCTGGGAACCATGGTGGGCGTCTCGATCTCGGTGAAACCCAGGCGGTCCGCCTCATCGCGCAGCCGCTTGATGAAGCGGTGCCGGGCCCGGAGGTTGCGCTGCATTCGGGGCCGACGCAGGTCCAGATAGCGGTACTGAAGCCGGACCCGTTCGTCAGCCTCGGTCTCGTCCCCAGTCCCAAGCGGCATGGCGTCCGACTGCGCCAGCACCTCGCATTGGTCAACCGCCACCTCCACCGCGCCCGTAGCCATGTTCGGATTCTCACTCCCCTCCGGTCGGGGATTGACCACGCCCTTCACTCGCAGCACCCACTCCAGCCGGCAGCGCTCCGCCAGCTGCTGAGCCTCGGGAGCGTGGGCCGGGTTGAAGACCAGTTGCACCACGCCGGTGTGGTCGCGCAGGTCGACGAAGGTGAGGCCACCGTGGTCGCGACGGTGATTCACCCACCCCGCCAGCAACACCCGCTCCCCTTGGTCAGTGAGGCTGACTGTCCCGCACATCCGTCGGCCCCTCATCGAACTTCACCGCTTTCGCTGTCGCGCGCCCACTCGCGGAGTTGGCCGGAGGCCTCCTCCATCCGAACACCGACCTGCTGACCGCTGCTGAGCCGCCGCAGCGTGACCCGCTGCGCTTTCACCTCGTCTTCCCCGATCAGTCCCACGGCCCCCGCGCCGCTGCGCTCGGCGGCGCGCATCTTGCCTTTGAGGCTGCGCCTACCGACATCGCAGAGCACGACGAGTCCGTCCCGGCGAAGCCGCTGGGCCAACTCGATCGCCAGCGCGGTCACGGTTTCCTGGGCCGAGCAGACGACAACGTCCGGAGTGGCCGGCGCCGGCCCCGGAGGTGCGAGCATCACAACTCGTTCTACCCCAGCCGCGAAGCCCACCCCGGGGGCGGCCGGGTAGCCCAGCAGCTCCGAGAGGCCGTCGTAGCGCCCGCCACCGAAGAGGGCGTTCTGGGCGCCTTGCAGGTCCTCGTGCCAGACCTCAAAGGTGGTCCGCACGTAGTAGTCGAGCCCTCGCACCAAGCGGGCATTCAGCAGATACGGAATGTGGTAGGCGTGCAGCGCCAGCTCTACCCGCGCGAAAGCTTGGCGGCACTCGTCACAGAGAAAGTCGAGAGTGCGAGGCACGGTCGCCATCAGCTCTTCGGTATCGGGATCTTTGCTGTCCAGAATCCGCAGTGGATTGCGGCGAAGTCGTTCCCGGTCCACCTCAGGCAGCCGGTCCAGGTGGGGCTCGAAGTGGTCGAGCAGCGCCTGCCGAAATGCCGGCCGGCACTTGGCGTCGCCAATGCTGTTGAGCTGTAGGGTGATCCCACCTAAGCCCAGCTCGCTGAGCCAATCCCAGGCGACCGCGATCACCTCCGCATCGAGTTCTGGCTCGCTGTCGCCCACCGCCTCCACGCCGAACTGGTGGAACTGGCGAAAGCGACCGCGACCAGGACGGTCATAGCGGAACATCGGTCCTGCGTAGCTGAGCCGCACCGGCGAGGGCTGCTCGCGCAGCGACGATTCACCGAAAGCGCGCAGCACCGGAGCGGTGTTCTCCGGCCTCAAGGTCAGCGAGCGCCCGGAGCGGTCGGGGAAGGTGTACATCTCTCGGCGCACGACATCGGTCGTGTCCCCGACTCCCCGCACGAAGAGCTCGGTCGCTTCGAAGATCGGGGTCGCTATCTCGCGGTAGCCGAAGGTGCAGGCAACGCGAAGTCCGACCTCGGAAACCCGAGTCATGGCCGCTAGGCGGTCGGGCAGGAGATCTTCAGTGCCGCGGGGGCGCGAGATCGGGGGCATCGAAGGGGCAGTGTAAGTGGCTGGAGTCGGTCCGCCCTAGGTGTTCGGACCGCTAGCCTGCTTCCCTGACCACCTGTTGCACGTCGCGCACACCCTCCAGCCGCTCCAGGAGCCGGCTCAGCTCTGTGAGGCTGGCGATGTCCACCACAGCCGAAATGACCGCCGCCTGGCCGCCGTCGACCTCGACCGCGGCGCCACTGAGATTGACCTTGCTCTCGGCAATGGCAATTGCCACGTCTCGCAGCAGTCCAGTCCGGTCGCGAGCTTCGATGCGAAGCCGCACCGGGTAGACCTGCCGGCTGCCTTCGTCCCACTCTACCTTCACGATCCGCTGGGGGTCGGTCGCGTGGCGAATGTTCACGCAGTCCTCCCGGTGCACGGTGACACCCCGGCCCCGCGTCACGTAGCCCCGGATTGGCTCACCAGGCACCGGCTTGCAGCAGCGGGCGATGTTGGTCATCAGATCGCCCAGCCCAGCCACGGTAACTCCTCCGCTCGGGGCGGCACGGGAGATCAGGGGGATGGCACCGGCGGGTTCCGGGGCTGAGACCGTCGCTCCCGCCTCCTCCCGGGCTGAGAACTTCAACACCACCGTGCGGGCCGCAACCTCACCGTATCCGATCGCGGCGAAGAAGTCGGTGAGATCGGGAATGCGAAACTCCCGGGCCAGCTCCAGGAGCCGCGCCTGGGGGATGGTGCTGAGCTGAATCCCACGCATCCGTCGGAGCTCACGGTCAAGCAGCTCACGGCCGCGAGGGACGTTCTCCTCGCGCCGCTCCCGCTTGAACCACTGCCTGATCTTCTCCCGGGCGCTACTGGTTTTGGCAAAGTTCAGCCAGTCCCGGCTGGGGCCGTGACGCTCGGATCGAGTGGTCAGGATCTCGACGATGTCACCGTTCTGGAGCAGGTAGTCCAGGGCGACCATTCTGGAGTTGATCTTGGCCCCCAGACAGCGGTGGCCAACATCGGTGTGGATCCGGTAGGCGAAGTCGATCGCCGTCGCCCCGGCGGGCAGCGATAGGACGTCTCCCTTGGGGGTGAAAACGAAGACCTCGTCCTGGAAGACATCGAGGCGGACATGCTCCACAAAGCGCTCCGCATCCAGCACCTCCTTCTGCCACTCGAGCAGAGAGCGCAGCCAGCTGAATCCCTCATCTAGCCGCTGGTTGGAGCGGGTGCCTTCCTTGTAGTGCCAGTGAGCCGCGATGCCTTCCTCCGCGGTCCGATGCATGTCCCCGGTTCGGATCTGGATCTCGACCGGCTCGCCGCCCTCCCCCACAACGGTCGTATGAAGGGATTGATAACCATTTCCCTTCGGCATTGCGATGTAGTCCTTGAAGCGGCCCGGGATCGGCTTCCACACGGAGTGGACCACCCCCAATGCCCCGTAGCACCCTCGGATGTCTTCGCAGATCACCCGCAGCGCCACCAGGTCGTAGATCTCCCGGATGGTCTTGCCACCCTGTTGCATCTTGCGGAAGATGCTGCTCAGATTCTTGGGCCTCCCCGCCACCGCGGCCTGGACTCCCATCTCGGCCAACTCCGTCTCCAACCGCTGACAGGCCCGCTCCAACACCTGCAGCCGCTGGCGCCGCCGGAGATGGACCTCCTGGCGCACCCGTTCGTAGTTGTCGTGATCGAGGACCGAGAAGGCCAGATCCTCGAGTTCAGCCTTCATTTGCCAAATTCCCAGCCGGTGAGCCAGGGGGGCGTAAATGTCCATGGTCTCTTGGGCAATCCGCCTCTGCCGGTCCTCGGGGAGCGCCGCGATGGTCCGCATGTTGTGCATGCGGTCGGCTAGTTTGATCAGCACCACCCTGAGGTCTTCCGCCATGGCAATCAGCATTTTGCGAATGTTTTCGGCCTGGACCTGAGCTTGGCTGTGCAGCTTGATCCGGCCCAACTTGGTCACCCCGGACACCAGCTTCTCGACCGTGGCGCCAAACTCCTCCCGGATCTGCTCGGCCTCGATTGGCGTGTCCTCGACCACATCGTGGAGCAACGCCGCCGCCAGGGCATCAGCGTCGAGGTGCAGATCCGCGAGGAGAACCGCGACCGCCAGGGGATGGGTTATATACGGCTCGCCGGAGAGGCGGAGTTGGCCCTCATGGGCCAACTC
>JBOHUG010000011.1:0-7667 GCA_050734135.1 Candidatus Dormibacteria bacterium
GCGGCGGGGCTAGCTCCGGCCGTGCCGCTGAAGCTAGCAGGCAACCGTATCCCGGCGAGGTAGTGAGCGAGGTTTCCCTGGAGCACGTTGGCGAAGATGGCGCCGAAGATCGCGGTCCCGAACGATCCCCCGATCGAGCGGAAGAAGGTGGCGCCAGAGGTGGCCACGCCGAGCTCGCTGTGCGGGACCGCGTTCTGTACGACGATCACTAAGACCTGCATCACTCCACCCAGGCCCAGCCCGAGCACCACCATGAACAGGGAGATGGTCAACGTGCTGGTGGCCACTCCCAACAGGGAGAAGAGGAAGAGACCGACGGACATGACCGCGGTTCCCAGAATCGGGAAGATCTTGTAGCGCCCCCATCGGCTGATCAGAATGCCTGAGCCAATGGAGGTGACCAGCAGTCCTGCCATCAGCGGCAAGAGCTCAAGTCCCGACCCGGTGGGGCTGGCCCCCCGGACAACCTGCAGGTAGGTGGGCAGGTAGGTGATGGCTCCGAACATGGAGAAGCCGACGATGAAGCCGATGCCACTGGAGGCGGAGAACAGCCGGTTACGGAACAGGTGCAGTGGCAGGATCGGCTCGGCGGCGTGACGCTCGACGAGGACAAAGGCGGTCAGTAGGACAGCCCCAATCGCGGCCATGGTCAGAATCGGCCCGGAACCCCACGGGTAGGTGGTCCCGCCAAGGGTTGTCAGCAGGACTAAGCAGGTCACGCCTCCCGCCAGCAAGACGGCGCCGAGATAGTCGATGACGTGTTGCACGCGCCGCAAGGCGCGGGGCAAGGCGCCGGTGGTCACGACCAACGCCACGGCGCCCACTGGGATGTTGATGTAGAAAATCCAGTGCCACGAGAGGTTCTGAACGAAGAAGCCACCCAGCAGCGGACCGGCCACACTGGAGAGGCCGAACACGCCCCCGAAGATGCCCTGATACTTGCCCCGGTCTCGGGGCGGCACAACGTCGCCGATGATGGCCTGGGCACCCACCATCAGCCCACCTGCTCCCAGGCCCTGCAGGGCGCGAAACCCGATCAACTCGAACATCGACGAGCTCAGTCCGGACAGGGCAGAGCCGACCAGGAAGATGACGATCGCCGCTTGGAAGAAGACCTTCCGCCCATACATGTCGCCGAGCTTGCCCCACAGAGGGGTAGACACCGTGGCCGCCAGCAGATAGCCGGTCACCACCCAGGAGAGATGCGACAACCCGTGGAGATCTCCCGCGATGGTGGGGAGCGCCGTGGCCACGATCGTCTGGTCGAGGGCGGCCAGGAGCATGCCCAACATCAGGGCGCCGATGATCAGGAGAACCCGCCTCTGGGTCAAAAGTGGAGTTTCGGCGGGGTTAGTGGAGCCGCTGGCATCCCGCTCGGCGGCTGCTTCTCCCTTCGTCATTCCTAGGCGTCCCTCCGGTGGAGAAGGTAACCAGCCGCCAAAAGGGCGGCGTAGGCGCAGAACACTACGAAACCGATGGCCCGTACCTGGATCATGCGGTCTCCGGCTTGGGAGTCGCCGATCGGGTGGGCTGGGATGACCTGTTGCGGCGGGAGGCGCCGGGGCGCCCTGATCCCCTGCGGCGCTGGGCCAATTCTTTGGCCGGAGCGGGTGCCGGGAGCCCGGCGGCGACCTGGGTGAACGCGGAGTCGAGTATCTCCGACAGCGGCCGGCTCCTCGGACTGCTACGCCAGGCGGCCAGTACGGCGCGGAAGGCGCCCATGGCTATTGCCGTGGTCAGAGCAGGGTAGAGGTCGCGGTCCGGATCGGTGCCCGTGCGACAGGCGATCACTTCCACCAGGGCGCGCTCGTAGGCGGCGAAGGAGGCCATCATCCGCGGCAGCAGGTCGGGCGAGGCCTGGACCACCTCCATGCGCAACGGCCACTCGTCGCTTCGTTCCACCGTCGTCAGCGCCAGCTCACCCAGCACCGCGCGCAGGGCCGCCAGTGGCGTCTCCTCTGCCGGCCGTGCGGCCAGGGCTTGGCGCAGCTCGACCACCCGTTCCGGATCGAGGCCGACGACAGCGTCTTCCTTGGAGGGGAAGTGGTTGAAGAAGGTGCGGACCGAGACATCGGCCGCCTCGGCGATGTCCTCGACGGTCACATGATGAAGGCCCCGCTCGGCCGCCAGCCGAAGCGCTGCGACCCGCAGCGAGCTGTGGGTGGCCAGCCTCTTGCGGTCGCGTCGTCCCAGTTCGGCGGTGACCATGAGCGAAGGGTTAGCACGTCTCTGCACTATCTGCAAGCTTGCACGTTGTGTATCATCGACAGAGAGCTCAGAGCAGGGGTCCATGATCTCGCCGGTCGAGGTGGCCCTGGGCGGCGAGGTGGCCCTGGGCGGCATGGTCGAGGACGATCGGTTGCGGCTCTCCCCGCCCCCCAGGTTGGTCTCTAGAGGGATAACGCTGGGGCTATCCGGCTTGCCGCCCCCGGGGGGTCCAGCAGGTCGTTCATCTGGGTGCGCAAGCCGGCCGACGGGCAGGCGCTGGTGTCTGGGGGCCCGGCGGGGGAAGCTGGCGGAGGGCTGCGTGAGGCCGTGCTACTTTGCCGCCTCAGCTATACCCAGAAAATGGCGGAGTCACGGGGATCCGAACCCCGCGGCGCCTGCGGCTCCAAGGGGGTCCAAGCCCGCGGAGAGGGAGCCGGGCACGCCCCCGTCAGCGATCGTAGTGCTGGGAGACGGTGAGCATCCGCTTCCGCCCCCCGGCCAGGCGCTCAAAGGTGATCCTGAGCACCATATTTGCGGACGCGGTCCAAGACCCCTCCCTGTCACCTATCAACTTGTGCACCCGCAGGGATGGATGACGCTCGTCAGCATCGAGCAGTCGAAGTGCCATTAGCACGGCAGCGCGGTCGGCTGCGTTCAAGTCCTTGGCCGCGAACGTTTCCAAGAACGTGTCGGTGAAGTCGAGTGAACGGTACCCTCGCGCCAAGGGTCAGGCGCCGGAAGCCTTTAGTTCATCCTCGCTGAGCTTCCGGATCCTACCTTCGCGGGAGTCCCGGTGGGCTTGAGCGAGCAGCTCGCGATGCGCGGGCGTGTACGCCCACGCGTCTTCCCGGAGCAGTACCAGCGCAGGGCGCAAGACGATCGAGTCACCGGCCCGATCTACCTCGACCTCCAGCTCCATCTCGCCCTCAAGACCGATCTCACGTCTGGCCTCTGCAGGAAGCGTCAGCCGCCCGGATTTGCTGATCGTGACGGTCTTCATCCCGCCACTTTACCACATTGGCAGTGTGCCGGAGCGGTAACGCGCCCGGGCTCGGATCCCTTATTGGCACTCCTCCGGCCTCTGACGGCGCTCCGAGTGCTGCCGGCAGCCCACGCTGCGAAGCTGACTGTTTTGGGCGGAGCTCCCGTGGCGGACCGTGCCGGGCCGCTGAATATGCCCTCGGCGACGCTCCAGAACCCGACAGCTCCCCACCTCCGTGACCGGGGAGTGGGATCGAGTGGCAGCGCCAGTACGACCAGGCCCAGGTGGCCCTGGCGGCCCGCCTCTAGCTGGTGCCGCAACTCATCCGGGGCACCCTCGAGGGGCTGCCTACTGTGGGCCGTCAGTCCGCTCGTTAGGCTGTCACGGGGGCTGTCAAACGGGGAGCACGGGGACCGTGACTGCGACCCTTGGTTGAGTGCGAGGTCCGGTTGCTAACTCGGGCGCCACGGCCGGGGAGGTTTCCCACTTCGGGCTGGGCATCGTCACGAGACTCTCCACTGGGCTGGGGCGTCCGTACCAATAGCCCTGGGCGAAGTCCACCTCCAGCGACCGCATCGCCTTGGCGTCAGCCTTCGTCTCAACACCCTCTGCGATCAACGTGCAGCCTGTAGCCCCTGCGAAGTGGCGGAGAGCCACGATCATGGCTTGTCGAGCAGGGTCCTTGGCCACACCCCGCACCAGCCCGACGTCCAGCTTGACGAAATCAGCGTGCAACTCCACGATGTGCGCAAAGTTGGCGATGCCAGCCCCAGCATCGTCGACTGCAGTGCGGACGGGGCCTAGTTCGCGGAGCGCCTCCCTGAGCGCTCGGTAGTCGTGGACTATTTCGTGCTCGGTGATCTCCAACACCAGAGGACGCTGAGCGCGTTCGAGCACCGGGCGCAGACGATCCGGGTCGGCGAGCAGTTTCGGTGAGACATTGATGTTCAGCCATCGATGCGCTGGAAGGAGTTGACTCACCCGAACGGCTCGCTCGAGCGTTGCCAGCTCAAGCTCGGGTCCGAGGCCAACGCTCCAGGCAGACGAGAAATGGGCGTCAGGAGGTTCTCGATCGAGGAATCGGGTGAGCGCCTCGTAGCCCACGACGTCGCCGCTGCCGACATCCACGATCGCCTGGAACACCGGGTGGAAGGCCATGCTGCTAACGATCTGCTGGATCCGTTCACGACGTTGCACCAGTACTCGATCCGCTTGAAGGTCAAGCGCGAGAAGTGCGCTCGCTGCGGCCCCGAACTCGGCTATCACGGGGAGGTGCTGGATCATCGCATCGGCCTCACCGTCGCGGAGTGAACCCACGACTAGGACTCCCAGCGTGTTATCGCCGTACCGGATGGGAGCGTAGGAGGAACCCTGTACACCGGCATGGGTCATCTGCCCTCCGTAGTCGCCATCTTCCACGCGCTGACTCCAGCGCTCAGCCCAAGGTCCCGTTGCGGAGCGCTCAATGAGGTATTGAGCACGAGGAGCTGGCAACTGCTGTCCCTGCTTCACGGGGAAGCTCTTAGGGGCATCGATGGCCAGAATGGTCGTGTCGCCGTCAGCCTTAAACACGACTACGACAGAGAAGTCGACACCGTTCAGACCGCGGAGCTCCTTACAGATGGCCTGGGCGGTCTCCTCAACGCTCCCTCCTGGCTGCAGTCTGGACATGGCTGCAGCTACATCTGCGCGCTCGCGCACTTCTCGCTCGAGACCAGCCTCGTAGCCGCCGGCTAGGGACAAGTCCTGACCTAATACAGCAGCCCCGGCCACCAAGCCGAACTGATCATGCAGCAGGGTGGCGTTGATGGTGATCGGGCGTCGCTCGCCGGAGCGGGTCACAATCTCACATGTGATTGGGGGATTAAGATTGGCCGTTAGATACTCGTCTGACATGGGCCCGCTGGACTCAACGGCCCGCCCGCGGGGAAGCAGTTCGTAGGCGTCGCGGCCGATCAACTCCTTGATGCTATATCCGGTTAGCGCGCTAAGCGCTGGGCTTGCATGAGTGATGCGTCCCTGGCGGTCGATCGTGGCCGCGAAGAGATCGAATGAAGTAAGCAGATACCTAGGGGGCGGCTCAACCCGCGCACCCAGTGCCAAATCGTGTACCACACCCAGTATTCGGCCATCATCCAGCCGACGCTGATGGACTTCGACCTCAAGCACCTGCCCATCCTTGCGGAGGTATCGGGTCCTGGTGACCGGTGATGCGCTGGTACTCGCAGAATTGAACCTGACGACTTGGGCCTTACCCCCGTCTGCCGGAACAAGTCGTGCGACTGAGGTTCCGACGAGCTCCGCATGGCTGTACCCGGTGAGGTTGGAGGCGCTCGCGTTGGCGTCGACGACTTGGAGAGTGTTCCGATCGATCAGGAAGATCGCGTCCATCGTCTGGTGGGCCAGGATCCGATGACGCGTGTCCGGGAAGGCTGTAGCGGGTACGCTCCGGCGAGGCGCAGAACGGGAGGCTCGGGTCCTCGTATGCGCCGAAGGACGTCTGCGGCCGGTGGGCCCTACCGCAGTTATCAGTTCCTGAGCGAGCTTGGAAGAGCTGCCCATCAGCCGAGACTAGGTGCGGCCTGGCCACCTAGTGTGACCGGACGGTTTCAAGTTCGCACCACCTTGTATAGATCGGCCGTGGCCTCGCAGTCTGAGGCGGCACGCTCGGAACTCAAGGTCGGGCCTGGGGGCGCTGCGGCGGGGTCGACGAGTCGCTGGGACCTCAGGGCTCGACCTGGCCCGCGAAGGTGGGGGCCCGCACTGACGGTCGCACCGGGTCCCACCGCGGTTTGTCCTCCCGATCGCGCGGTGAGGCCGCGAGGAAAACGTTCAACAAGGACACTCGACGCAGCTGAGCGGTGGGTTACCCAGAACCAGACTGGCGGCTGATCTCGTTCTGAGGTGACATCTGAAGTAGACGGCGGCGCCCCGTGCCGCGGCGGTCGGTCCCAAAGGCACTCGACCTAGCCCCGCCCATGCGCCGTCCTATGCACCGAAAGTATGGACGGCTTCCAACCCGCCAGAACTATCAGCCCTGTGGCCACGGCCGAATGCCCCGCGGCAGGAACGGAGTGCGTATGAGAAGACTTCACCGAAGATGCTGGCCGGGTCGTTATTTGGCAACTCTTCTGCTGAGACCCCGACGGCATACAGTCCGGGGAGAAGGTCTGGCCAGTGAACTTCGAGTTGGACTGATTGGCAGGGAGGCACCGCCACGACCCGACGACGCCATATCGTGGCGGCCAACTTAGAGCGGAACATTGGCCCCTCTGTAGGATGCAAAGGGTTTCCGTGGTGAGGTATGACACCCGTGATGAGATCCACTGATGCTCGGCAGTCCTATGTTTCAGTTACGGCCGAGAAGTTCCAGACGCAGAACGTAGCGACCTCGTCCGCACCTTAGGCTAGACGTCGTGCGCTGGCTGCTTGGGTTCCGGCCCACTCGATGGTGTCGCTGTACGAGTGGTCGCTGCTCGCCGGGTACGGTGCACCCGCGCATCTGACCAAGATGGAGCCAGACGATCCTGCTGCTGGTGGAGACGCGGCGTTCGCTGCTGAGGGCACCGAGAAACCGGCAGCCGTCAACCCTACGACGAACGACACTGAAACGCTCGTGCCAAGCAAGCCGCGCGCTTTGACCACCGCCGTCGCAGCCACCCAGCACCCTGGTTATCCATTTGTCCTGTCGCCGCCTCAATTGGGCCAGCGGGTCGGCCTGTATCTGGGGCCGATTACCTGCGGTCCAGCGTGAGGAGTATGGCACCGGCCCAGCTCAAGCAGCTTCGTGGTGTCTGTCTCCTTCCTTCCTTCCTTCCTTCTTTCTTTCCTTGAGCCTCGGATAAGTTTTGCGGCCCTCAGCAAACAAGGTGATTCCTTCCGCCCGCCGGAGAGCCTTTCCCACCCCTCGGGCCAGTTTTTCCCACCTTTGGGAAACAAGGTGGCATCTTTTGACTTGGCAGACTGACGCCGGGTTTTCAAAAGGCGCCTCGTGGCCATAGAGCTGGCGGAGGAGGGGAGGAGGCGGCTATCTGGGTGGTCGCGACCTCGGCGGCCTGGCTGAGCGGGATGTGGCGCCCGCCCGCGCTCGGCTGTCTGTCGCGGGTAGACCGTGCCCCTCACGCCCGATCTCCGACGCTCACGGGTCCTTTCCTCGGGGTTACGGGACGATCGCCCCAGGGTGTGATCTTGGATGAGGCTATGCGGCTCCTTGACACCTCCCGCGCGAAGCACTACGCTCAGTGTGGTCGCCTGAGGAGCATCGGCTATGACCCGAGGATTGAGTCCGACCCTTGAGGGCTCGCCGAGTTTGGGCCGCCACGCAGTAGCACATAGATCCCACGCCGCTTGGATCATGGGCGTCGTTTTGGTCACCCTGAGCTCGTGCTCAACGACACGCGGGAGCGTCCGACCCTCGCCTAGCCCCGCGTCGCCACCCCCGGTCTTGGCCTCTCCTATGGCGGCAGGACAGCTCGCC
>JBOHUG010000012.1:0-2023 GCA_050734135.1 Candidatus Dormibacteria bacterium
GGACGTCCGACAGGCGCTGGCGATTCAGCTTGGCCTCGATGTTCCAGGCGTGGAAGATGGAGCTCTGACGAACGACCGCTATAGCCCGTCCTCGTTCCAGCGCTGATCGGCCGGACATCACGGCACCACACAGCCGGTGCTGCTCACGTACACAGTCCCCGGTGAAGTGGGGCCGAGATCAGCCAGCAGCCACCGGGTGGCGCGAACTGGCCGTTTGGGCGGCCTCATCCCGGGGCTTCGCCGAACGGGGACCCGCTCAACGCTGCGACCTCAGCTGTGGGATCCTCGGCACGACCTTGGCGCGCCTCCTGGGCCCCGGGTGGCGGTTCGCCGAGCTCAGGGGCCGGCGGGTCGCCCGCCCGACGACGTGGGACGGCCCGATTGGGAAGTGTGCCAGCACCCCTTTGGCGCCGTCAGCGCTGTGAACGCCGCCGTATGATCCTTCGTCGCTGAGCGCGAAGCCGGTTGCGCTGCCTGCCCAAAGGCAGCCACTTGAGGAGCAGGACGCACCCAGTGAAGAGAGAAGCAAACGCCGCTCCAAACCCCACACCGAGAATAATCCCGGTAGTCGGCTCTCGCTTCTGTCCGACCACGAATGCGAAGACTATCGTCACTACCATGATGGCAAATGCGATGAGATCCCACTTCGCGAAACGCCAATAGCGGCGTGACTCTTCGGGTGCCAATTCATGGAGTTTGCGATCTATGGTCTCGACGTCCTGATCCTGAGCATTCTCTAACACTGGTGGAATGCCTCCCACGTGGAGAGAATGCTCGCCGGCAATCCTAGCGCCAGCGCATTTCCAGAGAAGAAGAATCTAGCGGCATCGGGGACATCCTCCATGACTCTTTCGAGCGCCCTCATTCCCGCGATCTCGCCCGCGCCGGGAATATCGGCGAGAACATCCCAACCCAACTGGCGACGATCTAGTTGCATCACCACTCAGTTCGGGCCGCAGCTCGGGAGCCTGACAGGGCGAGGTTGTGGGAAGCTTCCCAGATCGTAGCCGTCAGCGTACACGACGCACCTGCCTTCGGAGGCGATACTGCTCCTGCTTCAGGCGTTGTCGCCTCTTCAACAATGGATATTCGCGCTTCGCTACGAGGAGACTCAGGAGAGCACACACCATAGCCACGACCAAGCAAACTCCTGCGACCGGTGCATCTGCTTCCGTTCTGCGCAGCAGATAGCCCAATAGGGCCGTGAGTGCCCCAAACAGGGTACACGTGATCCACAGGATCTCAACCCGCCAAAGAATCGGGCGGTACCGGGGCCAGATCTCCTCCTCGAGCTCCTTGTTCACTTGGTCAAGTCGCGACTGCGGATCTGCACCAGCCTGGTTCAGCAATTCTAGCCACCCGCGAAGGCACTCAAGGCGGTCCAGTCATTGTCAGCGGTACTGGGCAGGCCGAGCATGGCCGGATCGTACCAGGGGGCCCTCAAACAGACAAACTGCCTGCCTGGGGCCCTACCGATCGTAAGCCTGGCACGGGTACCTTCACACCGAGGTCGTCGACCACTACACCCACGCACCGCTGACCAGCCGCCTGATCCCAGCCAACCAGCAGGAGCACTCCGCTTACGAGTCGATATTCGACCAGGCGGTAAGCAACCTCGGCGGGGCAAACCCCCTGCTCGTCGCCGGGGATGCCGGCTATTCAATCAGCCACGTCTTCAGTTTCAACAGTAACCACGGCGTGGGCTCGGCCTTCCCCTACCGGCGTGCCAACAAAGACGAACCACCGACGCGGTGTTGTCAATGGGCGAAAGCTGACCCCCTGGCGCCGACCGAAACTTGACCCCCCCCGCGGAGTGGAGCCGCTAAGATGTCGTAAGTGGGTCCGCGTGGTTGGGGGGAGGACCGCATGACCCCCAGCACCTCGCCCCTGGCCGGGGCCAGGAGCGGGTCAGGCGTCAGTCGGCCCGGCGCTGGGAAGGCGGGGCAGGCTGTGTCCCTTGAGCCGGTAGCTGTCGCCCTTGAGCGAGAGGACGGTGGCGTGGTGGACCAGACGGTCGATCATG
>JBOHUG010000013.1:0-12229 GCA_050734135.1 Candidatus Dormibacteria bacterium
CCTCCCCCACACCCTCTACCAGGGCCTGGTCGCCCAGGGAGTGCCCGCCGCCTCCGCCACCCAGATCTCCCACGTGCCCGCGGTGGGCAGCCTGTTCGCCTCCTTCCTGGGCTACAATCCGATGGCCTCCCTGCTGGGGCCGACCGTCCTCGGCCACCTCCCCCACGCCCAGGCCGCCAACCTAACCGGGCGCGCCTTCTTCCCCCACCTCAACTCAGGCCCATACAGGGACGGCCTGCACGCCGCCTTCGACTTCGCGGTGGGTGCCTGCTTCCTGGCGGCGATCGCCAGGTGGCTGCGGGGCGGCAAGTACATCTACGACGAGGTGGTGCCAACTGGTACGCCGGCCGCGGCGCCGACCGGGCCGGTCGCATCCCCGCCCACCGCCTCTCCGCCGCAACCGGTGCCGGCCGAGGTTGGCGCCGCCGCCCCCACCAGCGCTGCCTTGGAGCGCCATCCGGAGACTGACGCTCCGCACCTGCAGCCGCACCCGCTCGCGGGGGGCAACCGCCCCGGCGACGGTGCCGGGTCATGACCACGGCCGCCGCCTCGCCCCGGAGCCATCCGGCCGCGAGCGGAGAGGACCTCGGTCCGTCAGCAGAGCTGGAGCGGGCAGTGACTGTGATCGTGCGCTGGGCCAGCAGCCGTGAGGTGCAGCTGGAGACGCTGCGGCGGGCACGCTGCGAGCTGCCCTGGGGCGCCACCTCCCTGCTGAGCCGGATCGCCAGCTGTGGACCGGTGCACCCCTCGCAGCTGGCCGCCTACTACTGCGTCGACAACTCGACCATCACCCCGCAACTGCAGCGCTTGGAGCGAGCCGGGCTGCTGAGCCGGGAGCCCGACCCCACGGACGGGCGGGCGGCGCTGGTTCGGATCAGCCCGGCGGGGCAGCGGCTGCGCAAGCGCCTGCACCTCGCGCGGCGCCGGATCCTCGAGGAGGTGCTGCAAGACCTTCCCGTCTCCGAGCAGGAGCAACTCGCAGCTGCGGCCGCGCGCCTCGCGTCCCGTCTTGAGCTGCCTCGCACGGGATCGACCCTGCTGTCCAAGGAGACCCGCCACCCGGACCGCTGAGGTGGCCGCCGCTTCCAGCTTGAGCGTTCTCCCCGACCTGGCCCCGCGCGTTCGCACTGCACCCAAATGGCCCGTCCCAGCCGACCGCGAGTTGCGGAGACGACACAGTCCAGGGGCAACAGCACCCCTGGACCGTGCTCCCCATCTTCAGCTCACCCGGTAATCCTGAGGGAATAGGTCCGGGAAGATGGACTGCGGGGCGAAGCCTTTGATGTCTGCCTTATACAGGGTCAATTGGTAGGGTCCGTTAGGCAGCATCCACATCGGCACTTGGCGGGCGACGTAGTCTTCGTACTTGTGCATCGCCGCGACCTCCGCCTTCTGAGTTGGCGCCGTCAAAGTCGCCTGGATGTTTGAGGTGTTCTGCTGACTGACCCAATCCCCTTGATTGACCGTCGAGAAGAATACGTCGCCGCTAGGAAACGCGGTCGGGAAGGTCAGGTCGTAACCCGCGTCACCCCAGTCCAGCAGCTCCCAGTTGGTGCAGGGCTTGGTGAATGAGCAGTTCCCAAAGGCCACGCCGAGCACATCCGCGAATGGTTCGCCTTTGAGAGAGATGCTAATGCCAGCGTCCTGCTTCATGGTCGACTGCATGGCCTCCACCTCGTCGGTCATGGCCACCTCGTCGTTGTCGTATAGCATCGCAAATGTTGCGGGCTGGCCCGGCTTGATACCGGCACCGCACTCCCCCGAGCCAGTGCCGGGCTTGGAGCACGTGCTAACCCCACCTGGCTTGACATTCCAGCCATGAGCGTTAAGGAGGCTCACAGCCTTCGATGGCGAGTATGGATAAACCCCCTTGGCCTCCAGGGAGCTCTCCCAGACATTGTGGGTAGGTACGGTCGGCACCGGTCCGGTCGCCACAGAGCCAATCCCTCCGGTGAACTTCTTGATGTACTGCGGTTGGTCGATGAGCGACTGGAACGCCTGCCTGAAGTAAAGCTGCTCAAAGATCGGCCCGACCGTCGGGTCGGTGAAGTTGTACAGGGCAAGGTTGGCACTGAGCACATTCCAAGGGCTCAGCCGGTAGCCCCCCTTCTCCACCGAGCTCTTGTCGGCCAGGTCCTCGGAGGGGATGTAGCCAACATCGACGCTACCCGCTTTCAACGCGTCGAACTCGGAGACGTCGCTGGCGAAGGGCACCTCCTCGAACGCAGCCACCTCCGGTTTGGGCGTCCCCGAGTAACGCTGGTTGGGAACCATCTTGACGTAGCCCGAGGCGGAGAATCCGCGGAGAGAGAATGCGCCGCTGACGGTCTTCCATAGGCGGCTGGTCGTGTAGGTGGAGGGGTTTTGCGATTGCGAGTTCAGGAATTGGGCAACCCCCAGTGCTCCACTCGTCGCCGTCCCAGGATGGCTCGGGACATAGCAGTCGGTGCAGGTCTGAGTTGTGGTCACCGAAAGCAGTGTCCGAGCCGTTGCACCGTGATCGTAGTTCCCGACCGCCCCACTCGAGCTGAGCTTGTCCCAAGAGGCGTGTGGGATCGGGAAGATCTGTGTCAACTCGGTATCCAGTAGCCATGAGGGGCTGTACGATTGATTGAACCGCAACACCAACGAGTACGTGCCGGTCTGTTGGTAGCTGACGATGTTCTCAGGGAACTTGCCTGGGCTCGCGTCGCCCCAGCCCGGACCCGGCTTGCTCGACGTCCCCACGGTCGGAGCGTCCGGGTCACTGGCGGCCGACACCAGGTTGAGCCAGAAGACCACGTCGCGTGCCGTAATCGGCTTGCCGTTCGACCACAGCCAGTGCTTCAAGGTAATGGTGACGACCTTGTTCTGGTTCGAGTATGAGGGCAGCTCGGCGACGCTCGCCCCTTGATCGACGGAGAGGCTGTTGTGATTGCCAATCACGTAGAGACTGGGCCACATTATGTTGGCGAACTGCCCAGCGTTGGGATCGGTGTAGTAAGTTGAACTCTCCAGGGGAAAGATGTAGTTGGGTATCGTAGACGGCAGTTCGGCATAGGTTACGACGTGGCCAGTCCGGGCCACTGTAGTGGCTTGGGCCACGCCACAACCCGACACGATGAGCCCCACAGCGGCCGCCGCCAGGCTCACGTGTATCCACGTGGGTCGTAAGAGCTTGATCAACTGTCTGTCATCCCTCCAGTTCCTCATTTCGCCACCTCCACAAGGCTATTTCCATCAGCCGGGTCCATTCCGGTGGTGCCGACCTACCCAGCTAGGCGGGCCGTCGCGCCATCCGCGACCATGAACCCGTAGTCACCGGGCAGAACGTGGGTGACCTCCGCTCGGACCAGTACAAGAATGCTGGGGCTGTAGGGGGCCCGAATCACCTCCAGCTCCTCGAATGTGTACGGATCTATCACGACGCCAAGGACCGATCCCTCCGGCACACTGTCACCCACGGTCGCGGCGTCGTACTGCGAGAGCAGCGTGCCCGCCACGGTCGGTCGCAGGACGGTGAGGGTCTCCACGATCCGCTGTGGCGGCAGGTCCACCACCGGGCCGGGCTCGAGCATGCCTATGACCCGCAGTACCCGGAACGCGCCCTCTACACCGTAGCGCAGGTATTCACCGATTCGCTGTGAACCGCCCGCCAGTTCGCTGACCATCGAAGGAATGCCCAGTGACAGGGCGTACCCAGTCGAGGTCCCCTCGTAGCTGTCGTGTGCATAGAGAAGCGGGCGACCAAAGGCACGCGACATCTCAGCCCCGGGGTCGTGCAGGTAGCTGTAGTCCACAAACGCAAAGTTGCCCCCGGAGTGGAAGTCAATGAAATGGGTCGCACCATCCCTGAGGATGGCGGAGAGCACCGCAGCGAGCTGCTCGCTCACTGTGCCGACCCGGTCCCCGGGAAAGATGCGGTTCAGGTTGCACCCGTCGAGGGGTGTGTTGCGGGTGAGCGTTTGGTGGGCAAGGGGATTCGCTACCGGTACGGCGACTATCGTGCCCGACAGAGCGCTCGGCGACAGCGCGCCGAGGGTCCGTCGGATGATCTCAGAGCTAAGGGGCTCGTCGCCATGGATCGACCCGAACATGACCAACTTCGGGCCCGGTCGCCGCCCGGTGACGACGTGCACGGTGAGCGTGAGGGGCCGGCCATCACCGAGGACCGTCACCGGAACCTCGTGCACACCGGCGCGAGCCGGCAGGGTCGCCCCTTGGCGGGGGACACCCGAACCGGTCACCTCAGTCCTCCGGCCACGGCCGCCACCCTCTTGGACAGTACCCAGAGCCGCACTAAGCACGCTCCAGCTCGCCTCGGGCTGACTTGGTCGGGCATCAGGCAGGACCCTGGCTGGGAAGCCCCAGGGCGGGGGCGACGGCGCCAAACGGCGGCGAACCCAGGGCCAGCAGCTCCCGGTGGAATCTCGTCAGGCTGAATTCAGCTGCCCAATGTTTCTTCGCAGAACTCCGGAGATCTTGAACCAGGAACTTCCCTAGAGCGTAGCGGATGTAGGTCGGCTCGAACAGACCTCTCGCCGCCTCCGCCTGTGCTGCCCGCTCGAGCAAGAAGGCCTGATCGCGAAACACCTCGGTGGCCCCAGCTACCGTCAATTGGCCCGTTTGGATACCGATCGCGCACTCAACTCGCGCGAGCCTGACCAACGCCTCGATCGCCACTCCCGCCTGGTATCGAGCGTCGCCCGAGTGGAAACCCTCTTCGAAGCAAAGCTCTTCAACGTAATGTGCCCAACCCTCGAAGAAGAGTTCGGACCAGAGCACCTGTCTGGGCACGCTCTGCACATGTCGCATCGCGATCGCGTGACTGGCATGCCCGGGCACCGTCTCGTGGACGGTGACCACCGGCAACGTCACTGGACTGAAGCGCGCGAGCCATGCGGCTTGCTGCAGGGCATCTCCTGAAGGATCGGGCGGGGTGATATGAAAGATGGCAGGCGACAGCGCCTCTCTAGGTGCCACCCAACTGATCCGGGCTCCGGCCCACCTCCGGGCCGCGGGAGTCGCCCCAACCAGGCACTCCCCCTCCAGGTACGGGACCAGTCGGCGCTCCGCGACGAACACTGCCGCCTCCGCAACCACCTGGGTGGCCGCCTCTAGTGTCTCAGCGAAAGAGGGGTACCCTACGAGAAGCGCCCGAACTACGTGCGGTTCGAGGCGGCCAACGCCGAGCCGGGAGCAGGCGTCCGCCAGCAACTCCAACATCCGACTTCGCTCTCGCTGCACCCGGGCTTGCAAATTTGATAGGTCGACGTTGATGTCGTCGGCGCAGGTCACCAGTTGGACCAGTCGGTCCTCTCCGAGCACCGCGATCTCGGAGCCTTCATGGGCCAGACGCTCCAGATGCGCCACCAGCCGGCTCAGTGAGGCGAGCGCCAGTTCGCCAACTGGTCCGTCGTCACCACCCACGCCTGCCGCGAGACCGCGAGCTGAGGGTAAAAGGGCTGCCGCGGAGTCTCGCGGAACCTCATCGAGCGAGGCGATGGCCGCGTCGATGGCGGCGGGCCAGCCGGTCAGGTGGCGGCGTCTTGCCTCTCGGCGCTCCTCCAGCGGCGCATAGGCTCGCTCATAGCAGGCCAAGTCCAACGCTTCAAGATGCAGGGAGGGATCACGGTGAGCGTTCCGGAGCTCGCCGAGCCGCACGCGCAGAGCGCTCTCCGCAGCCGCCACCACTTGTTCGTCAAGAGGATCGTCTAAGGGGTCGCCGCCCAGAGCGGCCAGTGCCCGCCGTACCCCATCGGGAGAGAGATCTTGAATCATCCCGTCGTACTCATGCATGCCCGAGTACTCGCGCATGAAGGCGACGCGGCAGTCCGCCACCGCCCGAAGCCGCGGCGGCAAGACCTCCATCAGTGCGGTCCCACTTCGGCGACCGGGGAGCCAATCGCAGAGCGGCAGATCAGGCTCTCCAGATCGCGGGGATAGTTCCCTAAGAACTCCGCTCCGTCGGTAGTCACAACCGCGGTGTCCGAGTGTCGGAACCCTCCGAGTCCCGGGACATAGACCCCCGGCTCTACACTGAACACCATGCCCTCCTCGATGACGGTTTCATCGCCGATATCGAGGAAGGGCCCCTCGTGCACTTCGAGCCCAAGCCCATGACCAGTGTGGTGGCGCCAGTAGGGCGCCAGCTCATGGCTCGAGTAGTAGTCTCTGACCTCTGCATCCACGTCACCGCAACTTCTGCCTGGTCGCAGGGCCGCCTTCGCCAGGGCTTGAATCGCGAGCATGTGATCGAAGAAGCGCCGCTGCTCACGAGAAGGCTCACCGACAAACATCGTGCGTTCCAGCTCAACTGTATATCCGCGCACGTAGACCATCGCCGCGCTCACGATGACGTCTCCCGGACTCAGGACTAGGTTCCGATTGATGGCGTGGGGAAGGGCAGCGTTCGCGCCCACCTGACTACGCAAGGTGATCAATGCGGTCAGCCAAGGCTGACCCGCATCGTAACTGGCATTGGTCCTCAGGATGCGGTCCAGGGCCCTCCGCGTCGCCTCAGCACACGCTACCGTCTCATTGGTCCCGGCCACGCACTGATCTTGCAGGTACCCGTGGGCCCAGTCGCTATAGAGAGCACTGCACCGCAAAATCTCCAACTCCGCCGGGGTCTTCACGCGCCGGAGTGCCTCAATAGCTGCACCGCACGCAATGGTATTGCTCTCTGGCAGGAGGTCGGCGATGCTGGGACCCCTGTAACCGGTCGTTCCCGGGAAGCTCAGGATGTCTGCAGCCAGCGCACGGCCGGGTCCTGCTCCTCGCGCCGCGAGTCTCTCGCCCAGCAGCTCCATAGGGTGTCTAAGCCCGGGATAGTCGTCATACACGCTTACCCGGTCGATGTAGCCCGTCTCCGCCAGCGCCTCCTGCTCTAGTCGAGGCGCGAGGGCCTCGGTCTCATCTCCGTCAACCACGATCGCCAGCGGTCGCTCGCTAGGCCAGTGCACCAAGCCGAACAGATATGCCAGGGACTGCGCTCGAAAGAGCACGAGAAAGTCGGTGCCGACTGACTCAATGAGCCGGCGCCGCCGCTCCGCGAACTCGGTCGTCGCTAGCACGGCGGCACCGCCACCACGCATGGGTTCCGCGCTGTCATTCCGGTGACCCGCGCGTCGCTTGCTCCAAGGCGACGAGCAGCCGCGCAATGTCGGAGCTGCTGTGACTGGCGGAGAGGGCCGCATGACCCAACTGGTTGTC
Organism: Candidatus Dormibacteria bacterium; assembly: GCA_050734135.1. Taxonomy (GTDB): domain Bacteria; phylum Chloroflexota; class Dormibacteria; order Aeolococcales; family Bog-877; genus Bog-877. Next base: position 7,195 of record JBOHUG010000013.1, read on the forward strand.
CGGATAGAGGATACCGGCGCGATCGCACTCTCTGACGAAGACCTGGTAGGCGTCAGCGTCGCTCGCGGCAGCGGATCGGTAGTCGCGCACCGGCTGATCGGTGAAGTAAATCTGGAAGTGCCCGCCCGCCCCCGCAAACCGGACCGGGACGGCCGACCGCGCGGCGACCTCTCCCACACCGGCCTCGAGTTCTCGGGTAAGTTCACCGATCCGCCGGAGCGTGTCATCGTCCTGGAGGGTGGTCAGTGAGGCCACGGCGGCGGCTACACTCACTGCGTGACCATTGTGGGTCCCCACAAAGCCAACCTTTCCCCCCTTGAGCGGATTGGTCAGCTCCAGTAGCCGCGGTCTTCCCTCGACCGCGGCCAGGGGGTAGCCGTTGGCGATCGCCTTGCCGTAAATGGTCAGATCAGGGTTCACACCGTAGAGTTCTCGTGCGCCTCCGCGAGCGACGCGAAAACCGGTCAGCGTCTCATCGAAGATCAAGAGGCAGCCGATTCGTCGGGTGAGTTCGCGGAGTCCTACGAGGAACTCCCTCTCAGCCGGCACATACCCCACGTCGATAAGAATCGGCTCGATCAGCACCGCCGCCAGATCAGACTCCCACTCCGTCAACAACTTTTCGGTGTGGTCAAGGTCGTTGAAGGGAAATATCACCACCTCGCGACTGCTCTCCGCGACCCCAGCAGCCCCAGGCACCGGATTCGGGTGGTCAGCAGGACCCCACTCAGCGGGGGTCGGCCATGTGGATACGTTCAGTGGTGAAGCCCACCCGTGATATGACCCTTCCGCTTTGGCGAAGCGCCTGCGTCCTGTGGCGGCGCGGGCGATGTCTAGCGAGTGCAGGACAGCTTCGGTTCCAGTCGTCGTGAAGCGCACCATGCCGGGCTCGGGTATCAGTGAGCAGAGTAGCTCGGCCGCCTTCATTGCGAAGGTCGACTCGAACCCGGTGGTCAATCCCCTGCGGGCGCAGTCCGAAACGGCAGCGACCACCTGAGGCGCAGCGTGGCCAAGTACGACCGAGCCATTGCCCATGATGTAGTCAACGAACTCGTTTCCATCTCGGTCGATCACACGGCTGCCCACAGCCGATGACGCGACCAGCGGCCTGCCGCCACGGAGCCGGCTGTTCGAGTGGGCGCCACCTGGTACCAAGTCGCTGTAGTTCACTGGTGCGGCGGCCGGGTTCACGCCTGTACCCGCTCGGAGGTGTGGTCTAACTTTGCGACGTAGGTGTCGTATGGCACCCCACCGCCGCAGGATCGGCGGAGAAGTCCACGACCAGGCGAGGGCTGGTAGACCGGCAGGCGAGCGCTGCTCAAGCCACCGGCGCTGAGGACCACGGCGAACTGTCGCCTCGGTGCACCTTGGTTGGTCACCGAAGACCCAGCCGACGCGCTTGGCTTGGCTGGGTGACCACCATTGGGCATCACCGTGGCGACAGTGCAGGTGCTTGAGCGTTTCCCGTTTGGCCTAGGGCCGCCTCGTCTCCCGGGTGAATTCGCCCCGCGCCTCTACTCATCAGTCCTGTAGCGGCCTGGTGAAGGAAGGGGATTATGTTATCCGCCTTATCCACCGTCAGACGGACGGCAGGTCCACTCACGGAGATCCCACCCAACAGCACACCGTCGCTGTCGAACACGGGGACCGCCCGACAGCGCATCCCCGGCGTGAACGTCTCTTCATCCACGCTGAATCGGTTGCGTCTCGCGGTTTGGAGCTCCTTGTCCAGGCAGCGGAGAATCGTGCTTACGTGCGAACGTTCAACCTTCCCGACCAGTCGTTCGCGCATTGCGACCGGAACGTTCGCGAGAACGCTTTTGCCGATCGCGGTCGTGTGGGGTGGCAGGACATCCCCCACCCGGGCCACCGCGGTCAGAGGGTTGGTCGAGTTGTGTCTGGCGATCAGGACGATTTCGTCACCGATAAGGAGCCCGACGCTGGCACTCTCACCGGTCTTGCGTCCCAACTCGGCAACTACGGCGTTGGCGGGCGCCCAATTCGGTAGCTGCTCCAGCGCCTGGACCCCGATGGTCAGCAACTTGGGCCCGATCCGAAAGTCTCCGTCATTGGCTCGGTCGCAATAGCCGCGCTCGAGGAGGAGCGATAGGAGTCGGTGAGCGGTGCTGGGCGGTACGCCCAGGCGCCGGGCGGCGTCGCGATACGAGGCAGCGGGGGACTGGCTGGTCAGGAGTTCGATCGCATCCAGAAGTCGGCCGAAGTAGCTCGGTTCCGATGTGTCACTGAGTGGGACAACTAGATGACTCACCGGGACAGGCTAGCAGCGGATCCGGGGTGTGTCAAACGGTGCACCGAGTTTCGCCTGGGAGCCACCAGGGGGCACGGGCCGAGGGGGGCGAGAGCGCGCCGAGCGACCAAAGCCAGTGAGAGCCGTCTATGTACGGTGGGTGGTCGCGGCAAGTCGGTGGCCAACTGGCGCCCCGGAGTTGCGAGGGCCAGCGCCAGGCCGAGGTAGCTGAGCCTTGGCTGGAGCGCAGCGTCTGGCCGGGACGCCTGGATCGGCGCGCTTAGGTCGGCTTGGAGAACTGCCTGATCGCCACCGCCAGCATGGCCACGGCGGCCACCGCGACCAGGCCCACCTCGATGCCCACCGGCAGCTCCCAACTCCCCCAGCTCACCCCGGGGTTGAACGTTCTCTCGATCGCCGGAGGAATGCTGAGGCTGCTGAAGACCGCCTTGCGCAGTGGGTCGACGGCGTAGGAGAGCGGGTCGAGCTTGCTGAGCACCCCCAGCCAGGCGGGGAGCTTGGTGATCGGGAAGACCGCCCCCGAGAGGAAGAACATCGGCAAGACGAAGAGCTGGGTCACCACCTGGAAGGACTGCACATCCGACATCCGGGCCGCCAGCATCACCCCGAAGGCGGTGAGGGCAAAGGCGGTCAGCATCATCTCCAAGAGCAGCACCAGCAGCATCTGCGGGTTGTAGGGAACCCCGACCAGGCCCGCCAGGGCCAGCATGATCGCCCCCTGGATGGTGGCCACCGTGGCCCCGCCCAGGCACTTGCCCCGGACCAAAGTCCAGCGGTGCACCGGGGCGACCAGCATCTCGCGCAGGAACCCGAACTCGCGGTCCCAGACGATCGAGATCGCCGAGAAGATCGAGGTGAAGAGCACGGTCATCCCCAGGACCCCGGGGAACATGAAGGTGCGGAAGTCGAAATGGTCGGCACTGGGAATGATCGTGGACAGCCCGGTGCCGAGGATGAAGAGGAACAGCACCGGCTGCGCCAGCGAGGTCACGATCCGCATCCGGTTGCGGCTGAAGCGGATCAGCTCCCGCTTCCACACCACCCAGAGGGCGCGGAGGTCGGCGCCGATGCTGCCGCCGGCGACTCGGACCAGGGGTGCCTCCAGAGCCGCCGCCATCTAGCGCCGGCCCCTCGCCCGCATCCAGGGATTGGCGCGGAGCCGGTCCGCTCCCGAGGCCTCGGCGTCCCGGATGGTGCGCCCGGTGTAGGTCATGAAGACGTCGTCCAGGGTGGGCCGGGCCACCCTCACCGACTGGATGGCCACCTCCAGCCCGGCGAAGAGCCGGGGCACGAACTGCTCGCCGTTGGCCACGTGGAAGGCGACCGCCCCCTCGCTGACCTGGGCCTTGATCTGGAAGTGCTCGCTGAGGCGCTCGATCGCCTGGTGATCGTCGGCGGTGTGCAGCTCAACCCGGTCCTCGCCGATGCTGGCTTTGAGCGCCTCCGGGGTGTCGATGGCCACCAGCTCCCCGTTGTCCATGATCGCGATGCGGTCGCAGTACTCGGCTTCGTCCATGTAATGGGTGGTCAGGAAGATGGTGATCCGCTCACGCCGACGGAGCTCGGTGATGTAGTTCCAGATGTGGGAGCGGGTCTGGGGATCGAGGCCGACGGTGGGCTCGTCGAGGAAGAGCACCGACGGCGCGTGCAGCAGGCCGCGGGCGATCTCCAGGCGCCGCTTCATGCCTCCGGAGAAGGTCTGCACCAGGCTGGTCCGGCGGTCCCAGAGGTCGACCATCTCCAATACCTGGCGGATCCGCGGCCCCACCGCCTCCCGGGGTACCCCGTAGAGCTCGGCGTGGAAGCGCAGATTCTCGGTGGCGGTGAGGTAGTCGTCCAAAGTCGTGTCCTGGAAGACCAGGCCGATCCGCTGGCGGACTCTGGCCTGCTCTCGCACCACGTCGAAGCCGGCGACCTGGGCGCCACCCTTGGTGGGAACCACCAGGGTGCAGAGCATCGAGATGGTGGTGGACTTGCCGGCGCCGTTCGGGCCCAGGAAGCCGAAGATCTCGCCGTTGGCGACCTCGAAGCTGACCCCCTTTACCGCCTCGATCTCCTTGTAGGTCTTGCGCAGATCGGTCGCCACCACCGCCGGGCGGACGGTACCCTCCAGGGCCGTACTGGAGCGCACCTCAACCTGGGTCATCGGAGAAGCTTGCCACACTCCATCTCCCACGCCGTGGAGAAGGACGCCCGCACCCCCGAATCAACTGGGGATGGGCCGCCCGGGGTCGCAGCTGATCTCGAAGACCCGGCCTTCGGGGGTGCGGAAGTGCTGCCAGCGGTAGCCGGTGGGATCGCCGCCCACCCCGCCCAGGAGCTCGGCCCCCCCGGCCACCAGCTCCCGCCGGGCGGCCTCGATGTCCTCCACCCAGAACCCGGCCACCACCGGGGCGTCCTGGAATTGGGCGGGGGAGGCCGGCCCCTGGGGACCGAAGATCGCCAGCTTGCCCCCATCGGGCAGTTGGAACACGGCGAAGTCCTGCCGCTCCAGGCTGACATTCATCCCCATCACCTCGCTGAAGAAGCCGCGGCAGGCGGCGAAGTCGTCGCTGCGCAGCCCCACCCAGTTCACCCCCAGGACCTTCACCGGCCCGGCCTCAGCCGCCGAGCGCCCTGAGCAGCTGGCGGCCATCGGGGCTGCCCCAGCCGGTGCAAGGATCCCAACCGGGCCCCGCCCGGTAGGCGCCGTTGTCGCCCAGTAGGATGTCCCGGGTGACCCCCTCCTGGTGCAGGGTCTGGTAGAGGAGGGGGTTGAGGTAGCCG
>JBOHUG010000014.1:0-34546 GCA_050734135.1 Candidatus Dormibacteria bacterium
TGCTCCTGGCCGGGTGCCGCTTCGTGGACGGCCAGCTGCAACTCTCCCAACCTTCACCGGAGGAAGCTGCCGCCTGATTTGAACCTCCTGCCTGGATGGCTTTTACACAACTCTTGACAACAGCTCGTGTTCCTCTACCCGGACGCGGTCGTGGTTATGGTGGCCCCGTGGTTCGCGAGTCTGATCACAGGCCGGAACTCCCCTGCTGTGTCTGAATAAACCGATGTTGTGATCCGCTGGGGACGCTGAGTAATCGCTTCCGCGTTCAGACTGGTCACCCCCGTCTACCTACCGCTCCAGTTGCGGGGCGTGCCCTGAGAGGGCGGCTTGGCGAAGAGCTTGGCCCTGGTACGAAGAGCCGGGCGGCTCGATACAGTACCCGCGCTCCGGGAGCGCATGGTCTTTTCTCGCGAGTAGCAAGACCCCGCAAAATTCTGGAGTGCGAACCGCTCGCGCTCCCAGAGCTGGCTGGGCTCTGCGGTTTACGAGTTAAAGGGAAGTCGGCGAGGCGAGTGCGCAGCAGCCAGGCCCGAGATCAGATCTGCCCGATCGACTCTCCCCGCCTCTACTTCGGCGTGCACAGAATCACTCGTCAGAGTTTCGAATCGGACGCTCAAGCTCTGTGGCGGGCAGCTGTCCAGTAGATTCAGGTCGTGACGGCGTCGAGAACTCGCTCCACCGCGAGGGGAAGGCTATCTACGATCCGGTAGTAGACCCAGATCCCTTCTTTGTGCGACGTCACCAACCCGGCCGCCTTGAGCTTGCCCATGTGGTGGGAAACTGTCGGTTGCCTAAGCTCATACGCTGCCGTGAAGTCGCAGATGCAGACAGGCGCGAGAGCATGCCGAAGCGTCGCGAGCATGCTCAGGCGGGTCGGATCGGCCAGGACCTTGAGCAACTCAGCAGCCTCCGTGGCTCGTTGCGGCTCGATGGCAATGGCCACCGCGCAGCAGGTTCCCGGTCGCCGAGGTACGGTCTGCTGATCAGCGGCCACCAGAGCAGTGTACAGATCCCATTGACATGTGCCTATGGACCGCCGTACGCTGCGAACCGATTGATACTCGTCGATTCATTGGAGAGTAGTCATGGGCGGAACCAAGGAGGCGGTGAGAAGCCGCTACGCGGGATTGGCGGAGCAGTTGGCTGGACCCGGGGACTGCTGCGATCCCTCAGCGGCAGGCTGTGGTGGTGACTACTCCAGCGCCGATCTAGATCAGTTGGGACTTACGGGGAACATCAGCCTCGGGTGTGGCAACCCGACGATGCTCGCCGATCTCAAGCCCGGTGACGTCGTCCTCGACCTTGGGAGTGGCGGAGGACTGGATGTTCTGCTGTCTGCCCGCAGAGTGACTCCCACTGGCCACGCCTACGGAGTGGACATGACCGAGGAGATGTTGGCATTGGCCAACCGCAACCGGGAGCGGGCAGGGGTTGAGAACGCGACCTTCCTGCGGGGTTCGATTGAGAATATCCCGCTACCGGATTCGGCCGTCGACGTGGTGATCTCGAATTGCGTGATCAACCTCGCCGAGGACAAGGGTGCCGTTCTCAAGGAAGCGTTCAGAGTGCTCAGGTCGGGCGGAAGGCTTGCCGTGGCTGACATGGTCGAGATCGAGACGCTGGCGCCTGAAGTAAAGCGCGCTGTGGACTCCTGGGCTGGTTGCATCTCGGGCACCATCTCGGTGGAGAGCTACCTCGCGCTGCTCCTGGAGGCAGGATTCCACGACCCCAATATCGAGGTCCACGACACTCAAACCCTGCCTGACCAGGGCGGCAGGATCGGTAGCGCGTACGTCCGCACCCATAAAGTAGCCGACGTTCCCTGCCCTAGGTGAAATACCAGCCGCTCCCGCGACGCCTCCTAGCTGAGATTCTCGGAAGTGCCTTCCTCGCCGCGGTTGTCATCGGGTCGGGCATCGCTGCCCAGCAGCTGTCCCCGGGGAATGTTGGCTTGGAGCTGGCCGAGAACGCGGCGGCGACGGGAGCGGGGCTGTTTGCCATCATCCTCATGTTCGGCCCCGTCTCGGGCGCTCACTTCAACCCGGTGGTGTCGCTTGTGGACGCTGTGTTTGGTGGGCTCAGGTGGCGCGAGGTGCCCGCGTACGTCTGCGTCCAGGTTTTGGGATGCATCACGGGCGCCGTGGTGGCCAACCTAATGTTTAGCCGGGCTCCGATCAGCTTGTCGACCAAGGACAGAGCCTCTGGTGGCCACTTCCTGTCTGAAATCGTTGCGACGCTGGGGCTGATGTTGGTCATCTTCGCCCTGGCGAGGTCGGATCGGGTGCGATCCGTCCCGCCAGCTGTCGGCGCCTACATCGGGGCCGCGTACTTCTTTACAAGTTCAACCAGCCTCGCGAACCCAGCCATCACGGTGGGGCGAATGTTCTCAGATAGCTTCGCCGGGATTGCCCCCAGATCAGTGCCGCCGTTCATAGTGGCGCAGTTGCTCGGTGGGCTCGGCGCACTGGTGGCCATTAAAGCCCTCTACCCGGGGTTGACCGCGAGCCAGGCTGCGAACGTTGTGGTACCCGACAACGCCTCTGCCGAACATGGGCTGGCAGAGGGCGCGGACACGATGCGAGTACCGACCCGGCAGCTGCGGGCGAGGGTCACCGCGTCAAGGAACCGGTAGGGCAAGCGCAGCCATCGTGAGAACGGTGGACCACAGCCGCGTCCTCGTCATAGGAAGCAGCGGTCCCAACATCGACTCTGAGCGGTGCTTCGGACGGGTGAGCATCCGAATGAGCGCCTTCGAGTCTCAGCGCTGGCTCCAGCCAGCTGCCGATAGCCTTTCCCAAGAATTGGCAGAAGTGTTCAGCCCGGAGACGATGGAACCGTGCGTGCTTGAGCAGGGCCGGAAGGCGGGCGAATCCATGGTCGATCCCAACAGTCCGGACACACTGACTGGAGGATTTGCCAGTGACCGGATGCCAGCTACCTGCTATCCCCTAAGCGGGGAATAGGCTCGTGTACCCGGTGCCTGAGGTGCTCTTCGTCTGCGTTCAAAATGCGGGTCGCTCGCAGATGGCCGCCGCCCTTCTTGTTCATCGTGCCAAAGGCAGCGTCCATGTGCTTTCGGCTGGTTCCCAGCCCTCTTCGGGCATGCTCCCCGCGGTGGTAAAAGCGATGACCGACTTGCGGCTGGACATCTCGAAAGAGTACCTCTAGCCGCTTACCGAGGGCATCGTCCGCTCAGCAGATGTCGTGGTGACGATGGGATGCGGGGACGCCTGCCCTCGCTATCCCGGCAAGCGCTACCTTGACTGGGACCTCGAAGATCCGGATGGAAAGTCGCTCGAGGTTGTGCGTCAAATCCGTGACCAGATCGACCGGCGGGTAACTGCACTTATCGCCGAGCTGGTACCGAGTCCCGAGCAGTAGTCCGGCGTCTGGCCAGCCACGGTGGACGGGGGGCGGTCCATCAGTTCAGATGCAGTCATTCAGCGACGTCGCGAGATTCCCACCGTGAGCTCAACCCAGCCGAAACTCGCACTGGACGAGCTTCCCATTCCGGCCCGAACGTGGGACTTCTAAGGACGAGCTCGTGGACCCTCGACACTTCAGTCGTGGGAATTCGCGGTAGGCAGTGGCTGGTGACCTTTCCAGCAATGCGGTTCTGGGTTCACAATCCAGCGCATGGGCAGCTGGCAGGAGGGCGAGGACCGTCGTCTCGAGGAGGGGCGACAGTGGGCTCCTTGGGCACTGGAGCAGTGGGCCACCTTTCCGACAACTGGCAAACGTCCCTTGGTCCTGACCGGGCCGATGGTCTGGTCGCAAGGTGGACATCGCCCGGGACCGGCCAAGTTGGCCTTCCTCAATCGCGATTGGGAGCTCCCCCCGGCAGTACCAGCCGCCGTCCTGGAGCTAGCCAAAGCGACTGCCGGCCACACTCCCATCGGCAACCGCAGTTACGAGCCGCTTCACATTCAGAGCGCGTCCCTTGCCAGGGCCGCTTTCGAGACCGATCGGGGACCGGTGCAACTTCCCGCCTGGCGGCTCGAGAGCGACCAGGCTCTGGGGCCAATGTGGGTCTTGGACCCGAAGGTGGCGTCGACCGTATGGGCTCCGCCGAAGATCACCTCCAGTCCGCCAGAGCTACCACGACCGACCGAACTGTTAGAAGAGGCGACCATCGTGGGTGGCGACGGTACCCGTCTTAGGGTGACCTTTACTGGGGGCTCCCCTCGGGGGGTGGATTACCCATCGGCCGAAGTCTTCGAATCCGAGCATGCCGTGGTGATACTCCCAGTCGCCATCGACACAGGTCCGGAGGGCTTTAGAACGCTTCAGGGGTATTCGCGGGAAGTGGTAGGCAAGCTAAGCCGACCCATCGGAGACCGGGTTCTGGTCAATCTCGACGCCAGCCCGGTCGCAGCGCTGGGACCGTAGGTCGGGGATTCCTACTTAGGCTGTCACTTAGGCTGTCAGTTAGGCTGTCAAGTCTCATCGGGAGCTCTTTTGCCCAGCCCTCGAAACGGCTCGCAGCGCATCTTTTGATCTCATCAATGGCGGAGGGAGAGGGATTCGAACCCCCGGAAGCGTTGCCGCCTCAGCGGTTTTCAAGTTCGCGCACGGACGTTCGCCGAGGTCCGCCGAGCGCTGCGTTGAACTGAGGCCGGCACCAGTTCGTCCACCGGCGGCCGCCCAGAGCCGTCCCGGTTCGTCGGGGTTGCCGTCAACGTTGCCGCAGGTTAGCGCCAGCGAGTCCAACCGGCTTGGGAAATACATATCGGATCGGGTTCTGAGCACCCAAAGGAAGAACTGCGGAGACATCGCCCCACACATACCGCGCCTCGAGCTCGGGGTCGCGAGATCCGGTGAAAGCGGCTCGGCCGTTCGCCGCATCGTCCTCCCACGTGGCGATTTTCCAGACCATACGGACGATACCATCGACAACCGCCGCGGCGTGGGTGACGCGAGCCCGACTAGAGGCGCTCGCCTTCCACCACTTCCGCGTGGCTTCGTAGCGCTCGTGATCATCCTTGGCGCCCCACCAGAGGTTCGAGGGCCTTATCAGGATCAGGGGATCTCTAATAACCACCTGCCTGGCGGCGTATCGGGCCGCCAAGTCCTCTACCGTCGCGATTCCAAAGCGGGAGTCGTGGCCTCTGTGGACATTGGCGAGGGTAGCCGCTGTCCCCCCATCGGCAACCGTGCCGAGGTGGCGGACCAAGTCGATACTGGCACTCTCGACAAGGAAAGCTTCGTCATCGGTCATCCCATGGTGGAGGATCTCGATCCGCACCATCCGGCCTGAGCGATGAATCTCGCGGATAGTGCCCATTTTGAGGTGGCCCCTGGTGGCCTGGTCCAGCCCCCCCAGCGCTGCCACGGCGTGGGCGTAGGCACGGTCGCCCTTGCCCTTACCCACATAGAAGAGGAGGTTCGTGCGGGGATCGATGAGCAAGTACACGTAGGACTTCAGCATCTCCGCTACCCCAGTGCCGAACACCAGGGCCTCAGCCGCCGGAGCGCCGCTCCTGCTCGGTGTCGCGCTGCCTTCCGACATATGCCGGCCTCCCGTCGTTACGGTCCGCTCTTTGCATTGTGCCTTCGCACCGACCCTTGGGGTTACATGCCAAAGCCGAGACCAAACACATGTTTGGTGGTCTGGTATGCTTGCCGTGGCCCAAAGGCCCTAGGACAGCGCCGGCTCCAAGGTAGACCGGTTCAGGAGTGACAAATGACAGGACAGCTTAAATTTTTTCTCTACCGAGACGACGCCATCGTGTCCCAGTACTTGGAACAGCTAGAGGGGGGGATCTTTGACGAAGAGAGCATTCGTCGCCAGGACTCCCGAGGTGGCACTCTGGGGGGCGGGGTGAGTGCCGGCCCCCTTTCCGTCGGCGGCTCTCGGAGCCGCTCCAAGGGCGAGGGCAGCGAGTTCAGCCTTCGGCAGACGGGCGCGTCGAGGTTCACGCGGTTCCATCAGCTGGCCACCGACACGCAGGAGGTCAGGACGCTCGACTGGGTGAATGAAGTCGTCTGGGACCAAGTGCGGTCCGGCGACATCGTAGAGTCCACGGTGACTCTGGAGGTTCCCCAATTCCTGAAGTCGCTTGAGTTGGTCGGCCCAGTCTCGGCGCTCATTCCCGTCTTTGAGGCCCTCGGGTCCATCCAGGGAGACGACGGCAAGCCTCGGGTCGATCCAGATGAGTTGCACACCGTCAAACGGCAGCTACCGGTTGTGGAACAGGCGGCCGCGGTGGCCGGGCACAGTCCGATTCCAATCATCGCGAGCCTGGTCAGCAGTCAAAGGTTCAAGTTTTCGTTCCAGCTTGAGCGCGACAAGGTTCTAGTCGCAAGCCTCAGCGAGCTAGAGGGCGAGGCTCATCTCGTCGCTTCGGTGCAATCCAACCTCCAACGCGGCCGACCAACTCACGTCGGTCAGCTAGTTCCCGGCCTCCCGGCGCAGAGCCGAGCTCAACGCCGGCATGCGGGGGAAGGTGACAACGGGAGCATCACCCTCCGGTACCCGGCGCTCATCGTGACGGCTATCGCCGTTTTCCGATGAGTAGACACCGGGCTAGGCTCGGGACTGCCCTCAGGTTCGACCGAAGACACGAACGTAGTACCGGATGCTCCAAGTACGGGCCCGCGCAGCTGGCTGCGGCTGTTCTATCCTCCCCTACCACTCCGCCACGATCCGGCTGACCTGAGCATCAGCCGTCCAAGTCGATTCCCAGCCGCGCAAATAGTAGCTGCGTGGCCTGTCGCCGAGCATGTGGTGCGACCCAAGAGAGCAGACCAGCAACTCGCTGTCCCGGGTCGTTTCAGGCCAGGCATCGGGCGCTGCACCAACCACGCCTCTACCATCGGGTCCAAAGAACGGGTTAGCCGCCACAATTCCCTTGACCCACTCCTCTTGGAGTTCAGGACTTCCGAATGAAGGCCCTGAGCTGACAACCAAGTAGCGTGGTTCCAGCCTGATCCTTTCGCCATGGCTCCGCACGCTGACGACGGACCGTCCCGACAGCGTCCGGAAGTATGATGGCTCCAACTCTCCTATGCTCGTTTGGACGTGCTGTATTGGTTCATCCGACAACGGAATTCCCGTGAGGTGCAATGAGAGGTTGGCTTGCCATACGAAACGAGGCGCTTTCGCTGCGAGCTGGAATTCCAATGTGTAGAAACCACCTTCACACACATCGAAGTAGATCGCCGTTTCGGTGTGATGTAACCCTCGAAGGCCCCTATAGCGACCGCTCCACCCACTGAGCGCGCTCGCGAACTCTCTAGCGCCAGCGCCGTTCCAGTTGAGTTGCGCTTGTTTAATACTCCATCTCGCGTGCTCCGTCACCCACCCAAGTCGACTTAGGGCAATCAGCGCCTCCAGGATCTCACCCTCGTCTCGCGCTCTCAGGGGTATGTCCAGCGACACGCCTCTCGAGTCGGCTGCTGGAACCCAGTCGATATCGGGAAGCTCTTGGGCGAATACGAGCGGATCGAACCCACCGCCGCAGGCTATCCACGGCGACCTTGCCTTGTCTCGAGCCACGTAAGTCACGCCGCTCTTGGGAAGTGTGTCCAACTCCTCGACTGGAACCCGCCTTGGCGTTCTCGCCGAGCCCGTCGGAAGCCGAGTCCGGCCTTCCTCAACTAGCAGTCGCAGCTTGGCTTGCAGCTGCTGATACAGAGCCGCTGGCCGGGACAGCAACTCCTTGAGACCCGCTTCGTCGAGGAGGAGGATTGGTTGGGAGCGCCTCCCCAAGACTTGGCCCACTGCCTCCTCAGCAAAGCCACTGAGACAGATGAGCACCCCGACAGTACCCGGCGTAGTGCGATCGAGCCTCGCCCGGATGGCATCCACCTCAGGGGTACCGGCTCGCCGCCGCATCGCCTTAGCCTCGATCACGAAGTTCTGGTCACCGTAGGCTGCGAAGAGATCAGTCTGCCGAGGCCGTGCGACGGCGCTGTTCCTCGTCACGCGGAACCGTGCCCTACGAAAAAGGGTCTCGACTACCATCTCAAGCTCTCGCCCGCGGGCTGAGGGAGTCAATCCGGGCGGCAAGACGTGGGGGCGTGACCACACGCCGTCGAACCTAAGCACGCCGCTCAAGCATAAACACCAGCGACTATGCCCGGGGTCCTACAGCCGCATGCGGGCATCCGAGACGGTCCGTTGGGAGGATGCGCTGTACGCGTCGGACGCGCCTCTGCGCGTCGCTCACGACCCCAGCAGGTGAGATATCGACTCGGCCGCCGCTCGCTGCATCGTCTCGGTGACGTGGGAGTAGCGGTCCAGGGTGATCGCCACCGTAGCATGGCCAAGCATCTCGCTGGCGACCTTTGGATGGACGCCCTGGCTAAGCAGGAGGGTGGCCGCGGTGTGGCGAAGATCGTGGAAGCGGATCAGGGGCAAGCCAGCCTGGCGCAGCAGGGGGAGGAAGTCGCCCCTGACCAGCTGATCTCGCTCGACGAGCCCGCCGAGGGGCGTTGTGAACACGAGGTCGAGATCCTGCCAAGCGTCACCTGCCTGAGTGCGCTCCTCGGCTTGGCCAACCCGATGTCGCTCTAGGGCTGCGGTGGCCTGTGATGCCAGCACAACCGCCCGTCGCGACCGGGCCGTCTTTGGCGGCGTGATTGAGAGACCGGCAGCTGTGCGCGAAACCGTCCCGTTGACCTGGAGGACGCCCCGCTCCAGGTCAACGGCCGACCACTTCAGCGCGAGCAGCTCGCCCTGCCTCATCCCTGTGCTCACCGCTAGGACGTACAGGGCATCATACCTGCTACCCGCCGCTGCCCGGCACAGGGCTCTCGACTCAGCTGCGCTGAGAGTCTTCATCTCACAGACCGCGATCCTGGGGGGTCGCACCAGCCCGGCAACGTTGCGGCTGACAATCCCCCAGCGGACCGCGTCCGCCAACGCACGGTGGAGGACGGCGTGGGCATGATGCACTGTCGTAGGGCTGATGTCTACCTCAAGCATGCGACGGTGAACCTCGCGGACGTGTTGCGGGCCCATCTGCGAGAGCCGCACTCGGCCCAGGGTAGGGAGCAGGTGAATGCGGCCCAGTTCCTCGTAGCGCCGCCAGGTCCGGGAGCGCAGCAGCGGCCCCATCCCGGGTAGCCAGACCTCCCAGAAGTGGCCGAAGGCCTCGCGACCACCGCCGGGCAGTGTGCCGTCCTGGTGTGACCGAAGTGCCGCCACCAGCTGACGGTTTACGGCTTCCCGAGTCGCTCCGTATGCGCGGAAGCGGTGGCCTTCCAGTACGACAGCGGCCTCCCACCGGCCGTCCTTGCGCCGGTACACGCTACCCTCCCCGTTGGCATGCTTGGCCATCCGCGTCCTCAGCGCCCACGCGGCCGTGAAGGCTCTGGCGCGCGCGCTCTCCAGTCTGCGTTGAACTGCCCACGCACGTACTCGTCGAGGGCGGCTGCGGGAATCCGTGTGAGCCGGCCGAGCTTTATCACCGGCAGCTCACCGCGCTGGATCATCCCGTAGAGGAAGGTCCGCCGGCATCCCAAGACGGAGGCGGCCTCCCTCACGTCGAGGAGCAGTTTCTCCATCAGCCGGCTACCCCGTCTCTCGCCTGTCGCTGAAGGCGGAAGAGCCTTTCGGCCACAGTCCGGCTCCTCTTCGCCTCGACCAGCTCTCTAAAGTCGCAGCCTGTCTCTCGGAGGTGGCGCGCCGAAAGGGCGCCTGCCCAACGCAGGACCTGGTCCAATTCTTGATCAGGCCCAATGGCTCCGAGCGAGCTTGCATACCCAAGGAAGCCCCGAATCAGCCGCTCCTGCGAAGCCTCCCGCCTCCGAATCGGGACAACGGGTGAACACGGAGCCCCGAGGCGAGCGTCGCGGATTGCCCTCCAGCTGGGAGCCTCGACCCAGCGGGACCGGTTTCCATCTGCGTCTGGCTCACGGAGCGACAACCACTCTGTCGCGTACACCCAGAGGGACTGACGGGAGTCCAGCGCCTGCTCAAGCGTCTCCAGGCCGAACCGGCGCAGAGCCCGGCGACGGAACTGGAACTCTACGCGCCACACGGGAAGTTCCTGGTCGCGGGCAGTCCAAACCTCTTCCTGCCAGTTCTCGCCCCGGCCCGCCATCTGCAGGGTCTTGTCGTAGACCCGGCAGACCACGTCGCCCTTGCCGAACGTGAATCCGGAGAAGCGCCTGCCCACCAGGTGCGTTTGGCGAGGCACCTCGAACAGGGTCCGGCGCATGGCCCGACAGACGAAGCGGTCGAGGTCACCGACCCGCGGCTTCCAGCCTTGGAGATCACAGTACAGATCGAGCCTCGAGACACCGAGCGGTGCTCGAGCCTCCATCACTGCGTGGTCCAGCCAGTCCTCGACCATCGGAACGGCGTTCCTCACACCGTAGGCGTGGATAAACGGGGAGTGCCACTGGATGAAGACCGGCGGGAAGGGGTCGGCAGCTCCGAGCATCAGCTCGATCCGCGCCGAGCGCAGCCAGATCGCGTAGCCACGCCATCCGTGCGGCTGAAGAATGAACCCCTCGGGATTGGCGCCCAGGTCGACGGCCAGCCCGTCTTCGCCCGCGCGAACACGAAGGTCCACTAACTCCTCCTTCAGACCAGCCCTCAGAGTGCCGGCAGCAGAGGCGTGGATCGTGTCGATCCCGGCGGCAAGCACGCGGACGGTCGTCATTCGATCCCGTCCTGAGATGAGGACTCGGTATTTTGCCACCACGGTGTTACAGGGCCCGTGGTGGCCTGAGTGGGCCGGCTCCCCCACCGCGACAGGAGTCGACTGCGGCTCTCCTCCATCGAGCAGTCGATCGCCTGGAACTCCTCGACGGTCTCGTGGGACCACAGTCCTCTTCCCGGGTGCGGCGGGAGCAGGGCGGCCCTCTCGCTGTCGAGCAGGATCCAGCTGTTCACGGCGGCCCGAACCCGGAACGCCACGGTGCCGCTGAGGTTGGCCTTCAGCTGTCCGGGTATGGCATCGGCATCGGGTCGCTGGGTACAGCAGACGAGGTGGACCCCGACGGCCCTCCCCAGCCTGGCGATCTCCGCGAGCCGCCCGGTGGCCGCCTGCTGGGCGGCCCGGGCGGCCCGGTCGTCGCCGAGGTCGCGGACGGTCAGCTCTGCCACCTCGTCCACCACCACCAGGATCCGAGGCCAGTCCTTAGGGGCAGCTTCAGCCCCCACCTCCACCGCGCGCCGGACCTCAAGGAGCCGGCGGTCGAGCTCCTGGCGGACCTTGGTCAGGAGATCCGCCGCCGCGAGGACGCTGTCCGCCACGGGCGCCATGGCGTGGGGCAGGTAGCTGAACTGGGCCAGCTCAGTCCCGCCCTTGAGATCGACCAGGCAGAACTGAAGCTGGTCGGGAGATCGGTCGATCGCCAGGTGAGTGCATGCCTGGCGCAGGAAAACACTCTTCCCACCACCCGTCATGCCGCCCACCAGCAGGTGGGGGCACTGGTCCAAGTCAACCCACAGCGCTCCGCGCCTCCCCATGCCCAGCCCCAGGAGGAAGCGCCCGCCCGGCCGGGGCCCGGAGTAGAAGTCCGAGAAGGGAACGTGCTCGGGAATACGGTGACGGAGCACCTCCATCACAAGCGTGCCGCGCTCCTCCCAGCAGCTGAGGGCGCAGTCGCACCTCCCCTCGAGCGCTGCTCGGCGACTTATGACGTCGGCCAGCGTCACCCCCGGCGGCAGCTTCCAGCGCAGCCTAGCGTTGCGCCCCGCCCAGACTGGCCGACCACGGAGGCGCGGTTCCTGAAGGCGTCCCGACCGGTCCCGAGCGCACAGCCCCACGTCGACCATCGCCCGCCGCAGCCGGGCCGGGATGGACCCGTGGAGCGCCTCCAGCCGCATGCCGCCGACGTCCACCCCGGCGAGCACCGAGCTGGACAGAACCACGCCCGTTGGCCAGCCGAGCACCGAGGCTCCCGCCGCCACTCCGATCGCTGCCCAGACCGCCGGCTCCAGCAGCAGGCGCTCCAGCAGCCCGCCCAGTCCACGCGAAGATCGCTCGGTCGTGAACCTGGTCCCCACCTCACTCCCCCACTACGTTCGGACTCACCACCATCTGCGGGCTATGTCCGGCGTGCGATGGCGGCTGCGTCCTGCCCGCCGAGCTGGCGATCGAGAGAAACCAGAGCGCACCTATGAGCAGCAGCACTCCGCAGCCGATCGGCTTGAGCCGCCGGAAGCCATCTGAGAAGAGCCCGCTGCCCATCCGGACCAGCACGAGCAGGAGGAGCGTCTCCACTGCGAGGGTGAAGACGCTCCCGATCGCAGTTGTCACTTGCGCGAACGTGGAGCCGGTTCCTGGGGTGCGCCTGCCTGGGGCCGCGGCGCCGATAGGTACGTGATCGACTCGGCCACCACCGAAAGCCTGAGCTGGCCGCCGGTATCCTTGTCGTCCGGGTTGTAGAAGTTGCCGCGCAGGTGCCCCGCGATCGCGACCCGGGAGCCCTTGCCGTTAAACCTGACCAGGTTCTGGGCCTGGACACCCCATGCCTCGACCCGGATCCAATCCGGCTCGTGGCTCCGGTTCCACCGCCGGACGGCGCAGAGGAAGGTGGCCTTGGTCCGTGGCGAGGCGGTGCCCGCCCCGAACTCGTCCAATCGCACCTGGGACGCGACTACCCCGACCAGCTGGACATGGTTCACTTCGCCGTCTCCACCGCAGACTCAGGCACCAGGGGGTTGCCGCAGATCCGAATGTGCTTGCCTCGGTCGATCGCTGCCCAGAGTGGGAAGCCACAGCCCCCCGGGTCCGCACGTTCCGCTGTCGGCCGCCGCCAGTCCTCCTCAGACCGGTTCGGGTGGACTCGATCGCTCATGCCGCCTCCCTCATATACCGCCCTATCAGTCCGTCTGGACTGGTCCCTACCAGTCTAGCACGTCCGGGCAACCTGTCAAGGGGTGGCGCAGCGCGGCGGTGCGAGGACTCAGACGGGAGGGAGCGAGTACCTCAGCGAGACGAGGTCAGCGGCCACCACTGTCTCGATGACCGCCGCCGTCCTTCCCCCTGCCCCGATGGTGCGCACCACGTCCAGCACCGGGACCCCGTCCAGGATCCCCAGCTCCTCGCGCTCGCCCGGGCTCGGCATCCGTGCGGCCACCACATCCTCCATCGCGTCGAGGGCGACCCCCTTGGTCCGGAGGACCGCCACCAGGTCGTCGCCGCCCAGGTCGCGCTCGCGGATCCTGGCCTCCCGCTCCACGTCCGGGTGGAGGCTCGCAGTGGTCCGCCGGCGGGCAATGCCGGGCCCCGGCCCGACTAGCTGTTGGCGCAAGACCGGGACCCCGGCCTCGACTCCGAGCCGCTGGGCCATCGCCTCGCCGACCGCCTCGCGGCTCACACGGGGCTCCGGCCCAGGGATTCGAAACCGGCGCTCGCCAGTCCCACCGCCGGTGTTTGCCTCCTGCAGCCACGTGCCCACCACTCGGGCATCGATTCGGCAGCGATCTTGGCCCGGGTCCCGCACGAAGCTGCCGGCACCCTTCTCGACGACGACCATCCCCTCAGCCCGAAGCTGAGCAATGGCCGCCCGGACCGTGCTCCGGGCAACGCCGAAGCGGCTCATGAGCTTGCGCTCCGACGGGAACTGGACACCGACAGGCAGTCGGCCACGCTCTATGTCCGACCGCAATGCACCAGCTAGCGCCACGTAGCGTGGAACCAGTCCACTTCGATTCTCGATCACTATCAGCGCCCCTTGCGTGGACCGATTGGTTCGTACCGACCGAGCCTAGCATGTGGGCCTCCCGTCGATCCCGTCCCCCGGGTAGCTCCGGGGAACCGACCTGGAGGCGGGCCTCGGTCCGGCTGCCGGTCGTGAACTAGACTGGTCTTCGCCCTGAGTTCGATGAGCCGACGGATCACAGCCAGGATGGCGCCACCTACCACCCAGGGCGTTCGCAGTTCACCACTTTCGATGTGGCCCGGGTGAGCGCATGGGAACATATGTTTGACAGTCCGACGTGCAGCGTGGCATACTGCGCTGTGGTCTACACTTGTGCCGATAAGTCCGGCGAAGTACGTCAAATGTGGTGAAACATGCAACCCCCACCTTCGCGAGGCAAAGTGACCGTCCTCCTCTCAATGGAGGAGTTTCACCGCCTCGACGCCTACTGCCGCAAGAACGCGTTCAAGAAGAGCACCTTGATCGCGAGACTCGTCCGGGACCACTTAGACAGCGAAGGCTTCGCGGTACAGCCTGACTTGCCCCTTGACTTATCCCCCGAGAGCAGGAGCACAGTACGTGCCTAATCCACCGTTCGCCAGTCCTCGCAAGGCGACACCGGCCCTCACCCGGTGGCGGGGGAGGAGCCAGCTAGTCCAAGGTCTTCTTGCCATGCACCCAGTGTCCCCCGCCAGGGACCCAGATCCGCTCCGAAGACAAGCGAGAGACCTCGGTAAGGTCATCGCGTCGGACCTGACGAAGTACTGGCGTCGGGCAGACCCTGCGGTCGACGGGCCAATCGACGTCATCGACATGTTCAGCGGGTGCGGCGGCATGTCTTCAGGCTTTCGCGCCGTCAACGCTGTGATTCCCACCTTCCGACTAGCCCTCGCTATCGATATCGACCCAGTCGCTAACCAGACCTATGCCGCCAACCTAGGTGTTGCTCCGATCGCTGCCGATGTCGCCCGCCTCGCCAAAGATGCACGGTATCTCCACAGGATCCTCACCACATCCAGGCGGCGGAGGGGACAGCCGTTAGTCCTCATCGGCTGTGCGCCATGCCAAGGTTTCTCGTCACATCGAAACGCTGCGGGGCAGCACGATCCGCGTAACTCCCTCTTTGTCGACTTCGCACGCATCGCTGCTCGTCTGCAGCCCGACGCGGTCGTGGTCGAGAATGTCCCGGAGCTACTCACGCCGCCCTACTGGCCCCTCGTCCGTTCGGTTGTCCAGCTTCTAGAGCGCAGCGGCTACACGGTCAGTGTTGCAGTTCACAATATGGCGGCCTTCGGCGTCCCTCAAGACCGCTTTCGGACCATACTCGTCGCTAGGCACAGCCCCTTCGATATGCCGCGACCATTCCTTACCCGTGGGGAGTTCAAAACTGTACGCGATGCGATCGGGGCACTGCCGCCAATCCCGGCAGGTGGTCTCGATCGCTCAGACCCGATGCACCACTCGGCGGCTCATCGCGCATCTACGCTGGCCACGATTCGCGCAGTGCCGAAGGATGGCGGCAGCCGCCCAAAGGATGCCGGGCCCGAGTGTCTCCGGAGGGCCGCCCTACGACAAGGCCGCGGCGCGTATGATGACGTGTACGGGCGCCTGCGGTGGAATCGCCCCGCGATTACAGTAACTCACTATGCACGGAATCCCGCGAGCGGTCGGTATGTCCATCCCGACCAAGATCGCGGACTCTCAGTTCGAGAGGCAGCCCTCCTCCAGAGTTTTCCCGCGTCGTACACATTCTGCGGGACCTTTGACGAACGCTTTCGGCAGGTCGGGAATGCAGTGCCGCCCGCCTTCTCCTCGTACCTCGCTGCTCACTTGTTGGGCGAGCTTGTCTCGAGCGCACCTCCCTCGCATCCTGAGCGGGGTATACGAGAACCTCTAGCGACCTCCTTCAGCCGACTGATACCGGCGCTGAAGACCAAAGGTGAGGCCATCTTAGAGTGACCCGCCCCGCACACCGCGGAGTCTTCCCAGCATCCATCCACGGTCAGCGCGCCCTCGACGCCCACGACTGCGCCCCTAACACAGGTGTTGCGTTGGACCTCTTCTGCGGAGCAGGCGGCCTGTCAGCGGGCCTCGTGAAAGCGGGATGGCGCGTTATCGGAGCGGCGGACTGGTGGGTGCCTGCCGTCCGCAGCTATGCTCTGAACTTCAGTCATCCGGTCGCCAGACTCGACTTGGCGAGCGCCGACGTGCGCTCGATAACTGGCGCCTTCGACCTACCACCTAGCCCCTTAGACCTTGTCGTAGGCGGACCCCCCTGCCAGGGTTTCTCGGTTCAGCGAATTGGGCCGGACGCTGATTCCCGTAATGACCTCGTACTCGCGTTTGCGGAGCTCGTGGTCGGCCTGCGGCCGCGCATGTTCCTGATGGAAAACGTGCCTGGGCTTCTGGGTTCGCGCGGCCGTGCGACCGCCACCCGATTTGAGAGGGTGCTTCACCTCGCAGGGTACGATCTCGACAAAACGCTTGTCAACGCTGCCGACTACGGAGTTCCACAGAACCGCAGACGGGTGTTCTTTATCGGATGGCTCGCCGGCCAGCTACCGGCCTTCCGGTTCCCCTCGCCTACATCTTCTCCCACCGCCCGACGGACCGTCGCCGAGTCACTTGGTGCGTTGCCCTCTCCACCGGCCGACTTCTCCGCGTCGCCTACCGACCCCCTACATCGGCGCACCAAGCTATCCCCGGTCAATCTCGTGCGCCTCGGAAGGATCCCGCCAGGAGGTGGCTTTGAAGACCTACCGGTTGAGCTTCGGGTCGCCGCTCACAAGAGGGGGGCCGCTACGATAGGGCATCGCTACGTGTACGGCAGGCTGGATCCGACCAAGCCAGCCGCCACCATCACCGCGCGCTTCGACAGCTTTACCAGAGGCAAGTTCGGGCATCCGTTCGAGGACAGGAACATCACGTTGCGCGAAGGGGCTCGCCTGCAGACCTTCGACGATTCCTTTAGGTTCGAAGGTACCCAGGAGGAGATCGCGGCACTGATCGGCAACGCCGTACCGCCCCTCCTGGCCGAGGTAATCGGCCGGGCCCTCCTCTCCCACACGGCTACCGATGTCAACCTCCCTACCGAGCCACGACCCAGACAACTTCCCCTACTCGAGGCACCATAGGATGGCTGGTCAACTTACCTGGGGCGGCTCACTACATCAGACCTTCCGCATCCTGGAAACACCCTCCCCGAACCTCAAGGTGTTTCTATCCGCGGAAGGCTTGACGCCGCTGCAGGTGCTTGGGCGCCTACCATACGACAAGGCCCGCGTCCCAGGCTCGAAGGTCCCGACCTCTGCGGACGCAAGACGGTACCGCGATGGACGGCAAGTCTACCAAACCGCCGGTCTTCTTTACGAAGGCGACGATCACCGACTTCACATCACCGATCTAGGGAGGGCGACGTTGCGATGGCTCGACGTAATCCACCCAAAGAACGTCACAATCCTGGGCCGCCACGCTGCATACGCACTGGCTGCCTGCCAGCTACGCAACCCGACGCGCGCCGGCCTTCGGTACGACCCGGCAATGACAGTCTTCCCGTTTGCCTTCATTTGGCGAGCAATGCTCCAATTGGATGCCCGGATGACTTCGGATGAGATGAACAGAGCCTTGTTCAGGGTACAGAACGAGGACCAACTCGCAGTCGCAATCGCTCAGATTGCGAGTGCGCGCGCGGGCGGCACGCCCCTTGGCGCCGAGACCATTACCGGGCCCGCCAAGAGTGACCGCATCATCCCGTGGATCTCAATTGCCTCATTCGGCTGGACTCTCATCGCCAACAAGGACAAGGATGACTCCCCCGGGTTCTATACTATCCCGGCTCGGACCCGGGATGTTCTACACGAAGCCGCCATGATTCGGCATCGACATCGGACCGACTTTTCCTCGGTCGCGGAATACGTGCAGCGCGTTTCCGACAGCGCTGCCTTGCCTCCGGACCTACGTTGATGACAACCTACGGCCCGAAAACCGAGAGCCTGATCGCAGATGTGGTGAGAACGATGGAGCGGTACGGGGACAAGGCGATCGTAACCCTACAGGGCGTTCCGGGTACCGGGAAGTCATATATTGGGTCGATAGCAGCGCAGAGGTTTGCTCAGCTTCCTGAACTCGTGCGCGAGGTTCAGTTTCATCCGGCCGTCTCATACGAGGAGTTCATTGAGGGACTCCGCATCGAGGGCGGGGGTGTAGCGACTAAGCCTGGCATCTTCCTGGAGTGGAACGATCGGGCCCTTGATGACCCGCACCAGCAATACGTGCTGCTGATCGAAGAGCTGACACGGGCGAACCTCGCAGCGGTTCTAGGCGAGCTCATGACGTATCTTGAGTATCGCGACCGTAACTTTACAACGCTGTACAGCCGGCGTCCTGTCTCGGTGATGCGGAATTTGGTGGTTCTCGCCACCTATAATCCGTCCGATCGCTCGGCCCTCGAGGTGGACAACGCCCTTCTCAGGCGGCTTCGCATCATAGAGTTCAGGCCCGATGTGGAGCAGCTGACCGAGATGCTACGTGGTACTGCACTATCGTCGTCGGCGCTCAACGCTCTTAGCGCCGTATTCACGGTATGCGAACGGGCCAGCCCGCACGATTTTGCGTACCAGATGCCATTCGGACACGGTATATTTGCCGAGGTGCAATCTGAAGCCGACCTGTGCCCGCTTTGGGTAGAGCGCATCAGGCACATGCTCTACAGGCCCTTGGTCAGGCCACATCCTTACGCTGAACTCATAAGCAAGGCCTACCCATGGCAGAGTCCCGCGTATCGGGCGCCGTAGCCACCGGAGACGTCCCGCGGCACCTGCCCCGGACCTCCGTCACCCTGGCCGAGCGCGGGTCGCAGGACATTTCTCCGGCCGTTTGGGCCATACTGGCCCAGGCGCCCTCGTTTTGGACTCTCGTCGACCGCGGTGTTCTCAGCGTCGCGCAGATCAGCCCTGGGACCATGCGGTTGTCTGCCGGCCCTTACGTTGGCCGCGCACTGGTCGCCGACGTACTCATCGAAGTGGTCGAGAAGGTAGCCGGCTCTCTGCAATCACTAGTCATACACGCGGCCAGCAGCGCCTTCAAAGTCACCCGTGAACCCACTATCGCATCGGAGGTGGGTGGACTGACTAAGCTCCTTGTCCGCGCCTTCCTTGAACGCGTCAGCGAATATCTAGGGTCTGG
Source organism: Candidatus Dormibacteria bacterium (assembly GCA_050734135.1). Taxonomy (GTDB): domain Bacteria; phylum Chloroflexota; class Dormibacteria; order Aeolococcales; family Bog-877; genus Bog-877. Next base: position 18,790 of record JBOHUG010000014.1, read on the forward strand.
AAGGGAATTCCACTATGTCCCGCTCGCGGCAGTTGGCCCCCTGGCCGGTGGACGCCTGCTGGTTGGACGTACGGCCAACCTCTGGGCGCGGGGCCTGATCCATCAACTCGCTTTCGAGAGAACCCTCCCGACTCGGCGCACTCGCCTCAACCGCGTCATCTTGGCCACCCTTCGCGAGGTTGAGGAGATCGCTACCGACGCCGAGCTCACAGCCCGTGACATCCTGACCTTGCGAACGTACGAGGACATCTTCACAGACTGCCTCGACCGCGAGGTCATTTTTGAGCCTGCCGCAGTCTTCGCAGCAGAGGCGGACTCCCTCGCGCGCGACATAACCGACGAGCGCATCGAGGATATGCTGACCTTAGCCGCAGTGCTCCTGGCCCATGAGGGGTTTGAACCGCATCCAACCTTGCAAGCTACCGTCCCCAGGACCTGGTTTCTTAACCTCGAAAACCTCTTTCAACGCGAGATGAGACGGGTGCTGGACGCCGCTAGCCGGCCCTGGCTTCGCGCGGACACTGCGGCGACATGGCAACGCAGTCTATTTGATGGATTACCGGGCCCGTTCCGCGTCTTCCCAGACTTTGTCCTCCACCACGAAGGCGAGTTCTTTTGCGTGGGAGACGCCAAGTACAAGACGCTCGACGGCCCGCCACTCGCCGCCGATGTCTACCAGCTACTCGCTCACGCCGCAGCCTTCGACACTGATCGCTGCTTCTTGGCCTATCCCGGCTCCACCTTCGGGGCGACGCACTTGGGCCAATCGGTGACGGGCTGCGACACATGGGTTTTCACGGTAGATTTAGCCGCCGCCGCAGACAGTGCGAGCGCAATCCTGCGCGCCCTCGACCTAGCATGACCCCCCGTGCCCGGACGCCTAACGCGCACGCTGATCTACAGCCCAGGAGGCGTAGAAGGCGCCGCCGCCGCCCACTCACAAAGCATGACCAGATGGCTCGAGTCAAGAGTCGCGATACGGGGCTGGAGCTACGCCTCCGGCGGGCGCTCTGGGCCGCAGGCTTGCGGTACCGAATACGACCTAAACTTCCGGGCACTCCCGATCTCAGCTTTCCACGTGCTCGGCTCGCTATATTCGTCGACGGCTGCTTCTGGCACGGGTGTCCTGACCACTACCGCCGCCCAGCCACCAACGTCGCATTCTGGGCTGCGAAGCTCGACCGTAACGTCACCGCCGACCGTGCTGCGGATGCGGCCCTCGGCGAGCTTGGCTGGGGGGTCATTCGCGTTTGGGAGCACGACGTACTGACTGCGGTTGACGGCGTGGTGACGCGGGTGCTTGACGCGCTCGACAAACCCCGCCGAGCCGCGAAAGTGGGCGCGTCCCGCGACGCACGAGTTCACTGTCCACGGTAATCCTGCCACACCTGGTCCATGTCGATCGTTTCCAATGCCCGTCTCATTCGCACCAGTGCGGTGTCAGAGTACTGTCTGTGGACGCTCGAGCCGAACACAAAGTCGTGACGGCAGTCGTTCTCGTCCTCGATCCCGAGCACGACGCGAAGTGCGTAGCAGCGTGGCAAGCTAAGCCCGAGCTTGCGAGCCAGCTCGGGCTTAGACCAGTGGAACTTGCTCTGAAGATCCACCTCACGCACGGCGGCAACGTCACCTGCGTTACCATCCGGAACAAAAGTCACGGGGAGCCCGGTCACCTTCGAGAAGCGCACCGCCACCGCCAGCCCAGTACCGGACACTTGGGAGTCCAACTCCGCGAGACGGGGAAAGGCCTGTCCCCTTGACTTGCCAGCTCGCACGCCGCGTTCGACGCGCTCGATGTCGTGCATGCTGACCGACACTTCGCCGGTGACGTGCGCCTCCAGCGCGAGCAGACACCGAACATGGGCGCGCGCGTCGGCCCTCCTGCGTCGGTGCGGCGCGAGAAGCTGGCGGATCTGACTGCACTCTTCGTCGATCAGCAGCTGTATGTCCCTCGGGGGGTCTGACGACAGCGGAAGCACTCGACTGGGCAGGTACGTCTCTAGGCGCTCTTGGAAACAGCGTTGAAGGACCTCGTCAAATAGGGTGACCCCGGCACGTGCGTACACATAGAGAATCCCCTCAGATGGCGCCACGTGCCAGTGCTGTTCTTCATCACGCAGTGCGTCGATTGCGCGCAGAGTACCGACCTCGTGCTCGCCCAGAGCCAGGTGCTCACGACCCAGGTTGAGGCACTTGCCGAAGCCGATGGAGCGCCCCAGGCTAGGGTCGAACACCCTTACGTGCTTATGAACCAGCGCAGCCTTCAGAAGCATCTCGAAGCTATGCTGGAGGTGAAGCAGAACCGTCGTCACGCGCCCGTCATCTTGGAATGAGTTGAAGGACTCAGCTGCCCTACGCAGTGACGCAATGGCCTTTGATTTTAGAACGCGAACTTCTCCGCGGCCGCTCATCCGGACAAGACTCTCAACGTAGCGCGGGTCATCACGTCACGCGATGCGACCGTAAGCCTCGGAGTGGCAGGTCGGAGAGCGGTGCCGAGTCCATGCTGTTCAGGGTTAAGGCTACCCTACCTAATGGAACTCTGCCGGAACTGCGGGCCACGGTTTGTGCCCGTGGGTGCCGTCGCAACTGGCCGCCGTCCATCCTTATCACACCGACGCCTCCGAGCAGTGGTCTACCGTCCTTCCATTCACTGAGAAGGGCCTTGACTGCGTCTCGCTCCCGCCAATTGGCCAAGGTTGACCCACCTCGAGAAGACCTGCGGGGTCAGCCTCCACTCGCTCCCACGGGCTAACGAACCCGTTACAGCCAAATCGCGCAGAGCTCTGCGATCGTCGATGGTCTCTCCCCCACCGGGGCCGATCCCCGACTTGCGTACTCGCGGGAGGCAGACTCCCGTGGACCCTGGTATAAATTGCCGTTGCCGTCACCGTTGCCGTCAGACGTATCCGGTGGTGGGCCCTCGCAGAGGCCGGGCCCACCAGATCAAGATCGAAAATGGCGGAGGGAGAGGGATTCGAACCCCCGGAAGCGTTGCCGCCTCAGCGGTTTTCAAGACCGCCGCAATCAACCGCTCTGCCATCCCTCCCGGGCAACCCCAAATTCGACTAGGGGCAACTCCTCGCTCGTTCACGCAATCTCAGTTAGTCCCCCCAAGTAGGGCTGCATTCGCTCAGGGACGCGGATCACTCCCTCCCTCGTCTGGTATGTCTCCAACAGGCAATCGAATGTGCGTGGGAGCGCCAAGGCACTGCCATTTAGAGTGTGGAGGAACTGGGGTCTGCCACGGGCGGTGCGGAATCGGATGCCTGCCCGGCGGGCCTGAAAGTCGCCGAATACCGAGCAAGACGAAACCTCCAAAAAGCGCCTCATCCCCGGCGCCCAGGCGTCGATGTCGTACTTCTTCCACTGTGCGAAACCCATGTCGCCGGCGCACATCAAGCGCACCCGGTAATGGAGACCGAGCGCCTGCAGGACTGACTCGGCATCGGCCACCAGCCCTTCCAGCTCTTCCAACGAATTCTCCGGGCGAACAAACTTCACCAACTCCACCTTCGAGAACTGGTGCAGACGAATGTAGCCCCGGGTGTCCTTCCCTGGCGCCCCCGCCTCGCTGCGCCAGCAAGGCGTCCAGGCGGCCAGTCGAATGGGCAGGTCTTCACCAGCCAGGATCTCGTCCCGGTACAGGTTGGTGACCGGGACCTCGGCGGTGGGGATGAGAAAACGATCCCCCTCGACCACGTGGAAGGCGTCCTCCTCGAATTTGGGTAGGTTTCCGGTTCCGACCATGCATTCCCGGTTGACCAGGTACGGCGGTGAGATCTCGGTATAGCCGTGCTCTCTAGTCGCCATGTCAAGCATCAGCTGGGCCAAACCCCGTTCCAGCCGCGCTCCCTCGCCCCGCAGCAGCGCGAATCGGCTGCCGGCGATCTTGACCGCCCGCTCGAAGTCGAAGATGCCAAGGGCCTCGCCCAGCTGGTAGTGGGTCTGGGGATCGAAATCGAAAGCGGGCGGCGCCCCCCAAGTGCGTACCAGCACGTTCTCCGAATCGGACCGCCCTTCGGGGACTGACTCGTGGGGCAGATTGGGCACCAGCAGGAGTAGCGCGCCCAGCTGCTCCTGCACGACCCGGCGCTCCTCCTGCAGTTTCTGGATGCGGAGCTTGAGCCGGGCCAGCTCTTCCCGCACCGGCTCCACCTGGCCCCGACCGAGATGGGCGGTGTGGCCCTTCATCTCTCCCCGGGCCGTCTCCTCCTCGGTTATCAGGTGCCGATGCCGCTCATCGAGTTCCAGAATCTCCTCGATCGGAGCGGGCTCACCCTTGCGCAGCGCCCCTTGGCGGACCAGATCGGGGTTCTCTCTTATGAAATTGAGGGCTAGCATCACTAAAAGGTTAGGGGGAGGACGGGATCGGGGCGTCGCCGGGGATGGGGTTGTCTTCGCTGGGCAGCGGCCGTAGCGTCGGAAAGAGCACCACGTCGCGGATGCTCTTGGCCCCGGTGACCAGCATCACCAACCGATCGACTCCGATCCCAATGCCCCCGGCCGGAGGCATGCCGTGCTCCAGCGCTTCGACGAAATCTTCGTCGAAAGGCTGGGCGTCAAAGTCCCCCAAGGCGCGCAGCCGCGACTGCTCCTCCAAACGTTGGCGCTGGTCCAAAGGATCGTTCAGCTCGGCAAAGGCGTTGGCGAGCTCCCGTCCGGCCACCACCAGCTCAAAGCGCTCGACGAAACGGGAGTCCGAGCTCCGCCGAGCCAGAGGCGAGACCTCGACCGGGTAGTCGGTGACAAAGAGGGGTCCTGGCAGATTGGGCTCGACCAGCTGCTCATAGATGGCGTAGAGAACGGTTCCCGAGGCGGCGCCGTCCGGAACCTCGACATTGAGCCTCCTCGCCTCCCCCACCATGCGCTCTGGCTCCCCCCAGAGCCCATCCAGGTCTAACCCAATCAGCTGGTGCACCAAGTCAGCCATGGATCGAGAAGGGAAGGGAGGCTCCAGGGAGATCGCCCCCTGCTCCGACACCAGCCCACCGTCGCGGGGGGCTGCCCCGACGGCGGCCAGCACCAGCGCCTGGCAGAGGTCCTTCATCGACTCGAGGTTGGCGTAGGCCTGGTAGGCCTCCAGCATTGTGAATTCGGGATTGTGGCGAGGGGAGAGGCCCTCGTTGCGAAAGGTGCGCCCGAGCTCGTAGACCCTCTCGAACCCACCCACCAGGAGTCGCTTCAGATACAGCTCCAAGGCGATCCGCAAGTAGAGATCGGTGCCCAGCGAGTTGTGATGGGTGCGGAAGGGTCGGGCCTGGCCACCGCCGGGAATCGCCTGGAGGACGGGCGTCTCCACCTCCAGAAAACCCCTCTCATCGAGCACCTGGCGAAGGGCTCGAACGACCCGGGTGCGGTGGCGGAAGATCTCCCTCTGCGAAGGGTCGGAGAGCAGGTCCAGGTAGCGGTGCCGGTAGCGCTGCTCGACATCGACGAACCCCCGGCCCTTGCCGGCCGGGGGGCGCAGCGCCTTGGCCAGCAGGGTGATCTCGGCGACCCGGAGCGAGGGCTCCCCGCGCCTGGTTCTGGTCAGTCTGCCCCGGGCCCCGACGATGTCACCCCGGTCGAGCTGCTCCAGCTCCCCGACCAGATCTCCGGCCGGATCATCCCGGCTCGCCATCAGCTGCAGGGTGCCGCTCTCGTCACTGCAATCGGCGAAGGCGATCCCGCCCGAAGTTCGCAGCTGCAGGATCCGCCCCGCGACCGCGACACTCTCGCCCTCCTGCTCGGGCTCGGAGAGAGCCCGGCGATACGCCTCGGCGCAGCTCATGGTGGGCTGGAAGTCGACGCCCCAGGCTGGGGTGCCGGCCTGCCGCAGCGCCTCAGCGTGACGACGGCGCTCGCCGATGATCTCCGCGAGAGCCTTACCGCCTGGGGGCGGTAGCTCGGTCACGCGACTTTGAGGATCTGAACCTGGCGGGCGCCTCCGGGCGTCTCGACGTTGATCTTTTCCCCGGTCCGGCGACCGAGCAGGGCCTTGCCGACCGGTGACTCCAGGGAGATCCGGCCCGAACCCGCGTCGGCCTCGGCCGGGCCGACAATGGTGTAGGTCATCTCGCCGAACTCGTCCTTGACTTTGACCGATGATCCGAGCTGGACTGATCCGTCCTTGTGGTCGTCGGTCTCGATCAGGCTGGCGTTGCGAATCATCTGCTCCAGCGTAAGGATGCGGCCCTCTACGAATCCCTGCTCATTCTTGGCGTCCTCGTACTCCGCGTTCTCACTCAGGTCGCCAAACTCTTTGGCGGTCTTGATCCGCTGCGCGATCTCCTGTCGACGCTCATTGACCAGGTGGTTCAGCTCCTCGCGGAGCTTGTCAAGACCCGATGGGGTAAGGAGTACCGGCTTCTCCTGCATTTCCTTTCACTTGCTCCTCGCCGGCCGCAGCCGACGCAACTTCCGAAGCCCACGCCGAAATCTCGCGGCGGCGGGCCGGGGATGCGAAGTCTACCGAACGCCTGCCCCCCGGGCAAGTGGGGAGCGGGATATTGTCCGGGAACCCCCCCCGGTCTTAGCGCTGGCAACCGCGGGGCCGAGCTCTGGGCGGCCCAACTCACCAAGTCCCTCTCCACATTCCCGTATCGATTCCTTCACCACTTCGGAATTTGCCCACCCCCCGTTTCGGTGCTACGCTAAGGCCAGTTCCACGAGATGCGATCTCGAGGCTCTCAATATCGCCCCCCCCTCTCGGGGCGTCCCTTTCGGGGGGCGCCCTTTTTTGTTTAAGCGCTCCTCAGTCGTGGCTTCGGTTGAGCTGTTCCAGGATTCGCAGCCCCTCCAGAAGCACCAGGGGATCGATGAAATCAACCCCCCTCACGAGTGGCGCCACCAGCTCTGCCAGACCACCGGTCGCGACCACCTTGGCTTCCCCCTGCAGCTCCCGTCGGATCCGGGCGATCATGCCTTCCGCCTGGGCGGCCGCCCCGTACATGATCCCCGCCTGGACCGAGGCAACCGTGGTGCGTCCCAGCACCTTGGCGGGGGCCACCAGGTCCACCCGTGGCAGGCGGGCCGCCCGCGCGAACAGAGCGTCCACCGAGAGTTGGAGCCCGGGAGCGATGGCGCCGCCGAGGTAACTGCCATGCTCGTCGATGGCGTCAAAGACTGTCGCGGTGCCGAAGCTGACCATGATCGCGGGTCCACCGTAGCGGTGATGAACGCCGACGGCGGTCACGATCCGATCGGCCCCGACATCCCGGGTCGGGTCGTAGTGGATCTCCATCCCGGTCCGGGTTCCTGGTCCCACCAACAGCGGCTCGATCCCGAAGTAGTTGCGGGCCATCTCCGCCAAGGGCTGATTGAGACTGGGGACCACGCTGCTGATCGCGATCGCCTCCACCTGAGCGGAGAAACCGCGCTGGGTCAGGAAGTTGAGCAGCTGTCCGCCGATCTCATCCGGGGTGGCATCCCTCCTGGTGGTGAAGCGCCCGTGGGTCTGCAACTCCTCTCCTGAGAAGAGTCCCAGAGTCAGATTCGAGTTGCCGACGTCGACTGCCAGCAGCACGTCACCTCCTCCACGCCTATCACGCCAGTTCCCCGGTCGTGCCGACTATAGCCGCGCCGAACCTCCGACCTCGGAGCGGCGGGAGCTGGAATGAGATCATGTGCCGGTGGCTCGCCGCTATCGCTATCGCCAGGTCTTTCCCGAAGGCCGTCAGGTCCGCTGGCTGCCAGGCTTCTGTTGCGCCCTGCCGGCCGGGTGTTGCCTGCTGTGGACTGCGCTCTTCGCCTTGGCCTTGCTCTTGAGCATCCTGACCATCCTTCGCCACCTGTTCTAAACCGGGCCGGCCCACCTGGCGCCTACTTCCGCGATCATGGCAGGACCGCTCCGGCCGACGGTCCGCTTCACGCCCAGACCCGGAGGCAGAACTCAACTTGACCGTGACCACTCCGACCCGACCCCGGCAGGCCGTCCCATCTCCTTCGGTCCTGAGGATCGGCAGCGTCAAGCTGTCCACCCCGATCTTCATCGCACCGATGGTCGGGATCACCGATCGGCCCTTTCGGGCCTTCGCCAGGGAGATGGGGGTCGGGCTCACCTGCACCGAGATGACCGCCGCCGCCGCCCTGGTCCGGGCGCCTGACGGCGTGCCCGAGCGGCTCCTCGACCTCGGCCCGGAGGAGCAGCCGGTGGCGGCCCAGCTGGTTGGCAACGACCCGCAGATGATGGCTGACGCGGCCCAGATCTGCGTGGAGTTGGGCGCCGATTTGGTCGATGTCAACCTGGGCTGCCCGGTGCCGAAGGTGGTCCGTCTCGGCTCCGGCGCGGCCCTGGCCCGGGAGATCAACCGGACCGTGGCCGTGCTGGAGGCGATGGTGCGGGCGGTGGACGTTCCCGTGACCGCCAAGATGCGGCTGGGATGGGACTACCAGTCGATCAACGCATCTGAGCTCTCGCGCGCCCTGGAGGACGTCGGCGTCGCCGCCGTCACCGTCCACGGCCGAACCCGCTGCCAAAAATACACTGGCTTCGCGGATTGGGACGAGATCGCCCGGGTCAAGGCCGCCGTGCGGCGCATACCGGTGCTGGGTTCCGGGGACGTTCGTGACTCGGCCCTGATCGAAGATCGGATCCGGGCGGGGGCTGTCGACGGGGTGGTGGTGGCCCGGGGGATGCTCGGCGACTGGAACTTCCTGGAGCAGACGGTCAGCCAGCTGCGCTGGGGGGAGCCCGGACTGACCCCGAATTTCGAGAACCGGCTCCGGCTGGCCAAGCGGCACTGGGACGCCATGGTGATCCACCATGGCGAGCAGCGCGGGGTCAGGCTCAGCCGCAAATTCGTGGTCTGGGCGATCAAGGGCTGCGACGGGGCAGCTCGTCTGCGGGCCCGGGTCGCCGAGCTCTTCACCCAGGCCGATCTGGACCAGCTGTTCGAGGAGATCCTCAAAGCCGGAGAGGGACCCTGCGGCTGGCATCGACCCAACTTCACCTCCGGGGAGGGCTGAACTGAGCCCGAATACGCGCCGACACCTGGTCTGCCCGGCCGGCTGCCGCGCCGGTCAGTTTGAGATCTTAGGCGCCCCGGTCTTCGTTGACACCAGTGGCCGGTATGTAACCCACCAGGACCGGGTCGCGACCTTCCGCTGCCCGGAGTGTCAGTCGGTCGCGATCGACCTGGCCGCAGCGGCCAGTGCCCGGGCCCGGGATACCGGATACGCACCCAGCTCGTCTCTGCGCTGCCCCGCCTGCTCAGCCCAGCTGCTGGCCCCCGAGGACCACGACCCGGGCGCGGAGCTGGAATGTCCTCGCTGCAGCGCCATCTTTTCCTGGGAGGAGGGCAGCCCCTCTCTCCTCGGGAACTTCTCCGAATTAGCAGCTGACACTGACGAGGAGGACGAATCCCCTCCCGATTGACGAGGTGGTGGGGCCACTCACAAGAACTTATCTGCAGTTGAATCTTCGTAATGAAATCAGGCGACCGCTGGAAGACCCAGATTGCGCTCCCGGCACTGGCGGCGGTTCTGCTCTCGGCTGGTCTCTTCCTGGGTCTCTCTCAGCTGCGAAGTGGATCGAGCCCTCAGCCCCAGGTCAGCCCGACGGCCAGCCCCGCAGCATCTAAGCCCCCAATTACGCCAACTCCGTCTCCGTCCGAGCCGCACGTCATGGTGGTGGTCGAAGAGAACCAGGGATATGACGCCACTCAGACCGCCTGCGGCACTTCCAACAGCTACTTCTGCCAACTGGCCGCGGAGTACGCCTCGGTGGTGCCGTGGTATGGGGTCACACATCCGAGCCTGCCCAACTATCTGGCGCTGACGTCGGGCTCAACCCAAGGCTGTATTTCGGACGGATGCCCTGGACCGTACCCGGGGGACAATCTCGGCAATCAGCTGACCGAAGCCGGCCTCCCCTGGGCTGCCTACATGGAGTCAATGCCCACGCCCTGCTACAGCGGGTCTAGCGCGGGAGAGTACGCCAAGAAGCACGACCCGTTCGTCTACTACTCCGATCTTCTTGACGGAGCCGCCTGCGCGAGTCACGTACTTCCGTACCCGGGTGCCAGCGGGCTGTTGTCGGTACTGGACGGCGCCAGTCCGCCGGACTTCGTTTGGATCACCCCCAACCTAATCGATGACATGCACGATGGGACTGTCGCCCAGGGCAACTCGTGGTTGGAGGAGAACCTTGAGCCAGTGCTGTCCTCAGCCTGGTTCACCGGGTCGAAGGGCACTGTGATCGTCACCGAGGACGAGGACGACGCTGAATCCTCCGGAAGTTGCTGCCTGGATGCCGCCGGGGGCCAGGTCCCAGAGTTGGTCATCTCGCACCGCGCCCAGGGTCGTGGCATTGTCTCCATCACCGGAGATCAGTACGGCCTGCTGCGGACGATCGAGGAGATGTTCGACCTTCCCCTGCTCGGGGCTGCGGCGGACGCCGCCAATGGTGATCTAACCCAACTCTTCGGCTGATGCGGCTAAGCGCAAGAGGCCCGTCCGCCGTGAACCCGCACTCTCCCGAGCAGGAGTCCAGCCCCTTTTAGGGATGACTCAGACGTTCCAAGCCACACCGGGCCTAACAGGGAGCGCAGGGTGGCCGGTTCACATCGAGGGAACCAGTCCCTCCGGCACGGTCCACCGGATTGACCGGGGGGCCCCCGCAGGGTTTCCTGCAGCGACCCAGGGCAGCCCCGTTAGCTCGCTGTTATCTGGGATGGCGTACAAGGGGCTCGACCGGGTCTGATCGCCCGGCGACGTCGTCCGAATAACAAGGTTGACTAGATGAGCAGGCACTCCGTGGATCTCAGCGTTGGACGGGCCAAGATTGGTTTTGGCTCCCTATGAGACGAACGCGGTTCCCTATCCGACTCCCTCGTGGCCGGCGCCAGTGGGTGTTGAGCGCCATGGTAGTTGCACTCCTGGCCGCAGGCGGCGTATTCGCGGGCTTGAAAGTAATCGGCGCGGGCGGAGTTCAGTACCGGACGACGACGGTCGCCGTCGGTTCAGTTACGCAGACCGTCTCCCTCACCGGCACCATCGAACCAGTCAAGCAAGCGGACCTGAACTTCGGAACGTCTGGCACGGTGGCGACCGTCGGGGTGGCGGTCGGTCAGACGGTGACGGCTGGAGCGGTGGTAGCCACGCTTGCCACTGCCCCCCTCGATGCCCAGGTGGACCAGGCCCAGGCCTCACTTGACGGAGCGGCGTCGCAGCTCCAGGCCGACGAGTCATCGGGCGGGACCGCGTCTGCATACCAGCTGGCATCCGACCGGGCCAACGTCGACTCTGCCGAGATCATGCTTTCCATGGCTGAGGAGACCCTCGCCGACGCCAAGCTGATTACTCCCATCGGCGGAACCGTGATCTCAGTGGACCTCGTCGCCGGTGGAATGGCCAACGCCGGTCCCACCACCGTCGGGTCTCCGTCAGCGTCAGCGTCGTCAGGGTCGGCCGCTGGGGAGGTGAGCCCGGTCGTTGAGGTGGTGAGCCCGGGAGCCTTCGAGGTACAGGCCACGGCCAGCGCCAACCAGATGGCCAGGCTCAAGGTTGGTGACAAGGTCTCGATCACTCCGTCGGGAGCCACCACTCTCGTGTCCGGGAGCGTCGCCGAGGTGAGCACCAACGCCTCCATCAGTGCCGGAGTAGCCAACTTCCCGGTCACCGTTGCCATCGCGGGTGACCCGTCGGGACTGTACGAGGGGGCTAGCGCGGACCTTTCCATCGTCGTCGTCGAGGCTCAAAACGTCCTCACCGTGCCGTCGAGCGCGGTGCACTACGACGGCTCAAAAACCTTCGTCTATACGCTCTCGAAGGGTAGGGAAACGATGCATCAGGTTACGGTCGGTGCGGTCGGGGGGATGCTCACCGAGATTAAATCGGGACTCCGAGCTGGCGACGTGATCGTACTTGCCAGCCTGTCGGCCGGAGTTCCTGGGGGAATCGCCACTGGTCCCCTTGGAAGAGGTGGCGGAACCGTAACTATCGGGCCCGGTTCGGGCGGTGCCATCAAGCAAGTCATCCAGCAAGGTGGGTAATGACGTGGGGTTGCCGACCCGGCGGCCCGCCAACTCTGCAATTCCCGGGGCGGATCTCCTAGCGCGCCAACCACCCGTTGTCGAGCTGGTCGACCTGCATAAGCGTTACCAGAGCGGCGCGATCTCGGTGGACGCTCTGCGGGGAGTCTCGATGAGGATCACCGAGGGTGAGTTCGTGGCCATCATCGGTCCTTCCGGATCGGGTAAGTCGACGTTGATGCACATCCTGGGGTGCCTCGACCTCCCGAGCGAGGGGACGTATCGGCTGGCCGGGATCGATGTGAGCACTATGAACGAAGTCCAGTTGGCCGATCTCCGCAATCGGCGGATCGGCTTCGTCTTCCAGCAGTTCAATCTGCTGGCCGGACTCTCGGCGTGGAGGAACGTCGAGCTTCCACTGGTATACGCGGGTCTCGATCGCCGCAGCCGTAAGGCAATGGCAATGGCCTCACTTGACCGGGTCGATCTGGCTGAACGGCTGGAGCACCGTCCCAGTGAGCTCTCAGGCGGCCAGCAGCAACGGGTGGCGGTAGCGCGCGCGCTGGTGACCGAACCCTCGCTGATCTTGGCCGACGAGCCGACGGGAAACCTCGATTCCTCCTCCGCCGCTGACGTACTCTCGCTCCTCGGTGAGCTGCACCAGATGGGCCGGACGGTGGTCTTGATCACTCACGACGCCGAGACCGCAAGCACGGCGGGACGAGTGGTACGGATCCGTGATGGCCGGGTTCAGTCAGACGAGGCGGTTTCCCGGTGACGGATGTGGGCCGGTGAGCCTGTTCGAGACTGTTCGCTCAGGGCTGGAGGCGATCATCGGTCACCGGCTCCGTTCGGGGCTGACCGTCCTGGGCATCCTGATCGGTATTGCCGCGGTGATCCTTACGGTCGGACTTGGAGAAGGAGCGACAGCGTCGGTGAACTCGGCGATTTCTGCTCTTGGGACGAACCTTCTCATCGTCACACCGGGGAGCGCCACTTCGTCGGCCGGAATTCAGGAGGGCTTCGGATCCTCCAGTAACTTGACCTACGGCAACGCCGAGGACCTGAATTCTCGGGTTGACTGCCCCGACATTGTGGGCGTCGCTCCCATCGCCTCCACCTTCGATGGCGTCACAGCTGGGGCGAAGAACTGGACCACTTCCATCGTGGGCACGACGGCGTCATGGCTGCCGGTGCGGAGCCGAGCCGTCGCAATCGGCAGCTTCTTCACGCCGGAGGAAGTTAGGGACCAGGCGCCTGTTGCCGTGATCGGGTCCATCACCGCTTCCAAGCTTGGCCTCGGACTCGACCCGATTGGACAGACAATCGATGTCGGAGGCGTCTCACTAACCATTATCGGCGAGCTCGCCCCAGCCGGGAGCTTGGGGTCGACCGACGAGGACGACATGGTCCTGACTCCGATCACCACAGCCCAGAGCCAGATCCTAGGATCCAACTCCGTCCAAACCATCTTCCTCAAGGCCAGCTCGGAGGCCACGCTAGGGGCCGCGTATACCGAAGCCAACGACGAACTTCTCTCCTTGCACCAGATCAGCAAGCCGGCTGACGCCGACTTCACCATCACCTCGCAGCTGAGCATCGAAGCCACCGCCACCTCCGTGGACAGCACACTCACCGTGCTTCTGGCCGGGATCGCGGCGATCTCTTTGCTCGTGGGCGGTATCGGGGTCATGAACATCATGTTGGTTTCAGTAACCGAGCGGGTCCGGGAAATCGGCCTGAGAAAGGCTCTCGGGGCAACGCCGGCAGCGATCCGCCGACAGTTTCTGGTCGAGGCATCAGTGCTGGGACTGTCCGGAGGAGTCCTGGGTGCGGGGCTGGGGTTGATCGGCGCTGTGATCCTGCCGCGGTTCATCTCCGACAATATCGCCATCGAGTGGTGGGCGGTCGCGGGATCCATCGGGGTCGCGCTGGCCATAGGCTTGGCATTCGGAGTCTATCCGGCGGCCCGTGCGGCTAGACTGGCTCCAATCGAGGCGTTGCGTCACGAGTAAGTTTGTGCCCCCACTAGGACTCGTCAGTTACATGCGCAGCCGCCCCCCGTTCTGAGGGATCCTGTGCGCCTTCACCCTCGGGTCGCAGTACGTGCACTCAGTCTCCATCTACCCCGGCGAACTGTGCGCTCGCGCCTAACCCTGGAAGCACCGACCAGGTAGGTGCTGGATAGAGGGTTAGAGACAAAGAAAAGGCACTCAGTGCTGGGATAATTGGTGGTGTAACAACGCCAACTGGCCCCAGCAGAGGAGCACCCTTTCGATGTACTCATCATCGCACACCCTGGACCGGCTCGGAGTCGGCTTCGATGACCCTCACCAAGTGGCCAATGCCGGACTGCTGCTGCCGGCCACCCTGGCCCAGCACCTGGGGCTGCGCCAGCTGGTCGAGTACCACCTGGATCTGGGGGAGGCCCCGGGGCGGGCCAATGTGGGCCACAAAGCGATGACCTTGGTCCACGCCATGCTGGCGGGAGGGGACAGCATCGAGGACGCCGAGGTGCTCCGGGCCGGAGCCAGTCAAGTAGTGCTGGGCCACGCGGTGCTGGCGCCGTCCACCCTGGGCACCTTTCTGCGCAGCTTCAGTTTCGGCCACGTCCGGCAGCTGGACGCGATCAGCCGGGAGGCGCTGGTCCGGGCCTGGAGGGCGGGGATGGGCCCCGGAGAGCAGCCGCTCACCATCGACCTCGACTCCACCATCTGCGAGACCTATGGGCTGCTCAAGCAGGGGGTGGGCTTCGGCTACACCAAGGTGCGGGGCTACCACCCGCTGCTGGCCACCCGTGCCGAGACCGGGGAGGTGCTCCACTCCCGGCTCCGGGGCGGTTCGGCCCACACCGCCCGGGGCGCAGCCGGCTTTCTGCGAGAGACCTTCGCCCGGGTCCGGCAGGCGGGAGCCACTGGGCTGCTCGTCCTGCGGGCGGACTCTGGCTTCTACTCCAAGCAGGTGCTGACCACCTGCCGCCAGGCAAAGGTGCGGTTCTCGGTCACGGCCCGGCTGGACCAGGCGGTACAGCGGGTGATCGCCGGCATCCCCGAGGAGGCCTGGCAGCCGATCCCCTACTGGTCCACCAGCCAGGGCACCTTCGGATACGTCCAAGATGGTCTTCCCGTCTCCGGGGCCGACGTGGCCGAGTGCGAGTACCTGGCCTTCGGCAAGAAGGGTCTGCAGCTGCGGCTGATCGTGCGCCGGGTGCGTCCCACGCCCGGGACCCAGCTGGCGCTCTTCGCCGAGTTCGGCTACCACCCCTTCGTCACCGACCGGGCGGGCTCGACCCTGGAGCTGGAGGCGGACCACCGAGCCCATGCCCAGGTGGAGACCGCGATCAGAGACCTCAAGGAGGGCTTGGGACTGGCGCATCTGCCCTCGGGCCGGTTCGCCGCCAACGCCGCCTGGCTGGCTCTGGCCGCCATGGCCCACAACCTGGCCCGCTGGGTCACCGGGATCGGCCTCGGTGACCAGCTGCCAGCGCGCACCACCGTGGACCGGTTGCGTCGTCGCCTGTTCAGCATTCCCGGACGACGCACCCGCTCCGCCCGCCAGGAGCACCTGCACCTGCCCCAGGGCTGGCCCTGGGCGACCCTGTTTTTGAGCGCACTCACAAAGCTGCGCCTGCTCAACTGAGCCCACAGGCGCTCAAGTCGCCACACCGTCCACGCAGACCGGCGGGAGCTTGCCTGCGAACGGCCAGTCTGCCGGTGTTCTCGTCATTTCCGCCCAACATTGCTGGCCACCTTGAGGTCATGGAGCACTCTCTGGCTGATGTCACGACCACCGACCACTCTCCA
>JBOHUG010000015.1:0-2240 GCA_050734135.1 Candidatus Dormibacteria bacterium
AAACAGTTCATCGAACTGGTCTTCGCCGATGCTAAGGTCCGCCATGGCATGGCCCGCGCCCAGCGCCGGGGCCGATCGAACATGTTGATCCAAGCCCTGCTCACCGCCGCCGCCATGAACCTCCGCAAGCTGCTCTGGCACGGTACCCCGGTAGGAGCAGGAGCCGCTGCCCCGCGGCTACCAGAGCTGGCGCAGCGGGTCGCGGCTGCGATCCGATGTAACATCACGCCGCTTCGCTGCCCCTGGAACGGGAAAGGGTCTGATCTCGCTCTCTCCGTCGACCTCTCGCCTTCCTGACCGGCCTTCGGCAACAGCCTCCCTGGTGCGGAAGGGCTGGATCTTCTGGTCTCGCCAGACCCGCAGCACGGTGCTGGGACTGGTGCCCACCCGCTGTGCCACAGCCGGCGCCGCCCAGTACGTCTCGCCCCGCGGCGGCTTTCCCAGGGTCACCCTCAGGATCTCGGCCACCTTGCGCTCGTCGTAGATGCGGGGCCTGCCCCTCCCCGGAGCGTCCTGCTCCAGGCCCGGGACCCCAAGCTCCCGGAATCGTCTCCGCCACAACTGGACAGTTGGCAAAGAACAGCTCAGCTCCTTGGCGATGCGGGAGTTGGCCACGCCGGTGGCGGCGAGGAGCATGATCCGAGCCCGCTGCACTCGCCTCTGGGACAGGGTGCGGCTCCTAGCCCAGGTGCTCAGGACGGCCTGCTGATCGGGGGTGAGACTGGCTGCCGGGACGGGGTGGTTGGACATGCCGACATCATGTTCTCACCCGGCTTCAATATGCAACCTATTTACGCCGAGTTGCACTAGCGGGGGAGGAGCGGACGAGCCGTTGGGAGGGCAGGTCTCAGCATCCCTCGGAGCTCAGTTAAGGGCGATGGTGATGCCCATGGCTAGCCCGAGGCTACACGCGACAGCGGCGCCCCCGACTATGCCAGCAACGTACATCTTTCGCTTCCACTTGCGGAGGGCGGCTGCGTCGGCGGGCGCTCTATACCGGTATAAGCGGAAGCCCAGTCTTAGTCCGAACGGGATACCCAGACTGGCAACAAGCGCAGTCGCCAAACCCGCCAGCGCGCCACTCAGGCCTTGAGACACTGGAGGGACATGTGCGACACCGTACGGGACGGTGCGGGACTGCTAGATGGGGTCACGAAATGCCCTGCCAGTCAGTTGATCATAGGCGCTCACACCCACGACGTACGACGCGATCCCGCCAGAGGCTATGATCCCGAGACCCGCCACACCGGCCGCGGCCTCCCCAGCAGTCTCTGCGCCAACAATGCCCATAATCGCGGTGACACCTACCCCTGCGGTACAAGCCGCGATCGCTACGCCGGCCGCAATGGTAGCTCCAAGGAGAATAGCTCCTTCATGGTGCCGTACCCAGGCTGCGGGGTGGGAGGCGGCGTAAGTCACGGCCCCAAGTCCTCCCGCAAGCGCGGCACCGATCGCTCCGACGTTGATTCCTCCCTGGCCTGTGGCGTGGGGAGCGGCGATACCAAACCGGGCAGTGAAGGCAGCACTGGCTGGAGGCGCTGCTGGGCTGCTCGGCGCCGGTGAGGGCGCCTGGACCGACGCTGGTGACACGGAGTCAGCGACCTGGGGGGCGACGTAGGCGGGTGGTGCGTGATAGGTGGTCTCCTGGGTCACCTGGTGATAGTAGGCGGCCTGGTTGGTGGCCGGGGGCGGGGCGAGGACCGTCGGACCGCCCTCGCCCGAGCCAACCATGCCCCTGGAGATCATCTGGCCTGAAGGGTCGCTGAGATTAGTTGGATCCCCCCCAGCGAAGGCGTAGGGGATGAGCGCGCTCCCGGGGTCGCGGGTGAGGAACTGCTCGGTGGCCGGGTCGTAGTAGCGGGAGAGCAGGTAGTAGAGACCCGTCTCCGCGTCCCGGAACTGGCCCTGGAAGAGCAGGGGTGTCGAGGCGGAGCCGGAGGAGGAGGTGAGGTTGCCGTAGGCGTCGTAGGTGTACCTGGCGACCAGGGAGCCGGAGGAGCTGGCCAGCCCCATGGTGGATCCCGGCCAATCGTGCAGGAAGAAGTCGGCGGTGGTGCCCGAGACCTGCTCCAAAGTGAGCCCGCCCGGACCGTAGATGAAGTCCTGCGACTGGTCCTCGATCAGCAGGGGCAGCGAGGAAGACTGGTCGTAGGTGAGCTGCTGGGTTGTGCCGTTCACGGTCTTGCTCATGCGCAGGCCATCGCCGTTGTAGCTGTAGGAGGCGGTGGTGGGCCCACTGA
>JBOHUG010000016.1:0-80357 GCA_050734135.1 Candidatus Dormibacteria bacterium
CCGTGGCCCATCGCCCGCGCCACCAACCCGGCACCCCAGTCCGCCGGCTTAACCCTCCCCGGGGTCCCGCCGCCCCTCCAGAGCGCCCCGTCCACCTGCCTATCCGCGCGGGCTCTTAGCACACCGCCTCTGCTTCCCAGCCGCAGAGCAGCTCCGCGACCCCCGCTCCCCGCTCCACCGGTGCTCCGAGCCGTAACAGCGCCTGCTCGAGAGCGGCGACCCCAGTCAGCAGCTCCGGCAGGGACGTCGAGCCCATGTGGCCAACCCGGATCACGCTCTGACTCCAGACGCCCAGACCGCCGGCGATTGCGACTCCGTCTCTGGCCACTTCGGTGCGCAGCGCGGCCGGGCTGATTTCCCGGGGGACTGCCAGGGCTGAAACGGTGTCGCCCAGGAGCGCATCTCCGGCCATGGTGTTGAGTCCGATCGCCCGCAACCCCCGGCGGGTGGCTCTGGCCATCTGCCGATGGCGGGCGAACCGCTTGGGCCACCCCTCGGCCTCGGCCAGCGCCATCGCCTCCGCCCCAGCGGCGATCAGGTTGGTCGGCAAGGTGGCGAAGTAGTGGGCGGCCGGATCGGCCATCGGCAGCAACCAGTTCAGCCAGTCCAAGAAATACCCCGCGTGCTCGCCGAGCTGGCGACGCCGCTCCATCGCCCTCTGGCTTACGACCACGATCGCCAGTCCGGGGGGCATGGCGATCGCCTTCTGCGAGGCAGTGATCACCACGTCGATCTCCTGGGCCCCCATCTCGATCGGCATGGCGGCCAAGCTGGCAACCGCGTCCAAGATCAGGATGGCGTCGTGAGCGCGGGCCACTTTGGCGTACTCGGAGAGTGGAGCCACCACCCCGTTGGCGGTATCCACATGGGTTACCGTGAACACCTTGGCACCGGTCTCGGCCAGGGCCCGATCCACCTGGTCGACCGGGACCTGTTCCCCCCAGGGGCAGCTGACCTGCTCCACCTGGGCCCCATAAGCCCGGCCGATGGCCGCGAACCGGTCGCCGAAGAAGCCGTGGTTGACTACTACCACCCCACCACCCGGCGGGACCGTGTTGATCAGGGCTGACTCCATCGCGGAGGTCCCGCTTCCCGCCATGACCAGCACTGCCGGGAGCTCCCCACCCGGCTCCTGATCGAATCCCAGGGAGTGCCGCACGCCCAGTTGCAGCGCCGCCAGGGCGGCGGTGGCCTCGGCGCTGTTGTGAGCGACGGTCGGTTGGGCCAGTGCCGCCAGCACCTGTCTAGGCACTGGTGTAGGCCCGGGAATAAGAAGCAGGGGCGACTCGGGGGCGGCTTTGGCAGTCGGATTCATCAGACAGGAAACACTCCGTGATGGCGTTCAGGGCCGAGCCGCTGGCGACCGGCCGCGGCCGCCAGCCGCCAGAGCAGTTGGTCGCGCAGATCGAGCGGATCGACGACGGCGTCCAGCACCAGATCGGAGGCCAACTGGAAGATGTCGACGTCCTCCACATACTCGGCCCTGAGCTTGGCCACAAAATCGGCCCTTTCCGCCTCCGGTAGGGCGGCGATCCGATTGGCGTAAACGGCATTGATAGCGGCCTCCGGACCCATCACCGCGATCTCGGCCGTGGGCAGCGCGAGAGTTGCTTCTGGCTCGAAGGCGGGCCCACTCATAGCGTAGAGCCCAGCTCCGTACGCCTTGCGAAGCACCACGCAGATTCTCGGCACTGTCGCGGAGCTCAGCGCCGCGATCATCTTGGCTCCATGACGGATGATCCCGTCCCGCTCCACCGCCGAGCCGATCATGAAACCGGGGACATCCGCCAGGAAGACGAGGGGTACGTTGAAGGCGTCGCAGAGGCTGATGAAGCGGGACGCCTTGTCGGAGGAGTCGACGAACAGCACGCCCCCCTGGTGCTCCGGCTGGGAGGCGACGATTCCCACCGCACGTCCCCCGAGGCGGCCCAGGCCACAGACCAGCTCCTTGGCGTACAGCGCTTTGATCTCGAAGAAGGAATCCCCGTCCAAAAGGGCATCCAGCACCAGATGAATGTCGTACCCCTTGGTCGACTCCGCGGGCAGCAACTCGCCGATGTCGGCGTGGCTGGAGGGCTGCCTGGTCGCCGCCGCGGGCGGCTCCGCCCGCCAGTTGGAAGGCAGGTAGGAGAGATATCGCCGGAGCGCTTGAATAGCCGTCTCCTCGTCACTGCAGAGCAGGTCGCCGCAGCCGCTGACGGTGCAGTGCATGCGGGCTCCCCCCATCTCCTCTAACGAGACGTGCTCACCGACCACCTCCTCGGCCATTCGGGGCGACCCCAGGTACATCGAGGCGTTGCCCTCGACCATGAAGGTGACGTCGCAGAAAGCCGGGATGTACGCCCCCCCCGCGGCACTGGGGCCAAAGAGGACGCAGGGCTGGGGAACCTGTCCACTGAGGCGAACCTGGTTATGAAAGATCCGCCCTGCGTGACGTCGGCCCGGGAACATCTGACGCTGTTCGGTGATCCGCGCTCCCGCCGAGTCGACGAGATAGCAGAGCGGCAGCTGCAAGCGCTCCGCCAGCTCCTGGATCCGTAGTATCTTCTCCACCGTCCGCGGCCCCCAGGAGCCCGCCTTGACGGTGGGGTCGTTGGCCATCACCGCCACCCGTCTCCCCTGCACGCTGCCCACGCCGGTGACCACCCCGTCCGCCCCCAGCTCGTCCGGCGCTGCGGTGTTAGCCAGCAGACCATCTTCCAGAAAGGGGGTCGCCGGGTCGTAGAGGAGACGGAGTCGCTCGCGCACTGGCAACTTCCGTTGGCTGGTAAGCCGGCTCCGGTAGCGCTCTGGACCGCCTTGCAGCGCGGCCGCCTGACGCTGTCGCAACTCCTGTCGGCGAGTGCCTTTCACCGTACCCTCGGTCCGGGCGGGCTCGGCGGGGGTGCTCATCTAGCGGCCGAGTATATCGGCCACTCCCAGTTCTCCCAGAGCGTTGCCGTGCTTAGACTGCCGCTGTGGCACAGCTCGCCGGTCACCCGTCCTGGCAGCTGGCCGCCGCGGATCCCTGCGGGCTGGATGAGGTGGGCCGGGGAGCACTAGCCGGCCCTTTGGTGGCAGCCGCCGTCGTCTTGCCCCCGGGCTTCACCCACCCCCTGCTCCGGGACAGCAAGCTGCTCTCGGAGAGACAGCGGGAAATGATCGAGCCGGTGATCCGTGAGGAGGCGCTGGCGCTTCAGGTCGCCTCCATCCAAGTGGATGAGATCGACGCTCGTGGGGTGGGCTGGGCTAACCGGATGGCCTTCGAGCTCTTGGTGGGGTCGGTGGTAGCTCCGGAGTATCTGGGCGACGGTAATCTGAGGATCCGCACCTCCCGCCCCTACCGCAGCGTGGTCGGTGGTGATCGCCTGGTGCCCGCCATCTCGGCCGCTTCGATCGTGGCGAAGGTCTTCCGGGATCGCCTGATGCGGGAGCTCCACCCGCAGTTCTTCCACTACGGCTGGGATCGCAACAAGGGCTATGGGAGCCCGCACCATCTGAGCGCCATCAGGCGCCACGGCCTCTGCCCCCACCACCGCCGCAGCTTCATCCACCTCGAGGAGCCGGGGCTCTTCGACCAGGCGATCACAACCTCCGCCTGAGCGCTTATTCGCCGGCTAAATCACCAGCCCCGGGCAGCCCAGACCGGGAACTGGGGCAGCTCAGCTCCGATCGTCGTGGAGCCACCGTGGCCGGGGAAGACCACCGTCGTCGGGGGAAGCGGCATGAGGTGGGTGCGGATGCTCTCGATGATGGTGGGGAAATGGCCCAACGGAGGGGTGGTGGCGCCGGGCCCTCCTGGGAACAGGGTGTCGCCGGTGAAGACGAATCCGGGGTAATGGAAGCAGATGCTGCCCGGGGTGTGCCCCGGAGTCGCCAGCACTCGCAACTGGCGCTGGCCGAAGCTGACCAGTTGGCCGTGCTCCAAGGAGCGGGACGGTGGTGGCTCGGGGAACATCCGAAGGTCCGCCGGATGAGCGCCCGTCCAGGCCCTGGGAAATTGAGCCTGGACCTCTGCCAGAGCCTGCCAGTGGTCCGGGTGGCCATGGGTTTCCAAGATGGCGACGAGCGTCAGGTCGGCCACCGCCTCGACCAGGCGATCGGCCTCGTTAGCGCCATCGATCAGCACCGCTTCGCCGGATTCCGGGCAAGCGACGACGTAGGCGGCGTTATCGATGGGACCGACCCGGCGCACCCGGATGCGCAGGGCGTCGTCCACCTCCCAGTCGGTCACCGAGGTTACTTGGCGCAATCCACCTGGCTCCCAAAGCTCGCCCTTCGATTCAACAGTAAGTCAGCCTACCAAGGGCGTCCGGAGACGCGATAGCAAGCGTCGGACGGTTTCTCCTTCTCACTGGTCAGGTACGGGTCTCCCGGGCATGGCCAGGCGGAGCGAAATCAGCAGTGATGGGTGCCACCCAGGCGGCCAGCAACATGACCGCGGCGGCCACGGTGATGGGAATGAAAGGCGATTGGCGACCGCCACCCAAATCTAGCGCGACGCCACCCAGAAAGGGCCCGAAAAAGGCGCCGGCATAGCCGACGGTGAGCATGGCTGCGGTCAGCGACGCCACCCTGGTCGGAGCCGCCACCAAGGGCGGATAGGCCAAGAGCCCGGCGAAGTTCATCGCCACCCCCACCCCAATCAAGGTCGAGAACAGGAATGGCGCCCGCGGCCCCAGCAGCAGCCAGCCGCCAGTTCCCAGCAGGGTGATCCCGGCGCTGGCGAGATAGAACCACCGCCTGGTCGCGAACGGCCGCGAGATCAAGATCAGCAGCACGTCGACCGGCACCATCACCCCATTCAGGGTCACCAGCGAGAGGCTGGCCAGGTTGGAGTGGACCCCACCCCCCACCGCGGTTGGGATCCAGGTGTTGGAGGAGAAGAAGACCAGCGACTGACCCCCGAACAGAACGTACACCGACCAGAGCCGCCGATTCAGTAACAGCCGGCCCAGCTCCCAGCTCGACTCAACCGCCACCCCGGCCCGCTCCCGGGGCACCGCCAGAAACCAGATTGGAACGCAGCTGGCGCCCAGGATTCCCCAGAAAACCATGGTGCCCTGCCAACTGTGCAGGAGCGGCAGCAAGAGCGGCTGTGTGATCCCTGCCCCGACCACCTCCCCCACCGTGATCCCCAACGTCATGGTGACTGACGCCAGCTGCACATGACCCCGAAACCAGTGCTGCCAAATGGCCGGAAGCCCTGGTTGGGTGATGGCGATTCCGGTTCCCATGACCGCCGTCCCCACAAACAGGGTGACAACCCCAGGAAGAGTTCGGCCCAGCTCCCCAACCACCGCCACCACCAGTCCGATCCCGACCACCCAGTAGCCGCCGAGGCGCCGCACCATGGCCGCGCCCGGGAAGGCCATGACTCCGAAGGCCAGGATCGGCAAAGCGGTGATCAGCCCCGCCACCGCGTAGTTGAGGTGGTACTCGGTCCGAACGAGGTTCAGGACCGGCGGGACTCCCAAAAGCGCCGCGCGGAGGTTGAAGCCCACCCAGAAGGCAACCAGGAGAAGACCCAGCTGACGGCGACCGAGGTTTGAGCGAGCCGCTACCGGGACGGCGGGGCCAGCGCCGTCCTTCAATCGGAGGAGCCGCTGCCCGGCCAGACGACCCCCTGGCGCTGAGCCAGCAGCGGCAGCCGGGGGAGCAGGTCACCCGCCACCACCAAAGGCCAGCTGTAGGTCGCGGCCATCTCCCGAGCCTGGCGCCGGATCTCGCCAGCGACAGCCGGCTGGGAGACCACCTGATAGATGACCTGGGCCAGCTCATGGGGACTATCCGTTTCGATCACCAAACTGTTGTGAAGGTGACGGGCGTAATCCTCCCCGGTGCCACCCACGACCGCCACCCCGCCGGCCGCCATGGTCTCCAGCCCGACGAGCCCAAACGGTTCAAATCCGGAGTTGGCCAGGACTGCCAGAGAGGACGCGTAGAGGACCGGCAACAGCTTCTCTGGCAAGAAGCGGGTCAGCTCGAGGAGGTCGACCTCTGGGGTGGCTCGCAGGGCTTCCGCCAGGTCATCTACCTCATTCACCTCCTCATCCCACTGGGCCACCCGGAGGCCAGCCACCCGGGCAGCCGCCATGACGTCCTGGCGGTAGTGCTCGTTGCCGCCGCGGGCCAGCAGGCGCACCGCCACCTGGGCGGCGCGGAGCTCCCCCAGCGCCCGGACCGCCTGAACCCAGCGCTTATCGCGGTGGAACCTACCGACCTTGAGCAAAACCGGAGACGGTCCGGCAGCCTCTCGCAAGGTGGCGACCGCCACCGCATCGACCGGAGCCAGGTACTCCTCGGGGATGCCGTTGGGGATAACGATCGGGTCGACTCCGAACCCCCCCACCAGCAACCGCATGTGGCGACTGATGGTGGTGATCCCCGCCGACTGCTCCAGCCCGACCCAGTCCATCCGCTCGAAGCCGAATTGGTTGTTGGCGTTCCAGAGCACCAAACAGCGATGCCCCAGCTCCCGTTCGCTAAGCAGTTCGAAGGTGCTCTGGGCCCATTCCGCCGTCTGCCACTCCTCGAACAACAGCACTGGCAGCCGACCGGCCTGAATCTGAGGCAGTACCCACTCTTCCAGTAGTTGGAGCGGAAAGCGGGCAGCGAGGTAGGCGACCTTGAGCCGCTCCCCCTGGTACACGCCGCCGGGAAACTCCCCGGAGATCTCTTGACCGATCCGATGAAACTCGACCCGATCCCGCACCTCTGACACTGGCAACTTAGGATCGCCAACGAAATACACCCGAGTCGGCGAGCCTTCGGCGGCCAAGCCGCGGCTCAGCTGGGTGACCCGGACCCCGAGTCCTCCCGCCTGGCTGTACTGGTCCGGACCCTCCATCGAGATGAGCGCGAAGGCCAGCCGAGGACTAGCGGGATCCATTTCCGAGATTGTGCCGGTACGGGTGGATGACGGGAGCAGCCCAGGCCCCGGCGAGCCCCGCTGGCAGGGTCAGCCGGCTAGCCGCTGAGCCAGGCTTGGGGGGCAGCTCGGTGAAGGGACTCACTGACCGGAGCTGGCAGTCCCGCCAGGTGCTCTTGGTAGCGGCGGGCCGGCAGCAGCGGGAAGTCGCTACCGAAACAGATGCGCCCGGTCCCCAGCAACTGGTCGACCGCCGCCAGCACCCCCGGCTGGTACAGATACGGCAGCGCCGCTGTGTCGAACCACAGTTGGCGGCACAGCTCCCCAACCTCAGGCATGTGCGCGTACAAGGGAAGTCCCCCGCCCAGGTGGGCGAGGCAGACCCGCAGCCTCGGAGCTGCGCTCAGCGCGGCACTCAGCAGTTGCCAGAGCCGTTCCGGACCAGCTGTTCCCTTGCCGGGGTACTCATGCCCGACCGGCTCGCTGGCGTGGAGCAGGAGGGGCCAGTCCATCTCGGCCAAAGTGAGCAGCGCCGCTTTGAGGCCGGCGTCGAACCGGAGCTCGAATCCCTGCGCGTCGGCGCTCATCTCCCCCACCCCCCACAGTCCCAGACCTTGGCAGCGCGCCAACTCCGCCTCCCAGCCGGGGCGGGCCGGGTTGACCAGCGCCATTCCCAGGAGCCGGCCCGAGGCGGCGGCGATCTCCTGGGCCACAAAATCGTTGACCTCGCGCAGGAGCCCCGGGTCCGCAAAGGGCCAGCCGAAGACAACCGCCCGATCCAGCCCGGCAGAGTCGAGGGCCTGAACCACGTCGGCTCCAGCAGCGAACTCACCCCCGCCTGCGTGGCACGCCACGAACCAGGGATCCTGCCAGCTGGGTGCGGGCGGCTGCCGCAAGTGAGGCGGCAGCAGATGGCAATGGACGTCAGTCGCGGGAGCCCGGGACATCACGCGGTGGAGCCGTCCTGGGGGGTTCGGACGGCAGCAGTTGCGCCACTTGAATTTACCGGGACCATAGGCGCCGGACGTTCAGGATCAGGTAGCTCTTGGTACGCACCAAAACAGGCAAGTGCTGGGCCTCGAACCAACTCACGTTGGTGGTGATGTTGTTGTAGTCACCGGGCTCGAACTCGATGTAAGAGATATCGTAGGCGCGCAGCAGCTCACCCACCCGGCAGACGCCTACTTGGGGACAGCCGGCGTAGATGGCGGTCTCGGCCGCCAGGCGCCGGCGCAGCGGCTGCCCATAGCTCCAGAGCCAGCCGTCGTAGGCGAGCACGGTGGTCCGCCCGGCCACCACCGAGACCGGCTCGTTGGGCTGACCCTCGGTGAGAAAGATCGCTCCCGGCGAGGTGTGGCGCAGGACGGCGCGGCCAACCTCCCTCTCCTGGCTCCCGATGAAATCGAAGTGGGGCGCGACAGTCGGAGTCTGGGAAAGAGAGCTCTGGCCGATCAGGGCCATGTCCATGCTCAGCAGCCCGCTCAAGACCAATGAGATGACTGCGAGAGTGGCCGCCACCTTCCCCCAGATCCTCCCGCCCCAGGAACAGAGCAGCCAGGCGACGGGAATGGCCGCGCCCACGTACCAGTAGTCCAGCAGCTTGGTGTTGTCCCAGTTCCAAGGTTGAGTGATGACCAGATTCCCAATCAGGAAAAGGAGCCAGAAGGGAGCCCAGAACCGAATCAGCTCCAGCTCTTTGAGCTCGGCCCGAACCCGAGATGGCAGCCAGCGCAGGCCAAGCAGCGCGAGTGCCAGCAGGGTGAAGATGCCCGTGTTGGCGAGCCAGAACCCGAGCGTGTCCGCCAATACCGACGGCTGGACCAGTGACTGGGCCAGGAAGCTGACTGCCGTGAGAGGTGACGCACCCGCCAGGTAGAGGGCGTCGCAGGCGGAACCTGCCTGCCACTGGACTGCGGTACAGCTGGTGGCAGCGTGAGCCAGCCAGCCGACATCCAGCTGCGGATAGAGGCTGGTGCCCACGGGTCCGTTGAGCTCGCCGTGGGCCCCGGTCACGACGTAGAGCATTCGAGGGAGACCCAAAAGGAGAAGGGGCAGGGCATACCAGGCCAATCCCAGCCACCAGCGCTGCCGACCGAGCCACCAGAGTCCGATCAGCCCGATGACCAAGTATCCGAAGGGGTTGAACCACGGCAGCGCCGCGGCTCCAATCCCCGCCGCCGCCAGCAACTCTTTACGCCGTCCCCGGTAGGCTTCCCAGAGCAGCAGGCTGAGAAGGACCACCAGTCCCAGCCCGTACTCGAAGTCGCGCTGCGGCAGCCAGAAAGCCAGCAGCGGTTCGTACCACTGGAGGTCGGCCACCGGAGGATCGGGCTGGTCCTGGCCGTCGTAGGACCGCGGTAGATGGGTCAACTCGGTGGGCAAGTGGGCTACGAAGGCAGCCGCTGCCCCAGGGGTTCTCGCGGAAAGACTGGTGCAATCACTGGCGCTGAAACCGGCCTCGGTACGGGCCAGCTGCTGGCAGCCGTCACCGTAGAGCCCGATGAAGCCCAGCCCTCCCCCGAGGAGGGCCAGTAGCAGCGCGACCCAGGCGGCCGCATTTCGGCGGGTGACCCGCCGCGCCAGCTGCCAGACCAGCACCGCCGCTGACGATGAGATCAGCCACGAAGGAACATCCAACGCTCCCCAAATGTTCTGGCCGAGGCCAGCCAGCAGAGCGGACTGGAAGTCCGGCAGAAACGGGTAGCGGAGGCCGGTCCCCGATTCCAGGGTGTCACCCGGCGGGAGGTTGTGGCCCAGCAAAAAACTCTGGGCATAGCTGGCGTGGACCGACCAGTCGGACCACACCGTCGGATAGCTGGCCGTGATCGAACCGCCCATCTCCACCAGAGCTCTGGTGAAGATGAAGTAGAAAGCCAATCCCACCAGCACTGTCACCAGTAACCCGGCCCGGGTACCGGCCCGGTTCCACTCCCGGTTGATCCAGCGGCCCCACTCTGCTGGTCCGAGCCGGAGGCGTCGGTACCAGTGCCCCACTGCCACCCCGCCGGCTCCAGCGAAGAGCAGCCCGGGCGCGAGCAGAGCCGCGGGCGGCCCAACCCCCCACCACAAGGAGAGCGCCAGACTGAGCAAGCTGGACGCCACCACGCCGACCAGGAGGGACGCCGCCAGCCGTTCCGCCAGCTGCCAGTCGAGCGGCAGCAGGTCGACCAGCGCCAGTCCGGCGGCCATTACCAAGAGCCAGTAGGCCGCCAGTTCCCAGGTCACCGGTGGCTGCGGTTCGCCTCAGTACCAGCCGGGGATCCAGATGTGCTGGAAGAAATCGTTGGAGGGGATCGGTTGACCAGTCCAGAGCGGATAGAAGTAGGCGAAGCTAAGCACCACCGCCAGCACCACCGCGCCCGCTAGCGGCCGAAGGCTGTAGGGCCCAAGCCGGATGGGACCCAGCTGGAAGGCGCTGCGGGCGTGGATCAGCCGAGTACAGCAGTACGCCAGCGCCAAGCAGGTGAATGGCAGTGCCTCCACGATCTCGTAGAGAAAGAGGATCCGCGACGGCCAGGACCAGAGGATCAGCCAGTTGAACAAGAAGCCGAGCAGGATGAACAAGGCAATCCGATCTCGACGGCGGACGACCCAGTAGAGACAGGCGGCGAACGCCAGCAGCCCCATCCAGAAGATCGCCGGATTGCCCATATCGGTGATCCAGGTGTAGTTGGACACAGTCTGTCCGTCTGAGGAGCTGACCCCGTTGCCGGTGTAGACGGCGTAGAAGAGCACCGGGTGGGCATCCAGTGGCCAGGAGTAGTACGGCGATGCGAAGGGGTGGGTTGCCTTCAGCGTCGCTTGGTAGCTGAGCCCAGCGATGCTGTTCATCTCCACGTCAACCAGCGCCTGGGTGAGGTTGAAAGAGGTGGGCAGCCAGAGCGTTACCGGGCCTAGGTGATCCCGCTTCACCGGCATCGCCACCGGCAAATGGCAGACCGACGCATCGGTCGTGAAGCCGGTACAGGTGGCGGTGGGACCGCTGGTGTCGGCGAAGTTGACGTAGATGCTGTGGGCGATGATCCAGTAGTTGAAGAACGAGAGCACGAAGATCACGACGACCAACGCCGTCGCGGCCACGTAGTGCCAGCCCCATCTGAGCGAGGTGACCATGGTCCGCCGGCCGGCTTCCCCGGGGTCATCCGGCGCCGGCGGGAGCAGCCAGCGCGAGCCGCTCCGGCCGAGACCGCGCAGCCGGAGGTGGGGTCTAACCCAGCGAGCGGCCAGAAGAACTGCCATCAGCATCACCGCTGGCACCATGTCCGCCTTGGTGGCCACCCCCAACCCGGATGCGGCGGCCGTCAGGTAGAGGGTCACGAGCCATTGGCGACGGGTCCGCGCGTGCCAATGCAAGGTGAACAGCCAGAGACCCAAAACCACGAAGAAAGCGGCGAAAATGTCGATGACCCCGGTCCGGGACTCCACCAACTCCAGGCCGTCCAGGCTGAGAAATAGAGCCGCCAGGAACGGGAACGCTCGATGTCGGTGCCAGAGTCGGCGGGCCAGCAAGTACAGCAGTCCGATCAGCAGGCTGCCGAAGATCGCCGACATAATCCGCCAGCCCCAGGGGTTGAAGCCAAGCCAACTGATCCCGGTCGCGATGATCAGCTTCGAGAGTGGCGGCTCCGGATCGAAGTAGTCGATGCCCTTGAGGTCTTTTAGAGCGTCGACCGGGAAATAGACCTCATCGAAGACAAAACCGCACCGTTTTACCTCGGCGTTGTGGGCTCCGT
The DNA here is from genome assembly GCA_050734135.1 of Candidatus Dormibacteria bacterium. Classification (GTDB taxonomy): domain Bacteria; phylum Chloroflexota; class Dormibacteria; order Aeolococcales; family Bog-877; genus Bog-877. The sequence goes on from JBOHUG010000016.1 coordinate 11,584, forward strand.
TGGGGACCTGGGTGCAGCCAGCCGTGTTGAATGGGTAGCCCAATCCCCATGCCCCGATCCCGGCCACATCGTGGGTCGCCGAGCGATGTACTCCCGCCGGTGCCGGCACAGTCCCCACCACATCGAGGTTGCCCTGGAGAAAATCCAAATAGATCGGACTGGCTAAGCGGAGCACCAGGGCCACCGCCACCAGTATCCCGACGATGACGCAGTCCCAGCCGTCGATCCCGGTCAGGCCTCGATGCCGGCGCAGCAACAGGGAGAACCCCCAGACCGCGCCCACGAACACCACCGCCACCAGCGGGTGGACGGGCCAGCGGAAGAGAACGCACAGAGCCGCGAAGATGGCCGCCGCTGCCGCTGCCTCCAGTCCCTCGCGCTGCCAGGCGGGCCCGCCCGAGGGGTTCACCGCCGGCGGGATGCGGGAGCGGGAGGTCGCCGGCGAATCCGCGGTTGCAGATCATGCTCGAGCGCCTGGGCGCCCTTCACGAGCAGGATCAGGTCCTGCTCGATCGCGCAGCCACGACCGACCGCCCGGCCCAACCGCTTGACTTCCGCGGGCGCGGTTTTCAGCCGGATCACGCATGCCGGGGTGCGCTGGAATTGGCGCAGGGAACGAAGCAGCAGCCCCCGGCGGCTGGGGGCCGCGAAGAGTACCTCCAGCAGCTGGCACCGCACCTGGCTGATCTCCGAATACGGGACGAGCTCATGCTTCAGGAGGCGGTTGAGGCGCAGGCCATCTTGGGTGACCTGGACGTAGTGCAGCCGCGAGCCGAAGTGGAAACCTACCCCGATCAGAAGCAACAGCAAGCCGAGGATCAGGAACTCCAGATCGTTCTTGCGGTGATGTCCGAGGTACTCCACGAGGCAACCGATCAGAAGCACCCCCGCCCCATAAAACAGCATGATCTGGGTGCGCCGCCAGGTCGACGCGAACGGGATCAGCAGGTGGCGATCCGGGGGCGGGTCGGAGACAGTCAGTGCGGCCCCCCCGCTCAAGTGGACGCCAGTTGAGGCAGGGGGTGGGTGTCGCCACAGTGGCAGCCCGCCCGGGCAGGCAGTTGCTCGACCAGATCAAAGAGGATCTGACGGACCCGGCCGATGTTGGCGGCGAATACCTTCAAGACCTCCTCGTGGGTCACCGGGGCTATGTCCGCGGAGCCTTCCAGGCCTGCGTCGTAGTCGGTGACCAGAGCGATCGCGGCATAGCAGATGCCGAGCTCGCGGGCCAGGATCGATTCCGGGTACCCGGTCATTCCGATCACCCCCCAGCCCTGACCGGAGAACCAGCGTGACTCAGACCTGGTGCTGAAGCGAGGGCCCTGGATCACCACCAGCGTTTCCCCCCCATGCACGGTGGCCCCCTGCCGAGCTGCCGCGGCCGCCGCCTGGGAGCCTAGTTCCGGGCAGTACGGATCGGCCGCGCTGACATGTTGGACACTGGGGCCATCCCAGTAGGTGTCCGCGCGGCCCCAGGTGCGGTCGACGAATTGGTCGGGAATCACAACGTCGCCTGGGGCCAGGCTGGCCCGCAGCGAACCCACCGCACAGGGAGCCAGGATGCGCCCGACCTGAACCTGGCGCATCGCGTATAGGTTGGCGCGGAAGTTTATCCGGTGGGGGGGAATGGTGTGGTCCCGACCGTGCCTGGGCATGAAGGCCACCTGGCGACCAGCGATCTCCCCCAGCCAGACGCTGTCGCTGGCCGGCCCGTACGGGGTCTCGATTTTGACTTCGCGGGACTCGTCCAGAAGCTGGTAGAGCCCAGAGCCACCGAAGATACCGATCACCCCCTCCTCGGCCATCAGCCAGGTACCTCCACCATCCGGTTGATCGCCAAACGAGCACGCTCCGCAATCTCCGCCGGGACCGTGATCTGGTGCTTCAGGTCCCGCAGCGAATCCCGCACCTTCTCCAGGGTGATCATCTTCATGTACGGACAAATGGCGTCGGGGTTGGCGGCGAGGAATGTCTTGTTAGGGGCCATCTGACGCATCCGGTGCATGACCCCGACCTCGGTCGCCACGATGAAGGTTTCCGCCGCCGAGCGCTCCGCGTGCCGGACCATCCCCTCGGTACTGGTGACGACAGTGGCGCCGGCGAGCTCGCCGCGCTCCGCCTCATAGAGTGCCTGGGTGGTGCACCCACACTCTGGGTGGACCAACACCTCCGCCTCGGGATAGGCGGCTCGCTGGGCCAACAGTTGATTACCGCGAATGCCGGCGTGGACGTGGCATTCGCCGAGCCAGACGTGCATCTTGCGGCCGGTCATTCGCTCCACATGTGAGCCCAAGAAAAGGTCGGGGCAGAAGAGGATCTCCCGGTCCGTGGGAATCCGCCGCACGATGTCCACCGCATTGCTGGAGGTGCAGCAGTAGTCGGACTCGGCCTTGACCTCGGCGCTGGTGTTGACGTAGCTGACCACGACCGCCCCGGGATGCTCCGCCTTCCAGGCCCGGAGCTCGTCGGCGGTGATGCTGGCTGCCAGGGAACAACCTGCGTCCAGATCGGGCAGGAGAACAGTCCGCCCTTCCGCCAGGACCGCCGCCGTTTCTGCCATGAAATGCACGCCACAGAACACGATCACGTCAGCATCAGCCGCTGCCGCCTGGCGAGAGAGTCCCAGTGAATCTCCGACGAAGTCGGCGATGTCCTGGACTTCGTCGCGCTGATAGTTGTGCGCCAGGATCAGGGCGTTGCGGTCACTCCGGAGCTCGCGGATCTCCTCCGCGAGCAGCCTCTCGGTTGCAACTGCCATACCTCAATTATGGCCGTTGCCCGGTGGCCTCCCCCCGTGGGCGCTGCAACTGGGGTCCAGCGGGAACCGAACTTCTCGCCACCGCAGCGCGATCGCGTCGAAGTCGAGGAGCCGCCCCCCCAGGTCCGGGCCCCAACCGCAGACCAGCTTGACTGCCGCCAGTGCCTGCATCGAACCGATCAACCCGACCAGAGGTCCGAGGACCCCGGCTTCGCGACAGGTCTGGCCCCGATCTGCAGGCGGGGCACCGAAAAGGCAGCGGTAGCAGGCTCCTCCCCCAGGCACAGCCACCACCTGTCCGGCCAGTCCCACCGCCCCCCCCACAACCAGGGAGATGCTGGCGGGAACGCAGTAGTCGTTGACCAGAAACTTGGTGAGGGGCTCGTCGGAACACTCCAGGACGATGTCGGCGTCAGCCAGGAAATCGTCGATGGAAGTCTCGGTGACCCACTCCCGGCGAGAATCCACCTCGATGGTTGGGTTCAGTTCACGAATGCGCGCCCCCAACACCGCCGCCTTTGGATGCCCGACATCGCTGCTGCGGTACGCGACTTGCCGGTTGAGATTGTCGAGGGCCACCTGGTCCGGGTCAACCAAGATCAGGCGCCCGACCCCGGCGGCGCCCAAGTACAGCGCGGCCGGAACTCCGAGTCCGCCACAGCCGACGACCACTGCGGTGGACTGTCCCAGGCGGATCTGACCTGCTGCGCCGACTTCGCGCAGCAGCAGCTGGCGGCTGTAGCGCTCGACCGCTGAATCGTCTAGGGACGGACGCTTGGAAGTCATCCGCACTCAGGTCACCAGCTGGTGACCTGAGTGGCCGCGGCGCAGCATTCGATGATCCCGGGGTAGTCAACCAGCACCCAACGCTCGGTCACCCGCCGCTGCTCCGCGTCCGCTGCACAGGCCATCACCACCACCTTAGATCCCTCCTCTCCCAAGGCCCGAGCCACCCCTTCCTCAGTCTCAAGTACAGCGTCGTGAAGCAGGATGACTGCCTGACGGCCGCCACCTTCCAGCCGGACCCGAAGGTGCCCCCACGCTCTAAGGTCGGCCCGCCGGGTCACCAGGTGCAGCTCCAGAGGACGCTCAGAGGACAAGGAAGCTCCCTGACTGACTGCATGCGGCCACCACTTCGGCCCGGGAAGCAGCCGCCACACCGGGGCGAAGGGCGCGCCCAGCGAGTCCCAATTCCACCAGAGATTCCGTTTCAACTAACACGGGTACCCCCTCCTCCCCGATGAGTGACTCCAGAGCGCGGGCTAGCCCACCCGTCCAGGGTCCCAGCGTGGGTGCCTCCTCGAGCGCCAGGGAACTGGCGGCGTCGGCAAGAATCAGCCGCACGTTCACCCCTGCCAGAGGTAGGACCAGGGCAACTCGAATCGCCAGTGCCGGGTACTCGTCATCCAAGCGGCCCCTGGCAAGAACCACCAGGTCCTTACTGCCAACTCCGCTCAACTGAACACCAGGATGCGGTCCGCCACCTGACACTGCCGAGCCAAGTCACGGAGGCTCCCTCGGCGCACCCCTCCGATCTCAGCCGGTGAGGTCTGACGCCACCGCAGATCGGCGTCGCAGAGGGTGACTGGTACCACCCCGGCCAGAGCGGCGGCATGCGCTACCCCGTCTCCCGCCAAGAAGACCTGCACCTGATGGCCCGACTCTCGGGCCGCCAGCGCGAGCGCTCGAACCGTATGCACCGCTTCGGTGCGCGGTCCGCCGGTCAGCAGGAAAAGAAAGTTCAGCAATAGAGACCCAGGGGAAGGTTGTGGTTCAAGCTCCGAGCGTAGCCCACCCCTCCCACCAGCGCCGACTCTAACTCCCGCGGATCGTCCCCATGCCCAGCGAAGCTCGCCTGGAGCCGTTCTGGCCGGCGCACCTGACTCGGGCCGCGGTCGGATCCCTGCACCTTGCGTTTTCCTCCACGACGTCTCCGGCTTCGCCGCAGACCGCTCGGAGGTGATTTCGGGCGCCGAGAACAGTGTTACGAATGAGCTGCGTGGTCGGCGGGGAACATCGCAGCTCCGCGCTGATCCCGGCTCCCCACCAGCGAGTCAGGGATCACGGCTTCCAGGACGCCCACCGATTGAGGAGGTCTGCCTCACCCACCCCAGCGGTGCGCTACCCTGCCTCCGAGGATCGCGAGCGCAACCGGCCGGGGTGGCGTAATGGTAGCCGCAGCGGTCTTAAAAACCGCAGTTCGCAAGGACGTGTGGGTTCGATTCCCACCCCCGGCACTTCAAGTTTCGAAGTGAAAAGATAGATATACGCGAGATGGACCAGGTGGCCGTAGGGACTGCGAGGCGGGATTGATACCAACTTTGATACCAACCCGAGCCCGCTCGGGACCCCTACGTGGGTCAGGAAACTCCGTCGAGCCTCCGCTCCGTCGCCGCGCACGACTTTGGTGGCCACCCGCCGAGCTAAGGTCGATCCCCGAGATGACACCGCTGGGCCGCCTCCTAGCGAACAGCGGAGTCACGATCAGGAGCACCCACCACTGCCGTTTGGAGCGGCCTCAAGCGGACCTTGGGCGGAACGTATATCTCCGCCAGCCCAAAGCACCTATGGACTATGTCGACGAGCAGGCTTTTCGGTTCAACTTCCGGGTCGAGGTGGACGGGAGTCGGTTCACCCAGGCAGTCCGTCAGTCGGACAGCAAGCGACTGACCTATAAGACTCTGACGCACGGTTTGTAACAGTTTCGTGACAACCGTAGACACCGGCACGGTCTTGGAGGCATCCTCGGAGCGGTGGCGCTACCCCCACTCGGATTCGAACCGAGATCCCGCGCTTACAACGCTGCTGCTCTATCCGTTGAGCTATGGGGGCGCCCCAAGCCGATGGTGGAGGGCAGCTTCACGGCTGCCCTCCCTCCTTCGGCCTAATTGGGAAGGTTGAACGGCTGTTCGGCCAAAGTCAATAGTCCGCCGGGGTGATACGGGTGCAATACCCAGGGTTGAGGGGTAGGATGCCAATGGCAGAAGGTGGACGACCGGCGAAGTGGGAATTCGCCGGAAGCGGAGGTTCAGTCGTGGGAAGGCCCAGGTGGGAGGGCTGAGCGTGTGGGTGAGGAACTCTCGGAGGAGCACGCCCCGGTGGTCGAACTGCCGCCGAATGCGATCGTGGTTCGTGGCGGGGCCATGGCGGATCGAGACCTGGAGCGCAGCGTCGCGGCCCATCACGCTGACCCAGATTGTCGGGAAGAATGGGCGCTGTCGGTCTCGTCGTCGCCCGACGCAACGGCTGCCAAAATCGTTGAAGCCTCAATATGGCTCAACCACCGCACGTACCGATGGACTCGGGCTTCGAAGCTATTCGATGCCGGGTACCGAGTCATTGAGGATGAACCACCCCATGCACTCGTACTTCTCCCCGGCCCGATGACACCGAAGATAGGCGGTGAGTTGCGCGCCGTTTTCGACACCGAGGAAGAAAATCCGTACCACGGAGAGAGGAAGCTACACAGTGGCAAGCCCTAATTCGACGCTGACGTTCGAAGTCGACATGAACTCGGTACGCGGCAACGAGGTTGGCGCCCCGCTAGCTCACGCCACCGATCCGATCCTTGCTCAACTGACGCCACCACGCGTCGGAGACTTGGTTATGACGATTGACGAGGAGGGGAATCGGTGCGGCGCTTACGTAAAGAAAGCGACCGACAAGTGGGTGCGCCTTGAATTGAATCCGGCGCTGTGGGTTCCTGGACTCGATTATCGAGAGACCAGTTCTCCAGCACCGACCGTCCAGTACGCGCAGCTGCCTGGAAGGGAAGCGACTTTGAGCCCAGCGGCCTCGGTCACGTCAGCCGATCCTCGGTCAGAGTTCAAGGCCGCATAGGTACGGTCATTGGACGCCGAAGTCCTTCTCTGCGACAACGCTGAGGCGCTCAACGGGAAGCTTTACATCCTCGGCGGTGGTTGGTCGCTAGTCAATCTGGTTGCGCCGCTGCGCTGCTCGCTCGCGATCCGCATTTCGACGGCTTGGAGTGAGGCGAACTCCCCACATCGACTCAAAGTGTTGCTGGTCACCCAAGACGGTAATCCAGTTCTGGGCTCCGACGGCAAGCCGGTGATCAACGAAGGGACGTTCGAAGTGGGGAGGCCCGTCGGCCTGGTGCAAGGCGAAGACCTTGTCAACGCAGTAGTCCTGAACTATGAAGGGCTCGACCTGCCTGCTGGCGGATATGAATTCCGCGTGGAGATCGATTCCGTCCTTATCCGAACGGTTCTTTTCAGGGCCATCAAAGGAGTTCCTCAACCATGACCGAAAACTGGACCTACACACCCGGAAGGCTCGTCTTGGGACCAGCGAGCCCGGAGCCTCAACTGACTGATGTTCCCGAGACCGCGGCCCTGCGGGGGAGGCTTTTGCAGGTACCCAAGGTCGAGGCCGACGCAGAAAAGGGCCAAGCGCCCGAGGCGGACCTCTAGGAAGCGCTAGCCACTCGCAGCCTCTACTTGTCAGCCGCTAGTGAGTAGGTCTCTGGTCGATCGGCTGGGCATCGCTCAGTCTGAGCTCCAGGCCATCCACGAAGCAATCACGGCACACAACCTAGATTGTCCCCTCTGCGCGACTATGGTCGGGAAGAGGAAGTGCGCTGACGGCACGACACTACGCACGCGCCGCAAGGAGGGCCGCCAAGGCGTCGAAGCCGCCTTGGCCCGCATTTATAGCTCCTAGGTGAGTCATGTACACATCTGCCCCTCCATGCTTCCCGCTGGCTACCCGTGCTTTCAGTTAAAGAAGTCGTGGTCGACAAAAGCCGTTAGCCGTAGAGCGACCGGTACTCCCCTCCGTTGTAAGAGCACGCTCCATCTCGGCCCCCCGAGTGGCTATAGCTCCCGTCAACGCACTCTTCTAGGTAGCCGTTTGTGCTTTCCCAGAAGCTCTCGATGCAGTCGAAGTAGCTACAAAAGTTGCTAGGAGCGTCGTAGATCGGGCTGCCGCCGCAGAAGTTGTAGCCCCATGGGTTTGACGGCGCACCGCAAAGGTTTGTAGTTGGCGCCGCTGGGGGCGCAGTGGTCTGAGCCGGAACCGGCGTCGCGGTCGGCGTGGCCGTCGGGGTTGGGTTCGTACTTGGTGAGGCAATTAGACCCGGTGCGGCCCCCGTGTCCTGTGTGCGGGGGTGGTGGCTAGACGGGGCCGCGATGATCCCGATTCCGACCACCAACACGATCGCCGCCACGAGCGTGCCGCCGCAACCCAGCGCAAACGCACTTCCTCTCTTCACGAGACCCCTCCAAGCCGGAAGCCGTTACTCTACCGATCCTTCGCCCGGGCGTGTGCTAGCCCGCAGCGTCCTGGCATCCGGCTCGCCACTGGGAGTAGTTGTCGCCGGAGAAGCGCGTGGTGTTCATGTTGGTCCGCGAACAGCCAGGAGGGCCAAGTACCGAGTTATTGGAAATCTCGTAGTTGTAGCCGTCCTCCCACGACTTGCCGTGCACGTTGGCGGCGACGATCAGGCCGATGATGAGCCCGACAAGGGCGACCGCCACTACAGCGCCTAGAACCTGCGCGATCCGGTAGTTTCGCCGCTTCTCCGGGGCCCAAGTCGCGATCTGAGCCCGGCGTTGCGCCCTCTGGGCAGCCCTGGTTTGGTTGGCTTCTGCTTTCTGGAGCGCGTGCAGGTGGCTGTTCGCCGAATTCACGGCCTGGTTCCGGGCGCCGTGGCGGGTCGGGTCCGCCCATCCGCATGCGCAGGCCATCCGATAGCCAGCTCCCCGGTCCAGCCATCTGAGGCGGTGCGTGACCCCGCCGATGGTGGTCATCCCCGGTCTGGGCGCAGGGGTACACGGCTTGTTGGGAGACCCCAGCGACATGATGTACCGGCGCTTCCATCCCATAGCGCAAATGATATGTGTGGCGCTACGCGAGCCGAAGCAAAGTGACGCCCGTATTCGCTTGCGACCAAGGTCGCTACAAAGGACCCCTTGTTTGGGTTCTAGAATCCAGGCGTCGCTGAATTGGCGGCAGAGACTCGGACGGGGAGGCCCTTATTTGGCTCCGCCCGAAGGACCTTCGCCGCTCCGCAGGGGTGCCCCGTACGTCGGAATGGGTTCGGTCTGGTCGCTGACCCCGCTGGCAGCGCCACCCGGCGACTACCACTATCACCGCCACGACCAGGAGCACCACCAACGCAAGCGGGCCGATCCGTCTGCCAGCTGAGGAAGGCGCGGGCGGAGCCGACTTCAGGAGGTTCGGACGCGGGTCGCTGTTCCCGGTCTCAGTTGGCACCATGACGAGGGGCTGTGCCGAGATGCGGGTGTGGCGCGCCTGCCCGCCATCCGCGCATGACCCCGGCCCGCCGACCAGGTTCTCCCGTGCCGCTCAATTCTCACAAACCGAGTCCAGGACTGTAGCCCAGATCAATCGGACTGACAGTCGCGGTCCCCTCAGAACCGAATTGGCTCGAGTCCTCAAAACCGCCATTAGCAAGGGCGTGTAGGTTCGGCCCCCACCCCCGGCACGTCGATGCTCGTCGAGCCGCTTCTAGACTTATCGGCCAGATGCCCAGGTTCGCGAGCTCTAGTCGCGACTACGACCGGAGCCAGGCGGTTCTGGACCTCCCGCACCCGCCACCCCCGGCGGCGACAGCCTTGGTCGCATCTCTTCTCAGCAGTGAGGGACTGGGTGAACGAGAGCAGCTGGCGGTGGCGCTGCTCGAGGTTCTCAATGACAGCTTTGGCCTGCCCCCGGTCCGGCTGGTTCTCGCCGACCGGGCCCAAACTCACGCCACAGATCAGCGGGGCCGGTTGGCCCAGAAAACCTACGGCTACTACCGCTGCCGGATTCCGACTCCGGGAGCCACTCCAGAACGTTGCGCGATCCGGATCTACCACCGGACGGCCATCCGCCAGCAGGTGCTGGCATCGGGAGCGTTCGTGAACACCCTGCTCCACGAATGGACCCACCACTTCGACTTCAGCGGACTCGGTCTGGGACGCTCACCACACACCGCCGGGTTCTTCTCCCGCTTGCGCTGGCTGGCGGGCACGGTCGGCGCCGCCCGGGTGCTGCCCCCGGAGGCGCAACCCTTGGGGGGCAGGCGTCGCGGTAGCATCTGAGGGACATCCGCTGCAGGAGGACTCGATGACCCAGCCCCGATCCCAGCACCGCCGCTACGTCACTCTCACGGGACTCGCTGTCGCTGGGATCGCCTTGCTGATGACGGCTTGTGGGACTGGGCCCATCCCCGGGGGCCCGTCACAACCCTCCCCGGGCAGCAGTGGGGGGAGCACTAGCGCTTGTACCGCCGCCACCGCCCAGAGCTCGATCACCATCGACGCTGGCGACAACCTGAAGTTCGCCCCGGCCACGGCCTGCCTCAAGGTCGGGGGAACCGTTACTTGGAAGAACACCGGCGACGTCGCCCACACCACCACCGACACGCCTTCGCTAGCAGCGGTGGCCGCCGACTCGGTGCTTCCGGCCGGAGCCGCCGCCTGGAGTCACCCACTGCCGGCTGGCTCCAGTTGGTCACTCAAGCTGACTGTCGCCGGAACCTACAAGTACTTCTGCATCCCCCACGAGACCCTGGGCATGCTGGGCTCGATCACTGTCGTCAGTTGAGGTTGAGCCCGAGGCTGAATCGGCCCCGGTCATGGAGGTGAGCGTGCGCTTTGCCACCCGGATGGAGCGGCTCGGGACTGAGAGCGCTTTCGAGGTCCTCGCCCACGCCCGGCGCTTGGAGGCCCAGGGTCATCCGATGATCCACCTGGAGATTGGCGAGCCAGACTTCTCAACTCCCGCCAACATCATCGAGGCGGCCCACCGGGCAATGCAGCACGGGGCCACTCACTACACCCCGGCGGCGGGGCTGCCCCAGGTCCGCGAAGCGATCGCCAGGGAGATGCAACACCGCGGCGGAGTCGACGTCAGTCCGGCCCAGGTAGTGGTGGTGCCGGGCTCCAAGAACGTCCTCTACTTCGCCCTGCTGGCCCTGATTGAGCCCGGGGACGAGGTGATCCTCCCCGACCCCGGCTACCCGGTCTACCGCTCCCTGACCGATTTCGTAGGCGCCGTCGCCAAGCCGGTCGCGATCCGAGAGGAGAACGACTTCCGGATGGATCTCGACGAAGTGGCGCGAGCGATCACTCCCAAGACTCGGATGATCATCATCAACTCCCCTCAGAATCCGACCGGTGGTGTGCTCACCGAGTCGGATCTCGACCGCCTCGCAGATCTGTCCGAACGCCATGACCTCTGGATCGTCAGCGACGAGATCTACTCGGAGATCTGCTTCCAGGATCTGCCCAAGCCAATCTGGTCGCGCCCGGGGCTCGCGCAACGGACCATCATCATGGACGGGCTCTCCAAGACCTACGCGATGTGCGGCTGGCGACTGGGCTACGGGGTGATGCCGGAGGCCCTCGCTGAGCGCATGGCGACCCTGCTTATCAACACCAGTGCCTGCGCGGCCGCCTTCACCCAGCTGGCGGTCATCGAGGCGCTCGAGGCGCCAGAGTCCCAGGTGGAGGTACAGCGGATGGTGGCCGCCTTCCGGCGCCGGCGCGACACCATCGTGACCGGCCTCAACGCCATTCCTGGATTCCGCTGCCATCTCCCAGCGGCCTCGTTCTACGCGTTCCCCAACATCACCGAGACCGGCATCTCCAGTCGGGAGTTGGCTCGCCGTTTGCTGGAGGAGGCGGGAGTCGCAGCTCTGGCGGGAGAAGCGTTCGGGGAGAATGGCCAAGGTCATCTGCGCTTCGCCTACACCGTCAGCGAGACTCAGCTGGAACAAGCCCTGAAACAGATCGCCAGCTTTATCAAAACCGCCTCCCCGACCGCAGTCGGGTCGCGCTAGCCCCATGGCCCGCGCCGACGCCGCTGCCCGCCCGGCGGTTCTGGTACCAGCGCAGGCCTCATTCAAAATCCGCCCCGGGGGTGGGAGCCAACTGGTGCAATCGCTCAACCGTGCCTACGTGGCCGCGCTCCAGTCGGTCGGGCTGGCTCCGGTCCTAATCCCCACCCGAGGAACCTTGCCCGGCGACCTCTCCTGGGCCAGCGGACTGGTACTCCCGGGCGGACCTGATGTCGACCCGCTGCGCTACGGTCAGGATCTCGATCCCACCACCGAGCCCGACCCGGAGAGCGACCAGCTGGATTTCGCACTTCTGGACTGGGCCCTCCGCGAGGGGATCCCGGTATTGGCCATCTGTCGCGGCTTGCAGGTGCTCAACGTGGCCTTGGGGGGGAGCTTGATCCAGGATCTGCCGGGTCATTACCCGGAGGCCAACCCGGAGGCACCCCGGCCCCGCGACCAGGCCGTCCACTCCGTGAAAATCCAGCGCACCTCTCAGTTGGAGAGGATCGTCGGGACGGACACCCTCCAGGTCAACAGCATGCACCACCAGGGAATTGATCAACTCGCCCCCCGGCTGGTGGCGACAGGCTGGTCTCCCGACGGGTTGGTGGAGGCGGTCGAGATTCCCGGCGACCGGTTCGTGTTGGGGGTGCAGTACCACCCCGAGGAGCTGGCGCCTGAGGACTCGGCCGCCAAAGCGATCTTTTCCGCCTTCGCCGACGCCTGCCGTCGGGAACTTCCGACCAGTGACAGAGCCCCCGCAGAACTGGTGAACTCCGCCTAGTTCAGCCGCTCAGCCGGCGAGAGCTGGCTCGCCCTCCAGTTCCGGAATCCCCTCGGGCAGCGGCTCGCCGGCCGCGATCAGGCGAGCATCTTCGGTGGCGATCTTATCCAGCTCCATGACCAGGGCCGCCACCAGCTCCGCCTCCGGCATGGTGGCGATTACCTTGCCCTTGCGATAGAGGATTCCCTTCTTCTGACCGCCGGCGATGCCGATATCCGCGTGCATTCCCTCGCCGGGTCCGTTGACCACGCAACCCATCACCGAGACGTTGATGGGCCGCTTTACCCTCTTCAGCGCCTCCTCCACCTCGGCCACCATGGGCACCATGTTGATCTCCAGGCGGCCACAGGTCGGGCAGGCAATCAGATTGGGTCCGCTGGGCTTCTCCTGAAGGTTGGCCAGAATCTGGCGGGCCACCCGCACCTCCTCCTCGGGCTCGTCGACCAAGGAGACCCTGATGGTGTCCCCAATCCCCTCGGCGAGCAGGATGCCGATCCCCATGGCGCTCTTGATGGAGCCGGTCTTGGTGGGTCCGGACTCGGTGAGTCCCAGATGGAGCGGGTAGCGGTTTTTGAGGCCGGCGAAGAGCCGATTGGCGGCGATGTTGGTGAGCACGTCGCTGGCTTTGAGGCTGACCTTGATGTCTTCGAATCCGACCTCCTCCAGCAGCTTGATGTGACCCAGGGCGGCGTCCACCATCCGTTGGGCCACGTCTGGGATTCCGCCTTCGCCGCGGCCCCCGGCCAGCTTCTTGCGGTCGGGCAGACTGCCCGCATTGACCCCGACCCGGATCGGCACCCCGAGGGCCTGGCAGCGGCGGGCGATCTCGGAGATCTTCTCGGGCTGCCGAATGTTGCCCGGATTGAGTCGCAAGCATTGGATCCCAGCGTCCAAAGCCATCAGGGCCAGGGGAGCGTCGTAGTGAATGTCGGCCACGATCGGCAGCCGACTGCCCTTCACGATCTCCCTTAGGGTCTCCCCCGCTTCCTTGGTGTCGCAGGTGACCCGGATGATGTCGGCCCCGGCGTCGGCGGCGCGGGCGATCTGCTCCAGGGTCCCCTTGACATCCTCGGTGGGCGTCTTGGTCATGGTCTGGACGCTGATCGGGGCGGCCCCCCCGATTACTACCGAGCCGACCTTGATCGGCCGAGTCTTGCGCCGCTCAATCATCGAGAGAGATTTGTGATGTCGCCGTAGGTGACATAGAGGAAGAGCATCGCTATCAAGGCTAACCCAACCGCGTGCACGGCGGCCTCGACCCGGGGATTGATGCGCCGCCGCCGTCCCATCTCCAAAAGCACGAAGAACAGCCGCCCGCCGTCCAGGAAGGGGATTGGCAAGAGATTGAAGAGGCCCAGGTTCACCGAGATCAGCGCCATCAGCGTCAGGTAGGTGCTGGGACCAATCTGGGTGGCCACGGAGGTCTCCTCGGCAATCCCCACCGGTCCCGAGAGCCGCAGGTCAGAGGGGTGATCGGGGCTGATCAGCTTCCACAGATTGACGAAGGTCGACCCGATCTCGCTGGGCACCGTGTAAAAACCGGTCGCCAGAGCCGGGAAGATGGGCATTGGCGGGCCACCCAGGCTGGGAACCAAAAGATTCCCCTCGGAAGCGATGTACCCCACCAGCCACTCCACCTGGAGCTGATTGCGCTTGACCACAACCGTGCCCGACTGCCCTTTCGCGGTCCGGTAGGAGACTCGGAGCGGACCCCGGTCAGAGACCGCCTTAGCCATTTTCGCCGGGGTGGCGTGGGGGCTCGGTCTCCCATTGATGGCGGTGATGGTGGCCTCGACGGGGATCTTTGGGCTCCCGTTGAGTCCGACCCAGTGCAGTTGGGGAGTGACGGTCACCTCCCGGGTCGGTCCACCGTTCCACGGCTTGAGGCCGACCTGGAGCGGTTGACCCCGGTCGGCTTGAATTCGACTTCGAATTGTTAGGAGACCGGTGGTGCGGTGATTCCCGATGGAGACCACCTGATAGTCGCCCTTCACCCCCGCCCCGGCGAGGGCGCCTCCGGATTCGATCTGGGGGGAGGGGCCCCCAACCACCGCCACCCCGGTGAAGAGAGCTCCCGCCAGGATCATGTTCATCAGACCGCCAGCGGCCAGGGTTAGGGCCTTGCGCCCATTGCTGGCCTTGATGAAGCCGCGGTCACCACCATCGTTGGGCGGAGATTCCAACCCAGTCATCCCCGCCATACGGACGTAGCCTCCCAGCGGCAGTAGCCGAAGCGAGTAGCGCGTCTCCCCGCGCATCCGGCTCGCCAGCCGAGGACCAAACCCGATCGAGAATTCCTGGACCATGATCCCGGCCCGCTTGGCGATCACGAAGTGGCCCAGCTCGTGGATGGCAACGACCACCAAGAGCATCAGGATGATGCCGCCGACGGTCTGCCAAGTGAGGACGAAACCGTCCATCTACACCGGCACCGGCCCAAGTCGCGGTTGACCGACCAGCTCCTGGGTTTGCCGGCGCGCCCAGTGATCGGCCGCCAGTAGCTGCTCCAGTCCGAGGCTCGGCGGTGGCTCGAACGAGCGGGTAACCTGCTCGACCACTCTGGCGATCTCCATGAAGGGTAGCTTTCCCTCCAGGAACGCCGCGACGGCCACCTCATTCGCCGCGTTCATCACCGCCGGGGCCGCGCCCCCAACCCGCCCGGCGTTGCGCACGACCTGGAGGGCGGGATAGCGCGCCGGATCAACCTCCTGAAAGTCCAGTCGGCCCAGCTCCGCCAGCTGCAGGGGGCTCACCACCCCTGGCAACCGCACCCCGTCGCTGAGGGCCAGCGCGATCGGGGCTCGCATGTCCGCGACTCCCAGCTGGGCGATCATGGTGCCGTCGCGGAACTCGACTGCTGAGTGAACAGCACTCTGGGGATGGATCAGGACGTCGATCCGCTCGTAGGGAATGTCGAACAGGAAGTGGGCTTCGATCACCTCCAGCCCCTTGTTGATCATGGTGGCGGTGTCTACGGTCACCTTCTGGCCCATCCGCCAGTTGGGATGGGCCAGGGCCTGCTCGGGGGTGACCTTGCCGAGCTCGGCAAGCGGCAGGGAGCGCAAGGCACCCCCACTCGCGGTCAGGATCAGCCGCCGCACGCTCTCGATGCGCTCCCCGCGCAGACACTGCCAGATGGCGCTGTGCTCGCTGTCCACCGGGACGATGCGGGCGCCGTTCTGCTTGGCTGTCTCGGTGACCAGTTCCCCCGCCATCACCAGGACTTCCTTGGTTGCCAGCGCCACCAAGCGCCCGGCTCGGCAGGCAGCCAGCGTCGGCAGCAGGGCACCCGCCCCACCACCGCCGATCAGGACCACGTCGGCGTCCCCCGACTCCGCTAGGTGCGAGGCGGCCTCGATCCCCACCAGGACGCCCGGCGGGGGCGGTCGGTCCGGGTTGATCAGGACCGCCGTCGCCTCTGGGAACGGAGCCAGAGCCGCCTGCAGGGCCCTGGTCCGATGGCCCGCCACCGCACCTACCAACAGAAAATGCTCGGGGAAGCGGGAGATGATCTCCAGAGCCTGCGCCCCGATCGACCCGGTGGCCCCGATCACCACTACCCGCGTCGGCATTGATCGAGCCTCCGATGTGAGCCCGGCGCATCCACCTTACGGGGCGCGGCCGGTGGTAGGGGTGTTCAGAACGCGTGCATCGCCCCCAAAAGCGAGTATACGACCGCCCCAACGAAGATCAGACTGTCCATCCGATCTAACACCCCGCCGTGGCCGGGGAGCAGTCGCCCGGAGTCCTTCACCCCCACCTCGCGCTTCAGCTGGGACTCCACCAGATCTCCGGCGATGGCTGCCAAGGCGGCCAGGAACCCGACCAGGAAGGCCGCCGGAGTCCCGATCCGGGGCAGCGCCAAGGGGAGCAGGAGACCGACCACCAAAGTGGGGGCGACCAGTGCCGCCAGGGCGCCTTCCCAGGTCTTGCGGGGACTGATTCGGGCGAAGAAGGGATGGGTCCCAAAACGTGAACCCACCAGGTAGGCCAGGGTGTCGCCCACGACGGATATCCCGACCGTCAGAAGGATCACTTCGGCGGCCCTGGGCCGGGAGGCGATGCCGTGATAGAGCAGGAGCAGAAAGCCGGGACAGAAGCCGAGCCAGGCGGCCCCACCCACCGCCAGCGCCCAGCTCTGAAAAGGTCGGGACTGCGGCGCGAACCGCAGGGAGAGGGCCAGCCCGACCAACACCGCGATGAGCAGAAAGAGCTCGGCCTGAGGGAGATCGGGGTAGGCGTAGCGAAACAGCCAGAACGCCGCCAGCCCGAAAAGCAGGATTGGGTCGACGCCGATCCCAGCTCCGCGCCAGAGCTGCCAGTACTCCCAGAGGCCTACGCTCACGACCAGAGCAACGAAGGCGTCCACGAACGGATCCCCCAACCAGAGGGCTCCCAGAAACAGGCCGAGCAAGACCACCCCGCTGGCGGTCCGCACCGCGAGCTTCACCGCTGCTCCAGCACCCCACCGAAGCGCCGGACCCGGGCGGCGTACTCCGCCAGCGCCGCCCTGAGATCAGCAGCGTCGAAGTCGGGCCAGCAGGTCTCGGTCACGTAAAGCTCGGCATAGGCGGCCTGCCAGATCAGAAAGTTGCTGGTACGCATCTCGCCAGCGGTTCGAATGATCAGGTCGGGATCCGGCAGCCCGGCAGT
This sequence comes from Candidatus Dormibacteria bacterium, assembly GCA_050734135.1. Classification (GTDB taxonomy): domain Bacteria; phylum Chloroflexota; class Dormibacteria; order Aeolococcales; family Bog-877; genus Bog-877. The sequence goes on from JBOHUG010000016.1 coordinate 28,588, forward strand.
GTAGAGGGCGCCCCCCAGCTCGGCCTCCTCCAACCGGCTTAGATCGGCTCCGGCGGCCGCCAACTGGCGCACCCCGTCGACGATCTCAGCCCGACCGCCGTAGTTGATGGCAACATTGAGTACCCCGGTCTGGTTTCCAGCGGTGCGCCGCTCCGCATCCCCGACCAGCTTCTGAAGCCGCGCGGAGAGCTGTTCCCTCCGACCGATCACCCGGATCCGCACGCCATTCTGGTGGAGTTCGTCGACCTCCGCCTGCAGGGTCTGCTCGAAAAGCCGCATCAGGGTCGCGACCTCCTGGCGGGGCCGCGACCAGTTCTCGGTCGAGAAGGCGTACAACGTCAGGCAGTGGACTCCGGCCTCATCGGCCGCCGCCATCACCCGGCGAATCGCCTGAATCCCCGCCCGGTGGCCAGCGCTGCGGCGAAGTCCCCGCTTCCGGGCCCAGCGCCCGTTGCCGTCCATGATGATCCCGATGTGCCGAGGGAGGGCGGGACTGGGCTCAGCCATCCCGGGAGTCTCGGTCGGGGCTCAAACCTCCAGCAACTCGGCTTCCTTTCGCCGCGCCACCTCCTCTATCTCCTCGACAAACGAGTCCGTGACTTTCTGGAGCTGGACCTGGGCCCGCTGGGCCTGGTCCATCGAGATCTCCTTTTCGTGCTCCAGGCCCCGCAGTTGCTCCAGGTCGTCGCGGCGGATGTTGCGCACCGCCACCCGGGCCTCCTCGGCCCGATGCTTGACCATCTGCACGAACTCCTTGCGCCGCTCCTCGTTGAGGGGCGGTACCGGCAGCCTTATCAGCTGGCCGTCGTTGGCGGGGTTGAGGCCCAGTTCGCTGCGCCGCAGTACCTTCTCGATGGCTGCGATGTTGTTCCGGTCCCAGGGTTGGATCAGGAGCAGATGGGCTTCCGGGGCCGAGATGCTGGCGACCTGATTGAGCGGCATGTGGCTGTCGTACACCTCAACCTGCAGATGCTCGATCAGGGCTGGGCTCGCCCGACCGGTGCGAATGGAGCTCAGCTCTCGCTGCAGCGCGTCGACACTCTTGGCCATCCGGCGTTGAGTCTCCCGGAGCAGATCGTCACTCACGGTGATGGTGCCTGGTCGGAAACCAGCGACCCCACCGCCTCGCCGCGGACCGCCCGGGCGATGTTGCCGGGGCTGAAGAGGTCAACGACCAGTAGCGGCAGCCGGTTGTCCATGCAGAGCGTGATGGCGGTGTTATCCATCACCTGCAGTCGGAGGTTGAGCACCTCCATGTAGGTCAGATGAGGTAGTCGAGTGGCGGCGGGATCAACCTCAGGGTCGGCGCTGTAGATACCGTCGACCCGGGTCGCCTTGATAAGTAGATCGGCCCCGATCTCAGCCGCTCGCAGCGCCGCCGGGGTGTCGGTGGTGAAGAACGGGTTGCCAGACCCCGCGCAGAACACCACCACCCTGCCCTTTTCCAGGTGGCGGATGGCCCTTCCCCGGATGTACGGTTCCGCAACCTGATGCATCTCGATCGCGGTCAGCACCCGGGTAGGCATGCCATGGGCCTCGAGCGCGTCCCTGAGCGCCAGGGCATTGATGACTGTGCCCAGCATCCCCATTAGGTCGGCGGTGACTCGATTCATCCCGCGCTGGGCGCCCGCAAGACCGCGGAAGATGTTGCCTCCGCCGACCATTACCGCGATCTCGGTACCCAGCGCGTGAGCTCCTTTGAGCTCCTTCGCGACCACATCCAGCACATCGGGGTCGATTCCGAACTCGCCGTCGCCGACTAGGGCCTCGCCGCTTATCTTGATCACCACCCGCCGGTAGTGCGGCAGTACCTCTGGCTCGGAGCTCACCGCCGCTCCAGTCAGTTCGGTGAACGGCTCAAGCGTCATCCGCTTGACCCCCGTCGGTCAACCCCTTTCCCAGCTCGAAGCGGGCGAAGCGGGAAACGGTTACGTTCTCCTTGGTGGAGGAGCTCACCTCCTGGATCACCTCGCTGACCCGGCGTGGCTTGGATCCTTCGTCGCGGAGCCAGGCCTGGTCGTAGAGGCATGCCTCCTCATAGAACTTGCGAAGCCGACCCTCGACGATCTGGTCCATGCGGTCAGCTGCCTTGCCTTCGCGCTCCGCCTGTTGCCGGTAGACAACCCTCTCCCGCTCCAATTCGACAGCTGGGACGGACTCCCGGCTGACCCAGCGCGGCGATCTCCCGGCGATCTGGATCGCCAAGTTGTGCACCAAGGCCTTGAACTCATCGGTGCGGGCCACGAAATCGGTCTCGCAGTTAACCTCCACCAGTACCCCGATCCGGCCGTCGTGGATGTACGCGTCTACCTGGCCTTCCCGGGTCTGGCGCCCCGCACGCTTCTGCGCCGACGCCAGACCTTTGGTCCGAAGGATGTCTCGGGCTCGCTCGAAATCGCCCTCGGCTTCGGTCAGCGCCGCCTTGCAGTCCATGATCCCGGCTCCGGTCTGCTCCCGAAGCTGGCGGACCATCTCCGCAGGGATCGGCTGACTCACTCCGCCGCTGCCTCGGCCGGAACGGCGGCCCCTTCGGCAGCAGGGGATTCGGCTTCCTGGACCCCTGCTGCGCTCGCCTCAGCGGCTGCCGCCTCGGCCTCTCGAGCTACCTCGGCCTCGGCCTCCGCCTTGGAGGCCGCGATCCGGGCTTCCTCGGCTTGGGCCTGCCGCTCCACTTCCGCCTTCTGAGCCTGGACCAGCTCAATCTGGTGGTGCTCCTCCAGCCCCTCCATCACCGCGTCTACCAGCCGAGTCACGATCAGCCGAACGCTGCGGATGGCGTCGTCGTTACCGGGGATGACCTGGCTGATCTCTTCGGGATCGCAGTTGGTGTCGGTGATCGCGATGATCGGGATCTCCAACTTGCGCGCCTCGGTGACTGCCAGCCGCTCTTTGTGGGGATCGACCACGAACACTGCCGCCGGCAGCCGCTTCATGTTGGTGATACCGCCAAAGTTCCGCTCCAGCCGATCCAGCTCGTCGGTACGGCGCCGCTGCTCCTTTTTGCTGAGTGTCGCCAGCACCCCTTTCTCGCGCATCTCCACCAGCTCGGCCATCCGCTTCAGCTGCCGCTTGACCACCTCGAAATTGGTCAGCATGCCGCCCATCCAACGGTTGACCACAAACGGCTGGCGGCTGCGGTCGCACTGCTCCTGAATGGTGTCCTGAGCCTGCTTCTTGGTACCCACGAAGAGAATCTGGCCGCCCTGGGCGACCGTGTCGTGAGCGAATAGGCAGGCCTGATCCAGCAGATCGACGGTCTGGGACACGTCGATGATGTGAATGCCGCCTTTACTGGCGAAGATGTAGTGCCGCATCTTCGGGTTCCACCGGCTGGTCTGATGCCCGAAATGGACACCGTTCTGGAGCAGCTCGGTGAGCGTGGCTGCAGGCATGCTTGCCCTCCTAGGTCGGTTTCCGCCTCTGCCTGGCATCAACCGCCTGCCGGCCCTCTGAAGGGACCCCGGAAGGCGTCCGCCGGGCATGTGAATTTGTTCGCCGGAGTCATGTTATCCCACGTCGGAGGGCATCCCCGGCTCGCTTCCAACCCCACCCCACCTGATCGACCCTCGAATCCGAGTTGGCCCGGGAGCCGGCTCCGGCCGATGACAACTCCGAGCGGAACTCAGCTTCCGCCTAGAGTTAGCGCACGTGGGCACCTCTTCCCAGGAGAGTGACATGGCCGCGAAGGAAAGGGCGGAGCTGCGCGCCGCCTTCGACGCGGAGATGCGGGGCGAGCTTTCGCTGGAGCTTCCGGAGGGCGGCCACGAGGAGCAGGTCGGACCCGTTTACAGATCCTGGGGCTGGGCCCCCCGCGGATTCGTCGCCTCAGGAGATCTGAGTCAGCTGAGCGGGTCTCAGCTTGGCGCTTTGATCTGGGAGCAGATCGAATTCTTTGGCGAACGCTCGCTCGCCTTCGAGTGGAAGACCTATGCCACGATCGAACAGCTGACCTGCCCGAGCGGTTGCGGCAGTCGGGGTTCGTTCCCGAGCTGCGCGAAAGCCTGGTGATCGGCCGGGTCCAGGAGCTGGACCGGGTGGCGAAACTGCCCCAGAGCGTATCGATCCGATCGGTCAGCACGAGGGCTGACGCCGACCGCATGGCCGCTCTGCTTACGGAAGTGGACGGGGCCGACCAGAGCTTCCTGGGCGAGGCCTTCTTCCGGGACCGGCAGGCCAATCCCGACCACGTGGTGCTGCTGGTGGCCGAAGCGAACGGGCGGGTGGTCAGCACGGCTCGGTTGAACCTGGTCCGAGGAACCAGATTCGCGACATTGTGGGCTGGCTCGACCCTGCCAAAGTGGCGGAGACAGGGAATCTACCGGGCAACGGTGGCCTTCCGGGCCCACCTCGCCGCTGAGCATGGCTCGACCTTCCTCCAGGTCGATGCCTCCGAGAGCAGCCGACCAATCCTGGAGCGGCTGGGATTCCTCACGGTCAGCACCACCACCCCGTATATCTGGACCCCTCCGGGATAGGCCCGAGCGGTCTTGGACCTGCGCCCCGATCAGCGCTCAGAGGACGTAGCGGCGGAGGTCCTCATCTCGGACCAGATCTCCCAACCTGGTCCTCACGAACTCGCGATCCACAGTGACCTTTTGGCCGTGGTAGTCGTCGGCGGCGAAGGAGACGTCCTGGAGCACCCGCTCCATCACGGTGAAGAGTCGGCGGGCACCGATGTTCTCGTCCCGTTCGTTCACCAGGAAGGCGTGGTGAGCCAGCTCCTGGACTCCTTCGCCGGTGAACTCCAGCTCCACTTGCTCGGTGGCCAGCAGCTCCGAGTATTGCCGGGTCAGGGCGTTGCTGGGTTCGACCAGGATCCGGCAGAGGTCCTGCTCCACCAGCGGCTGCAGCTCAACCCGAATCGGGAAGCGGCCCTGGAATTCTGGTATGAGGTCACTAGGCCGAGCTGAGGTGAAAGCTCCCGCGGCGACGAACAGAACGTGATCGGTGCGGACCTGCCCGTACCGGGTGCTGACCGTCGAGCCCTCGATGACCGGCAGCAGGTCGCGCTGGACCCCGGCGCCGCTGACATCGGGGCCGTGGGACTCGACGTAGGGACCGGCGATCTTGTCCACCTCGTCGATGAAGACGATGCCGTTCTCCTCCACCAGATGGATGGAGTCGTCGTAAACCCGATCCACGTCCACCAGCCGCTCGGTCTCCTCCTGTGTCAGTACGTGTCGGGCATCAGCGATCGTCATCCGCTTGCTGCGCTTGCGGGGCGGCGCCAGCTGGCTGAAGAAGTCCGATAGTGACCAGCCGATCTCCTCGTAGCCACTGCCGGAAAAGACCTCCACCGGCGCGGCGTAAGCCTCCTCCACCTCGATCTCAATCTGGCGGTCATCCAGCTTGCGAGCGGCCAACTTGCGGAGCAGCTGGCGTCGCCGCGCTCGCTCCCGGCGGGCGGCAGCCAGCTGGTCGGCTGTCGGGGCCTCCTCCGGGGGAGGAGTAGGAGCCGGCACATCGGCTCCATCCCCGGACCCGGCCGCCACGGGTACCGGTTGGTCGGCCGCCATCAACCGGTCCGCGATCCGGGAGTCGGCTCGCTGCTTGGCCTCGACCTCGACGTCGGCCACGCGCTGACTCTGGACCTGAGTGATCGTCTGTTCCAGGAGGTCCCGGATGATCGACTCCACATCGCGGCCGACATAACCGACCTCGGTGAACTTGGTGGCCTCCACCTTGATGAAAGGGGAGTGGGTCAGCTGGGCCAGTCGGCGGGCGATCTCGGTCTTACCGACGCCGGTCGGCCCGATCAGGAGGATGTTGCTGGGCATGATGTCTTGGCGACGCTCGGCGGGCACCTGCATCCGCCGGTACCGATTGCGCAGCGCGATCGCCATCGCCCGTTTGGCATCCGCCTGGCCCACGATATAGCGGTCCAGGGAGGACACGATCTCCGCCGGTCTAAGCTCCGAGTCCAACTGGGTCCCCTTGTGGCGTGTCGGAGATGGTCTCGACCGAGATCTCGCTGTTGGTGTAGATACAGATCGAGGCGGCGATCTCCAGGGCCTTGCGAGCCACCTCAGCAGCTGGCAGCTTCGTGTGCTCGATCAGCGCTCTAGCCGCCGCATGAGCATAGGGTCCCCCGCTCCCGATGGCGCCGATCCCATCGTCGGGTTCGATGACGTCGCCGTCGCCGCTGAGCAGGAGCATCTGGTTGTTCCCCGCCACCACCAGCATGGCGTCCAGATGGCGCAGGTACCGATCGGTGCGCCACTCCTTGCCGAGCGCGACTGCCGCCCGCAGCAGGTTGCCCTGGTGCTGGTCGAGATGGCGCTCGAACTTGTCGAAGAGGGTGAAGGCATCGGCGAGGGAGCCGGCAAAGCCCACCACGACCTGGTCGTGATGAATCCGGCGCACCTTCATCGCGCGGTGCTTCATCACCACATCGCCAACGGTCACCTGGCCGTCTCCAGCGACTGCGATCTCGGTCCCGCGGCGGACGGCAAGGATCGTGGTGGCGCGAATGCCAGCGCCGTCTTGAGTGGTCACTTGAGTTCAAGTTTACCCGGGATCCCGATTTCGGCAGCCGAAATGGACCCGGTTCTGGCTGGCCCGCCTATGATTTGGCGATGGCCGACCAGTCACCCGATCCGGCTTGGAACGGGGACGAGCGCACGACTCTCACCGGATTCCTGGAGGACCAGCGCGCCACTCTGGCCTGGAAGTGCCAGGGACTCACCGAAACCCAGCTCAAGGAGGCCTCCGTTGCCCCGTCCCACCTGACCCTCTTAGGACTGGTCCGCCACATGGCCGAGGTTGAGAGGTCCTGGTTCCGACGGCGTCTCTCAGGGGAGTCGATCGGGCCGATCTGGTGCACCGCGGCGGAACCGGACGCGGACTTCGATTTGGTCCCCGAAGCAGATGTGACGGAGTCCTTTGCCAGCTGGGAGGCGGAGTGCCGCAGTTCGCGGTCGATCCTGGCCGAGCTCGACTCCCTCGATGTCACCTTCAGCACCGGTAAATTCCATGTGATGTCGGCGCGCTGCATGGTCAACCACATGATCGAGGAGTACTCCCGCCACAACGGCCACGCCGACCTGCTCCGTGAGCGGATCGACGGAAAAACTGGGGACTTTCCCCCTCCCGAGGAGCGGATCCCAGCGCCCGGGCTGGGCTAGCCGCCGCCCGCCTGGTGAGAATCGGGCCAGCTCATTCCCAAGGCTAGCCCCCGGAGCAGCAGGGCCGCCGCAACCAGCAGCCAGGCGCCGAAGCCGACCCAGACGAAGACCCGTCCCAGGGTGAGCAGCGCCGCCATGCCCGTGACGCTGCCCAGCACCAAACTGCAGACCCCGTACATCCCGAGAGGGAATACGGTGGCCCAGCGGAGGTGGTGGTGTCCTGCGCGGGGACTGGCCAGCTCGCCCACCAGCAACCCACCAATCCCAGCAGAGGCGGCGGCCCAGAGAACAACCACCGCCATCTCCCAGGAGAGGCTCAGCGAGTTACCGCTCAGCCTGAGCCGGAGGCAGACCTCCCCGCCCGCCAGGGTGGCGATCGCCAGAGCACCCCCGGCCACCCAGTGGTCGCCCCGTCCCCGCAACAGCTCGCGGAAGTCAAATCGAATCACCACGAATAGGTAAGCCGCCAGCGCCAGCCCCCAAGCGCCCACGGCCGGAACCACGAGCCACCGGGCTTGGGTGGAGCCCGACAGGGCCGCGGCGGCGACCGAGATCGAGGCCACCGCCACCGGGAGCAGAAACGACAGGCCACGGGTCGGCGTCTGCCAGCGCCGGAGGACCGGAACCAAGACCAGCCCGAGCAGGGCGATGGCTAGGAGCAGGAGCCCGGCCGCCGGAATCACCCAGCCCAGTCCCGCAGCCGCCGTTCCCAGGACCGCGGTCGCCGCTACCAGCGTCAGCGCGGCGGGGGAGCTCAGTTCGGAGCCTAGCTCCCGGGGGTCGGCGCTCAGCCGCACTGCTGTCGCTGCGAGCAGGCACAGCCAGATGGCTGACGCCACTACCAAAAGCGGCTCCGAGATCGCCGTGACCCGAATCCGGGACATCCCGATCGCCACGATACCGGTGGCCATGACGATGGCACCGGTCGACAGGGGAATGGTCGTAAGCCGCGCGATCAACCATTACAGGATCACATGAACGGCCGCGAAACTCCCAGCCAATGCCACGGGAAATGGCATCGATCCCCGGCTCGAAAGACCCTCGACCGGGGGCCAGCGGACGGCCCCACGGTGGCTACCTTCCGACCGGTTCCTTGACCCGGCGTTTGACCGAAGCCGGGCGAGAGCCCGACTTCGCCGCACCCGGTCCTGAGGAGGCGGCCGGATCCTTGGGTGGGCGGTACTTGCAGCCGGGATATCCCGAGCAGGAGACGAAGGGCCCGAAACGGCCCCGGCGCTGGACCAGCGGCTTGCCGCAGTCCGGGCAGTTCTCCCCGGTCGGCTCGGCAGGCGCGGTCGTCCTGGCGGACCCGGCCGCGCCCGCCTCGGTCCGAATGAACCGGCAGCTGGGGTATCCGGAGCAGCCCACGAAAAGGCCACGCCTTCCGGTTCTTTTGACCAGCGGCTTGGCACAAAGGGGGCAGGCCTCCCCGATCTCCTCCGCCGGGCTGCGCTCCTCCTTGCCTTCGATGAAATCGCACTCGGGATACCGGCTGCAGCCGACGAAGTCGCCAAAGCGCCCGCTGCGCATCACCAGGTCGGCTCCGCACTTGGGACAGACGCTACCGGTGGGCTGGGCCTTGATCTTGACCCGGGGCATGCTCTCCTGGGCTTCGTCGAGGACTTTGGCGAAGGGCTCGTACCAGGAGCTCACCACCGGAACCCAGGGGCTCTCGCCGGACTCGATCCCGTCCAGCTGCAGCTCGAGCGCCGCTGTGAAGCCAAGGTCGACCACAGATGGGAACTGGGTGGTGAGGGCCTCGTTCACGGCCACCCCTAGCGGGGTGGGATGGAGCCGGCGCTCCTGCTGAACCACGTAGCGACGGGTCTGGATCAGCTCGGTCATGGTGGCGTAGGTGCTGGGTCGCCCGATACCGCGCTCCTCGAGCTCCTTGACCAGGCTGGCCTCACTGTACCGGGGCGGAGGCTGGCTGAAGTGCTGCTCGGGGACGAGTGCGTTCAGGGTTACCAACTGCTCGCCGCTGAGCTCGGGGAGGAGCTCGTCCTCGCGCTTCTCCGAGCCGGCAACCCGCAGGTAGCCGTCGAAGACCAGCTGGCTCCCGGTCGCCCGAAAGCGGTGCTGCCCGGCCATGATCTCGGCCCTGGTGGCATCGAACTCAGCCGGGCTCATCTGGCTCGCCAGGAAGCGGCGCCAGACCAGCCGGTAAAGCCTTGCCTGGTCGGAGCTGAGGTACTGCTGGATCTGTTCTGGATCTCGCTCCACCGAGGTGGGGCGGACCGCCTCATGAGCATCCTGGCTGGCCACTGCCGCTTTGGAGCCGCGCCGCTGGGCACCAGCGTGGCCGAGGTACCGGTTGCCGAAGGTCTGCTCGAGGTATTGCTTGGCTCCAGCGACCGCTGAGTCGCTGAGCCGGACCGAGTCGGTGCGCATGTAGGTGATCAGACCGACGGGCCCGGCGCTCCCGAGCTCGACTCCCTCGTAGAGCTGCTGGGCAATCCGCATAGTCTTGGCAGGACTGAAGTGAAGCTGGGACGAGGCATCCTGCTGCAGGGTGCTGGTGATGTACGGTTGAGGTGGATTCCGTCGCTGCCGGCGACGCTCCACCGCAGCCACCCGAAACTCGGCCTTCTCGACCTCGGACATGACCCGACGCGCAGCTGCCTCATTGGCCAGCCCCGGCGGTTCAGCTTCATCGGCTTTGGTTTTGGCCCGCTTGCCTTTGGACTCCAGTCCCACGCCCTGGTAGCGGGCCTTGAACTGCTCCTGGGAGTCGGTGGCGAGGGCGGCGTCGAGACTCCAGCTCTCTACTGAACGGAACGCTTCGATCTCCTGCTCGCGGTCGCAGACCAGCCGGAGCGCCACCGACTGAACCCGTCCCGCCGAGAGCCCCTTGCGGATCTTGCGCCAGAGCAGCGGACTGAGCTTGTACCCCAGTAGCCGGTCGATCACCCGGCGCGCCTGCTGGGCATCGACCAGCCGCTGGTCGATGGGACGTGGCTGGCCCAGGGCGAGCTCGACCGCCTGCTTGGTGATCTCCCGAAATACGATCCGTTCCGGGTCGATGAGTCCCAGCTGGTTGGCGATGTGCCAGGCAATCGCTTCGCCTTCTCGATCTGGGTCGGCCGCCAACAGCACCCGCTTTGATTTGCGGGCGGCCGACTTGAGGTCTCGGAGCTGGCCCTCCTTGCCTTTGATCACCGTGTAGTCCGGCTCGAAGCCGTGCTCGACGTCGATCCCCAACTTGGAGCGCGGCAAGTCCACCACGTGGCCCATCGAAGCCCTAACGTCATAGTCGCCACCCAGGAACTTGCTGAGCGTCCGGGCCTTGCTCGGCGACTCAACGATGATCAGGTTCGATGCTGGCATCGGCGGGGGCGGTACCTCGATGGGGCTGGTGGGCGAGTCGGGATTCTAGCAAGAGCGTTCCCGTCCGCCTCGACTTCCACACCTCGGGCGCAGATCAACGGCTGGCTACACTGACCCGAACTAGCCATCCGAAAGGGGGAAGCCGCCACCCTTGGCCAACGAACTCTCCGCCAAGTATGAGTCTGTCGAGATCGTCGAGCGGCACGACTACAGCCCCGACCTGTGGTCCATTCGGGTGAGCCACCAACTTCCCTTCGAATTCCGGGCAGGCCAGTACGCGACTCTCGGGGTTGAGGTGGACGGCAAGCCGCTCGAGCGTCCCTACTCGATCGTCTCATCGCCGGAGGAGAGAGAGCTGGAGTTCTTCATCGAGCTGATCCCAGATGGGGCCCTGACCCCGCACCTGTACCCCCTCCACGCGGGCGCAGAGCTGCTCATGCGCAAGCGACCCAAGGGAGTATTCATGAAGGTGGGCTTGGTGCCCGAACGAACCCATCTCTTCCTGGCTACGGTTACCGGAATCGCCCCCTTCGCGAGCCTGCTCCGACAGCTCCGGAGCCAGCAGGTCCGGGGTGAGGTGGTGCCTCCCAAAATCGTCCTGGTGCAGGGAGCCAGCTTCTCCCACGAATTCGGTTACGCGAAGGAGATGGCTCAGCTCGGCGCAGAGTTCCCCGACTTCGAGTACGTTCCCACCGTGAGCCGGCCCTGGGGCGATGCCGGGTGGGAGGGCGAGGTCGGTCGCGCGGAGGACGTGCTGCGCAAACACGCTGATCGTTCGGGGATCAGACCTGGGAAGGGAGTGGTTTACCTCTGCGGCCATCCCGGCATGATCTCCACCGGGAGGGCGGTGATGCTCCGCGCCGGACTTCGCGACGAGGACATCCTGGAGGAGCAGTACTGGCCGGAGGGGAAGGCTCCGACCTCAGCATCGGAGTAGCCTTCCCGGTGCCTCAGCGAGCTGGCTGAAGCAGCAGGGCGTCGAGCTTGGCCCGCAGCGCTGCCTTCGGCTGGTATCCGACAAAGGTGCCCACCGGCTGACCGGCGAGGAAGACCATCAGGGTGGGAATGCTCATCACCTGGTATTCGCTGGACACCAACGGACAGGCGTCAGTGTCGACCTTGGTGACCTTGAGCCTTCCCTCGTACTCGGCCGCAAAGTCCTCCACAATCGGGGCGATCATTTTGCAGGGCGGGCACCATTCGGCCCAGAAATCGACCAACACCGGGGTCTCACTCTCGAGAACCTCCTGGCGGAAGCTGACGTCGCTGAGGTGGAGGGGCGCAACCATGGGAGATCTCCTCGTCATCTGGAACGGCCGTCGGTTGGCCGGGGCTCGCTGCCCCGGTTCCAACATCATAGCTCTTTTGTCAGGTATCCTTGACGGATGAGCTATCACCCGGCCAGTCCTCCGGCCGCGGCCGCGGCCGACGTGGTGATGGGGACCCTGGACCAGCTCTCGACGCCCGACCGGTTGCTCGCGCTCCGTTCGCTGGCGGTGCTGCTCGGCTCTCGGAGGGCTTCCGCCGTGGTTGCCGCCCGCTCCGAGGGCTTCAGCTGGGCCGAGATCGCCGATCGACTGGGAATGTCCCGGCAGTCGGTCTGGGAACGGTACGGCACCGAGGTGGGCGAGTCACCTTCCCCCTCTCATCGGCGACAGGCCAGAGTCCGAGTGCCGCCTGCCACCTTCTCTAATTGCGCTGCCTACAAGGCAGTGACCAGCCGTCCCCGGTCAGCTGGAGCGGGCAGCTCCCAATACCTAAAGTCCCCGGTTCCCTAGCAGAAGGTCCCAGGGCAACCAGGAGCGCCGGACCTCAAGATGGCTACGTACACCGCTGCCCGCAGTTCCCACAGCACAGGTGAGGCGCCACGAGTCGATCGACCCGATCGGTCCGTTCTACCGGTGGCACCCGCTCAAACTTCCCGTCCGGGCGCGAATCTCCGGTCGCTCGAGGTCGATCCTGAAGTGTTTGGCCGCGTCAATCGGGGCCACCCGTCGCTGGCGCTCTGCCCGCCTGGTTCTCTGTTCACGCAAGTCCAGCGCAGTGATCAGAACGCTAGGACCCGCAGCAACCCGAGTACCGGGCTCAACCGGAGAAGCGGAGGAAACTGTCCGAAGGCCTTCCAGATCAACCTTGGCCACCGTCACCAGAGCCGTCCCGTTGACCACTGAGGCTTTCGGGAGACCCGATACCGGAGCTGGTGGCAAAACGTACCCAGGCAGGGCCGCCAGGTTGGTGTTGGAGGCGACCACGGCAACCGAGACTGCCGCCGGCCGACTCCTGTTGAAGGACTCGGCCTTGATAATGAGCGCCGACCCGGAGCTGCCGCCACCCTCCCTGAGTCGTCGACGCTCTCCGTTAGGGCTTCATCAATCTCAGCGATGTCCGAGGACCAGTGCCGGTGGTCCAGATACCGTTCGGCAGCCTTCGCGAAGAACTCCGACCGGCTCATCCCGAGCTGTGCAGCGCTCTCGTTCACCCGCTCGAAGGTTTGGTCGGAAAGGGAAATTACAGTCTTCATAAAGTGAGTCAACCCGGTATTACTCGGACGCCAACTACGGGCTCGTAGCTTCCGACACCATGGGTCGTTGTTCGCCGAGAGCCGCGAATCCCGCGGCCGCGGAAGCGCCGCCAGTCCCGCCTCCCCAACCAACCGCCGCCCTACCTGAGCGCGGCGGTGGCCGCCACGACCCTCGCACGCCCCGGCTAGGTCCGGGGCTAGTGCTTGAGCTTGGCGCCGATCGCAGGAGAGATCTGGACCGCCAGGTTGCGCATCGCCTTTACCCAACGGTTGGACGGATGCTTCCACGCCAAGGGCTCGCCGCCACTCAACGAGCGCACCCCGTCGATGCCGCCGTGCGGCAGAGCAAGTACCGGCTGCTCCAGCACCCGCTTGGCCCGGTCGGCGTCGACCTGGTGGTACGGGAGGACGCAGTTAAGAACCACCGAGATCCGGTCTCGGGGGATCTGCAGCTGGTCGCAGATGCGCAGCCAGCCGCGCAGCCCCACCACCCCCGGATTGTCCGGGGTGCCGACCAGGATCATGTGGTCGGAGGACTCCAAGAGGTCGATTCCGCCGTTGTCCAGCCGCCCCCCCTGGTCGACGACCACTAGGTCGGCGAGGCCCGTAAGCCGGAAGATGAGGGCCCCCACCGCCGCCGGCGACACCGAGTCGGAGAGTTCCGGTCGCCCCGGCGCCGGCAGCACGGAGACCCCACTTGGGTGGCGGGTCAGACGGTCCAGGATGTCATCCTCGACCGGGAGGTCGGACAGCTCCACCCAGGTCGGGGTCTGCGGCGGCAGGTTGAAGGCCATCAGGGCGCTGCCGAAGCGGGGAACGTTGTCTACCAGCGCCACCCGGAGCGTCTCCGCCGCGATCACGGCCAAATTGGTGGCGAGCGCGGTACGACCGACCCCGCCTCGAGGTCCGCATACGACCCACAACTCCCCGGGCCCCTTCCGTGGGTTCTGGGGATCGATCGGTGCCAGTCGGGTCGCCGGCGCCGCCGACTCAGCCGCCAGCAGAGTGCGGAGGGTCTCAGCGACTGTCTGGGTCGAGCTGTTGCGCGGGAGCACCTCGGTCGCCCCCGCCGCCGTCGCCGCCATGACGATCGCGGCGGCCGGGTCCGCCGCGACGAGTACGACCGGGATCGTGGCGTGAACGTCGGAGGCCCGGATCTGCTTGATCAGCGGGACCAGTTGGGCATCGTCACCGGTGACCTCGATCAGCGCCGCCTCGGCCGGGGTCTCCTTCAGCGCCGCCGCCGCCGCCTTGGTGGACTCGAAGGCCAGCATGGCGAGCCCGCGCTTGTCCAGCGCCTTGGCGATGGTCTCGGACCGTGATGCCTGACGCGACACCACTAGCACCCGGTTAGGTTGATCCGGCACGAAGTCCAGTTTAGGCGATGCGAGCGGGCGAGAAATCCCCGGACTCAGTCCGTCTTAGCCCGGCTCCGAGTGAGCCGCCGCTTGGGAGCCGCCAGGGCCGGCTCCGCCGTTGCGGCCGCCGGCGAAGTCTCCACCGCCTCCGATGGAGACTCAGAGTTGCCGACCGACTCGCGCCGCTCCCGAATCTTCGCGCGCTTGCCCACCTTGTCTCGCAGGTAGTACAGCTTGGCCCGCCGGACCCGGCCGTGGCGGATCACCTCGATCTGAGCGAGCCGCGGTGAGTGGACCGGGAAGGTGCGTTCCACCCCCACCCCGTGAGCGGTACGACGCACCGTCATCGAGCGCTGGGTTCCCCCCTTCTGAAGCGCGATTACCACCCCCTCGAAGACCTGAATGCGCTCCCTAGTGCCCTCCACGACCTTGACGTGGACTCGCACCGTGTCGCCCGGACTGAGTTCCGGGACGTCGTCGCGGAGCTGCTCTTCTTCAAGCAGATCGATGATGTTCATTCCGCTCCTCTCAGGGGAACGCCGGCCACTGCCGAGTTCGAGCCCCGTTTTTCATCTCCGGCGGCCCGACCCGCCGCCTGCTTCCGTTGGGCGTCGACCAGGAGGTCGGGCCGCAATCTCACGGCCCGTTCTCGGGCCGCCTCGGCCCGCCAGCGGGCGATCTTCGCGTGGTCTCCGTTGCGGAGCGCCTCCGGCACCGCCATTCCTTCAAACACCGCCGGCCGAGTGTAGTGGGGGTACTCAGGCAACCCGGCGCTGAAGCTCTCGTCCACGGCAGACTCGGGGTCTCCCAGGGTTCCAGGGAGACGGCGAGCCACCGCCTCGATCAGCATCATGGCCGGGAGTTCCCCTCCACTTACCACGAAGTCGCCGACCGAGATCTCGTCCAGCTCCAGACCCGAGCTCACCCGCTCGTCCACCCCTTCGTAGCGGCCGCAGACCAAGAGCAGTCGAGGCTCCGTCAGCAGCTCTTCGACCACTTCGGTGGTGAGCTTCCGTCCGTAGGCGGCGAGCAAGATACCCCGCGGCGCGGGGGGCCCGAGCTGCTCCCTCACCGCTCGGGCGGCGGCGAAGAGCGGCTCGGGCCGGAGTACCATCCCCGGTCCGCCGCCGTAGGGAGTGTCGTCAACCTGGCGGTGCACCCCCCTTCCCCACTGGCGGAGGTCATGGACTTCGATCTCGATCAGCCCCTGCTCCAGCGCCCGACCCACGACCCCGGCTCCGAGCGGACCGGGAAACATCGCGGGAAACAGGCTGATCACGTCAAACCGCATCGACCCAGGCCTCCAGATACGGCTCGGCGACGGTGATCCTCTTTCGGCCCAGATCGATTCCCAGCACCGCCTCCTTCACCGCCGGGATCCGGAGCTCACTGGCGGGGGTGCGAATTACATAAACGTCATGGGCTGGGTACGCTTCGACATCGACCAGCTCCCCTCGACTCCGCCCCTGCCGGTCCTCGACTTCCAAACCCACCAGCTGGAAATGGAAGTACTCGCCGGCAGGTAAGGCGCGCAGCTCGGTCCCCTCCACCTCGAGGTAGCCGCCGCCGAGCCGGGCGGCAGAGTCGCGATCGGCGATCCCCACAAAGCGACAGAGCAGGTGGTTGCCGGCGCCGCGGACGGATTCCACCACCAGCGGGCCATGCGGTCCCCGCAGCGTTTCGCCCGGCGCCAACCGGCCCGGGTCCCCACCCAGCAGCTCCACGCTTAGCTCGCCAGCCAGTCCATGCGGCCCCAACAGCCGGGCGACCCGGACCCACTCCGGCGGCTCGCTCAATCGCGCACCTCGATGTACACCCGATCTCGCGGTCGGAGGGATGCTGCCCTGGCCACCATCCGGATCGCCTCGATATGTCGTCCTCCGCGGCCGATCAGCTTGCCCAGGTCCTCGGGCGCGGTCTTGATCCGCACCGTCACCCGATGGGCGTCCCCTTCCACTTGGACCTCTACCGCGTCCGGCTGCGAGACCATCTGCTGGACCATGTACCGCACCAGTTCGCCGTAATCGGGCACGGCCTCACTCCTCGCTGGGCGCGTGTGGAGCTGAGTCCGGCTCATCCGGTGCCGAGTCCTCTGGAGTCTCCTCCGGTTCCCCTGGAGCGTCCGTCTCGCTGACCACCTCGGCCGGGAGTTGGGCCAGCTCCTCGGAGCTCACGATGGCGGCCGGCACCTCCTCAGAGTGAGCTGCCTCAGACTCCGGGGCGGCCACCTCCGCAGCGACGTCCGGCGCGGCCACAGCCGGGGCCGCGGCAATGGCCACCGGTCCCTGACCCGGCTTGGGGGCCCGCTTGGGTCCCGTCTTGGTGCGAACCGGGTGCGCCGTGGCGGGCAGCGAGCCCTGGCGCTCGAGCAGCTCGCGGACAGCATCCGAGGGGCGCGCGCCGGTCGCCAGCCAATGGCGGATCCGCTCGTCATCCACCTGGAAAACCTTGGGGTTCTTGAGGGGATCGTAGAACCCCACCGATTCGATGAAGCGGCCGTCCCGAGGCGAGCGCGCGTCAGCCACCACCACCCGATAGAAGGGCCGCTTCTTGGCACCCATGCGCTTGAGACGAATCTTTACTGCCACTGAGAATCCCCTTGTCTTATGGAAAAAGTGCAAAAAACCGAGTCGTTTTCGCGGGCCTTACCGGCGCCCCGGAAGAGCGTTCCCCGGTGCCCCCTTCATCAGTTCCGCCGCCAGCCGCCGCTTGCCGCCGAGCCCGGAGAAGCCACGCATCATCTCCTGCATTCGTTCGAAATTCTTGATCAGTCGTGAAACTTCGACCGGGGTCGTGCCGCTGCCGGCCGCGATCCGGCGCCGACGGGACGCGTCGATGAGGGCAGGCCGGCGCCGCTCCTGGGCGGTCATCGACATCACGATCGCTTCGATCCGGCTCAGCTGGGCTTCGTCCGGCAGATTTCCCCCTTGCTGCTTTACCAACTCCCGCCCGCCTGGCATCATCCCCAGGACCGACTCCAGCGGTCCCAGCTGTCGGATCTGGCGCATCTGGACGATGAAATCGTCCAGGGAGAGCCGGCCCTCGCGGATCTGGGCCTCAACCCGCTGCGCCTCTTCTGTGCTTATCTCCTGGCTGGCTCGCTCGACCAGAGTCAGGACGTCTCCCATGCCCAGGATCCGCCGCGCCATCCGCTCCGGGTGGAAGGCCTCCAGATCGCGGGCCCGCTCCCCCACTCCGCAGTACCAAACCTGCAGCCCGATAGCGGCCCGCATCGAGAGGGCGGCTCCCCCCCGAGCGTCGCCGTCGAGTTTGGTCAGCACCACCCCATCCACTCCGACCGCGTCCTTGAACGCCCCGGCCACCCGGACCGCTTCCTGGCCGGTCATGGCGTCCACCACCAGGAGCCCGTGGTGCACCGTCGTCGCCTGGCGGAGTGCCTTCAACTCGTCCATCAGCGGCTGGTCCAAGTGCTGGCGCCCAGCGGTGTCGATGAGCACCACGTCGGCCCCCCGGCGCCGGGCCTCGGCAGTGGCCGCCTTGACCCCCTTGGCCAGCCCGTGGTCGGCGGGCGCCTCCAGCACCTCCAACTGCTGCTGCTCGGCGAGCACCTGCAGCTGCGCCACCGCTGCCGCTCGCTGGAGGTCGGCCGCCACCAGGATCGGCCGGTGGCCCTCCTGGCGCGCCAGCAGTGCCAGCTTGACCGCCGCGGTCGTCTTGCCGGAGCCTTGCAGTCCCATCAGCATCACGGTCGTGGGCGGCTCCTGCTGGTAGGTGATCCGAGCGTCCTGCCCGCCGAGCAGGACCACCAGCTCCTCGTAAACAACCTTGATCACCTGCTGCCCCGGGGTGAGGCTCTCCAGCACCTCGGCGCCCTCCGCCCGCACCCGCACCCGGTCCACGAATTCGCGGGCAACCTTGTAGTTGACGTCTGCTTCCAGCAGCGCCAGCCGCACCTCGCGGAGTCCGACCTCAACGTCCGCCGGGGTCAGTTTGCCCTTCGCGGTGAAGCGCTTGAAGGCGACCCCCAGCTTGTCGGTCAGATTGTCGAACACCTAACGGCCTCCCTCGGCCTCAGACTGGGCCCGCAGGCGCCGCTCCAGCCGGCTCACTCGGCCGCGGAGCCGGCCCGCCTCCCGATCGGCCGCCGCCAGCCGCCGGCAGGCGCCCAGGCGCTGCTCCAGCAGCTCCATCCGCCCCATCCCCCGGCGCACCAGATCGTGCGCCGCAGCCCGGGAAGTGCCCAGGGACTGCGCCAATTCTCCGAGCGACCAGTCCTCCTCGAGCTGCAGCCGCAGCGCCTCCCGCTGGCGCGCCGTCAGGACCGCCCGGTAAACGTCGAAGAGTTGGACTCGGGCGAGTCGGTCGAAGGAGGGTGGTGTCAAGGTCAAAGCCTTGACACCCTACTCCGATCGCGGCGCTTCTATCAAATGGGATCGAGCCGCCTGAGCCCCGGGTTCCTGATGCCCCTAGCTCCAGCGAGGTGGCTTAGCTGCGCACCGCCTACCCAAAAGTCAGTAAGGCGCTGAATGATCGCCCGACCTGCTCCCTCGCGCGGTGGCAAAAGCGGGTCGGACCGGTCGTTGCCGACCGGGAAGAGGTGCGCGCTAAATGTGCCTGCGGGATTCGCCTTGATTCGCCGGCTGGCGTTGGTTGACCCGTCAGACAGCGCAGTACAACTTGCCCCTGATGACTTACGGTCATTCGGCTTTGAGTTGACCCGACGACTGCCGCCGGTCGGTAGAAAGTCCCTACCCGACCAAGGTGCGAGAGAACGGCTTTGACCGCACACCCTGATGCTGCGAACTGGTCGACGGGGGTGAGCTGCCTCGCCGGTCGCTAAGGGTACGTCTGTGGAACAGCGAGATTACTCCGGCAGCCGGCGCGCCCCGGCCCAGCGGGATTCGGGGCAGCTGGAGGAGAAGCGGTCGGGTCGTGTCAGCTGGCGAGGCGGCGGGCGCGCAGCACGACGTCGTCGACGTGGTGGGAAACGGCGGCGGCCCCCACCGGACGCCGTCGCTTCTCGTGGACCGCGATCTCCCATAGCGCTGTATCGGCGACCGCCGCCGCGAAGTCGTCGACCCGTACGTGGGCGTCCGGATCGAATGGATGGCTGTGGGCAGGTGTGTTGATCGCCGCGCGCATCGGCTCCAGATCGTGGCTCACGACGAGCAGCGTGCCACCCGGAGCGACCGCGTTCAGCAGGTTGCTGACACCCCGGTCATCGGGGGTGCGGGGAATCGCTGCGTACTGCACCGACACGAGGTCGAATGCTCCAGGCTCGAATGCATCGAGCCGGTTCGCGTCCACGTGGTGGCACTCGATGCGCAGACCGCGGCGCTCGGCCTCGACGCCGACCCGGTCCAGAGCGCCTCGCGAGATGTCACTCGCGGTCACGGTCCAACCCTGCTCGGCCAGCCAGAGCGCGTCGCCACCCTCGCCGGCGCCGACATCCAAGGCGCGGCCAGGGGAGAGCGAACCGATCTCATTCACAAGCGCGGCGTTCGGTCGACCGCTCCACATCTGGCCGCCCCGGTAGCGGTGATCCCAGTCGACCTCGTTGGCCGACGGACGGGCTACGGCTTGGATGTCGTCGCGGGCGAGACTGAAGCAGATCATGGCGCCGACCCGGCTGCCGTCGGTGGCGGCTTGTGACACTTGCTGGCTCGGGTCGGTCACGTTGCCGGCCGCATAGAGTCCCGGTACCGCAGTCGCCCCAGTCGCATCCGTCTCCAGGAAGTCTCCGAGTCCGGTCGGGTGCGGCGCAGGTCGGAGGCCGAGCGACACGAACGGTTCGGCCCGCACCCTGAACCGCGGACCGACCACGACCGCGTCGGCGTCGATGCGTTGCAGATCATTCAGCTCGACTGCCGAGACCTGGCCGTCGGTACCCGTGACTAGGCGACTGACCTTGCCCGCGACGATGTTCACGCCGGCGTCCCGCAAGGCGTCGACCTCAGCGTCGTCCACCTCTACCAGATCGTGCAGTACCACGGTGAGCTGAGCCGTGAGCTGGCGGAATAGGCCGGCGGCGCGGAGTCCCATCGTATGGGTGACGATCTCGACGATGCGCCGATCGCGGACCTCGAAGCCATGGCAGAACGGGCAGTGGATGACCTCGCGCCCCCAGTGTTCGGCGAGGCCGTCAATGTCCGGGAGTTCGTCCACCAGCCCTGTGGCGGCGAGAACCCGACGGGCGACGATGACGGGACCGGCGACGAGTTCGACCCGAAAGCGGTCGTCATCTGAACGGGTCACGCGACTCACTTGACCGGCAAGCACCTCGCCGCCGTACCTGCGGACCTCCTCGCGACCAACTCTGGTCAGCTCCGATGGCGGAAGCCCCTCGTAACCGAGGTAGCCGTGCAGGTGTGAGGCGGGAGCGTTGCGCGGCTCGCCGGCGTCGATGACGATCACGGACCGGCGCTGGCGCCCCAGCTGAAGTGCAGCGGCAAGTCCGGCGGCCGACCCACCGATGACGGCTACGTCGCAGTGCCGCTCGACGTTAGGGGGGGGCATTGTCACTCATGACCTGGATGATACTGTTCAGCCCGGAAAGCGCACGTACACTTGCTATATTCGCAAGGCCGCCGGAGGAACGATGGCCGAGTTTAACGAGATTGAACAGCTGGTTCGGAATCGTTTGAGGAGTCTGCGGACGACGCTCGGGCTGTCGCTCGACGAGCTCGCCGCCCGCACCAGCCTCAGTCCATCCACCATCAGTCGGGTCGAAACCGGGAGGCGAACGATCAGCCTCGAGATCCTGCTGCCGCTGGCAGCGGCGCTCCAGGTCGACCTCGACGCACTCCTCCACTCGAGCAGCGACGGTGATGTGGTCATCCGTCCACTACCGAACCGCTCGCGCGAGCGCACCACCTGGATGCTGAGCCGTCCAACCGGCAGCACGCTCGCCGTCAAAATGAGACTGGAGCCGACCCGGCGGTCGGAAGCCCAGCGGGTCCACCCCGGTCACGACTGGCTCTTCGTCATCGAGGGACGGCTGCGCTTGTCGCTCGGCGACCGCGAGATCACTATCGAGACCGGCGAGGCCGCTGAGTTCCCCACCATGACGCCGCACGCCTTCGCGGCCATCGACGGCCCAGCCGAACTGATCATGATCTGCGACCATGACGGCCAACGGGCCCACGTCCATCACGAGCCCCGCCATCGCCAAAAGGGGTCGCCAGCTCCCGGATCGACCTCATCACGGCGCCGGTGAGGGACGTTTTAGACATGGCGTGGTCCCACCCGCGAGGCGGGACCACGTATGCAGCACGGGCACTACCTCGGCTTGGTGGGTGCGGCAGCCCCCGCCTTCTATATGGCCCCGGCTAGGGCACGGTCTTGGGGCTCTGAGCGCGCTGGTGGCGACTGCCACCGGGAACTTCGGAATCTCCTTCACGAAGACTCGGCCGGAGACCGGTCCGGTTCCGAAGCGCCATGGCTCTCCGCTGTTACCGATCTCCCGCATCTAGCTGGGCCACTGTGCTCGGCGCCCGCGAAGGGACTTGCAAGGAACCCGCCTCAGTAGGGGGTTTCGCCTGATTCCGCCTCATGACCTCCGTCTCCCAGGAGGGCGTCCAGGTAGGCGGCCGGGGAGAAGTCGGCCAGATCTTCAAGGCCCTCGCCAACTCCGACCAGCTTGACCGGGACCCGCAGCTCCTGCTCCAACTGGAACACATACCCTCCCCGCGCGCTGCCGTCCAGCTTGGTTAGTACCAGCCCGGTGGCACCCACCACCTCGGCGAACGCCACCGCCTGGGACAGCGCGTTGGCCCCCACGTAGGCGTCCAGCACCAGCAGGGTCTCGACCGGCTGGCTCTGCTGCTGGCCCCCGATGACCCGGCGAATCTTGGCCAACTCCTGCATCAAGTTGTGCTTGGTGTGGAGTCGCCCAGCAGTGTCCACCAGCACCACCTCCCGCCCCCTCGCCTGGGCCGCCGCCAAGGTGTCGAACACGACCGCCGCCGGGTCGGAGCCGAGCTGGTGGGCCACCACCTCTGTCCCCGTGCGAGCCGCCAGCGTACGCAGCTGTTCGATGGCGGCAGCTCGGAAGGTGTCCGCAGCCGCGATCAGCGGTGTCAGCCCCTGTCCCCGGAGGCGGGCGGCCAGCTTGGCGACGGTTGTCGTCTTGCCAGCTCCGTTCACGCCCGCCACTAGCCAGACCGCCGGCTCTCCGCTGAGCGATAGCTCCCGCTGGGCGCCCGCCAGCCGGCCGGCCATCTCCTCCCGGAGGGCGCCCAGCAGAGGTCCAGTCTCGCGCAGCTTCTCCCGAGCAGCCCGCTCTCGAAGTCCCTCCACCAGCTCCTCCGCCACCGCCACCCCGCAGTCGCTGGCGAGCAGTAGCTCGAAGATCTCCTCGTAGAGATCATCCCCGGCGCCGCGCCCCAGGCTGAGGCGGCTGCGGAGCTGCTGGCCGAGTCCGCTGCCGACTTTGTCGAGCCGTCCCGGGATCCGCTTCCACCAGCGGCCCCGCCTGGCAGCCCCTACCTCAGCCACCGGTCCGGACCGCTTCCCGAACCGCCTCCACCTCGGTTTCGACCGCTTGGCCATCAGAGGTGAGGCGCACCGAAAGGATCCGGCTGGAGCCATCCCCGTCCTGGGTGACCCCGTAGAGCATGGAAGCTCGGGACATGGTGGTCAGGCTGTGGGTCACCACCAGGAACTGACTGCTCTCCGCCCGCTTCTGCAGCAGGTCGGCGAAATGGGTGATGTTGGCCTCGTCGAGGGCGGCGTCCACCTCGTCGAACACGTAGAAGGGGCTGGGGGATACCTGCTGCAGGGCCAGGACCAGGGCCAGCGCCGTCAGAGCGCGCTCGCCGCCTGAAAGCAGAGGCATGGAGAGCACCCGTTTGCCCTGGGGCTGGACCTGCATCTCCACCCCTCCAGGGGCACCGTTCTCGCCCGGCGTGGCGGTTAGGGTGGCCCTCCCGCCGCCGAAGAGCTCGACCCATACTGACTCAAACTCGCGGGTCACCTCCTGGAGGGTCCGCTGGAAGCGACCGCCACTGACCGCCTGGAGTTCGGTCAGGGTCGCCTCCAGCTCGTCCCTGGCCCGGAGGCAGTCGTCATGGGCCGCCCGCAGCCCCTCGGTCCGCTCCAACAATTCGGTGAGCTGTCGGGGGGCCAGTTCGTTGATTGGCCCCAGTGCGCTCAGCCGGCGCTCCGACCTCGTGATCTCGGCGGCAGCCCTGGAGGGATCCGTGGGAGTGGTGAACTCGCCTGGCTCGGTAGCCGCGGCCGGGTCCTCGGCCACCTCCGCCTTCAGGCGCTCCACCTGGTGAGTCTGAGCCGCGACGTCACGCCGCCACGCCTCCGTCTGGGAGGCGGCCGAGTGCACGGCCGCCTCCAGCTCAGCCCGCTGCCGCTCAAGCTCGCCAAGGCCCTGGAGCGGATCGGGGGACTCGGCCAGCGTCTGGGCCCGACGCTCGACGGAGAGGTGGAACTGAGTCCTGGCGACCTGGGCCTGGCGACGGGCCAACTGGAGCTGCTGCAGCGCCTCGAGAGCGCTCCGCTCCGCGGCCTGGATCCGCGCTCGGGCGCTCCGGTCACGGGCTGCCAGCTGCTCCCGGCGCCGGGCCAGCTCCTCGGTCCGTCGCGACCAGCTGCGCGCCTCAGCCTCCGCGCCGGCACTGGCCAAACGGGCCTCCTCCAAGCGCTGGCCAGCCCCCAGAATGAGCTCCTCTAGCCCAGCGACCGCGGCGCGGCAGCTCTCGAGCGCGGCACTGGTCGTGGCCTGCTTCTCTTCCCGCTCCCCCAGTTCGGCCTCCACCGTGGCAAGCGCGGCTCGGTCGTCGGCGCTCTGCCGCTCGCGCTCCTCCAGCTCGCGCTGCAGACCAACGGCCGCCTGGTCGGAGCGCGCAGTGTCCCCCAGGAGCCGGTCCACCTCCACCTGACCGGCGTTAGCTGCGGCTTGGGCGGCGGTTGCGCCCTGGCGCAGCCGGTCCACCAACGCCCGCTGCTGGCTGTGAGCCTCCCGGGACCGCTCCAGAGACTCCCGGGCGCGCACCAACTCGGCCCGCTGGCGCTGCACGGTGCGCTCGGCGTCGCGCATCTGCTCGACCAGTCGCAGTTCGCCCTGAGTCCGGGCCGGAGTGATCTCCAAACCGGTCCCCAGCACGGTGCCATCCTCGAGCACGGCGCGGCCATCAGGGAGTCTGGCCAACCACCTGACGGCGGCCGGGCGGTCCTTCGCCAGGCACACCAAGCGGGCGACCCGGGCGACCACCCCGAGGGCCCCGGCGTCCCCGACCAGCGTGGTCGCCAGCGGCCGACAACCCTGGGGCGGGTTAGAGACCACCGGCTCCTCGGCAACCGGCCAGCAGACGACCTCGGCGACATCTCCTGCCAGGGCCAGAGCTCGCCGGGCCGCGGCTTGTTCCCCGACCAAGGCTTGCTGGAAAATCCCCAGTCCGGCCTCCACCGCCTGGGCGTCCGCAGCCTGAGCGGCCTGGACTCCTTCGGCCAGTCGTCGAACTCTGGCTCCCCCGCGAGCGGCGGCGCCGGCAATCGGGGCGGCCTGGGTTCTGACCTCGATAGCGGCCACTTGCGCGCCCAGGCGGGCCTCGGCCTCGCGCAGCGCGACGGTCGCCTTGGAGAGTCCCTCCTCGGCGCGCTGCAGCAAATGCAGCCGCAGCGCTTCCGCCTTCTGGGCGCGATCGAAGCCGGCCGCTTCCCGGCCCGCCGTCTGGCGCAGGCCCTTGGCCGCGTCCCCTACCGCCTGCAGCTCCGATGCTGCCGTCGTCCGAGCGGACTCAGCCGCCGCCCGGGCCACCAGCGCCTGATTTCGCCAGGCTTCGGCGCCCGCCAGCTTCGCCTCGAGCTCCGCCCGCCGGCGGCGGGCAGCCGTGACCTCCCGCTCGCCTTCCTGGTCGCGGGCTTGGTCCCGGACCAATTCGGCCCGGCGCAGGACGCGCGCCTGGCGAAGATTGATCAACTCTTGCTCCAGGCCGGAGATGGTCGCCCGGGCCTGCTCCAAGGCAGCGGAATCGCCCGCCGCACCGGCGTCCGGGCCCGGCAGGGTCAACAGGTCGTCCTGCACCTCGGCCAGGGTCTGGACCGCGGCCGCCCGAGCCCCAGCCGCCTGGACCGAACGCTCCTGCCATCGCTCAACCTGGGCTTCCCCCTGCTGTGCCGTCAGGGCCAGGGCGCCCGCCTGTCGCTCGGATTCCAGGCGACCGGCCTCAACCGCTTGGAGCCGCTCCCGCTGCAACAGGTAGGTGGCCTGGAACTGCTGCGCCCGTTCCCGAAACTGGGCCACTCGACGCTCGCCCGCCTGGAACTGGCGCTCCAATTTGCGCAACTCGGCTAGCGCCGCCAGCCAGGCGCCCCGTTCCAAGCTGCCCTTTAGATCCCGCAGCCGGGCGCGGAGCTTGGCAGCCTCCTCGGCGGCCACGGCCTCCTCCCGCAGTGACTCGATCCGCGGAAGCAGCTCTGCCAGTCGGCCAATCGAGCCGTCGAGCCACTCCGCCAGCGATTGCAGACGCCCGCGGGAGTCCTCGATCAGCGCCTGGGCACCCCGCACCCCCGCCGCCTCCTCGATCAAATGCCGGCGCTGCGCCGGCGACGCGCGGATGATCGACTCGATGTCGTTCTGGGCGATTACCGCATAGCCCGCCTGGGCCAGCCCGGTGGCGTCGAGGAGCCGGCCCAGATCGCGCAACCGGACCCGGTGACCGTTGCGGCGGAACTCGCTGGTGCCATCCCGGTACACGCGCCGACTGATGGCGACCTCGACGTCCTCGACCGGTAATCGGCCATCTTCGTTATCGAAGACCAACCCCACCTCAGCCATCCCCATCGGGGCCCGGCTGGCTCCGCCAGCGAAGATCACCTGGTCCAGCCGCTGGCCCCGCAACTCCCGAGCGCTGGTCTCCCCCAGCACCAGCCGGATGGCGTCGACCAGGTTGGACTTGCCGCTCCCGTTCGGCCCGACGATGGCGGTGATCCCCGGGCCAAGCTCCAACTCGGCCCGGCCCGAGAAGCTTTTGAACCCCTGGAGGTGCAGGCGACTAACCCTCATGGAGTTGGGCTAGCCGGTCTCCCAGACCGCCGCCGACCCCCCCGGTGGCCCCGGTGCGTGCGCTTGCGCTGTCCAGGGTCTGTTGGCTCGCCCAGTTTGGAGGGGGATTCCAGCTGCATCTCGCTGCTCACCGGGGTCCGCTGCTCTTGGGGCAGGGTCTCCGGCCCGGACTCGCCGGGAGCCGGGATCAGCGGCGATCCGCTCGAGCTCGGGGCTCCGCTCCGCGGGCGGCGGCGACGACGGCGCCCGGATGCGGGTTCCCCAGTGACCTCGGTGTCGCTGCCGGCCGCCGGGAAGACCTGGGCTGGTTCCAGGTCGCCTGGTGCCGGCCGCGGTGGGGCTGAATCAGGGCCCGCACCGACGGTCCCGCCCCGAGCTCGGCGACGACGACGACGCGGGGCGGTTGCCTCGGAGCTGTTCGACACCGCCTCCAGGGCGGTTAAAGCCACCGCGGGAGCGGCACCCTCGTCCCCGGGAGTCGGTGCGGCGGCCTCGGCGGGGCTGAGCCCGTTGGCGACTCCACCGCTCGAGGCGCGGGAGCGGCGGCGGCGCTTTCGGGCAGGTGGGGAGCTGCTCGGGGTCGGTGGCTCGGCTGCGCCCCCCAGTGCTGGGCCTACCACTGGAGACGTTTCGGGGGCGACCGGCTGCAGTGAGGGAGCGGTCAGAGCGTGATCGGCCGAGTCGGTTGCCGCGACCTTCGACCGCGATCCCCGGCGTCGCTTCTTCGAGACCGGGGCCACCAGGCCGTCGATGGCGGCCCGGGCGGCCCCTTGCTCGGCCGCCTGCTTGGTTCCGCCCCTACCCTCGCCCAGGACGGGACCGCCCTCCACCGAAACCTGGGAGTGGTACTGACGGGGGCGGGAGCTGCCGTCGGGCAGGGTCCGATAGATGGGAGGCATCCCAAACCGTTCTTGGGCCAGTGCCTGGAGCCGGCCTTTGAAGTTGGGGTCGGTCCAGGAGCTGAGGTCACCGATCCGGGAGAGAAAGATCTTGCCCGCCTTCCGGTAGCCCTGGTCGAGGAAGGTGGCGCCGATGATCGCCTCGAAGGCGTTTGCGTGAAGCGAGGTCAACCGTCGAGCTCCGGACTTGGTGGCTCCCCGTCCGAGCCGGAGCGCCTCCCCAAGCCGCAGCCGCTCGCCGATCCCAGCCAGCGCCACGGTGCTCACCAGTGACGATCGCATCTGGGTCAACTGGCCCTCGTCGTAATTGGGGAACCGGTTGAAGAGATACTCCGCGGCGACCAGTTCCAAGACGGCGTCGCCGAGGTACTCAAGCCGTTCGTTGTCGCGACCCGCGGCGCCGCGCTCGTTGATCCAGGAGGTGTGGGTCATGGCCTCCAGCAGCCACTCCCGGCGCTTGAACTTGATATCCAAGCGCGCCTCCAGCTCGACCAGTCGGCGCTCAGCCTCCTGCTCCTGCTCGGCCTGCTCCGCCAGGTCGGGTTGCCCGCGCCGTCGTCGGGGCGCGGGTCGAGCCGGCGCGGCGTCGGTTAGTTGGTCAGGTCGAGGTGATCCTTGATGTAGTCCCAGGCTTGACCCACCGTCTGGATCTTCTCCGCGTCCTCGTCCGGGATCTCCATCCCGTACGCCTCCTCGAAGGCCATGATCAGCTCCACCAGATCCAGCGAGTCGGCGTTCAGATCCTCCACGAAGTTGGCTTCCGGAGTCACCTGATCCGTCTCCACGCCGAGCTGCTCCACCACTATCGCCTTGAAGCCTTCCCAGCTCGTGTCTGCCATCTCTTCCCCTAGGTGAACGACCTGCGGTCGCCTGCTCTTGCTGCTGTTCGGGAACCGGGGCCGTCGCCCCTGGAGCCGTCGCTGGCGGTGGAGTGGGCCCGGGTCGATCCAGCTGACCTGGATCCGGCTCGTCCCCCCCGCCGGCGCCGGCGCCGCTGAGGCGCTCGCCGGGCAATACGGTAAAGCTTGACGAGCCACCGCTGCTACCGGGGGCCCCGGTTGAACCTTCCGCCGCCCCGGGCGGCGGGTGTTCGCTGGTCCTGGTGCCAGCCAGACGGCGGACGAAAGACTTCACAGCCCGACTGCCGAGAAGGGCGGCGGGGCCGCTGCAGGGTACATTTGCCGGAGCAAGCTGGGGGCCATTGTAAGCCGGGGCGGAAAAGGCTAGGCGCCCCCACCCAGAGCTGCCGGCCGGCCCGCTCCCAGGGTCAAGTCCAGAGCGCGCCGGGCACTCTCTGGCGAAGCCACTGAGATGGTCTCGATGGCTGGCATAATGCGGCGCCCGAGGCCCGCGAGGGTGGTCCCCGGACCACATTCCCAGAAGGTATCGCTACCCACTTGGGCCAGCGCCTTGATCGAATCGACCCAGCGGACCCGGCCAGTGAGCTGGGACCGCAGCCCGTCCCGGACCTCAGCTGCGGTACGGGAGAGGGATCCGGTGACCCCGGCGACCACCGGGAAGCTGGGTTCCGCAAACTCAACCTGGTCGAGCAGGGCGGAGAAGGCAGCTGCCGCCGGGCCCATCAATGGCGAATGGAAGGCGCCCCCCACTTTCAACGGCAGCACCCGCCGCGCTCCGGCCGCCCTCGCGAGTTCGGCCAGCCGGTCAACCCCGGCCCGGCTCCCGGACACCACCACTTGGCCAGGGGCGTTGTCGTTGGCCACCACGCAGCACTCCCCGTCGGCTTCGGCCTGGAGGCAGAGGCTCTCCAGCTCGACCAGCTCGAGGCCGAGGACCGCCGCCATCGTGCCGTCTGGCGCACTCGCCATCCGGCGGCCGCGCTCCAGCACTAAGCGCATCCCCTCGGCGGCGGAGAGCGCGCCCGAAGCCACCACCGCGCAGTACTCACCCAGGCTGTGGCCAGCAGCCGCCACCGGCTGGAGCCCGCCCTGCAACAGGACCTGCGCCAGGACGACGCCGGTGTAGAAGAGGGCGGGCTGGGCCACTTCGGTGGGCCGCAGCTCCTCCCCGGTGCCTGTCAGCAAGAGCCGTCCCAGGGGGATCCCGGCCTTCTCGGCGAGCTCCAGCAATTCGGTCTGGTAGCCCCTGTCGACGAGGTCCCGACCCATCCCCGGGCCCTGCGCCCCCTGGCCTGGAAAGAGAAGGGCCGGAGCGGAGACGGTCACCGCCGGAATGCTCGCGGAGCAGCCCCGGGAAGCCTCCAGCTACTCAGTCGCGATGACCTCGCGTCCCTTGTACTGGCCGCAGTTCGGGCAGACGGTGTGGGGCCTACGCGGTTGGCGGCAGCGCGGGCAGGGAGAGAGCGCCGGGCCCTGCAGCGCCAGGTGGGACCGGCGCCGATCGCGACGGGCCTTGGGAATGCGTTCTTTGGGTAGTGCCATGACGGGTTCGGAGTCTAGCAGGCGCCCGGAAACCGGCTAGCGCCGCCGCCCCTTCCCCTTGGGCTTCTCGTCGTCCTCCTGGCCGGGGAGAAGCGTCTCCAGGCCCCGGCGCACCTGGGCCAGGGCGGAGGCCAGCTCGGACTCCAGCTCCTCCATCCGGTCCCGGACGTAATCATCGGTATCGCGCCGCATCTTGCGACTGCGGTCGCGGGCCTCGGTCAGGAGCCGGTCAGCCTCGGCAGTTGCCCTTCTCGTTACCTCGTGGTCATCGGTGAGACGGTCGCTCCGCTCCTGCGCCGCCAGCACCGTCTGCTCCGCCTGGTCGGCCGCCTCCCGGAGGCGGGCCTCTCTGGTCTCCAGGACCATCCGCGCCTCGCGGATCTCATCCGGAAGAGATACTCGGATCTGGTCCAGCGCCTCGAGAATCTCCTCCTCGCTGACCACGATGCTGGAGGTCAGGGGCAGCCGACGGCTCTGGTTGACCAGCGCCTCCAGCCGGTCCAGAACGTCGAAGATCGAGACCCCATCGCCGTCCGGCTCGACCTCGTCGTTGTCGTCTGCCATGGTCTCTCCTCTACCCCAGCTGGGGGGCCGCGGTGCCGGCGGGGGCCAGCTTCTCCTGGAGCGCACGCTCGACAGCTGGCGACACCAGCCCCTCGATGCTACCGCCGTGCCCGCAGACATCCTTCAGCAATGAGGAGCTGAGGTACACGTTGGAGAAGCCGGTGGTAAGGAAGACGGTGTGCACCTTGGGATCTAGGCGTCGGTTCATCAGCGCCATCTGAAACTCACTGTCGAGGTCGGAGACCGCCCGAAGGCCGCGAATTATGACCGTGGCCCCCTCGGAAGAGGCGAAGCCCACCGCCAGCCCAGAGAAGGGGCGAACCTCGATCCTGGCGCCCTCCGGCAGGCTCTGGCGGACCAGTTCGGCCCGCTCCGCCACCGAAAAGAGGTACTGCTTGCGCTGGTTGTCCAGCACGCCCACCACGACCCGATCGAAGATCTCCCGGGCTCGGCCAATCACGTCCAGGTGGCCGCTGTGGATCGGATCGAAGCTGCCGGGGTAG
The DNA here is from genome assembly GCA_050734135.1 of Candidatus Dormibacteria bacterium. Taxonomy (GTDB): domain Bacteria; phylum Chloroflexota; class Dormibacteria; order Aeolococcales; family Bog-877; genus Bog-877. The sequence goes on from JBOHUG010000016.1 coordinate 59,266, forward strand.
ACCGCCGTGGTCATGGGAGCCTCCGGTAGAAGGAGAGCACCGTGGTGCCGTACCGCGCGGTACGCACGCAATTTAGCGCGCCGACCTCAGCTGGTACCGATAAATCACGGTGATGTTCGGCCACCACCCGGGGATCCCAACCGGGACTGGCCTGCGCCGCATCTCCCAGGAGGCGCAGGGACTCCAGACAGAGCTGCGGTCCCGTCTCCCGGTACGGGGGGTCGAGCAAGACCAGGCCAGAGGCGGTGAGCGACTCCCGCTGCCGCCGCAACCAGGAGACGGCGTCCGCCACCACCACCTCCGCTCGGCTGCTCCAGCCGAGGCTATCCAGATTGGCGTCGATCAGCTGGGCCCGCTGCCGACCCACCTCCACAAAGGTCGCAAAACTGGCCCCCCGGGAGAGGGCCTCGAGGCCCAGACTGCCGGCGCCGGCGAACAGGTCCAGGGCCCGGACTCGCAGCACCGCGTCACCCAGGATGTTGAAGCAGGCGGCCCTCGCCAGCCCGGTCGTGGCCCGCAGGTCTGGGGCCGCTTCGGTGAGGAGCCGGCGGCCCGCGGCCTCGCCTCCGGTCAAGCGGGCACCGGCGGCACGGCGCCTGCTACCACTTCGGCGCGAGGGTTTTGGCAACCCACATAGGATCGCATCGGACCCCGCCGGTCGCTTGTTGGGGGGCCTGACGGGGTGTCGGGGCCGGCTTCGTTCGGGGTCCGTCAGTCGAACTCGAACACCAGCTCGTAGTGCCGCATCTGGCGCCGCAGACCAGGATCACGCAGCTCGGGATCCCGGTCCAGCAACGCCTCGGCGGCGGATCGGGCCCGGCGTCGCAACTCCTCATCGAGCAGGTCCCCGACCCGCATCTCGGGGAGGCCGTGCTGGCGCAGACCGTAGGGCTCACCGGCACCCCGAAGCCGCAGGTCAATCTCGGCCAACTCGAACCCGTCCCGATGGTCCACCAGCGCCTGGAGCCGGCCCCGGCTGCTGGGGTCGGCGCTCTCTGCGAACAGCAGGCAGTGCGAAGGGTGGGGTCCGCGCCCGATCCGGCCCCGGAACTGGTGCAGTTGAGCCAGTCCGAAGCGGTCGGCGTTCTCGATCCCCATTACGGTGGCGTTGGGGACGTCGACCCCCACCTCGATGATGCTGGTGGCCACCAGGATGTCGAACTCGCCTCGGGCAAAGCCGTCCATGCGTTGCGCCTTTTCGCGAGCCGGCATCCGGCCGTGCAGCAGCGTCAGGCGCAGATCCGGCAGGACCTCGGTCTGGAGCCGCTCGAACTCAGTGGTCGCCGAGCGGGACTGCCGGAGCGGCGAGTCCTCGACCAACGGACAGATGATGAAACCCTGGCGGCCGGCCTCAACCTGCACTCTGATGAACTGGTAGGCGGCCGCGCGCTCCTCGGGAGCGACCAGCCGGGTCTCGATCGGAATCCGGTCCGGCGGAAGCTGCCGAATCTGGCTCACGTCCAGGTCCCCATAGAGCGTCCGGGCCAGCGAACGGGGAATGGGAGTAGCGGTCATGGAGAGAAAATCCGGGTTGACCCGGGCCTTTTCCAGAAGTCGGAGCCGCTGGGCGACGCCGAAGCGGTGCTGCTCGTCGACGATACAGAGGCCGAGATCGGGGAGGGCGACCTCGTCCTCGATCAGGGCATGGGTTCCCACCACTAGCTGGTCGGAACCGGCCGCCAGACCGCCCAGGATCTCCCGGCGCACGGTGGCGGTGGTGCTGCCCACCAGCAACCGGGGCGCGATTCCCGAGCTGACCAGCAAGGCGGTCAGGGTCTCGAAGTGTTGCCGCGCCAGGATCTCCGTGGGTGCCATCAGTAACACCTGATGGCGAGCGGCGATCGCCATCCGGGCCGCCATCGCCGCCACCACCGTCTTTCCCGATCCGACATCGCCCTGGAGCAGTCGGTTCATCGGCGAGGGCCGGTCCATGTCGGTGAGGATCTCGTGGGCCGCGCGGCGCTGGTCGTCGGTGAGCTTGAATGGCAGCGAGGCTACAAACTCCCTGGCGATCCCCACGCTGTAGGGGCTGCGTACCCCGGAGCGTCGCAGCCGCTGGCGGCGGGCCATCAGCGCCGCCAGCTGGGGGTAGAAGAGCTCGTCGAACCCGAAGCGCAGCTGCGCCTGGTCGAGCGCGCTCTGGTCGGCCGGGAAATGAATGTCCCTGAGGGCCACCGCGAGCGATATCAACCCCTCCCGCCGGCGGATCTCAGGAGGCAGCGGGTCCTCGATGCTGGCGGCCAGCGGGAGCAGTTGGGCGACCTGGGCGCGGAGCCAGCGCGAGGTCACCCCGTAGGTCTCCGGATAGGTCGGCACCAGCACCCCGACGCTTGACTGGCTCACCACCTTGCGCTCCCGCTCCACGTCGGGGTTGCGCAGCTGCAGGGAACCCCGGCGGCCCCGGACGGCCTTGCCGTGGAGCGTGACCCGATCACCAGGTTTGAGCAGATGGCGGAGGTGCGGCTGGTTGAACCAGACCACCTCCACCACTCCAGTGCTGTCTCCGACCTCGCCCTCGATCAGCTCCATCTTTCGGTAACGGGCGCGGCGGGAGCGGAGGGCGATCACTGCCACCTCGACGGTGGCGGGCTGGCCGCTGCGCAGCTGGGCCACCGTCACCCGCTCCCGCTGGTCGTCGTGGCTGCGGGGCAGATACCAGAGCAGGTCCCGGACGGTGCGACAGCCCAGCCGGCGCAATCCGTCCAACCGCGTTGCAGAGATCCGCGGCAGCTGGGACAGCGGCGTCTCTAGCGAGATCACCTGCCCCCCGGGCTGGGTCCGAATTGAAGCCGTACCCACGGCGGCGGCGCTTTTAGGACCGGGCTTCAAGGTAGCAGTAGGCGAGCGTCCCCGGCCCGCAGTGGCTGCCGATCACCGGACTCGCGTGCTGGCGCAAGATGTCCATCCCGGGGAACGTCCCCCGGGCGGCTTGGGCCAGTCGGTCAGCCTCGGCGCCATCCCCCACCCAAAGGACTGCGCAGCGGGCCAGCGGTCGATGTTCTACTAGGAGCTCGCTGAGCCGGCGGATACCCGCGACCCGAGTGCGGACCCGCCCGATCGGGACCACCGCACCGTCCTCACCAAGGCTGATCAGGGGCTTTATCGAGAGGGCGCTGCCTAGCATCGCCTGCACCCTGCCGATCCTCCCTCCCATCTGCAGATATCTCAAGGTGTCGAGCAGGCAGATGATTCCAGTTCGCTTCGGCATCGGCGCCAGCTCCCGAACGATCTCCTCGCTGGTGCGTCCCTCCTGGGCGAGCTCGATCGCCGCCAGCACCTGGAACCCGGTCCCCAGGCTCACGCTCCGGCTGTCGACTACATGGATCCTCGCCGGATCCACTGCCTGGGCGGCCACCGTCGCGGAACCGACGGTGCCGCTCAGGGCTGCCGCGATGTGGATCGAAACGACCTCGTCGTCAGGGTTCGCGAGGAGGTGGCGGTAAACCGTCTCGAAGTCGCCTGGTGGCGGCTGAGAGGTATGGGGCGGTGCCTTGGCGCTGGCGAGCCGCTTCAGGAACTGCTCATCGTCAAGATCGACCCGGTCCTGAAACTCCCGGTCCCCGAAATGCAGTCGCAGCGGCACCGTCACGACCCCGGCGGCTTGCCGCCGCCCTTCAGGGAGGTCGCAGGTGCTGTCGGTGACGATCCGAACGGTCACCTCGACCCTTCGCTATTCAGCTGAAATGATGAACTGATAAAACGGCTGTCCGCCTTCGTGAACCTCCACCTCGAGTCCCGGGAACTTCGCCCTGATGGCCCGCTCCAGCCCCTCGCTGGTCTCGACTGTCATCTCACCACCACGGTAGAGAGTGATCACCTCGACGGAGCCCTCTGCGAGATTCTGGAGCGCCGAGAGCACCACCTGGTCAAGCTCGCGGCCACAGCTGACCAACCTGCCATCCAGCACCCCGATCAGCGCACCTTGGGGAACCTCCTGGTCTCCGAGCCGGCTGTCCCGAGCGGCCCTGGTCACCTCGACCGAGTGGACTCCCTCCATCGCCCGCTCCATCCGGTGCCGGTTCAACTCGAGAGGTACCTCGGGGTCGAACGCCAGAAGCGCCGCGATCCCCTGGGGTAGATTGCGCGACGGGACCACCGCCGCTTCGCGAGATGAGATCGCGACCGCCTGCTCCGCCCCGAGCACGAGGTTGGCGTTGTTCGGAAGCAGTAGCACAACTTCGGCGCCGGCACCTTCGATCCCCTGCACGATCTCCTCGGTGGACGGGTTTTGGCTCTGCCCGCCTTCGACCACCACGGCAGCCCCCAGGCCCAGGAGCAGATCCCGGAAGCCATCCCCCTGGGCGACCGCGACCACGCCCAGCGGCCGCAGCGCCGGACCGGGAGCTGACGCGACCCCCAGCTCCTTGGCCCGCTGGTGTTGGGCGGTCATGTCCTCCACCTTGAGCCGCTCGATCGTCCCCAGCCGAGCGGCCCGGGACAGGAGCTCCCAAGGCGCCTTGGTGTGGAGGTGGACATGGAGCAGTCCTGGCTCGCCGACCACCAGCGCGGAGTCGTCCTCGGCGTCGTCGCCCAGCTGGGAGCGGATCTCAACCGGGTCGAGCTGGGCGCCGACCAGGGCGAACTCGGTGCAGTAGCCGAACCCACCCGGGGGCGCCACCAACACCGACGCCCCCCGGGGTGCGTCGGAGGCCGGGCTACCAGTCGGTTCGCCTTCGGGATCCGCCGCGAGGCCATACTTTCCCGAGGACTCTCCGATGACCCTCTCCGCCACGGCGCTCAGGATCACCGCTAGCCCGAAGCCGCCAGCGTCGACGACCCCCGCCTCCCGCAGCAGCTCCATCTGATCCCGGGTGCGCTCCACGGCCGCCCAGGACTCGGCCGCCACCGCCTCGGCCAGCTGGGCCAGTTCGCCCCCCCCGTTGAGGGCTTGCCGCGCCGCCCGGGCAGAGTCTCGGGCCACCGACAAGATGGTGCCCTCCACCGGCCTCTTCACGGCCAGATAGGCGACTCGAGAGCCCTCGGCGAGCGCCGTCGCCAAACTCTGCGCGTCCAGGGTCTCCTGATCCTGGGCAGCGACCGACCAGCCCCGCAGAACCTGAGACAGGATGACCCCGGAGTTTCCTCGGGCGCCCATCAACGAGCCGTGCGCGGCGGCCCGGGTCACGGCGGAGACAGGGGCCTCATCGGGTAGTTGAGTGACCTCCGACCAGGCTGCCTCCAGGGTCAGGTGCATGTTGGTGCCGGTATCACCGTCGGGCACCGGGAAAACGTTCAGTTCGTTGATGTGAGCCTTCTGCTCCCCCAGCCGCCGAAGCGCCCGGGCCAGTCCCTGGCGCAGCGCCGGGCCGGTCATGACCAGAGGCGGGCCCGGGGCGGCGATCGTTTCAGCCGCCGCCATCCTGTTCCTCGGGGGGCCTGATCCCCTGGACGTTGACATTGACTTGGAGCACGCGCAGACCGAGGTGGTGCTCCAGGCTGTACGCGACCGCGCTCATGAGGTTGTGGGCCACCTCCAAGATCCGGACCCCATGATCCACGATCACATACAGATCGACCCCCAGCCCGTCCTCCTCGACCCTCAACTCGATCCCCCGCTCGGCGTTATCCCGATTGAGCAGTTCGGCCAGTCCGTCCCGGAGCCCCCGCGCGGACATGCCGACGATGCCGTAGCAATCGCCGGCCGCCTTGGCGGCCAGCATGGCCACCACCCGCGGGGACACCTCCACTGATCCCAGCGCGTACGTCTGCAAGAGCGGCCGGTTACTTGGCACTGGCGCCTTCCTCTACTGGCGCTCGGGGCTGCCATCCGGAGCGCCGGCTGGCCACCTGCGGCGCGGCTGGTAAACTGCGGCCGGAATCATACTCGGGGTCCGGTCCCGCCGGAAGGACCCTCAACATCAGCTTTCTTCGAGGTCGCCATGGCGAAGCGGTGCGAGATCTGCGGTAAGGGGCCGGTGGCTGGCAGCAATGTGAGCCACTCCAAGGTACACACGCGTCGCCGCTTCATGCCCAACTTGGTGTCGGCCCGGATCGCCCCGAAGGGAGGGGGACTGCCCCAGCGAATGCGGGTATGCACCCGTTGTCTGCGCACCTCGTCCAAGACCGTCTGAGCCCGCCCGGAGGGATTGTTTCCGCGGCAGGGGAGCGGATTCAGGCCCGAGCCTGGCGGAGCTGGCGCAGCACGGAGACCATCTCCAGAGCGGTCTGCGCTGCCTCATAGCCCTTGTTCCCCAGTTTGCCGCCAGCCCGCTCCTCCGCCTGGGCCACGGAGTTCACCGTCAGCACCCCGAACCCGATCGGAAACCGGCGCGCGCTCAGAGCGCCGATCCCCGAGCTGACAGCCTCCGAGACGTACTCGAAATGCGGGGTCTCCCCGCGAATAACCGCACCCAGGGCGACCACAGCGTTGCAGTCACCACGGTCAATAAGCTCACCGACCACTGCCGGTATCTCAAAGCAGCCCGGAACCCAGACCAGTTCGATGTCATCCTCGCTGACCCCGTGCTGGCGCAGCGCCCGGCGGGCGCCCTCCACCAGCCGTTGCACGGTGGTCTCGTTGAACCTGGCCGCCACCAGGCCAATCCGAAGCCCCTGGCCATCCAAGACTCCTTCGACCAATTTCAAGGGTCGCCCCCCGGGACCCGCTCGCTGGGCGCCAACACGTGGCCGAGCTTCTCCCGCTTGGTGGCCAGGTAGCGCTGGTTGTGGCGGTTGGCCGGGATCACGATGGGCACCCGCTCGATCATCTCCAATCCGTGCCCCTGGAGGCCGTAGTACTTGTGGGGGTTGTTGCTCATGACCCGGAGCCGGCGCAGGCCCAGGTCGGAGAGGATCTGACTTCCGATCTGGTAGTCGCGGCTGTCCGCTGGCAGGCCGAGTTCCAAGTTGGCCTCGACGGTGTCCCGCCCCTGATCCTGGAGGGCGTAAGCGCGCAGCTTGTCCATCAGGCCGATGCCTCGACCCTCCTGGCGCAGGTAGACCACTACCCCCTCCCCGGCCTCGCTGATCTGGCGCATCGCCTGGTGCAGCTGCGCCTGGCAGTCACAGCGCTGGGACCCGAAGACATCGCCGGTCAGACACTCGCTGTGGACTCGGACCAGCGCCGGTCGCTCGGCGTGCGGTTCGCCAAAGACCAGCGCCAGATGAACAGCTCCGGTGATCCGGTCCAGGTAGCCGATCGCCCGCCAGCTCCCCGCTTCGGTGGGAATCGACGTCTCGGCACCCCGCTCCACCAGCTGCTCTCGCTGGCGCCGGTAGGAGATCAGGCCGTTGATGCTGATGATGGGGATCTGGTGCCGGATCCCGAACGCCTCCAACTGAGGCCGCCGGGCCATGGTGCCATCGGGGTTGGCGATCTCGCAAACCACCCCGGCCGGGTGCAACCCGGCCAGTCGGCAGAGATCAATCACTGCCTCGGTGTGACCGGCCCGCTCCAGAACCCCGCCGGACCTCGCCCGAAGCGGAAAGATGTGACCGGGCCGGGCGAAGTCGGCCGCACTGAACTCAGGATCCGCCAGGGAGCGAATCGTGAAGGCCCGGTCCTGGGCGCTGATCCCGGTCGTGACCTCGTCCGCGACGGAATCGACCGAAACCGCAAAGGCGGTCCGGTAGCGGGAGGTGTTGTGCTCCATCATCGGCGGCAGCGCGAGCTCGTCGAGGCGCTCTGGCTCCATCGCTACACAGATCAGTCCCCGAGCCTCGGTCATCATGAAATTGACCTTCTCCGGACTGGCCGCCTCCGCCGCCAGGCACAGGTCTCCCTCGTTCTCCCGGTCCTCATCGTCGACCACGATCACGAAATCTCCCCGGCCGAACGCTGCCAGCGCCTCTTCCAACCCGGTGAATCCCACCTCAGCCGCCTCCCGATGGCTTCGGCGCGTTCAGAGCAAGGCGCAGGACGGCGGCGTCAAGGTGCGGGGCCAGCAGTCGCTCCACGAGCTTGGCGACAGAGTCCGCCTCCAGGTTGACCACCGTCCCGGGCCGATACCCGGCCGCGACGGTCGTCTCCACGGTGTGGGGGATGAGCGAGACCGCGACCTCCGCCCCACCTCCGCCGGCCTCCTCGACCGCGACCAGGGTCAGCGAGCAGCCATCGATCGCGATCGACCCCTGCGGTACGCAGTACCGAGCCACCTCGGCCGGAACTCTGACAGTGAGCCAAACCGCATTCTTCTCCGGCTCCATCGCGATCACCGCACCGGTGGCATCGACGTGGCCGCTCACGAGGTGACCCCCGACTGGGGCCCCCAGGCTGAGGGCCGCCTCCAGGTTTACCGGTACTCCCGGCTGCAGCTGGCCAAGGTTCGCGCGCCGCATCGTCTCCGGGATCACCTCGACGGCGACTCGGCCGGCACCCCGGCGCACAACTGTCAAGCAGCAGCCATTGACCGCCACGCTGTCGCCGACCCGCAGACGGCCCCAGTTCGCCGGATGGGCGATCACCAGCTCTCCCTGGAAATCCTCCGGGACAGCCTCGACCTCCCCCCGGGCAGAGACGATTCCGGAGAACACCAACTACACCTCCGCCGTGAGCAGGAGGTCCGCCCCAAGCGGCTCCGCCCGGAGGGGGCCCAGGCGCCAGCCATCCGTGAGAGTGGCGGCGCCCTGGCCACCCACCGGCCCCGGCGCAGCGGTCCCACCGAGAAGGAGAGGGGCCACGAAGGCGGCGATCCGATCACCCAGTCGCTGGCCCCAGAACGAGCCGAGGAGAGTGGGGCCGCCCTCGACGAGCAGGCTCAGCACTTCGCGCTCACCCAGCTGCCGCAGGAGATCCGGCAGCGAGACCCGGCCTGCCACAGATGGGATCGTCATCAGCTCGGCGCCGGCAGCGCTCAGTGCTCGGGCCCGGATCGGCTCCGCGTCGGCAGTGGTCGCAACCACCACGGGTGCTCCCTCGGTGGTCAAGACCCGGGCAGTAGCTGGTGTCCGAAGCTGACTGTCCACGATCACCCGCAGCGGCTGGCGGAACCCCTGAGGCACCCCGCGGGCGGTCAAACGAGGATCGTCCGCCAGTACCGTCCCCAAACCGACCATGACCGCATCGTGCTCCGACCGCAGCTGGTGGGCCCGGGCGCGCGACGCTTCCGAGGTGATCCACTGCGACTCACCCCCAGCGCTCGCCACCTTGCCATCCAGGCTCATGGCGATCTTCAACGTCACCGCCGGGCGACCCTGGGTGACCCACACCGCAAATTCCCGGATCAGCGCCCGCGCCTCCGCCTCACGCTCGCCTAGAGAGACGGCGACGCCAGCGGCCCGGAGTTCAGCCACTCCCCTCCCATGCACCTTCGGATTGGGATCCAGCGTCGCTACCTGCACCGCCGACACACCCGCCTCCAGCAGCCGCTTGGTACAGGCTCCGGTTCGCCCGGTGTGACAGCACGGCTCGAGCGTCACCCAAAGAGTCGCTCCCCGAGCCCGCTCACCGGCCTGTTCAAGAGCGACCACCTCGGCGTGCGGCGACCCGGCCCGGGCGTGGTGGCCCTCGCCGACCAGGCTCCCGTCCCGGGTGAGCACCGCGCCCACCATGGGGTTGGGGGATGTCCGGCCGCGGCCGAGTTGAGCCAAGATCAAGGCGCGGGCCATCGGATCGCCGCCAAGGTCGCCTGCCGCTGTGCTCACCACTACTCCTACTGCGAGGCAGGGAGTAGGGATCAGGCAAATGGGCGCCCGAGCCCGTCTTCTCCCATCCAGACTCGAGGTCGAACTCGCCGTTCCACCTCTGACTGTCGGCCCCGGAATTCCACCGAGTCCTGCGCTTTGGGGTTCGACCCATCGCGCTCGCGGGCTGTGACCGCCGGTCGGGATTCTCACCCTGCCCCGAAGACGACTTCAGCCTAGCACAGCCTCAGAGCGAGCTGGTCAACCTCTTGGGGGCGGTGAGGCGGTAGCTGTCTTCGATCAGACCCTCCGCCTCGGTCCAGTCCACCGGCCGATCCAGTCGAACTCCAACCCAGCCGTACCGTCCGACGTAGGGGGGGACGAAGTAGCGGGCCGGGTCGCTGGCGGTGAGAGCCTGCTGGGTTCCCGCTCGCGCCTTGCACCAGAACGCGGTCTCGCCGTCACCGTGGTGATCGACGACGTGCATCACGAAGATTTTTCCCTTGACCTTGAAGGACGGATCGCCTACCCCGTCCGGGTCCTCGACCACTTCAGGGAAGCCGCGGCAGATACCGCGGAGCCGGAGGAACGCCGCCTCTGGATCCACATTCACTGAGGACGGGCAGATCGGCGCTTTGTCAACTGGAGAAACTCCCTCTCCGGGCCATGGAAGACGGTCGGGGCACCGGAGACAACCAAATTCGCCCGCTGCTCGGGATGGTGCTCTTGCCGATAGCGATCTTCGGCGAACATCCACCCTTTCCACAATCCGACCGTCTCGACGCCATCCCGCGCCAGGACGGGGCGCAGCCGCACCGTACTGGGGGCTGCGACCCAGATCATGCAATTAGCGTCAAGAATCCCACTCCCGTCGGCCGGATCCCACTCCTTCGCTGAGCACGATCGGCACCTCGGGCACTCCGACCCACTCCCGCAATTGGCCCGACGCTCCGTCCTAGCGTTGGTGCCGGCCCACCCAGCCGGCCCGGAGGGGAGTGATCACCTGCTCTTGCCGTCGGGGTCATCAGTCGATCTGGTTGTCAGCTGACGCAAAGTCGTCGGTGGGGACGATTGCGACCGGACAGATTCCGGGAGCCACCGACTCGAGGAGGGAGCTGCCTAGGTCGGTGAACAGGGTCAGCTCCGCGGTGGTCACCAGGAGAGTTGTCGCCGCCGCGGCGGCCGGTCGGTGGGTGCCGTGCCGGTAACATCAATCGGGCGTGCCGAGGTGGTGAAATGGTAGACACGCTGCTTTGAGGGGGCAGTGAGCGCAAGCTCGTCCGGGTTCAACTCCCGGTCTCGGCACCACCATTTCGCTCCCGGCCATGCGGCCGCGGAGCTCCGCGCAACGCTAGGGCGCGAGTCGCGACTCCAGCTGGTAGAGGAAGCGCGAAGCTGCCATGCCGTCGATCACCCGATGGTCAAAGGAGAGAGACAAGTTGGCCCGGCGCCCCACCACCACCTGGTCACCTTTGACCACCGCACGGTCCTGAATGGCATGCACTCCCAAGATCGCGACGTTGGGCCAGTTCACCAGCGGTGTCGCTAGCAGGCCCCCCTGCTTGCCGCCGCTGGAGATGGTGAAGGTTGAGCCATTTAGCTCAGCCGCGGTGAGGCCCCCGCCCCGTGCCGCCTCGACCACCCGCTTCAGCTCCTGGTGGAAGACGTCCGGGCCCAGGGTGTCAGCATCGCGGATGGTCGCGACCCGAAGCCCCTCCTCGGACTGGACTGCGATCCCCAGCTGGACATGGTCGTGGTAGACCAACTCCAGGGCGTGCTCGTCGAGACTGGCGTTGAACAGTGGACCCTCGGCGAGCTCGGCCAGGGTCGCCAAGCAAATCAGACCGAGGATGGTCGGCGGGGTTGCAGTCGCAGCTACTTCCCGGGCTACCTGGGCCTCCACGGCGGTCACGTCCACCTCCAAGACGACAGTGACCTGAGGCACGTGCTGATGAGCTGCAGCGACCTGCTCCGCCATCACTCGAGCGGGGCCCCGCAGCGGCACTCGCCGGCCCTGGCCGAGGAGATCTGGCAGCCGCACCCGGCCCCGATCTCCGGACCCGGGCACCGATTCCAAGGCTAGCCCCCGCAGGCGCGCCGCCCGCCGCACGGCCGGCAGAGCCGGGATGCGCCGGGCAGCCGCCGGATTGGCGGACCGGCCGCTTGGGAAGGGCGCCGCCGGCGGTCCGACGGGGGGCGCTACGTGGTCATTGGTCAGTTCCTCCCCACCCACCACCCGAAGCAGCGGGTCTCCGACTCGAATCCGCGCTCCCTCGGCAACCAGGACCGACTCCACCAGGCCGGCGAACGGCGACGGGATCTCGACGGTGGCCTTGTCGGTTCCGACCACCCCCAGGATCTGGTCTCTCTCGACGGTGTCGCCCTCGTGAACCCGCCACTCGACCACTTCCCCCTCGGTCACGCCCTCGCCCAGATCGGGAAGCCGGAACTCTGCCACGACGCTCAGTACTCGAGCATGGCGTGGGCGGCCGCCAGCACCCGCGCCACCGAGGGCAGGGCATCGTCCTCGTTCTGGGACAGCGGGAAAGGCATCTCCATGCCGGTGACACGCAGGGTCGGAGCCAGAAGCACATCCGCTGCCTCTTCCTGCAGCAGAGCGGCAACCTCGGCTCCGATCCCGCAGTGGCGCGCGGCCTCGTGGACCACCAGAACTCGCCCCGTCTCTTCGGCGGCGGCCAGGAGACTTTCGCGGTCGAGCGGATAGAGCGAGCGAAGGTCGAGCACCCGGGCGGATACTCCCTCTTTCCGGAGCTGGTCGGCTGCCCCCTCGGCCACCTCGGTCATGGCACCGTACGCGACCACCGTCAGGTCATCGCCCTCTCGCCGCACCACCGCGTGGTCGAGGTCCCCGGCAGTAAACGGGGCCGGCACGGACTGACGTCCCCTCCGGTACATCCGCTTGGGCTCCAGAAAGATCACCGGATCTCCGCACCGCACCGCGGCCAGGAGAAGCTCGCCCGCCCCCAGGGGATCGGACGGGACCACCACCCGCAGCCCCGGCATGTGGCTGAAAAGTGTCTCTGGCGAATCGGAGTGCAGTTCGGGCGCCCGGGTACCGCCCCCGTACGGAATGCGGACGACCAGCGGCAGCCCGTAGGCACCTCTGGTGCGCCAGCGGAAGCGGCCGGCTTGGGAGACCAGTTGCTCAAATGCCGGATAAACAAAGGCGTCGAACTGGATCTCCACCACCGGATGCAGGCCCACCAGACACATCCCGATCGCCGCCCCCACGAATCCCGCCTCGCTCAGCGGCGTGTCGACCACCCGCTCTGGGCCGAACCGCTCCTGGAGGCCCGCGGTGGCTCGAAAAACGCCACCATTTGCGCCGATGTCCTCGCCAAGGAGCAGGGCGTCGGGGTCCTCCTCCAACAGCTGGCCCAGGCCCCGGGTGATCGCCTCGACCATATTCAATTCGGCGATCTCGTTCACCCGGACGCCCCACTTCGGGCCAACCACGACGGCTCCCGCAGGTGCTCGGGCTGAAGTCCCCAGGGGGTTATGCGGTGAACGGTGGCGGCGATCTCTTCGACCGTCACTGGCGCTGTCGCCTCCAGGGCATCGCCAAGGTCGCGATGAGCGGCCACTGCCTCACTTTGAATCTGTTCCAGCTCCACCGCGGTTGCCAGCCCGGCCGCCACCAGCGCCTGCTGGGTCCGGAGGAGCGGCTCCATCGGATCCCAAAGCCGATCCTCGGCTTGATCCCGGTACAGAGAGGGCTCATCGGCGGTGCCGTGGGGGCCGAGCCGGTACCCGATCGCTTCGATCAGCGTCGGTCCGTCGCCAGCCCGGGCTCGGGCCGCCGCCTCTCGGACCACCTGGTGGCAGGCGAAAACGTCGAAGGCATCGACTCGGACTCCCGGAATACCGTAGCCGGCGGCCTTCTCGGCGAGGCGCTTTACTTTCGTCTGCCTGCCGACCGGGGTACTGATCGCCCATTGGTTGTTGTTGATCAGAAAGATCACCGGCGCCTGCACCACCGCCGCCAGGTTGAGGGCCTCATGGAAGTCGCCGGCCGATGTGGAACCGTCTCCTCCGTAGGCGAGTGCCACCAAATCCTGATGGCGCAGTTGGGCTCCCCAAGCGGCGCCCACCGCATGCGGCAGGTTGGTCGCCACCGGCACGCAGATCGGAGCCACTCGATACTCCATGACGTCATGCCAGCCGCCCGGGTGACCGCGCCACATCAAGAGAGGAACCAGCGGCGGACAGCCTCGCAGGGTCACCACCGCGGTCTGGCGGTAGGTGGGGAACAACCAATCGCGTTTGTGCAAGGCTCTGACACTGGCGGCTTGGACCGCCTCCTCGCCATAGAACGTGGGGTAGGTGCCGATCCGGCCCTGGCGCTGAAGGATCACCGCCCGTTCATCGAAGGCACGGAGCCCCACCATGGCCGAGAAGAGCTCGAGCGCCAGTTCCCTGGGCCATTGGCCGAGCTCGCTCACCATCTCTGGTTCAGGAAGACCTAGGACGGTGCGGGCACCCTCGAGCAGTTCGGCCCCGGGCGCACCGGCGGCCGGCCCCCGCGAGGGAGACGCGGGCGCACCGGCGATCTTGGGCGGGGTCCCCACAGCGCGCTAACTTTAGCAACGAGGGGAACGCCGACCAGCCCGGTAGAGTGAGCCGTCGGAGATCGGGCCAGCCGTCATGCACCCGGCCCAAATGGAGCTGAATTTGACCTTTACGGAGACGGCCGAGCGCACGCCGGCCGCCGGCAGACCGCCTGGGATCCGCTCGGCGCAAGGTAAGGCGGTCTTGCTGATGGCCTATGGCAGTCCCCGCTCCCGGGCCGAGATCCTGCCCTACTACACCCATATGCGCCGGGGACGGCCGCCAGCGCCGGCAGCCCTAGCGGAGTTGGAACGTCGTTATGCCGCGATCGGTGGCAGATCCCCACTCCAGGAGATCACAGAGAGACAGGCAGAGGCGTTGGAGCGTGAGCTGAGACGCCGGGACGGGGCTGAATGGCAGGTGGTGGTCGGCATGAAGCACTCACCTCCCTTCCTGGAGGACGCTGTTTCCCAACTCCAAGCCGACGGCGTTGCTCTCGCCGTCGGCTTGGTGCTAGCGCCCCACTTCTCACATATGAGCATTGGGGAGTACGTCAGCCGCGCCAGGGCGGCCCAGGCGAAGCTGCCGCGCCGGCTCGACCTTCGGTTCGTGACCGACTGGCACCTCGACCCGGGCTACCTCGGCTGGCTTTGCGACCGGGTCCAAGAACAGCTAACCCAGGTCGATGCGCCCCGGGGAGAAGCGCTAGTCATCTTCACCGCCCATAGCCTCCCGGCCCGCCTCAAGGAGATGGGCGACCCCTATCCCGGCCAGCTCGCGGAAACTGCAGCGGCGGTTGCCCAGCGAGCCCAGCTGCCGAACTGGACCACCGCCTGGCAGAGCGTCGCCCAGACCGGGGAGCCCTGGCTGGGACCCGAGCTCCTGGACGTGGTCCGTAACGCCGCCGCCCGTGGCACCAGGCAGTTCGTGGTCTGCGCCTGCGGATTCACCGCGGACCATCTTGAGATCCTGTACGACCTGGACGTGGAAGCCCAAGCTGAGGCCGCCCGCCTCAAGGTCCAGCTCACGCGAACTCCCATGCCCAACGCACGTTCCGACTTCGCAGACGTCCTAGCGACGCTGGTTCAGGCGCAGATCACGACCACACCGTGATCACCGCCCCCCGCCGCGTGGCGGTGATCGGGGCGGGAGTGTCGGGACTGGCAGCCGCCGTAGAGCTGGAGCGGCTCGGCCGAGAGCACTCGGTCCCGCTCGCGGTCTCGCTGTTTGAGGCTGCCGCTCAACCCGGCGGCAAACTCCTGACGACGGAGTTCGCCGGGGCCCAGGTCGACCTCGGAGCCGAGAGCCTGTTGGCGCGAGGCAAGGAGATCGAGGGGGTGATCGCGGAGCTGGGGCTGTCGGCTAGCGTGGTTCGGCCGGCGACCACCGCCGCCTCGATTTGGAACGGCCGCAGACTGGTCAAGATCCCGAAGGATTCAGTCCTCGGGGTGCCCCTCTATCCCTGGCGGCCTGACGTCGTTAGGGCGGTGGGCTGGCCTGGGGCAGCCCGTGGTTCACTCGAACCGTGGCTCGGCCGAGGCTCTCCGGATCCCGACGGAACACTTGGTGCGTTCGTGGGCGGAAGGGTCGGCAAAACCATCTTCGGGAGCCTGGTCGATCCGCTCTTGGGCGGCGTCTACGCCGGACCCGCCCAGCAGCTGAGCAGCGGAGCGGTCGCACCTCAATTAGTCGCCGCCGCCGAAGGCGGCGGGAGTCTGCTGCGCCAGTTGCGCCGAGCTGCCCGGGCCGAGACCCGAGCCCCCGGCGCGACTCCGTTCGTTACCTTCGACAAGGGACTTCAGCAACTGGTTGGCGGTTTGGTACGCCACCTCCCCCAGGGCGCCCTACACCTGAACCGAGCGGTGGCCAGACTCGAGCCCGCCCCCGGCGACCGAGTTCACCTCCATGTGCACGGCGAACCGGTGGAAGAGTTCGACGGCGTGCTTCTGGCCCTGCCTGCGCCCGCTGCGGCGATCCTGCTCCAGGCCTTCAACCCGGAGATCGGGCCGCTGCTGCGCCAGTTGGAGTACGCGTCGGTGGCGACGGTCACCTTGGCGTATCCGGATCAGGCCCTATCCCGGCCACTGCAGGGTAGCGGCTTCCTGGTCGCCCGGCGCCCTCGGCGAACTGTGACCGCCTGCACTTTCCTGGACCGCAAGTGGCCCCACCTGCGCCAACCGGGGCTGACCATCGTGCGCGCCTCCGCCGGTAGCTTTGGCGACGAGTGGGTGCTGGCGCTCGACGACACCACCCTGGTAACTAACGTCCACCGAGCCCTGCGGTCAATCTTGAGGCTCGTCGAGTTGCCGGTCGAGGCCCGCGTCGAGCGCTGGCACGGCGCCTTGCCCCAGTACCGGGCTGGCCATCTCCGATGGCGCGAACAGGTCACCGCTGCGGCAGTCGCTCTCCCGGTTCCCCTTCAACTCACCGGAGCCGCGTTCTGCGGCGTCGGGATCTCCGCCTGCCTCCAGGGAGGGGCACAGTCGGCCCGAACGCTTTGGGCTCGCTTCCACTAGGGGTACCGCCGGGGCAAGCACCGCGATCGACGCTGGCTGAGACAATCACCGAACTGTGAGTTCCCCCCCAACCGAGAGTCGCCGATCACCGTTCGAAACGACCGCTCCCCCGCCCGATCGGACCGAGGGCCCAAAGGTTGAAGCGCTGGTCGCTCAGCTGCTCATCCAGCTCGGTGAGGACCCGGACCGCCAGGGTCTTCAGGCGACCCCCCGCCGGGTGGCGGAGAGTCTCGCCTTCCTGACCAAGGGTTACCAGGTCGACCTCGACCGGATCCTCGGCGAGGCCGTCTTCGAGGAGGCTTACGACGAACTGGTGCTGGTGCGCGGCATCAACTTCTACAGCCTGTGTGAGCACCACCTGCTCCCATTCTTCGGAGTCGCCCATGTGGGCTATCTGCCCCGGGGCCGGATCCTCGGGCTGAGCAAGATCCCGCGGCTGGTCGAGGCCTTCGCCCGGCGCTTGCAAGTTCAGGAACGGATGACCGGCGAGATCGCACAAACACTCCAGCATCACCTCGAGCCCCGCGGGGTCGCGGTGGTGCTCGAGGCCGATCACCTATGCACGATGATGCGGGGGGTGGAGAAACCCGGGAACCGGACCATCACCAGTTTCATGACGGGAATCTTCCGTCGGGATCCGAGGACCCGAGCCGAATTCATGGGCCTCATCCGAGGCGGGTGAACTCCGCCCACCGCGAACTCGGCGGTCTCACCCGGGCGGAGCTGCAGGAGGCGGTGGCCGAAATGGGCGAGCCCCGGTACCGAGCTACCCAGATCCGGGAGCATGCCTGGAACCGTGGAGTTGGGGGGTTCCTGGAAATGTCCAGTCTCCCAGCCCCTATCCGGGCCCGGCTGGCTTCCGAGCTCTGCTTTCAGAGCCTGGCGGTGGTCGCTGCGACCACCGCCGATCGCGGACTGACGACCAAGCTACTGCTGCAGGGACATGACGGGGAGGAGATCGAATCGGTTCTGATCCGCCACCCCGGCGGACCGACGGTGCGCCCCCGTAATACCGTCTGCGTCAGTTCGCAAATCGGCTGCGCCATCGGCTGCCTCTTCTGTGCGACTGGCCAGCTCGGGCTGCGGCGCCAGCTCCGCGCCAGCGAGATCGTGGACCAGGTTAGGGCCGCAGCCCGAATCTGGAGCTTGGCCGGCCAGGGCCTCCCGACCAATGTGGTGTTCATGGGGATGGGCGAGCCGCTTCACAACTACCAGCCGGTGGTCGAGTCCATCCGGCTCTTGCAGGATTGGGGCCTGTCGCCCCGCCGGGTGGTGGTCTCCACGAGCGGTCTCGTGCCCGAAATCGATCGCCTCGCCACCGAGCGGCTGCCGGTCCGGCTCGCCATCTCCCTGCATGCCGCCACCGATCTTTTGCGCGACCGTCTGGTGCCTCTGAACCGCCGCTTTCCCCTGGTGGAGCTGAAGGCGGCGGCGCTGCGCTTCAGCGCCGCCAGCGGGCGACGGGTGAGCTTGGAGTACGTGCTGATCGCGAACGTGAACGACCGCCCGGAGGACTCCAAAGCGCTCCGCCATCTCGCCGCCAGCATCCAAGCCCACGTCAACCTGATCCCCATGAATCCGATCCCCAACAGCGAATTGGCGGCCCCGTCTGAGCGGGACTGCCGGCAGTTCGCCGAGGCGGTGGGCGCGCGCGCCAGCATTCGCTTCTCACGCGGTGAGCGGGCGACGGCAGCTTGCGGGCAGCTCCGAGCCTCGATGACCTCGTTGCCCCGGCGGGCGGCGCTTGCCGCGGCCGCCCACCAGGAGCTGGTCGGGGCCGAGGTGAGGTCCTCTAGCTGATCGCTCTGACCTGGATACCCGCCCCGAGTACACTCGATCTTCGCCGGAGCATTGAGGGCGGCTGAGCAGCTCAGCCAGGCGGAGGATTCCCATCCAGAAGGCCGTCGGAGCGGGTGTCGACCGGAGGGGACCGGCACCAGAGAGCAGGATGCCGCAGCGGACGCTATCGCTGCTGCGTTCCGGCGCGCGACTGGAGGAGTTGGGTAGGTGAGCTTCGGAGCGCCCTGGGTTCACCTGTACGGCTATTCGCTGCAGCCCGGAGCCTGGGTGCCAGCCATCCTGGCGGTGCTGCTGTACTGGCGGGGGCGGTACCTCATGCGACGCCTCCCGCAGCCAGGCGAGCCGGTGCTAGGCCCCTGGCGAGCGGCGTCGTTCTACGCAGGCGTGGCGCTCATCCTGTTTGCCGTCGAAGGACCAATCAACTATCTCGCCTCAACCCTCTTTTGGATGCACATGCTGGAGCACTGCATCTTCCAGATGGTTGCTGCGCCACTGCTCCTGGTGGGAGAACCGCTGCGGCCTTGGTGGCGGGCACTGCCTAAGCGCTGGACCCAAGCCGTGGCCCCTCGCGCGCGCACCTTCGGCGCCTCCCCAGCCCCTGCCCTACTGGGAC
The DNA here is from genome assembly GCA_050734135.1 of Candidatus Dormibacteria bacterium. GTDB lineage: Bacteria > Chloroflexota > Dormibacteria > Aeolococcales > Bog-877 > Bog-877. The sequence continues at coordinate 78,325 of JBOHUG010000016.1, forward strand.
GAGTTCTTCGCACGCCGGCGGCCGGGCTCGTTGCTTTGGCGGTCACCTTCTGGACCTGGCATGTGCCGTACATCTTCGACCTCGCGCTGCACAACGCCTTCCTGCACGGGTTTGAATTCGCCACCCTGCTCCTCGGTGGACTCATCTACTGGTCGATGACGGTGGACAGCTATCCCCTGCGCCGGAACCTGACCACCTGGCCCCTGGCTGGCTATCTGGTAGCGGGTACGGCGGTGATGTGGGTGGTGGCGCTCAGCCTCGGATTCTCAGGCCACCCCTGGTACGCCGACTACTACAACTTGGCCAGTCGCCCAGGCGGCATCTCGGCGCTAAACGATCAGCAGTGGGGAGCCGGGATCGCCTGGGTCCCGGCGGCGATTCCGGCCGAGATCATGCTCGATATCGCGGTGCTGCAGTGGCTTCGGGACGACGAGAGACGAGCTGAAGCTGAGGTCGAGCTCTACCGCACCAACCAGGCTGCGCGCCGGGAGCCGTCCGCCCCCAAGGATTCGTGAGCGCCCGTCTGACTCGATGACTTCCTGGCTGCACTGGCTCGGGTTGTGGGAGTTCGATCCGGTCGTCTGGGGGGCTGGCGCTCTGGCCCTCCTCCTCTACCTCCGTTTCCCGGGAGCCCGAAGAGATCGACGAGCTGTGGCCTGGGTCGCCGGGGTTCTGATCGCCCTGATCTCACTGGAGTCACCGCTGGATGTAACCGGCCAGCGCTATCTGTTCAGCGTTCACATGGCGCAGCACCTGCTACTCGCCATGGTGGTGCCGCCATTGCTGGTCCGCGGTCTGCCCGAAGCAACGGTCGACTGGCTGCTGCGCTGCCGAGCCGCCCCGGTGCTGCGAACCCTGGTGAACCCAGTGCTCGCCGCCAGTCTGTACTTCGCGGTCCTGGTGCTCTGGCACGTCCCAGCCCTGCTGGACTACTCGCTCACGAGCGCTCCGGTCTACCTGCTCCAGCATCTCAGCTTTCTGTTGGTCGGACTGATGTTCTGGTGGGCGGTCGTCATCCACCGCCCTGGTGAGAGCTGGAACCTCGGTCCGCTCGGGGAGGTGGTCTACCTCAGCTGCGGAGCCCTACCATCGGTGGTCGTCGGACTCACTCTGGCGCTGCTGCCGTCCGCGATCTACACGGTCTACCTCCAGCGCAGCGCGCTACTGGGGGTGGCAGTCGTGGGCGATCAGCACCTGGGTGGACTGCTGATGTTCGCCTTCGATAACACCCTGATGGTAGCCGTGGCCGGGTACTACTTCTGGCATCTCTTCCCGGCCGACGACGATGAACGGCGCGGAACTCTCACCACCCCATGAACCCAGCCGGTCTCCCCCGCATTGCCCACGTCAGCGCAAAGAGACAAAAAAGAGACCCGGCGATGACCTACTCTCCCACCCCGTCTCGAGGGCAGTACCATCGGCGCAGACGGGCTTAACTGCTGTGTTCGGAATGGGAACAGGTGTTTCACCGTCGCTATCTTCACCGGATCTCTAGTAGACAAAATCGACAGCCGGTGCGGGTTCCTCGTGGAACGCGCGCCAGCCATCCAATTGCCCGGAACGCTGTATGAGTCACCGCTGCTGCGGAGTCTGCCCGGTGGCGCACTCCTGAACAGTGTGGTAGAGAGTGGTCAAGCCCTCGACCGATTAGTACCGCTCAGCTGAAAGCATTGCTGCTCTTACACCCGCGGCCTATCAACCAGGTGGTCTACCTGGGGTCTTACCCGGTTATCCCGGTGGGAGATCTAATCTTGGAGTGGGCTTCGCACTTAGATGCTTTCAGCGCTTATCCCTTCCGGACATGGCTACCCGGCGGTGCTCCTGGCGGAACAACCGGTGCACTAGCGGTCCGTCCAACCCGGTCCTCTCGTACTGAGGTCGGCCCTCCTCAAATCTCCTGCGCGCACGGCGGATAGGGACCGAACTGTCTCACGACGTTCTAAACCCAGCTCGCGTACCGCTTTAATGGGCGAACAGCCCAACCCTTGGGACCTACTCCGGCCCCAGGATGCGACGAGCCGACATCGAGGTGC
>JBOHUG010000017.1:0-8104 GCA_050734135.1 Candidatus Dormibacteria bacterium
CCCAGGCCCAGCAGGAGACCCCCATGATCGCCGAGGGGGTCAACGCCTCGCGGGCCGCGCTGGTGCTGGCCGAGCGCTTCGGGGTGGAGATACCGATCACCAAGGCGGTCCACGGGATCCTCTTCGACGGGGTGACCGTGGCGGACGGGATCCGCGCGCTGATGCGCCGCAACCTGCGGCCCGAGCTGCTGCCCGAGGACCTGGGCCTGGAGGGTTAGCGCCTGCGACGGGTCTCGGTTGTCGGCAACTCGGGGTCGGGAAAGTCGCACCTGGCCCGCCAGCTGGCCGCCACCCTCGGCGTGCCCTCGATCGAGCTGGACGCGATCTTCCACCAGCCAGGCTGGACCGAGTTGGATGAACGGGAGTTCAAAAGCCGGGTGGCGGCTGCCGTGGCGCGGCCCGCCTGGGTGATCGACGGCAATTACCGGGCCGTCCGCGACCTGGTGTGGGCGAGGGCTGACACCGTCGTCTGGCTTGACCCGCCCCGGGTCCTGGCCACCGCGCGCGTGATCTGGCGTACCGGGCAGCGGGTCCTGACCCATCGGGAGCTCTGGAACGGCAACCGGGAACACTGGTCGCAGCTGCTCTCCCGGGACCCGGAGCGGTCAATCGTGGCCTGGTCCTGGAGCAAGCACGGCTACTACCGCAAGATGTATGCGCAGGCGGCTCGCGATCCCCGCTGGGAGGCCCTGCAGTTCATCCGCGTCTCATCACGGGCTGGCCGGCGGCGACTGCTGGCCCGGGCCACTGGGAGAAGCTAGCGCCCTCGGGCCAAGAGCAGGGCGGGCGTACCATCCGGCCGGTGGGCGAGGAGGAGTGCTGGGCGGCCTCGGCCCGAACCACGGCGCCGGGAGTGGCCGCCTCGGCCATCGCAGCTTTGCCTGCGGACCCGGCCGCACTGCGGGCGGTCAGCCAGAGGCTGGTGATTCACTATGCGGAACAGGAGCACTGGGGCGAGTGGGGGGTGGGTGTGGAGCGCCTTCCTGAGGTCGACACCCGCTACGCCGCCGCCAGCTTCGACCGGCTCCAGGCCATGGGGCCGGCGGACCTCGCGGCTGAGCGGCCCCCGGCCCAGCGGATGGTGGGCTGCTGCCGCGATTTCACGGTCCTCTACCTGACCATGGCCCGCCACAAGGGCCTACCTGCTCGCGGCCGAGTGGGCTACGCCAGCTACTTCCGACCTGGATGGTGGGTGGATCACGAGATCGTGGAGCTCTGGGACGCCGGCCAGCGCCGATGGCGGTTGGTGGAGCCGGAAATAGTTGACGACTACGTGCCGCCGGACGGGGAGGGAGCTTTCGATCCCTTGGACGTGCCTCGCGAGCGCTTCCTCACCGGGGCCGAAGCCTGGGCGCGCGCGCGGGCGGGTCAGCTGGACCCAGAGCGGTGCCTGGTGGTCCCGGAGTTGGAGGAGCCTTACACCCGCTCCTGGTCCTCACTGCGCCACCACCTGGTGCAGGACCTGGCCGCATTGCGCAAGCAGGAGATGCTGCTCTGGGACCAGTGGGGGATCCTCAACGGTGAGCTGCCCATATCCGGGCGCGAACTGGAGCTGCTGGACGAGCTGGCGGCGGCGCTGCGCGATCAGCCCCGAGTGTCAGAGATCGCCAGCTGGAGCCGGCATCCCGGGATCGGAGTTCCGGGCAAGGTGACCAGCTACAGCCCGACCCAGGTTGATCCGCTCGAGGTCGACGTGCGCGACATCGCCGAGGAGCCGATCGCGGTCTGACCGGTCAGGCGCCGTTTGGGGGTAGGCGGGACCCAAGTGAATGGATTGGTCGGGGAGGGTAGTGGGTCATTTTGGAGGTCACTTAGTTTTGGGCTAGCCTTTCGATCCACTGGGGAGACGGCGCTAGTTGCTGATCAGTCGACCCCGGTGCGGTCAGCCCACGTGGCTCCTCCGTGTGCAATGCTACCGCCGGTGCAGCAGCGCATCAGTCTCGTGACTCTTGGCGTCACCGATCTTGCCCGCGCTCGGTCGTTCTACGAGACCCTCGGCTGGCGCGACGGCCGGCAACCCGACGAAGAGGTCTGCTTCTACCAAGCCGGCGGAATGGTCTTCGCTCTGTGGACGGCGCTCGGCGGTCACGGCGCTCCGGGGGTAGAGCTTGCGTACAACGTCCGCACGCCTGAGGAGGTCAGCGACGTGCTGGCCGCGGCGGAGCGGGCCGGTGGCACGGTTGTGAGGCCTGCATCCCGGGCGGAGTGGGGCGGGACGTCAGGGGCGTTCGCGGACCCTGACGGCTACGTGTGGGAGGTGGCCCACAACCCGGGCTGGACGCTCGGAGAAGACGGCACCGTCCGCATCTAGCCCCGCTCGAGTCGATCCCCCCTGGTTGGTGACCGCTACGGGGGACATGGCGCGGCCTCCTGCCACGCAAGTCGCCGCGGTCGTGAGCTCCAATACGGCGTCTACAGCCGATCTTGAACTACCCAAATTGGGCCACTGCCTCGGGGAGACAGGACTCGAACCTGCGACCCCAGTCCGTTTGACTGGCCGCCTATCGGCGTGGCGGATTGCCACTTCAATAGCGGCACCTGACCAGCGGGTAGCTCGCCTTAGCCGCGCTAGACTGCAGCTCGTTGAAGTTAGGTTCAAGGTGCCCATGGTGATCGTCGCCCACCCCTCCGACCCGCGGCGCGGCTTGTGCCAGGACTGCCGCCGGGAGCCGTCGAGCCCGATGGAGCTCCTCGGCGAAGGGGTTGGCGGTGGGCAAGTGCCCGCGGGGATCCCTTTACCTAATGATCGCGCTAAGGTGCTACCGCACCAGAGTCGCCCCAGGATGCGGGTTTCCCGCTGGAGCCCTGGTCGAGGGATGGGAAGGAGGATCGCCGTGCGCAAGCTGCTGGTCATCTTGTTGCTGGCGTCGATAGCCGGGGCCGCCTTCGTCAGCTGGGGCCGCAATACGCCGACCTCCGCCTCCTTTCACACGGAGCGGTCCGGCCGGGCGACGACCGTCATGGCGGTTCAGGCCGGGCACAAGAAGAAGCACAAGAAGCACAAGAAGCACAAGGTAGTGAAGGCCGCGTACCCTGCAGCGTGCGCCGCCAAGGCTGACGCGGCGACAGGCTCCTGGTCCTCAGCCGAGTCTGAGTACGCTGTGGCGGAGACTGAGGCAGTGAAGAATCTTGGGGCTGTCGCTGTCTTCGCCTCGCTGGGGTTGGACGCTGGGGCCGTGGCCCTGGATCAGGTTGATGGGACCACCACGACTTCGGATATCGCAACCTACAACCGTGACTTGACGGCCGGAAAGCAGTGGTTCAAAGGCTGCACGTGAACCAACTGGGCAAGATCGCAGCCCGGCGGCCGGTGCCGGGCTCTCGATCGCCACAGTCGGGGTCTACTCGGGCTGACGCGTCCGAGCATCCAGCCGCTCAGCCCCCCCGGCTGTGGCACCCATCCCCACCGCCGACCAGACCCCGACCGTCATGCAACGGGGGATAGCAGCCCACGCTGGGGTCAGGGGTCTAGGGGGAACCCGGGGTACGTGTCAGTAAGGCCGAAGAGCCACGCATACATCCGGGCGGTCAGTCGGATCACGCCGGTCAAGAACTGGTGTGCCCCTCGCGGGTACTCACCCGTGAAGACCACCACAATCTGCATGATCCAGGCGACTAGGGCAGCGACGATCAGCAGGATGTAGAGCCACAGCAGCACCGGGATCAGCGCGATGTACCGCCCAAGAAACAAAGGCGCGCCGAGGCAGCCCAGCCCGCGAGAGTAGTGCGCCTGGTATCCGATCGACAACTGGACCGGATGCTTTCCCTGCCCCTCATCCACCAGGCGGATTCTACTGTGCCACGCGCCGCTGGGGTAGGCGGGACCCAAGTGACTGGAGTGGTCGGGGAGACAGGACTCGAACCTGCTCCTCCAGGTCCGCTGGTGCGACCGAGCGATCACGCAGTTCGCTGCGGTCGACCCGATGTGGTGCAGATCCAGATGGGCGGGTGTTTCTGACTCACCGGGGTGGACGGGTCGAGCTACCCTCGGTGGGCTGTGAGCGGCCCTGAGCTCCATCCCGATCGCGATGACCCGGGCGCGATCCCCACACCGGTGGTCTTCTCGTGGAGCGCCGGGAAGGACTCTGCGTTTGGCCTCTGGACGCTGCTCCAGGACCCGCAGTTCGAAGTCGTGGCCCTGCTCACCACCCTGACCGAGGGCTACCGGCGCGTCAGCATGTCCGGGGTCCGAGAGCAGTTGCTGGACCACCAGGCCGAGGCCCTGAGACTCCCGCTGGTCAAGGTGTGGATCCCTCCTAGCTGTCCCGATCCGGTCTACGAGGAGCGGATGGGAGCGGCACTGGGGTCCGACCGCCTTCGTGATATCCGCCACTTCGCGTTTGGCGACCTCTACCTCGCCGACGTCCGCGCTTACCGGGAGGAGCGCCTGTCGGCGTTGGGGCGAGCGGCGATCTTCCCGCTCTGGGGCCGCTCTACAGCGGAGTTGGCCCGCCAGATGATCGCCGCCAGATTCAGGGCGATCATCGTCTGCGTCGATCCGACGGCCTTGCGCCCCTGGTTCGCCGGCCGGACCTTCGACGAGCAGTTGCTGGCGGCACTGCCTGAGGGTATGGACCCCTGCGGGGAGAACGGCGAGTTCCACAGCTTTGTGTGGGACGCGCCAATCTACTCCCGGCCCGTCGCCTGCCACCCGGGAGAGGTAGTCACCCGGGACGGCTTCGTCTTCGCGGACGTGGTGGCAGAACCGACCCCCCGGTGACCCCTTGGGGTTGCCCCCTACCCGGTGTGCCGATTCTCGGCCCACCACCTGCATCATCAGGCGTATGGCGGGCACTCGATGGGATGATCCAGACCATGGCTGAGCCATATGAGGGTCGGGCCCGCAGCCGGATGGCGAATCACTTGAGGGGGTGCGACCAGTGCAGCCGGGATCTCCCCTGTCCGGAGTGGGACCAGCTGTACACCGCGTCAATCGACGGTTCTGACCCCGAAGAGAGCCGCGCCCGGGTGTGGGAGCACCTCCACGAGTGTGACCGTTGCAGGTTGTACCGGCCATGCGAGGAGTGGGACCAGCTTTACGCCGCATCCGACTTGGAGGGGATGAAGCTGAGCTTGTAGGGAAGGGCAACCGGAACCGGGAAAGCGCCTCGCAAGGCGTTCCGGCAGAAACGCGCGGAGAAGCAGGCGGCGAAGCGCCGCGCCGACGGCTCCGGGTCCACGGTAGAGGGCCGAGCGGTCGACCGCGAGTGCATCGCCCTCGAGGCGGCCCTCCTGCCTCGACCACCAGCGGGAGCTGTGGCGGCTGACTGAGAAGGTGGGACTAGGTGGATCTGGCTGTGCTAGGTGGGGGTAGAGTTGCGGGCGGGAGGATGAGGCGATCACGTGGCTGGGCGACGTACGAGTTGGGCAGTTCAGCGGCAACGGGAGGCGCTTCGGCAACTGCGCCTTCAGGATCAGATGCGCAAGGCGCAGGAACGAGCCCTCCGCGAGGCCGAGCGGGCACGGTTGCGAGCCGACCGCGCTCTAGCGAAGAAATACCTCGAATCTCGAAGTGCCGAAGCTCTGGGCCTGACCCGCGATGTCGAGGAGCGGGCGAACGCTCTGAGCTCACTTCTCAGGAGCGGGCTAGGCAAGTCCATGGCGATCCGCTTCGACGAGCTCAAGGAGCTGGGCCGCGATCCGGAGTTCACACCGGGATCCCTGGCGATGCCACTTCCCCCGCCCCGGAGCGCCAACTTCGAGCCGCCGAAGCCTCATGGGTTCCGCCGCCTCCTCCCAGGAGCCAGCAAGAAGCATCAGCAGGCTGTAGTGGTTGGTCAAGCGGCATTTCAGGTGGCCCACAAGGCATGGGAGTCCGCCGAGGCCGACCGGGTGAGGGAGCTGGCGCTAGCCAGAGGGGCCCATGAGAAGGATGTAGCTCGCTTCCGGGAGAAAGTTGCCGCGCACCATGCTGACGTGGACAAGTTCGAGGCCGCCTTCACCGGAGGGGACCCTCAGGCGGTCGCGCAGTACTTTTCCCTGGTCTTGGACAAGAGCCAATATCCACAGGGATTCCCCACCTCGCGGCGGGTAGCGTTCGTGCCGGCGTCTCGACAGCTGGTTGTGGAGATCGAGCTCCCGACCTTAGCGTCGGCCGTTCCCGCCGAGCGGGCCTTCCGCCACGTCAGGGCCCGGGACGAGATCGAAGCCGCCGCTCGACCGGCTCGAGAGCGGAGGGACTTGTACGAGCAGACGGTGGCGCAGATGGCACTGCGGACTCTCCACGAGTTGGTCCACGCGGACACCACCGGAAGGTGCGAGACCATTGTGCTCAACTGCGTGGTCCGCACGGTGGACCCAGCCACAGGCCGGCCGGTAATGCCCTGTCTTGTCTCTCTGCGCGTATCCAGGGACCAGTTCTTGGGGTTGGACCTCAGTCACATCGAGGCAACTGCCTGCCTCAAGGGACTGAGCGCAGGACTGTCGCGGAGTCCGGCAGACCTGTCCCCAGTGCGCCCAGTCCTAGATTTCGACATGGTAGATCCCCGATTCGTGGAGGAGGCGGACGTGCTGGCGCACTTAGATAGCCGCCCTAACCTGATGGAGCTGACTCCTCAGGAGTTCGAGTCCCTGATCACGAACCTCTTCACAAAGATGGGGTTAGATACGGCGCTGACTAGGCCGTCTCGGGACGGAGGTGTCGACTGCGTCGCATGGGACAGCCGGCCTGTCTTAGGCGGCAAGGTCGTTATCCAGGCCAAGAGGTACAAGAACACCGTCGGTGTGAGTGCTGTCCGCGACCTCTTCGGAACCGTCCAGAACGAGGGCGCCTCAAAGGGTATCCTCGTTACCACGAGTGGATACGGCAAGGCCTCGTTCGACTTCGCCAACGGCAAGCCACTTGAGTTGCTCGACGGCTCTAACCTGCTCTTCTTGCTCAAGCAGCACGCGGAAACCGAGGCACGGATAGTCGTTCCGGAGACGTGGGTCGACGTGATCGGAGACCTCCCTGGCGCCGACTAGAGGCGCACTCCCACGTCTCCTATATCGGCCCTTTCATTCTCGTGGAGCGAGCGCCGACAGCCGTGGACGGCACCCACCCTCCGGGGCCCCTTAGCGGTCCTATGCCATTCCACGCCCCCTCGCTTCACCCAAACTGGGAATCCGACCCTCGACCCAAGCGTCACACGGGTCGGAGCCGACCGCACACATGCGATCAGGTACCTTGGCAAGGCCCGCCGGCGGCGTTAAGGAACGAGTCGCCGATGGTCTTGGCGGCCTTCTGCGAGATCCCCGCGTTGGCGGCGATGGAGTTGGTCGCCTTGTCGAACTCGTCCGCCAGGTGCATGGACTCGGCGGCGGCACCGGCAGCCGCGACGGCCACTCCGATCAGCGCGACCTTGCCCACCGACGACAGCGCACCACCCTGGGCCAGGTGGGCTTGGTCGATGTCCGGAACTGCTGGAAGGCGCTGCCCGACAAGTTCCGGGCCGACGCCTACTGGGTGATGCATCCCACCGTCCTGAGCCAGCTGAAGGGCTCGGAGAGCGGCGGACCGGCGCTGGCCGAGTTCCACTACAACGGGCTCGGCTCGCTGCTGCTGAGCCGCCGGCTCGACCCAGCTGCTGGCCCTGGTCGACCTGCCCGACGGCCTCCTGGTGGCCAACCGGATCCCGACCACCGTCGAGCTGACCCCGCCGGCTCCGGATCCCAGCACCGGGCGGCCGAACATGACCCGGTTCTTGATCTCCTGGGTGAGGGTCGGCTTCGGGTTGATCGATCCCCTGTTCGGGGTCCTGCTGGCCAACTCGTGAACACTCTCCTTCGGAGCCGCTGCCTGGCCCGCTCTCCATCGCGGGTCGGGCGCGGCTCTTCCCCGGGCCTTGGAGAGCTAGATGGCTGACAGGCTGGTCCGGGTGCTGGTGACGGCGGATACCGCCGAGGCCATCGCCAAGATGGAAGAGGTCTCAGCTGTCTCCGACGAGAGAGCTTTACACGGAGACTATAAGGGGAGGGACTCACTTCGGCTTGAAGTGAGATTGGTCGGGGAGACAGGACTCGAACCTGCGACCCCCAGTCCCCCAGACTGGTGCGCTACCACCTGCGCCACTCCCCGGGAAGGGGCCTGAGCATATCAGGGCCTAGAATTTGCCTCGGAGATGCC
>JBOHUG010000018.1:0-1507 GCA_050734135.1 Candidatus Dormibacteria bacterium
GCGGCGGCTTGAAACTGGCCTGAATCAGGCAACACGGTGGGCCGGCCAGGCACCAGCTACGGGCGACAACCCGCCACCGGTCATTCGAGCGGCAGCTGTTCGGCGTTTCGAACGACCGCAATGGAGACGACGCGATGTCTCTGAAGGGCACGTTCCTGCCGGTTGCGAAACACCCACAGTACCTCACTGCACGTTCTCGGACGTCCGCGGACAGTCAATCTCACGTTGAAACGACGAAACGACGCGTCCAGAGGTGGCGGAGATCCTCCGGCTACCAAACAATCAGCTCAGCGCCCAAGGTAGTGGGTCGTAACATCTTCCCGACTGTGCCCCAATTCCTCAGCGATCACCTGTCGTGCGGCTCGGTCCGTGTCCCCGTCGACGCGGCCGCCGCCGCGGACCGGTGAATCAGACTTCGTCAGCTCACGATAGCGCTCGCTGGAGTACTGGTGCCGGAGCCCGTGGCTTGTGATTCCCTCCTTGCGCGTGATACCGCAGGACCGCACAACCTGGTAGAAGTGGTTCTTCCACTGGGCGAGTCTCCGCTGCGGGTCGCTGGTGCTCGAGGAGGGTGTTATGCAAAAGGTCTTCGCCCGCTCGAGCAGCGCACGCTGTTCCAGTGTCCGGATCGGCTCCACCCGGTCTCGTCCACCCTTGGTGCCGTGGGTGACGCTGAGATAAGTTCCTTTGTCGGCGAGGTGGGGCCGGAGCTGCATCGCTTCCCGGGCTCGAATGCCGAAGGCAGCCTGCAGCTCGAGTTGCAAGGCGACGCGCGGGTCTTTCTGGCGGACCTGCTCGATCTTCGCGCCGACATCGATGCCGCGCCCGGACCAGGTCTTGTCCTGGCGAGCGATGGAGGAACGGGCGGCCGTCCCTGACCCCAGATAATGGTCGATCCCCCGGACCATACCCGCCTTCCGGATCCACTCGGCGAAGGTGCGGAAGATCGAGAGGTTGTTCTGCAAGGTGGAGGCGGACAGTCCGCGCGCATGCCAGTACTTCGTCAAGGCCTCGATGTGCTTGCCGCGGAGGCTCAATACCGTCTCCACCCGGAAGTTGAGCTCGCGCAGCCGTTTGAAGCCCGCGTAGAGCACATCTGCCCGCTTGTCCTCGGTGGCGAAGCTCGCCACCGCGCCGTCGCGCCTTGCGCCATTGTGCGCCTTGAGCACGGCGGCGAGTGAGGCCTTCCAGCCGCCGGCGGGGCCGCTCTGTCCGCAGCCTGCATCGAGCTTTCTCATCATCGCAATCAAGCTCCTCTACGGCTCTGGCCAACCAATCTGCTGGGCGATTCCGAAGTCCGTTACCGGACTCCGAGGCAAAACGTGAGCGTTGACCTGCTTTCCCGAATGCTGTTTCCAGTCATGCCGGGAAACCGCTCTTGGGGAGCGGATGGCGTTGCACCATGCCCGTCCTGCCGGACGGCTTGTGGGGGGACCACTGGGAAGCTCCTGATGCCCTCTGGCCTGCCAACGGCCAGAATCAGGAGGGCGCCCGAGAGCTACGGGAG
>JBOHUG010000019.1:0-9422 GCA_050734135.1 Candidatus Dormibacteria bacterium
CGCCCCCGGTCGCTCCCAGCGCTCCCCGGACCTCCTGGTCCAGACCGTCTCTTCGTCATCTGACCACCTCCTGGTTGACTCCATCATCATCCCAACGAAGTGTCCAACCAAACCCTAGGGCGGGGGACGCTCGGCCAGCTTTGACTCTCTCTTCAATGCGGCTTCTCATCGACCTTCGAAGGGAATCAGCTGACGCTGGACGACGAGATCGCCAAGCTCCGACTGGTGGTGGACACCGCGGAGGAAGTCTGGGGCTGACCTCGCAGGCGCTGGTGGCAGCGCCGATCAAAGGACGGGCTGACAGCGGGGCCACCCTTCCCCATCGGACCAGGGAGCTGGTGGGAGGAGCCCCCTCAGAACAGCCAGGGCACCAGCCGGGTGGTTCGGCTGCGGTACGCCAGATAGTCATCCCCAAACCTGGCCCAGAGAGCCTGCTCCTCGACCCGGATGCGATAGGCATACGCCGTAAACGGCAACAACAACGCCAACAGCGCCAGCCAATTGGCACAGCACAGCGCGATTCCAATGATCGTCAAGAGGCTGCCGGTGTAGGAAGGATGCCGCACCAAGCGGTAGGGACCGGACGCCAGCAGCTCCTGCGACTCTTGAATACCGACAGTCACAGTGAAGGCGGAGCCCAGTTTGGCCACCGCCCACCAGCGCACTATGAGGCCGGCGAGCATGAGCCCCAGCCCCACTCCAAGGAAAAGCTCTTCCCCGCTGCCCAGAGCCAGCCCGGGTAGCAGAAATGAAGCGGCGAGCCCAGCGCCGGCGGCAACCCAGACTGAGGTGCCGATCAGGTTCTTCGAGCCGAGGTCGAAGCTGGGGGCTTCCGCCGGTAGGTCCCGGCGCACTTGGAGCCAGGCTTCGCCGCCAAGCCACACCGAGAAGAGTGCCCAGAAGACGACAAGCCCCACCAGGCCGGCGTGAGGCAGACCGGCGGGTACCGTGGCTAGCTCAACCACACTGGGAGGAGCCGAAATGGCTCACGACTCTTCCAGGATTCGACGGAAAGCACCGAGGTAGCTGCCATCTCCTTCGGCCTGGCGCCGCATCCAGTACTCCCCGCCCCAGAAGAGGTACGAGTCCAACTCGAGCAACCCGTGAGTATGCCTGAAGCAGTGGTTGAAGTTGTCGATGACGCGCTCGGGGGGACAGCTGTAGGAGACTCGACCAGTCGGACTGGGAGGCACCGTCACCGCTTCCCAAGGTTCAGCCTGCCCCTCGCTGACCATCACCCGTCTCGAAGTCCGGGCCGACCAGTTGCCGAGCCTGCGCCAGCTCCCCTGACGCCAGGCCGAACGCCCGCCGTCCAGATACAGCGAGAGCCCACCCGCCTGTAGCACCGCGTGGCGCGAGTAGTAGTCGACCCCGACGATGTCGGCCAGCTCCTGGGCCACCGCCAGGGAATCGCCCTGGTCTCGGGTCCGCCATCGCTGCATCCAACTCACCGGAGTTGAGGTGGGCAGAAATCCATTCAAGAGAATTGGCCGGGTCGGGTCCAGGGCCCGGACTGCCGCCACCTCCTGGGCGACGAAATCAGCGCCCAGGCGCCACGAGTGCTCCAACCCCAGAGGGTCCACCGCCTCGTGCTCCACCTGCCAGGCGCAGATGGCGGGTCGGTCTCGATAGCGCTCAATGATCCGGCCAACGAACCTCCGCGCGCCGTTCGCCAGCTCGGGGTGGCTAGTCAGGGTCACCAGTTGGTGCTCAGGCAGAGCCTCGGACAGTTGGTGATCGGGTACAAAGAACTCCGGATAGCCGAAGTTCTTCACCGCCCCCACCGCAAGGACCACCTGCTTGCCGGCTTGCTCCACCTGGGCCAGATAGCGATCGAGCTCGCTGGTGTCGAGTCCCCCGGGAGTCGGTTCGATCCGGTTCCAGTGGGCGGCCAGCCGCACCAGGTCAAACGGGAACCTGAGCAACCGTTGCAGGGTCGGACCGGGTTCCAGGCCCAGGGCTTCTGCCTGGAGTGGACGGAAGCTCACCCCGAGCCGGGCCTCGCCGCGCGAGATGATGGCCCGGCTTCGCCAGGACTCGCTCGGTCGACGGGCAGCGCTGCTCAGGCGAAGCTCAGATGCCAGCGGGGCCAGCGACAGGCCGGCGGTCAGAAGACCGACCCGGTGCCATTTGCGAAGTCCGCTGTGCACTACGGCTCGCTCCCCAAGGCCGGCACCGCGGCGAAGTACTCGAAGAGAAGAACCGAGAGAAATAGCCAAGGCGGGACGAATCGCCCAAGTCCCCACCGCAGTGATTCACGCTGGCTGGCATAAGCATTCCAGGCCCGGATCTTGGCCAAGAGATCACCTCCGACGAACACTTTGTGGGTGGGCCTGGAGCGGCGGGGGTCGTGGTCGGAGCCCGAGGGCAGCAGTCGAAGCCGGACCATCGTCAGGAGGAGGCGGTCTGGCAAGGACCCGTACCAGAGCGCGATCTGGGGGAATCTGGTCGACTGCAGTTGAGTGAGAATCTCGGCACAGGCCACGTGATCAGGATGTTGATAGAGCCCAGCCAGGTCAAAGGTGATCAGCAACTCAGGCCGCCACGCCTCGATCTCCCCGGCGAGCCAGGCGGTCACCTGGCTGCGCCCGGATGCCAGTTCACCATCGGGGAATCCACCCCGGACCACCGAATCGATTCCCAAGAGCCGCGCCGCGCGGGCGGCTTCTTGCTCTCGCTCTTCGACAAGCCCGGGTCGCCCTTGGCCGTCTGGGGTGCCCAGTTCACCCTGGGTCAGTAGCAACAGAGCTACCGGCCCGCCCAGCCTCGCTAGGCGACTGATCGTCCCGCCCGAGGTGATCGTCTCGTCGTCAGCGTGCGGGAACACGGCCATGGTTCGAAGCGGACGAGAGGGGGATCGGGACGCCACCGCGAAATCGTTTACCACGAGAAACCCAGCGGACCAGATGATGCCTAACACCAGAATCACCCCGATCGGGATGAACCACATCATTCAGACCGCCTCCCCGGTCAGCTGCCCGGGACCTCCACCTGAGTGAAAGGATCGAGGTCCGCCCGCGACGCTGCTAACCGGGCGTCTCCGGCACGGAGCCGAAGCGCTGCATCCGCGCGATGCCCCTCACCACCATCGCTACCGGGGCGGTGACGGCGCCCATCATCCAGGGCGGGATGAACGGCAGTCCAATCTCCCGACGGAACTCACGTAAAAACAGCAAGAGCGCCAGCAATCGAGGGAGGCTGAACCGACGGGACCGGCCAGCGTCTCCGAGCTCGGCCGCCAACTCCAATACCTCTTCCATGCGCAGCGCCGGCCGCACCTCGACCAGGACATGGGCCGGAACCCCGCTCGGATTGGAGAAGGAGTGGTAAACCCCCCGAGGCATCACCACCTGCTCGCGGGGGCCGGCCGAGATCACCCTGACTCCACGGCGGAAGCGCAATCTCCCGCTGATCACCGTGAACGACTCCTCCTGCTTCGGATGAGCATGGCCAGCCGGCACCCGTCCTCTCGGAGCTAGGAAAAGCTCGAAGGAGAGCAGTCGGCCACCGGTGTCGGCGGCAGTCGCCCCAATGACTATTCGCTCACCACTGGTTGGATTTTCGATAACCGTGCCGCTGACAGCCATCTCGTGTCCTCACCTTGATATGGACGGCAGAACAGTCCAGCCCACCGCCCCTACGCTAGCAGCTGGTACTGAAGCGGTCCAAACCAGGTCCACTTCCCCTAGGCGATCATCGAGGCGGAGTAGCGCGCCGACCAGCGTCCGACGAAACGTCCGATGCCGATCAACACCAGCAGCATGCCAATCAAGAGCACCCCTGCCGCGCCCGCCAAGGCGTGGTCGGCCTTGGCGGGCAAGGTGGCGTCAGTGAAGACCACATAGGTGAGGTAGGCCATCGGATGCTGGAACGGCTGCAGGGTGGGGTTCTGGTCAGAGAAGCCGACCGTGTAAAGCAAAGGGGCGGTCTCACCCAGGGAAATCGCCAGCGCCACCACTAGACCTGAGGCAATCGCGGGAATGGCCGGCGGGAGTACCGCCCTGCGCAGGGTAGTCAACCGCGAGAGGCCGAGAGCCACCGCCCCGTCGCGGAGGGAAGCGGGTACCTGCAGGAGCGCCACCTCAGTGGTCTTGATCACATAGGGCAGGACTATCGCCGAGAGAGCCAGGACTCCCGCAACCAGCGAGAAGCCCCAGTGCAACCCAATGTCCAGGGCCAGATAGCCGACGAATCCGATGACAATCGAAGGGACTCCGGCCAAGGTCTCATACCCCAGCCGGATCCAGGAGCCCTGTCGCCGGTGGGAGAACTCCGCCAGGTAAATCCCCCCCGCGATCCCGACTGGCCCCGCCAGGATGAGGATGCCCAGGCACAGCACCAACGATCCAAGGATCGCATTCTGCAGTCCCCCGTTGGCGGTGGTGGCAGTGAAGAGGTGCCAACCGAGCGCGGGCCAGGCCTGCTGCAGCAGCGCGTAGATGATCGCCAGCGAGGGAAAGATCACCAGCGCCAGGGCCGCCAAGCAGAGGGCCCAGAAGGCCAGGTCGCGGAGATGACGAACCAGCGGTCGCACCCTAGATCCCTCGCCCGATGGGAAGTGGGACCCCCCCGCTCGCGCGCCGGATGATCAGTCGCCCCAAGAGATTGGTGGTGATGGAGATGACCAAGAGCACGCACCCCAGAGCCGCCAGCGCATGCACGGCCATCCCGGTCGCATCGGTGAGGGCCGAGTCCAAGAGATCGACGATCGACGCCGCGATCGATGAGAAGCCGCCATAGATGTTCTGGGGCAGCCGGTCGAGCAGGTTGCCGCTGATCATCAGCACGGCCATGGTTTCGCCCAGAGCTCGGGCCCAGCCGAGAATCGACGCAGCCAGGATGCCGCGCCGGACGTACGGCAGCGTCACCACCTTGACCGTTTCGTAAGGAGTCATGCCCAGAGCCAGGGCCCCTTCCTTGGCAAGTATGGGGACGGTGCGGATCAGCTCCCTGGTGGTGGCGGCAATGATCGGCACGATCATCACGGCCAGCACCAATGAGGTGGTCAGAAGGCCTTCGCCAAAGCCCACCGGACGGTGAAACAGCGGGAAAAATCCCAGTACTGACGCCAGGGCGGGATAGATGTGGCTGGCCATGAAGGGTCCGAAGAAGAGGATTCCCCAGAACCCGTAGGCCACACTGGGAATTCCGGCGAGCACCTCCAAGAAGACAGACAGGCCGCTCTGCAGCCGAAAGGGGACCCGCTCGGTCAGGGCGAGGACGGCCCCAACCGAGACTGGCACCGCGATGACCAGGGCGATCACCGACGAGGCCAGGGTTCCCACAATGAAGGACAGCGCCCCGTACACGGCTCCGTGAGGAGCAGTGATCCCGTTGTGATGGCTGAGGGTAGTGGCGTAAAGCTGGCCGAAGGAGAAAATCTGGCCTGTGAAAAAGCCGAAGCCACTGTAGATAAAGGCGGGGATGGCCTGGTCGATCATCTCGTAGGCGAGAAAGAACAGCATCGCCACCGGCACCAGCGCGGCGACCAGAAATACCGCCCGGGCCGCCCGATCCCGCCGAGTAAGGTCCTGGTCGGCCAAGGACTGCCGCGGGGCAGTGTCGGTGGGGCCGGCGCGGCCGCCGGTCCCACCTTCGGTACTTATCAAGGTCGTGCTATCGGCAGCTGGGCCGCCGACTCAGCCGACGATTTTTTGGATGGCCGCCTTTACTTTCGGTACCGTCACCGTCGGCAGGGCCACGAAGTCCACCGCGGACAGGTTGTCGGGCGTGGCACCACCGCTGGAACTGATTGCCCAGGTGAAGAAGGTGCGAAGCGCCTCGGCGGTCGCACTCGAGGATTGCTTCTTCTGCACCATCAGGTACTCGAAGTTGATGATCGGATACGAGTCCGCTCCCTTCGCGAAGATGAGCGACTGGGTCAGGCTGGACGGGGTGGCACCCGCTGACGCCGCCACCGCTGCCGTGATGGTCGACTGGATGGGCTTGAGGAACTTACCGGCCTCGTTCTTTACCAGGGCCTCTTTCAGGCCATCTTCGATGGCTGTGTTCTCGACACTGACGCCAATGTAGGCGACGCATCCGGGAGTCGCATCGCAGACCTGGATCATGCCGGGGTTGCCGGTGGCGGTCAGCTCATCGCCGACTGCCGGCCAGGTCACGGTCGTCCCCTCAGCGGGTCCGCTAGCCCAGGTCTTGTTGGTGGCGGAGAGAAAGCTCGTGAACAAGAAGGTGTCCCCAGAGGAATCGACCCGGCGGACCGGGATGATGGCCAGATTGGGCAGAGTCACGCTCGGATTGAGACTGGCTATTTGGCTAGCGTCCCAATTCGTGATCTTGCCCTGGTAGATCTGAGCCAGGATCGGACCGGTCAACTTGAGGAACGAGGGGACGCCAGGGACGTTGTAATCGATGGCCTGCGCCGAAACCGCGATCGGGATGTTGAGGAGGCCCGGGTTGGCGATCGCGTCGGCGGCGGAGAGATAGGCGTCAGAGCCTCCGAGCGACACCAGTTTGGCGATCGCGTCCGAGATCCCGAGCCCGGAGCCGCCAGCCGCCGGCGAAAGGCTCAGGTTCGAGTAGGTGTTCTGAACCTGCGGAGCGAGCACTTGCAGGTATGGGTAGAGCAGGCTGCTGCCCGCTTCGGTCAGGTTGATCGGCGTGGTCGGATTGCCGACCGGCAGCGTCTTCGGGTGGTGCTTCTTGCTCTTGGCGAGGGCCACCGTGCCCCCGCTGGCGACCAGGGCCAGCAGTGTGATCGCGGCTAGCAAAGACGCTCCGGAGAGTCGTGTAACCAGACGTTTTGGGCGCATCGAATTCTCCCTTTGGATGTACAGGTTCACAAGCCGGTTGGTTCAGTCGGTGAGTCGGCGGCGGCACTCGGTTGCAGCGCTTAGGCTGTCCGACCCTCCACGTAGGCCTGGCTGCGCGCGTCGACCGGGCTCGAGAAGAACTGGCTGGTCGGGGCGGACTCAACCACCTCGCCACCGAGCATGAAGATGACATCGTCGGCGCACCGGGCCGCCTGCGGCAGATTGTGGGTGACGAACACCACTGTCATCCGGCGCTTTAGCTCAGTCAGCAGCTCCTCGATCCGACCGGTTGAGTGGGGATCGAGAGACGATGTGGGCTCGTCCAGCAGAAGCACTTCGGGCTCCACGGCCAGCGCCCGAGCCAGGCACAGCAGCTGCTGCTGACCCCCCGAGAGCATGAAGGGAGTGCTGCTCAGCCGATCCCCCACCGCATCCCAGAGCCCGACGTCGCGGAGGACCTGCTCCGTGCGCGCTGGCACCGACTTGCGATCCCACAGACCATGGATCCGGGCGCCCAGCGAGATGTTCTCGCGAATGCTCTGGGGGAAGGGGTTGGGCCGCTGAAAGAGCATGCCCACCCGCCGCCGCAGATCGCGCACGTTGGTGCCGCGATCATAAATGTCGGCTCCATTCAACATGACCCTGCCATCGATCTTGACCCCGGCCCGGCTGTCATGGAGCCGGTTCAAGCAGCGCAACAGGGTGGTCTTGCCACAGCCGGTGGGACCGATGAGGGCCGTGACCTTGCCGTGGCCGAAGGTGCCGGTGACTCCCTTCAGTACTTTTCGCCCGCCGAACTGAACGAAGAGGTTGTCCATCGACAGCGTCACCGCAGGCATTTGCGGTTCTGCATTGACCACCCCCAGGTCCTCCATGAGCACGCCCGGATCGTAAGCGCCAGTCCATTAAGGATCAGTAATGGAACCGTTAAGGAGGTGCTAACGAGCGCCCTCGGTTTGGCCGTCCCGGAGCGCACTCACCGGGTCTCAGTTACCCGTTCAGCTCTCGATTGCGGCCGGGGAAGATCGGGGTGCTCCGGTCATGGTGCGGACATCCCTGACCAGAAGCACCAGCAAGGTGGGGACTGCCATGGCCAAGAGGGCCACCCAGAGCGCAGGCCGCAGCCCCAGCAGCACAGCCAGCGGCCCCGCGGCCGCCAGTCCGATCGGCATGAAGACGAATGAGCCGAAGGAGTCGTAGGAACTGACTCGGGAGAGCTTCTCCTGGGGGATCTGCTCCTGCATGGTGGTGGACCACAGGACGGTGAAGGTCTCCATGCCCACCCCACCCAGGAAACCAGCCAGCAGCAACAGACCGAGAGGTGCTCCGACAGCCAGCAGGATGAAGAAGGGAAACCCCATCAGGATCCCGAAGGTGGCCACCAGCAAGGGGCGGCGCGGGGAGCGGCGCAGCATCAGCAGACCGCCTCCGATCGCTCCCGCCCCGGCGACTGCATAGACCGCCCCATAGGCCAAGGGGCCCCCGAGGAAGCGACGCGCGTCCAGGGGCAGGAGGACGCTCATGGCACCCACGTAGGCCATGTTGACGAGTGAGAACTGGATCACGATCCCCCAGAGCCAGGCCCTTGACCAGAATTCGTGCCAGCCGGTGGCCAGCTCCCGAATCACGCCCGGTCGTGATTCGGCGGCGGAGACTCGCGCGCCCCGGATGAAGTAGATGATTACAGCCGCAGCCAGGTAGCTCGCTGCGTCGATCTCAAGCCCGAGTCCGGGGCCGATCAGAGAGACCAGGAGCCCGCCCAACGCTGCTCCGGCGATCCCGGAACTGTTCCGAGCCAGTCCCAGAATCGAGTTTGCCTGCCGCAGGTGCTGGAGAGAGACGGTGGACGGGATCAGCCTGATCGCCGCCGGAAACCAAAAGGCGACCGCCAACCCGTTGGCGGCCGCCAAGACGGCCAGCGACCAGACCTGAGCGGAATGAGTGAGAAAGAGGATTCCGGTGAGCGCTTGGGCGACGGCCGAGACATAGCTCGTCACGGCCATGATGGCCTGACGCGGCAGCCGATCCGCGAACACCCCTCCGAAGAGCAGCATGACCACCATCACCAGTTCGCGAGCGGTCAGGATGAGCCCCAGGTCGGTGACCGAGTGAAATCTCTCCAGCACCCCAAAGGCGAGAGCGATCGGTGCTACGGCGCTGCCAAGCAGCGAGATCGCCTCGCCGCAGAAAAGCAGCCGAAAGTCACGCTCGCGGAGCGGAGCTAGCGCCTGCAGGGGGATGGCACCGCTGACTGGGAACACACCCGGAGCATCCTAAGCAGGGAACCTCGCCCTCTTTGGAACGACCCCAGTTCCCGGGAGTAATCTCGAACAGTTGGAAAGCCCTGCCTATCGAACTCGGCTCTCGGGGCCGGAGCTGCCCTACGAGTGGTTTGCCGACCAGTACGCCCAACTCGTGGCGAGTCGGTACCCGGTCATCGAAGTCGCCCACGCCTTCGTGCTCGCGAGGGCCGGAGGCCCTGCAGGGTGTCGCCTGCTTGATCTCGGCTGTGGAACCGGAGAGCTAAGAGCCCGCGCGGATAGGCAGGTGGACGGGGCGCTCTGGAGGGGCGGCGGGACCCCGGGGAGGGTTAAGCCGGCGGACTGGGGTGCCGGGTTGGTGGCGCGGGCGATGGGCCACGGTTGGTGG
>JBOHUG010000020.1:0-44286 GCA_050734135.1 Candidatus Dormibacteria bacterium
CCACCAACCGTGGCCCATCGCCCGCGCCACCAACCCGGCACCCCAGTCCGCCGGCTTAACCCTCCCCGGGGTCCCGCCGCCCCTCCAGAGCGCCCCGTCCACCTGCCTATCCGCGCGGGCTCTTAGCCGATCAATCAGCTCTGTATCCCCCGGCTTGCCCAGGCGATACACCGTCCTGTCCGGGCGCCAGTCCTCCGGCTCCCTTTCAGGGCCCCGATCGGCCTGAAATCAACTTAGGTGGGTGGAGCGAACCGTAGGTGATCGTGATGCGATCTCCCGTAACGCGGCGGCGCAGCTCCGCAGCAGTCTGGCAGGGCGGCATCGGCGGCTCCGATACGCAGACCGACTCCGCCAGCGCCGAAAGCTGGGACCGCGAGTATCGAGCCCGCTCATCCTCTACTTCTCTGTTTTCCGACTGCGAGCAATCAGCGTACGAATAATCGTGTGTCGATACTGTGAACGAACGGTCGGCCCAGGGAGAATGCCGTAGCCTGCCCTCGATGGACGATCAAACTGGGGTATTCAGACCTCCACCACGGGGTATCGGAGCGCTGCTGGACACCGTCTTCAGCCTCTACCGCCGCAACTTCTGGTTGTTACTGGCGGCGGCGGCCGTTATCCAGGTGCCGTACCAGGTCCTGACCTCCCTGCTCCAGCTTGGATTCTCGAAAGAGCCTGCCTCACTCAGCCAATTTGATGGTGGTCAGCTGACCAACGGTCAGGTCCACCAATTCCTGGATTGGAGCTCTGGGAGCATCGGGCTCGAACTCCTGCTCTTCCTGGTGTTCGTGGTCTTTCTGCCGCTTGAGTTAGCAGCAGTCACGACGGTGGTAACCGCCCGCTATCAGGGGCAGGCCACCTCGCTTGGCGGCGCCTATCGGCTGGCTCGAAACCGCTGGCTCCCGCTCGTGGGGCTGGCGATCCTCTTCGTCGGGCTCCTGTTTGCGCTGGGAACTCTGGTGGGGATCGTAGTCGTCGCCTTGGGATTCCTGCTCGGTGTCCTGGGCCTGATCCTGGACTTCGTGGTGGTCGTGGCTGGGATCGTGGTTTACGTGACTATTTCTGTTCGGCTGGCTCTGAGCGTCCCGATCGTGTTGCTGGAAGCCCCCGATCCCTGGCTCGCCCTGCGGCGTTCCTGGGAGCTATCACGCGGAAGTGGCTGGCGCGTCCTGGGGTTCCTGTGCTTGCTCGCGCTAATCGTCGGACTCGCGGGCCTCCTGGCTGGAGCTTTGGCCGGGGCGATCTCAGTGGCTCTCGGGGGGACGGGCCAGCTGGGAGGACGGCTGTTGATCGACCTGTCGACTCTTCTGGTGGGAGTGGTTGCCACTCCGTTGTACGTCGCCGGTCTGGTACTGCTCTACTTCGATCTCCTATCTCGCCGGGAGGGCCTAGGGCCGGTGCCAGCCGCAGTCCGGCCGGCCTACCAGGGCTGAGGCGAGCCCAGAGCCCGGAGGCTCAGCGGCGGAGCAGGCGGCGAACCACCAGGATGCTCAGCTCGTAGAGGAGGATGAGCGCGACCGAGAGAAAGGTCGGAGTGAAGGGGTCAGCTCCCGGGGTGATCACCAGAGCCACCCCCACGATCACGAAGTAGGCCTTGAGGCGCCAGCGCCGAAGCTGCTGGCTGCTGACGACGCCGAACGCCCCCAGCAAACAGAGCACCACCGGCATCTCGAAGGTGACTCCGAAGATCACGATGACGAGCCCGAAAAAGGTGAGGTAGGCGCCCAGATCGGGCAGGTAGATGGCGTTGCTTCCCAGAAAGGTGCTGAGGAAGGCGAGCCCGATCGGCATGATCAGGTAGGCGAAAGCGGCTCCCAGCGCGAAGCAGAGCAGGCTGCCGAATATGAAAGGCCCGATCAGATGGCGCTCCCGGCGCTGCAGCCCGGGTGATACGAAGCTCCACGCCTGCCAGGCGACGACCGGAAACGAGATCACGACCCCGGCCGCGGCGGCGACCTTGAAGGGGATGGTCAGGCCTTCGATGGGGCTGGTCACGATCAGGTGGTCGCCGAACGGTGAGTGGCCGCGGTGAGTCAGCGCCAGCTGGAGTGGCCGCTCCAGCAGATGAATCAGCTCATGGTTGAAGGCGAATGCCAGGGCGGTCGCTCCCACCCAGGCGATAAGGCAGATCAGGACCGCCCGGCGGAGATCTTCGAGATGCTCGACCAGGGTCATCGCGGGTCCGTCATCCTCCGGCTCCGGCGCCCCCCGGTGGGGGGCCCGGGCCAGAGGGCCGGTCAGTGGCTGGGTTGCCATGGTGGGTCGGGAGCTCCCGCTAGACCCGGGTCTCGGGGGCAGAATCCTGGGCTACGACTCCATTTGCGGGATTGGAGCCGACAGCCACGGGCGCGTCGGCCTTCAGGGGATGGATGGTGTCGCGGAACTCAGTCCCGGCGGAGGTGAATTCCTGGCGCGCGCTTGTGCTGGCGTGCTTGAACTCTTGGATGGCACGTCCGACGCTGTGGCCCAATTCCGGCAGCCGCTTGGGGCCGAAGACGACCAGGGCGAGCAGCAGCACGATGCCCAATAACACGATGTGGGTTGGTGAAAGCATGTCAATCTCCCTCTATTGAGTTGAACCGGTGGGGCGGCAGGGCGGCCGCGGCCGCCCCGGGCAAAGGCCAGGAGACCTCCTCAACGCTGCCCTCGCGAATGGCCACGGCCAAGACCGGGCCCCCTTGAGGACTCCAGAGGAGGTGATCGCCCGCGCGCAGTCTCGGGAACACGGCCGCGAAGGCCGTGCCCCGAGGAAGGATGCGCGGGAGGACGTACACGTGCTGTCGGGACTCGGGAGCCCCATCTGGGCTGATCTCGATCTCCTCGCCGTGGAGTTCCGCCGGGGCCATGACCACCAGGGCTCCGAAGCCCGGGCCGACATCGACCATGACGGCGCGACTGGGATCAGCGGCAGCGCCTGTCTCAGACATGTTGTTCAACCCCGACTCAGGTTCCCGCGGAGGTGGGAGTGGAGGACGGGGTGTCGAAGCCGTCGTTGGGAGTGCCCAAGTAGGGGAAGGAACTGAGGTAGTTCATTCCGACCGCGGACAGTGACGCCACCGTCCCCTTGGCGGGATCCGTGACGTCGTAGATGAGCCCGGAGGCCGCGTCCGGCTGGTAGCTCTTGTCGATCAGGGCGTAGGTCGCCCCCGCCACCGCTCGCAGCTCGATCGAGGTCACGTCGTCGAAGACTCGGCGGCCGTTGGGGAAGCCGGCGGCGTCGTCGCCAAGCAGACCCAGCAGGTTGGGACTGGCGGATGGCGCCACCGCCAGGTTGAGTCGGAGCATGTCGGCGTGTGTCTTGCCGGTGTAGTTCTGGAAGCCGGGGATCACCCCCGACGGAATTCCGGTGAGCAGGATCGCCACCAGATCGGCCCTGGCTGTGCCCTGCTTGTTGAGGGCGGCGAGGTTGGGAAAGGCGGCCGGGTAGAGAACCGGCAGCAGGCCCGCCAACTCGGGGTGCTCGTAGCTGGCCAGGAACCGGCTCTCACTACTGGGCGCGAGCGCGTTCCAGCCGTCCTTCTCCCCCATCGGGATGATGACCTCGTTGATCAGCGGGTTGCCGAGCCGGGATACCTGGATCCAGGGTCCAACCGCGGTGCTGCTGCCGTTGCTGTGCAGGTTTACCTTCTGCCGCCTGGCCGCCGCCCAGACCCCGATCACCGACCGTGGGTCGGTAGCGCTGGTTCCCGAATAGCCACCCTTGGTCAGGTCAGCCTTCGGAATCTGCAGAGCGATGGAGTGGACGTTGAGACCGGCGGTGGCGTTGACCCCGGACGCGGATGGCCTGGGCCCAATGTGGAGAGTCTGGAACGGTCGAAGGTCCCCGAGGTCGAAGATGGCGCCGAGGTCGACGTAGAAACCCTCGGCCCGTTGGCCGGCGAAAACGAGTCCACGGCCGCTCAGCGAATGCACCGCCGAACTGGCCAGGCTGGCGTAGTTCGGGGTGGAGAGTGGTCCAACGTTGCACGGTGGGCAGGCCAGATTGTTGCCCAGGGTCTTTGTTCCCGAGGAGTCGGTCCGGGTGACGCTGTAGGACTGCCGGCGATTCCAGGTGGGGTCGGTCAGCGAGCTGATGGTCCCGGTGTTGTACAGGAAGGTCTTGCCGTCTTCGACGGTGGTAGTGAAGCGGAACAGATAGCTGATGTCCGCGTCGCCGTCGCCGTTGTTATCGATGTTGATCTCGTACTGGACGTCGTCACCAAACTCATAGAAGTTGGGGCCACCAGCTGGCTCCTGGAGGGGGATGAAGTTGGCGATCAGGGTCACGGTGTCCGGGTTGTCCGGACTGACGAAGGCGTAGAGGTCGGTGTTGTCCGCGACCGGATCCTTGGAGATCTCGGGCGCTTCACGATGCGATGACATTGGTTACCTCGGTTATGGCTTGGAAGTGATTGATGCTGGCTCGAAGGCGCTACTGGGTCGCGGTCAGGAGCTGCCGCGCGATCTCGTCGCTGCGGTAGGTCACCGCATGGGTGCCGACCATCACGGTGATCTCACCGGTGTTGACGTCGTCGATGTGGGCCACCAGGGGTCCGTCGTGAGTCACCCGTCCCAGTGGCACTGCCTTGGTCGCCGCCTTGGCCGTGCTCTTGCTTCCTGGCCGCAGGAAAGAAGGCACTGTGGTGGCTACGCCCACCGCCGCCGCACACATCGATGCCTGGCGCAGAAAAGTGCGCCGCGAGATTCGATTCATGCCGTTCTCCTCGTGTCCGGTTGGTCGGTTGACAGCTAGTCGCTGGCTGCTTTTGGGAAATGCAGACCGCCTCTGCTCTCGTGACGGCGAGGGCGTGGGACCCCGCGGGAAATCTCGGGAAACAAGAACTGAGTGACGATGTGTTCTTCGGTCTGCACGCCAACGTCTACGAGGCGAGAAGCCCGATCGGATCACCCGAGATGGCGGTCAAAAACGCCGGCGCCAAGCCGGTTAGCTCAGAGCGGCCGCCAGCAACACCGGTCCGCGGGGGCTGTTGTCCCCCGCTCGGGGCTCTCGGGTGAGTGCAATTCGGGTGAAACCGTTGGGGCTGCGGCCAATCCGGTAGGCGCCCGCATGCTTCACCTGTCCGATGCGCACCGGCGTCAGGGATCCGTTGTCGAGCGCCATGTACCACAGGGCGTAGACCCGTCGGGTACGGAGCTCGGGCACGCTAGACAACAGCAGGTAGGTGGTGCCGGTGCTGGGATCGGTGACCAAGGCCCCGTGAGCCCCAGAGCTCCGACTGGGATTGAGCATGATGACCGAGGAATTGCCACTGGCGATCAGCCGGTCCAGAGGGTTGAGTTTTACC
This sequence comes from Candidatus Dormibacteria bacterium, assembly GCA_050734135.1. Classification (GTDB taxonomy): domain Bacteria; phylum Chloroflexota; class Dormibacteria; order Aeolococcales; family Bog-877; genus Bog-877. Next base: position 5,286 of record JBOHUG010000020.1, read on the forward strand.
GAGGTCAGTCCGGGCTGAGCGGCGGGGCTCGAGTAGTGCTCGAAGAGCGCCCAACTGCCAGCCGAAAGTGCCACCACTGCGGCAGCTGCCGTCGCGATCCAGGGCGACCACCGGCCGGTAGACCAACTCCTCCGGTGAGGTTCGCTCCCGCTCACCCGGGGCTGGGCCGGACGCTCCCGGGCCTCTGCCCGCACCTGCGTCAGAATCCGCTGGCGCAACGCGGGGGGAGGGGCGACTGCGACGACGTTCTCGCCAATCTCCATGGCGACCGCTCGCAGCTCTTCGGCGGCCTTACGACAGTCGGCGCAGCCGTCCAGGTGCCGCTGGACTCGGAGCGCTTCTGGCGACTCCAGCGAATCCAGCACAAAGGCACCGAAGAGGTCATGCAGGTCGGCACAGCTCAGCTCCACTCCGCTGGGTGGCCCATCATGTCCTGAAGTCATGGCTCCGGATCCTCGCCGGCGATGCTCTCGGCCAGCAGCTGGCGCAAGCGCTCCAGCCCAAGTCGAGTCCGGCTCTTGACGGTACCGATCGGCAGCCGAGCCCGCTCCGCGATCTCGGTCTGGGAGAGTCCACCAAAATAGGCCCACTCAAGGATCTGACCCTGGTCTCCGGGCAGCTGGGTCAGAGCGGACTTCACCGCCTGACTGCGCATCGAATCGGCGGCCGCCCGCCAGGTGTCGCTGATCGCCGGCAGCTGGGGCTCGTCTTCGATGGACACAGACTTGGCACGGAAGCTAGCCGGCCGCATCCGATCGATCGCCCGGGAGCGGACCATCACCAAGAGCCAGCTGCGCACGCTGGCGCGGTCGGGGAGGTAGCTCGCCGCCAGCCGCCAAAGGGAGAGGAAGGCGTCCTGAACCACCTCCTCGGCGGAGGAGCGATCGTTGAGCATGCGCAGAGCCAGGCCATACGCAACTCCGGCGTGCCGGTCGTAGAGCTGAGCCAAGGCCTCCTCGTCGCGGCCGCGCAGGCGCCACATCAGATGGGCGTCACTGTCCGCGTCGCTAGTCTGATGAGCTCCGGCCTCGGCCGCCGCGACTGTCAATTCATCAGGGTGTTCGTCCGCGGTGCCCGATCGGATCACCTGGTCGCCGTCGATATCCCACCTCCAGCTCGCTCACTTCCGCGGGAGCATAGTCCGGAGATCACCTTATAGAGGGGTGCGAGGTGGCGTCGCCCCCCACTCTTCCGGCCCGGCCAGGCGGGCCGAGAGTGATCCGCTCCCGGGGGCTGGCTCGTATACCCCCTCGACAAGCTTCCCGGCGGTCGCATTCGGTCAGTTGCCTGGCCCGGCCGCAGCGATACCTGGAGGAACTATCCAATGGTCAGTGCGCGAACCCGGGCGCAGCAATCGCCGAATCAGCTCTTCGGCTACGCGTTCGGTGCGGTCTACGTTCTGGTCGGCCTGGTCGGCTTCGCGGTCACCCCCGGCGTGGGCTTCGCCGCCACCCAAGGCAAGAACCTGATCATCTTCGGCGTCAACCCCCTGCACAACCTGGTGCATATCGCGGTCGGGATCCTGCTCTTCGGGGCTGCCGCGGCGGGGGCCTCGAGTTCACGGGCGATCAATCTGACCGTGGGCACGGTCTACCTGCTCTTGGGCATCGTGGGGTTTTTCGCGGTCAACCACTCCTACAACATCCTCGCCCTCAACGTCCCGGACAACTTCCTCCACCTGGCGACCGCAGTCGGTGCGCTGGGAGTCGGACTCTTCTTCGGAAGGCGCGCGGCGATGGCGACCGCCTAGCTCCGTGTGCTCCCCCAGAGCGGTTCCGGGTCCTCCCCGGCCCGGGCCGCTCTGGACAACCCACCGCACCGTGACCGGTGACCAGTCGCCGTCGACTCGCCGGCTCCAGCGCTAGTCAGGAGGATGTCGGATGCCCGGTATGGAGCCCTTAGGGTCCATCACTTCTGGCGACTTCTACCTGTACTTGGTGCTCGACCTGGCGATCACCGCCGGCCTGGTGTGGCTCGCTCTCAGTTGGAAGCTGGGGCTGCCGGTGGCGAGTGCACCCGGCCGTGGGGCCGACCGCCCCCTCGCCAGCGCTGCGCGGCTGCGCCTACGCCGGGGACTGGGCCTTCTCTGGATCCTCGACGGGCTGCTGCAGGCCCAGCCGCTGATGGCGACCCGCTTCGCCTCGCTGGTGATTGCCCCGGTCGTCCATGGGCAGCCAGGGTGGCTCGCCCAGCTGCTCCACCTGGAGATCCGGCTCTGGCAGGCGCGGCCTTTAGACCTGGCCGCGACCAGCGTGCTGGTACAGCTTGGGATCGGGGTGGCCATCCTGGCCGGGGGGGACTCCCGGCTGGGGCGGATCGGCCTCTGGCTCTCGCTCGGCTGGGCCCTGGTCGTCTGGGTCGGTGGCGAGGCGATGGGTGGCATCCTCGCTACCGGAGCCAGCGAGGTCACCGGTGCCCCGGGAGCGGTTTTGCTCTACGCCACGGCGGCGACTCTCCTGCTCATCCCGGGTCGGTACTGGGTCCACGGCATCCTCCCCCGGGCCATCCGGCGGGGAGCCGGCCTGTTTTTCTTGCTGGGCGCATTGCTGCAGGCTCTTCCCTGGGAGGGGTTCTGGGCCCGCGGCGGTCTGCGCGCGTCGTTCCTGCCGATGGCTCGCATGCCCGAACCACACTGGGTGGTCGCCCCGATCTTCGCGCTGGCGAGTTTTGCCCAGGTCCACCCGGCGTTCTTGAATTCCGTGCTGATCTCGCTTATGGCGGCCCTCGGCGCGGGCCTGCTCGTGGGCGGTGCACCCCGAATCTGGACTGGGGCGGCACTGGTCTGGCTGGCGGCAATCTGGTGGTTGGGGCAGGGACTGGGAGGGCTGGGCACCGGGACCGCAACGGACCTGAACCTGGCGCCGCTGGTGGCCTTGCTCTTGGTCAGCGCCTGGCTGCGACCGGGGCCCGACCTCCGCTTCGCCGTCACGGGGGTGAGGACGGCTTCCGGAGAAGAGCTGAGGCGCAAGTTGGCGCTGGGGGGGTTGGCTGCGCTCGTAGTGGGCATAGTTCCCGCCCTGGTCGGTCTTCCGCTGGCGGCGGTGGAGACGTCTTCCCGGACCACCACCACGACCAGCGCCGCCGCGGCTGGACGGGTGCCGGACGGTCCCCAGCTGGTCCTGCCGCATCAGGTCGCCGGCGGCGGGGCCGAGTACGACCCAGGACGCTAGGCTCCGCTGGTCAGCAAACTGGCGGATCGAATTCAGGAAGCCGAAGCTGGAGCTCTCTCGTCAACCCGACCGTCTGCTTTGTCCGGCAGGCTCTGGGCCAATTGTTCCAGCACCGGCACTGCGATCGCGACCGCTCGTCCCAAAGCGGCCAAGGCTAGACGCTGGTGTTTACCGATTTCGAGCAACTGGGCAACCGCCCCGGGGCGGGCGATGAGCAGCTTTGCGAGCCGAGTCGGGCTGGCGGCAGCCATTCCATCCGCCACCAGGTCGTCCGCCCCCCCGAGAGGTGCCTCGGGGGTGTCACTGACGGTCCGGAGAACCGCCAGTCGGCCAATCTCGGGAGACGACCTGGCGCTGAGCCACGCCGCCGTCTCCATCTCCACGAGATCTACTCCCTGAGCAGCAAGAGACGCTCTTTCGGAGTCGCCGGTGACCGCGCACCGATAGCTGCCGAGCTCGGCTGAACGACCGGCCCCGACCGCGATCAGCTGTCGATGAGCTACGGGATCAAGCACCCGCCACTCGCCGTCTTCGGAGAGCACCCGAGATCCCACCCCTGCCGCCCCCAGAGGCCAAGAGGTGCTGCAGGCTCCGCTAACCCCGGCCACCAGGACGATGGCCACTCGGGGAGCGAGACGCGCCGCCGTGCTGGCTGCCGCCTGTCCCAGCCCGGTCTCCCAGATCTCGACCGCGGGTTGGTTGCGGCGACTCCACCGGACGTGCGCCGCCGCCTGGCGTCCCACCCAGCCCGGGCCCAGGGCCCGACGAACGGCCCTCGCCTCGGAGCCAAGCGCGCAGGCGATTAGCACCAGTGGGTGGCCGGGTTCGGGAGCCGGGGACCGCGTACCTCTGGCGGCGATCGCTAGGCCCGCTAGCAGCAGCAAAGCCACCAGGGCGCTGGGGGCGATGCCAAGAGCGACGGCAAATGCGGAACTCTGAACCAGGACTCCTGCGACGAGCACCCCGGCCACTCCGACCAGGAGACGGGAATTGACCCGCCGATCGCCGAGCCAAAACCCGAGCCACAGCTGCAACGCCAAGCCCACCACCAGCCACCCCAGATAGTTGAGGGCGGAGACGCCGTACCAGACCCCCGCGTGGGTGGGGTACGAATAGATCGAGCCGAGCCACCAGTGGGTGCCCCGCAAGGCCACCGGGTCAACCACGACGTCGATGGCCACCATCGCGATGGCGCCCAGCAGGAGTCGCCGAGCACCCCGGGCTCCCAGAGCGCCGGCCAACGTGTAGGTGCAAAACGCAAGCCAGGTGAAGCTCAGGCTGTCGAAGAGAGGAACCCCCAACAGCCGCCAGTCGTGGACCAATCCGACGCTGCGATAGGCGTAGACCCCGAACGGCACCCCGGGCCCCGCCGTGGAGCTCCATTCGGCGGCGAAGGCGATCAGCCAGCCCCCGAGCGCGATCGGAAGCGCCCGGCGCCAGCCGAACTGCCGCCAGAGCATCAGGACGACGAGCAGCCAGGGTCCGAAGGCGTACCAGCGAGAGAAGAGCGCCTCCACGGCTACGCGGCGCGGCGCCTGCGCGGCGAACCCAGCTCCAGCACCGCCTGGCGCAGGGCCTCGTCCAGGTCCCCCGGCTGCCATCCCAGCTCCTTCTGAGATCGCCCAGAGTCCACATACATGGGATGAGCCGCCATCCGCACCGAGGTCAGCGAGATCGCCGGCGGTTGACGGCCAAGGCGGCCCAGGGACTCGCTGGCGAGAGCGGCGGCGTAGGCAGCGGCGAGCGGAACACGCCACCGCGGCGGTGCCACGCCGGCAAGCCTCGCGACCTGAGTCAACAGCTCTCGGAGGGTGAGGTTACGGTCGCCGAGGATGTACGACCGGCCGGTCCGGCCCCGCTCCAGGGCCAGCACGTGGCCCCGGCCGACAGCCTCCACCGCCACCAGATTGAGACCTGTCTCGACGACGGCCGGGATCCGACCCCTGAGAAAGTCCCGGATGGTCTGCCCGGTCGGGGTCGGTCGGTGGTCGCCACTCCCGACGGGGGTGCTGGGCTGCACCACCACGACCTCCAGATCGCCATCGGCTCCGTCGATGGCGAGCCGTTCGGCGGCCCATTTGGAGCGTTTGTACATGCCCGGCAGCTCACTGGGAGATCGGGCCACATCTCCCTCACGGCACCAGGATCCGGAGCGGGGGAAGGCGAGCGTCCCCACCGTGCTGCAGTAGACCAGCCGGCGAATCCCGGCTCGACGAGCCGCCCCCAGCACGTTGGCGGTCCCCCCGACGTTGCTCGCGATCATCGCGTTGGTGTCGGCGGGGCGCAGGGAGAGTCGGTAGTCGGCGGCGCAGTGGATCGCGGCCCCGCAACCTCGGGCCGCCGCCATTAGCGAGCCGGGGTCGGTGAGATCGCCGGGACACGTCTCAACTCCGGGCGGCGGATGGAATTCCCCGGGACGCCGGACCACCGCTCGCACCTCATACCCAGCACTCAGGAGCTGTCGCATCACTGCGGCGCCGATGAAGCCGCTGGCCCCGGTCAGCAGCACCGGACCTTTGGGATGAGAGCTCACGGCGCGGCCAGCGCCGGCAGCAGCGGCGCGTCCAGGACGTAGCCATCGCTGCGCTTGGTCCGGAGCAGCCGGGGCCGGCTCGGGTCGGCCTCCAACTTCAGTCGGAGACGGTGGATGCACATGGTCACGGCCGCCGGGGTCGCGGTGGGGTCGCCGCCCCAGGCCCCGTCGATGATCTGGCGCCGGCTCAGCACGACTCCGGCATTGAGAGCCAGGTACTCCAATAGGTCGGCCTCTCGGGGGCTGAGGAAGTGGCGGCGCCCTTCGATCCGAGCGCTCCGCCGCGCGGGTTCAACCACCAGGGGCCCGATCTCCAGGACCCGGCCCGAGCCGCGACGCTCCACTTGGCGCCGCCGCCAGATGGCCCGCATGGTCGCCCGCAGCATCGCCGGCGGGTAGGGCTTGGCAAGCACGTAGTCGGCCCCCGCCTCCATCAGGGAAACCGCCTCTTGGGGATCGGTGGTCAGAACGATCAGCGGAGCGGTGGAGATGCTGCGCACCGCCTCCACCCCCCGAGCACCCTGCAGCAGCCCTCGGTCAGCCACCATCGCCGCCGGCGGCTCGCGCCGGATCAGCTGGGAAAGCTGATCCAGGTTGACCACCACCCGAGCCTCTAAGCCCGGCGTCTGGGCAACGATGTGAGCGGCAACGTCCGCGTAATCGGGATCGCCCTCTAGGATGGGAACTAGCACCGGACCATTCTCACGGACGATCGTGCGAGTACCCGAACTCTGACTGCCTGCATGAGGTCCTGATCATGATTGCTGACGCCCTCGACTGGATTATCCAAGAGCTCACTTTCCTGGGACCGCTGGGGGACTTGCTCCACCAATGGCTAGCGAAACTGGGTGCCCTTTGCGGTAACGGCGCCCAGCCGACCAAGGACTTTCTCAATGGCACCTGGATTGGCCACCCGATCCACCCAGCGATCACCTCTGTCCCGATCGGGACCTGGATGGGCGCCGGGCTCTTGGACCTGGTCGACCGCGGCGAAGGCGGCGAGATCGGCAAAGCCGCGGACGCGCTGGTGGCGCTCGGGTGCGCTGCCGCCGTGGGGGCCGCGGTCACCGGATTCGCCGACTGGCAGGACCAGCAGGGAAAGAGTCGCGAGCTGGGAACCGCTCACGCTCTGATCAACAGCAGCGCCCTGGTCCTCTGCACGAGCTCGCTGGCGCTCCGGCTCAGGGGATCCCGAGGATCCGCCATCGCCCTATCCCTGCTCGGGCTGGGGGTGGTGTCGGTCGGGTCGTACCTCGGGGGCGACATGGTGTACCGCCTGGGGACGCAGGTCAATCGCAATGCCTTCAGCAGTGGACCCAGGAAATGGACCGCGGTAGGCGACGAGAGTGAGGTCACCGAGGGTGCCTTCACCCACAAGCAGGTCGGCAAGAACCAGGTCCTGCTCACCCGGCTGAACGGACAGATCTGCGCCGCCAGCGCCATCTGCTCCCACGCCGGAGGTCCCCTGGACGAGCTTCCCTTGGAGGACGGCCAGCTCCACTGCCCGTGGCACGGCTCGCAGTTCGAACTGCGGAGCGGTCACGTCATCCACGGACCGGCGACGGTTCCGGTCCCGGTTTTTGAGACCCGAAGCAAAGAGGGGAAGATCGAGATCCGGCGGACCTAGCGGTGCTCAAGATCGACCATGTCCTCCTGGCCACCACCGGCCTCCCGCACGGGGCGCAGCAACTGTGGCGGGGTTACGGCTTGCGCTGCGCTCCGGGCGGAAGCCACCTCCGCTGGGGCACCGCGAATCTGATTGTTCCCATCGGCAGCCAGTACCTGGAGCTGGTGGCCGTGGAGGACACGGCGCTCGCCCGCAACTCCCTCTTGGGCCGGGCGGTGTTGGCGGCGGCCGACCGAGACCGGCTGACCCCAGTTGGGCTTTGCCTCGCGGCCGAGGACCTCGCCGAGGTCGGCAAGCGACTGGGCCAGAAGCCCCAACCCGGTTCACGAACCCTGGCGGACGGCACGGAGCTGGAATGGAGCAGCGTCGGTATGGAGCTGGCTTTCGGCGCCGGCCGGCTGCCGTTCTTCCTCAACTGGGCCGACCCCAGCCGACATCCGTCCAGGCAAGCCTCAGCGCACCGGGCGGAGGTCCGGGAGATCGCTGAGCTCGAGGTGGGCGGAGAGGCGGGCATCCTCAGGAAGCACCTGGGCGGGGACGTGCCCGGGGTCGATGCGGTTGGAGGTGCGCCGGGTGTCAGGTCGGTCCGGCTCCGGCTTGAGGATGGCTCGGAAGTACAGCTGCCCTAGCTACTGGTCAATTGGGGTACGCCGGGTCGGCTTTCGGGAGGCCGCCCCTGCGGGCGCGGTATCCACCGCTGGCGGTCTCTGCCAGCGGTGTACCGGTACTTCGGGCAAGCTCTCTGGACCGGAACCGCCACCCCATCTGTGCCCGGTGATGGACATCGGCTCATCGGTGCCACTCCGCGGCTCAGCTGGCTGGCCGCTCATTTGGCCGGTCGGCGCCATGCGGCAGCGCCTCCGGCAGACCCCGCACTAGCGGCAGACCCACCTCTCTCCAGGCCAAACCGTCGTCGTCAAAACCCCGCTGCTCAGCGATCCGGTCCCCTTCCCAACGATTGACGTTCCAGGATGTGAACGAAAATGGGCGAGGCTTATTCTCCGTGATGCCCGCCGCGACAAGCGGTAAGCCACGCTCTATTCGGCTGAACCGAGTGTGGACGAACCGATTACCGGCGGTGGAGACCAAGTCGATGCTCCCGGTCCGGCGCTATGAATATGCGGAAACCGCCATCCCATCAGCTATTTTTGCCGCCACTAGTCCGCTCCCGTCGGTCAGCAGCTCATGCAGCAGAAACGTCGGCAGATGACCGTCTTCGAGCTCGGGCCGCCGCCGAAGGACCACGGCGGGTTCCGAGACTCCTCCCAAATCGCCAGGGTATGGCGAACCAACTCCCGGTGGTCCGTGATCACTCCTCGCTCCTCAACGAGCCACTTTCGAAAGCCGCAAAGCACGGCCTGCGCGCCAGCCCGCAGCGTCGAAATCTTGTCGGTGGCAAATCAGTCGTGCTGATCATCCGCCTGCTCGATTTTCATTGACAGGCTTGTGAGACGGAGGTACCGCGCCACCGCCGGGGCGTCAACTGCCAGCGCCTGGTGCACCGAATTGGTCAGGGCTGCGAACGGCCGCCGCGTCAGCGTTGCGTCGGCGAGCCGCCAGGTTCCAGCGGCACGGCTGTCCACGAGTGCGATGGGTCGGAAGAGACCGTTCACGGTAAACCACGCCGCGGTGGGATCCGAGGACTGGCTCCCGAGACTTCCAACCCAACAGCAGCGGATCGAAGGGAACGAGTAGCCGCGGGCGGGGAAGGGCGGACCGAAGTCGGCGGGAGCCGAGTTCCAGCAGTCCGTCGGGGCGTTGGCGAAGCTCCGATCCCAGGCCGCGTACTCCTGCCCGGGAGTCGCGCAAGGGGATTCCCGCCCACTGCGCCAGATCGCGGTCATTGGCTGGAGCGTGCCCGACCAGGTAGCGACGCGCGAGCTGGACCAGCGACATCTCCCGGGAAGCGCGCGAAGGGGAACCGATCCAGTCGCGTACCAGGACGAACGCCTGGGTCTTGCCCACCATGGGCCCGCGCACGATCTTCCCCCGCAAACTGGCGAGGAAGAGGAGCTGGAGCAGCTCCGGACTGGGCGCCGCCAGACCCTTGGTGGCCTGACGCTCGCCGAGCTGAGCCCGAGTCAGCGGCCCCTCTTGGAGCAGGGCGGCGCTGATGGCCGAGACGCCACGCTCGGCGCCATCCGGCGTGACACCCTCCCGGGCAAGGCGGGCGAAGGCGGCGCCCATCCGGGGAGGCGGGGTCAGCGCCAGCACCCGTGAATAGTCCTCGGACAGGACCAGATGCAGCGTGCCCCGATTGAGCCAGCTGACCAGCAGAATGCGGTCACCGGTGATCACCTGGATCACCTCGGCGGCGGTTAGTCCTTGGCTGCGGGCCCGCACCGCGAGCAGCAGCTCCCGCCAGTCCTGGGCCTGAATGGCGAGCAGCCTCTCCGCTACCGCCACGGGGCTTCGGGCGGGGGCTCCCGCCAGCAGTTGGGAGCTGAGACGGTGACGGACGACCTGCTGAGCGGCGCGGTCTGGCGCCCCCGGTGCGATCAGCTCAGCTCGTAGTCCAGAAACAGCGTGTGCCCCCCGGCCTCGTCGATCTCGATACGCGCCACCCCAGAGATGCCCTCCAGTTCACCGGTCCCTGATCCAGGAGAGACCGGCCAACTTCCGGACGAGGTATCCCCGATCATAGTCCCGAGATGGAGAAGGGCGAAGGTGCCACGCCTCCCCTTGAGCGTCCCATCGATCCGCTCCAAGGCCACATAGCCGGCGCCGAGCGGGTCATTCCGGGCGGTCAGCATCTCCACCGTGCTCCGGGCTTCCAGATCACCCGAGAAGGTCTTGCTGATCAGGATCCGCGAATGGCTGACGCCTTCTTGCTCGGCGTAAGGAGGTTGCGGCTCGAACCTGTCGAGCTGAAACGGAGAGACGGCTCTGGGCACGGCGGAAATGCTACCGCAGGCCCCGGGGATCTCAGGAGTCGGTGGAGCTGGCCAGCGCCAGAGCGCAACGGCGGACCGCCTCCGGCATCGCGAGTAGATCGTAGCCACCCTCGAGGAACCAGACGGTCGGGCCACAACCCAGTTCGGCGGCGGTATCTCGGAGCATCACCGCGGCGGCGCCGTAGCCCTCGGGTGTGAGATTCAACTGGGCCAAGGGATCTCCGGCGAGGGCGTCAAATCCGGCACTGACCAGGATCAGCTGCGGTCGGTGTCGCCGGAGAGCCGGCAGCACCGAGCTCTCCAGCGCACCAAGCCACCGATCCGGGCGGGTCCCCGGAGACAGCGGCAGGTTCAGGTTGGCTCCGAGCCCCGACCCTCGGCCCCGCTCGGCCGCCGACCCGGCACCCGGATAGAGCGGCCATTGGTGCAGTGAGCAGTACAGCACTTCCCCGTCTTCGTAGAAGGTGTCCTGGGTCCCATTGCCGTGGTGAACGTCGAGGTCCACCACGGCCACCCGCTCCAGAGCGAGGCGCCGCTGGGCATGGCGGACAGCCAGGGCGACGTTGTTGAAGAGACAGAAGCCCATCGCCTGGTCGGGGGTGGCGTGGTGACCAGGAGGTCGGATTAGGGCAAAGGCCGGGGTACGGGGAGAAGCCGTGGCTATCTCCACCGCTCTAAGGGCGGCCCCAGCGGCCAGCAGGGCAACTCGGAAGGAGTCCCGCCCGCAGTGGGTGTCCACGTCGATCCAGCCGCCGCCCTCGGCGGAGAAGCGGCTGATCTGCTGCACGAGGCCCCGGGAGTGGACCAAGAGGATTTCCTCCTCACTGGCCGGCGGAGCCGTCTCCCAATGACAAGCCGCGAGCAAGGGATCGGACCGAAGACAGGCGGTGATGGCCCGGAGGCGCTCGGGAGACTCGGGATGGCCAGGACTCTCGTGCTCCAGAAAGAGGTCGTCGTAAAGGAACACCAGTGGGGAATGCCCCGCCTCGCCTGGGGCCACGGCTGGCTAGTCGTCCAGCGAGAGGACCAGCTGAGGGGGTGCGATGCGATGGTCTTCCTTGGTCGGCCGGACCGCAGTGCCGACGGCAAAGAACTCGATCACGTGGGTGCCCCAACCATGGTTGCTCTCCCGGATCTGGGCACCGACGATCCCTTCCGCCTCGACCTCCTCGGCCTCTGTTTGCATCCTCTCCATGGCCAGCTCGCGGGCGTCATAGAGGGCCTGGGTGAAATTCGGCATCTCCTGGTTCTGTCCGACGCTCCGCATCCACTGCCCCAGCCCCTGATGGGCTACGTGATAAACGCAGGAACCCATGACCAAGGCGAGGGGGGCGTAGCCAGCCTGCAAGAGGGTCCAGAAGTCCTGACCGGAGAGATCCGAGGTGAAGGGTTTGTTCTTGTTGGTGCGCATGCTGCCCTTCTGGCTGCGCACGGCCGTGCCCACCGCCATGAACTCGGCCAGTCCCTGACCCCATTCATAGCGGTTGATGTCGAGCCTCACCCCGACGATCCCGTCCGCGCCCAGGGCATCCGCCTCCTCTTCCATCCGGCTCATGGCCAGCTCTCGGGCCTGGTACATGGCTTGACTCAGGACCTGGAGTTCCTGGTTCTGGCGGTAGTTGGCGATCTGGAGCCCGATGTGATAGATCGAGCTGCCGATGACCAGGCCCACCGGGTCGAAACCGGCCTCCTTGACCAATAGGAATTCCGAGATGGAAAGGTCACTCGTGAAGAGACCCTTCTTCCCTTCCCCGCCACGCATCTCGCGCAGCCGCCGCACGGCATCCTCAGGGATGTCCGGCTTCGCGGCGAGTTGATCAGACATCGGCAGTCCTCCTGGGACCGAGGGACACCACCAGGGACGGCGGTGAGGTGGGCACGGTCCCGGGTCGCGGGACAACCGCGGTACCCAGGATCACCCACTCCACGATCCGCCCCAGCACCGCCTCAGATCCGGTTCCGTATTCGATCACGTTAGAGCTGAAATCGACTCCCACCACTCCGCTCGCCCCTGCCTGACCTGCCTCCAGTCCGATCCGCTGGCGAGCTGCCGTCTGGGCTTGGTGCATGGCCCGGCTGAAGGTCCCCACCTCCTGATTGGTCCAGGCGGAGTATCCGAGGCCCCGGCCGAAGATGGCGACCGCCTGCTGGGCGCTGGCACCCATCACCAGTCGCACCGGGAAGTAGCCGCTGGAGAGCAGTTTGGCGAGATCCTGGCCGGACAGGGTCGAGGTGAAGGGCACCGTTTCGGGGGCGGAGCCGGTCTTGCGGACCGCGGTACCGAGCACGGTGAACTCCGACATTCCCTGAGCCCATTCCCAGTGGCTTACCTTGAGCCTGACCCCGACCACCCCGTCCGCTTTCAACCCCTCAGCCTCCAGGAACAGCCGGTGGATGGCTCGGGTTCGGGCCTCGATCAGAGATCGGGTGAGCGCCTGGTTCTCCTCTGGCTGCATCGCCCCCCAGGCGTAGGCGCCCCGCATCCCCATGCCCATCCCGGGACCCTGGTTCCAGCCGGTGTTGATCCAACCCATCCGGTAGAGCGAGCTGCCGAGCACCTGGGCGACCGGCTCGTAGCCGATGCCTGCCAGCGCCGCCAGCTCGTCGACGGAGAGGTCGGAGGTCCAGACCCCTCCCTTCTCCATCTGGCGCCGGATCCGCTCCTCCGCCTCCAGGGGAATGCCACCGCCTTCGACCAGCTGCCGGCTGCGCTCAGCCCGCTCCAGCCTGATGGCAGCCTCCTCCGGGCTCTCCGTGCTGGCAGAACTGCGGCGAAGGAAGCGCATCAGCTGAGCAGCCGCTCAAGCGCGACTCGGTCCTGGGAGCTGGCGCCAGCTTGCGCGGAGAGGGCGCGCGCCAACTCGAGCAGCCAGGAATCTAAATTGAGAATCTCCGTCTTGAGGGCGATTCCCCGGACCACTTTGGTGCACTGGGCCGCCACCGCCCCGCCGGATCTGGCTAGTTCGAAACGGAGGTCACCCAGCTCCAGGCTGACCCGCTTCACCTGGCGGTGCCTACGGAGCATCCCGCCACCGTCCCGTTCCACCTTAGTGCGTCCCGGGAGGGCGACCTCGAATTTCTCGGCGACTACCTCCAGGAAGGTGGAGAGGTCGCCAGAATCGGCTCGGAGCGCGGCCGCGAGCCGGTCGAAATCCTCGGCGGGTTCCTGATACGAGACCAATTCGTCCATGACCTTATGGCGAATATAACCACCGGATGAGGCGTCCGCGTGACGGTGACTCCCGCTTGCTTGCAGCGGCTCCAGCCGATGCGTCGCTTCCGTCCGCTCTGGCAGCATGGGCCCGTGATCGCCCCCCGCCCCACGCTGAGTCAGGAGCGCCACGGCTCGTGGATCACCGCCCTGGTGGCCGTGGTCTTGCTGGCCGCGCTCTTCGCGGTCCGCCCGGAGCTGCTCTCACTCACTCCCAAGCCGTACCGCACCGAAGTGCTGCTGGGGATCCTGCTCCTGGCGGTGATCTTGGGTGGGATCGTCATCCGCTCGTTCGTGAACCGCGCCTTCTACCGGCTGCGGGGCACCGGCCTCGCGGGTTGGCGCCCGGTCGTGAACTGGTGCCTCTACATAATCCTGGGCCTCGGCGTCCTCTCCGCCATCAACATCAACCTTGGGGGTCTGCTGGCGGCGGGGGCGGTCCTGGGAGTGGTGGTCGGGGTGGCGGCTCAGACTTCCCTCTCCAGCGTGTTCGCGGGCATCGTGCTGGTGCTGGCCCGCCCGTTCACGGTCGGAAGCTGGGTGCACCTGCGCAGCTCTCTCTTCGGCGCCTACGACTACTCGGGGGTGATCACCCAGATTGGGGTCGTCTACACCACCATGGACGCGGGGGGCCGTTTGGTGCGCATTCCCAACAGCGCCGCGCTGGCTTCGGCGCTGACCGTCACTCACGTGCCCATCCAGCTCGACATGGAGCTCCTCCTGCCCCCGGAGGTGCGGCTGACCCGGCTCCATGAGGAGCTGACCAAGTCCCTCCAGCTCGGGCCTGGCGAGAACGTCACCCTGCGACCCATCCGGCTCACCACCGAGGGGAATGGCCTGCTCACCTGCCAGCTCCAGATCCGATCTCACCGGGTGCTCGACCTGGCTGCGGTCAACCGCGCCATCCTCGCCAGTTCCCAGCGTGCCGAGGAGTCGGCACCGGCCAGCCAAGAGCCTTCCGGGCCGAAGCCATGACGACATACGTGCCGTCCTCGGCCGCCTGGGCCGAGGACGGCACGGAAGAGGTCGCCGACCGCCTCTTCCGCATCCCCCTGCCGCTGCCGGGCGACGCGCTCCGAGCGGTCAATGCCTACCTGTGGCGGGGCGACGACGGCGATCTACTGATCGACTGTGGCTGGGTTGACCCCCTCAGCTGGGAGGTCCTCTCGACCTCGCTCCGGCGGTTCGGTAGCGGCATGGAATCGATCCGCCATCTCTTCGCCACCCACGTCCACGGGGACCACCTGGGCGCGGCGGGCCAGATCCGCGTGGAGGGCGGTGCCTTCGTCACCCTGGGGCTGGGCGACCGCGAGACTGCCCAGCTGCTCGCCACCGAGCCCGCACTCGCTCGACGCCGAACCAGAGACCTCCTGCGTCGCCACGGCGCGTCCGCTCTGGTGGAGGCGTTGGAACAAGAGGAAGCAAAGAACCCGAGGCAGCCCTGGCTCTCCCCGCTGCCGGATCTATTTCTCGAAGGGGGAGCCATTCTCTTCGAAGGCCGGGAGCTGGAGGTGCTGCCCACCCCTGGGCACACCCGGGGTCACCTCTGTCTGTGGGACAAGAAGAACCGGCTGCTCTTCGCCGGGGACCACGTGCTGCCCCGGATCACCCCTTCGATCGGAGTCGAGCTGCCGGTTGGGGGACTGCCCCTCCTCCACTTTCTGCGCTCCCTCGAGCTGGTTCGCGACCTCCCGGCCAAGCTGGTGCTCCCGGCTCACGGACCCACCTTTCAAGATCTCCCTGGGCGGGTTGACCAGCTGCGACAGCACCACCGCCAGCGGCTACAGCTCTGCCGCGAGGCGGTGGGACCCGGGCCCAAGACCGCGCTGGAGGTGGCCCTAGCTCTTCCCTGGACCAGGCGGGAGCGCCGGTTCGATGAGCTCGACAACTTCAATCAGATGCTCGCCGTCAACGAGACTGTGGCCCATCTCAACCTGCTGGTGGAAAGAGCTGAGCTGGTCTCCCGACTGTCAGAATTGAACACACTCTTCTTCCTCGCCCCCGGCGAGTCCTGAGCTCCAGCGGAGGCCCCGAGCAGTGACGGTGACAAAGAGCGCAGCGGCGACATTCCGTTCGGTGAACCCTGCTACTGAGGTGGTAACCGCCGAGTACCAGACGATGACCCGAGCTCAGGTTGAAGCGATCCTAGCCCGAGCGGAGATGGCTTTCCAGGCGAACCGGCGCCAGCCGATCAGCTGGCGGTCTGCGCGGATGCTGGCGCTGGCGCAGCTGCTGCGGCGCGACCGGGAGCGGCTGGCCCAGCTGGTCACCGCCGAGATGGGCAAACCGCTGACCGAGGCCCAGTCCGAGGTCGACAAATGTGCCACCTCTTGTGAGTACTTCGCCCACCAGGCTGCCCGCTTTCTCGGCGATGAGCCCTCGCCTTCTGACTCCCCCCGCAGCCTGGTGGCCTTCCGGCCCCTGGGGGTGGTGCTGGCGATCATGCCCTGGAACTACCCGCTTTGGCAGGTGCTGCGCTTCCTGGTTCCGGCCCTGATGGCCGGCAACTCAGCCGTGCTCAAGCACGCGCCCAACTGCTTCGGAACCGCCCTGGCCCTCGAGCGATTGGTCGCCGAGGCCGGCTTCCCCGACGGGGCCTTGGGCGCCCTGATCACCGGGGTGGAGCCGGTGGCCGAGCTCATCGCCGATCCCCGGATCCGCGCGGTCACCCTGACCGGGAGCGACCGCGCCGGCAGCCAGGTCGCGGCGATCGCCGGACGGGAGATAAAGAAGGCGGTGCTGGAGCTGGGGGGGTCGGACTTTTTCCTGGTTCTGGAGGACGCCGACCTCGACCAGGCCGCCCAGGTGGGAGTGAAATCCCGCTTCCAGAACGCCGGCCAGACTTGCATCGCCGCCAAACGGTTCCTGGTCGCAGACTCGGTGGCGGATGCCTTCCAGGAACGGTTTTTACAGCTGGCGGCCGCGCTTTCGGTCGGCGACCCCCTGGACTCCGCAACTCAACTCGGGCCCCTGGCGCGCCAGGATCTCAGGGCGACCCTGCACCAGCAGGTGCTCCGGTCAGTGAAGCAAGGTGGTGAGCTGGTGCTGGGAGGCGAGCTGCCGGACGGAACCGGGTTCTTCTACCCTCCGACCATCGTCAGCGGAGCTGCGCCGGGGATGGCGGTCTTCGATGAAGAGACCTTCGGCCCGGTCGCAGCGTTCAGTCGCTTCAGCCGAGAGGAGGATGGCCTCCGGCTCGCCAATCACAGCCGGTACGGCTTGGGCGGCAACATCTGGACCGGGGATGTCGCCCGGGGCGTGCGCCTGGCTGCCGAGCTGGATACCGGCGGCGTGTTCGTGAACGGGATGACCCATTCGGACGCCCGGGTTCCCTTCGGAGGGGTCAAACGGAGTGGCTACGGCCGGGAGCTGCACCACTTTGGGATTCGGGAGTTCACCAACATTCAGACCGTCTGGCAGCCGTAGCGCTCAGGGGCGGCGGACCCTTCCTTTGGTCGACGTCTGCGGCGTGCTTTCCTCAAGTTTCCCGAGAATCGGTTCCGACCAAGCGAATGTCCTCTCCGTCGTGTCCGGGGGGACCGCTCAACGATCCAACCGGCTGAGCTCCTCCGGGGTCAGCGTCTGCGCCCCGGCAGCGACGTTTTCCTGGAGGTGGTCCCGTGACGCCGTCCCCGGAATCGGCAGCATCGCCGGTGAAGCGGCCAGAAGCCAGGCGACTGCGACCTGAGCGGGTCTGGCTCCATGCGCATCAGCGATAGCCAGCACATCCGGTTCCTGCAGCACCCTTCCCTCGCCGAGCGGATACCAAGGCAGGAATGCGAGTCACTGATCAGTGCAGTACTCCAGCACCGGCTTCCCGGTACTGCGTTCCAGGCTGTACCGGTTTTGGACGGAGACAATTTCTGTGACACTGCGCGCCCGGGCCAGTTGCTCCAGGTCGACCTTACAGACCCCGATCATCCGGACCTTCCCCGCGCGCTGCAGCTCCCCCAGTGCCCCCACCGACTCCTCAATCGGGATGTTGGGGTCAACGGTATGGAGCTGGAGCAGGTCGATCTCTTCGGAACGCAGCAATGTGAGGCTGCGTTCGCAGTCCGCCTTGATGGTCATCGGGCGACCGTCCTTGATCCAGATGTCCGGATGCGAGCGGTGGAGCCCCCATTTGGTCGCCACGATCAGCCCCTACGGCCTGGGAGTCAGCGCCTCGCCGATTTGGTCCTCTCCGATTTCCAGACCGTAGACATGAGCGGTGTCGATGAAGTTGACGCCCAGGTCGACCGCGGCTCGCAGCACAGCCAATGGGGCGGTCGGTCAGCCGGCGGTCCCCACATCCCGCCACCGAAGACTCGACGGGCTCCGTAGCCAAGCCGGTTGACCAGCACCTCAGCGCCCAGCTTCACCCGGCCCGACCGCTCCCCCGGTGACACCCCGGAGCGCGGGGACACGCCGCTCCCTGTCACTTCGATTCACCTTACCGGAAGGAGTAGTCTCGAGCCGCCCCCGTAACAGCCATCCGCTCACAACTGAGCAATCCCAGGAGCCGTTTCCCATGCCCGCTTCCCAACCGACCATCATTGCCACCAGCATCGGGATCGGCCCCGGCTCGCGAGGGGAAGATGACTGGGTGGCGGGGCCCTCCTACCAGCTGGCGGCCGAGCTCTCCGGTCGGGCGGAGGCGTCCCGCATCTGCCTGATCGCCACCGCCGCGGGCGACAATCCTGCCACCCTCACCAACCTTTACTCCGCCTTTGGTCGCCGTGGCATGGTGGTTTCCCATCTGGCGCTGTTTCCCAGCCCCAACATTGCCGACCTGCGAGCCCACCTGCTGGGACAGGACATCATCTGGGTCTCCGGGGGGAGCACCCCGAACCTGCTGGCGCTCTGGCGCCTCCATGGTCTCGACCTGATCATGAGGGAGTGCTGGGAGGCCGGGGTGGTGCTCATGGGCTGCTCGGCGGGCTCGGTGTGCTGGCACCTGGGCGGAACCACCGATGGTTTCGGCCTGCCGCTCCGTCCGGTCACTGATGGGCTCGGCTTCCTCCCGTACTCGAACTCCCCTCATTACGACGCCGAGCCCGAGCGGCGTCCCAAATTCCAGGAGCTGATTGGGTCCAAGGCGCTCCCGGACGGGTATGCCACGGACGATGGGGTCGGCTTGATTTTTCGAGGCACAGAGTTCTCGGAAGCCATCTCCGAGTTGCCTGACAAGAACGCCTTCAAGGTTTCCTGGTCAGCCCCGGGCGAGGTAACTGAAGAGCCGATCACCCCCCGCCTGCTGACCGCTAGCCGACCCAGCTGAACCCCGGGCCGCGGCGCGCTTACGGCGGTCGATCAGCTGGACGGGTGGGCGGCGCCGCGCCACAGACTGAGCCCCATCAGCGCAACCACCGCGACCGGGATGACCCAGAACACGGTCGGCCCCACCGACCGAGCCAACGCCCAGGCGCAGACGATGATCACTGCCACCCCGACTGCGAGCTCGGGCGTGTCTCCTACCGCGAATTCATAACCGAACTTCCCGAACGTCTTCGGCCAGCCGCTCAACTGGCCTCTCCCGCGGGAGCTGGAAGCCCCGATCGGCTCAGGGCTCGCACCGCGAACCAGGTAAGCAGCGCGTATCCGCCGATCAGCCCCAGCAGCGATAGATCCGACCCCGGCCAGTGCACCCCCACGCCCTCACCTCCCCAGAAGGTGCCGAAGCTCACCAGCATCACCCCGACCACCGTCTTCATGGCGTTTTCGGGCACCTCCCGAAGCTGCCGTGAGACCAGGAGCCCGACCGCCGCCACCACCAGGAAGGCGGCCACCCCAGCTCCGGCGGCCACCGCGAGATGTCCGGAGCTGAGTCCCAGCGTGAGCACGATCATCACCGCCTCCATCCCCTCCAGAAGGACACCCTTGAAGCTGATGGTGAAACCCACCGGGTCGCGCCCGGATCCGGGCTGCGGCAGCCCCGAGAGGCGAGCCACTTCCCGCCGGTAGATGGCGTCCTCATCGTGCTTGGCCTTGTGCCCGCTGGCGCGCAGGATCGCCTTCCTGAGCCACTGCATGCCCAGCACCAGCAGCAGGCTCCCGACCACGACCCGGAGCGCGTTGATCGGCACGTAATGGACCAGCGCCGGGCCGCACACGGCGACGATCACGACCAGGCAGAGGAAAGCGGCCGCCGCCCCTTCCAGCGAGGAGCGCCAGCCTCTGGTGAGACCCGACGCGAGCACGATAGTCAGAGCTTCGACCATCTCCACCGCACAGGCTCCAAATACGGCCAGCGCAATGAGGAGGGTCCCGGTCATGGCAGGTGAAGATTGGAGTCGCTGGAGCTGCGCGGACGGCGAGCTCGGCCGCGTTGCGCGCCGTCAGCCGCTGGCTGCGGGCCCTGCGGCTGGGCTGGGTCTGGCGACGGGAGCGCGTCCCGACTCTCCAGGGCGAGGCAGCCGGTGACCTGCAACTCGAGCCCAATGTTGCGGCCGCGCTCATTCCGCTCTCCCGACCGGATCCCCGTCAAGCACTCTCCCCCCGACAGGTCCACCACATGCTCATGCCACCCGGCCCGAAACGAGACGTCCTTGACCACCGCCAGCAAGGTGCGAGGTGATGTGGTCGGCTCCACCACCGAGATGGTATCTGGACGCAAGAGGACATCAGCTCTGGCCCCGCGGGCGAGGGGATGGGTGGCGGTGGCCAGCACCCGGTAGGGGCCGCATTGCACGGCGACCTGGATCGGCGACACCAGCAACTTCACCTGACCCCGGTTTTGCCAGCTAGTCCCGTGAAGCGGGCCACGAAGGCATCGGTGGGCCGCCGATGAACCGACTCCGGCGTTCCCACTGCAAGCTCCTGCCTTGGTGCATGACCCCCAGCTTGTCGGCCAGAGCGAACGCCTCCTGTTGGTCGTGGGTGATGTACACGACCGCGGTACCGCTGTCGCGGCTGAGCGTCGAGATCTCGACCCGGATCCGCTCGCGGAGATGGGCGTCTAGGTTGGAGAACGGCTCATCGCAGAGCAGGAGCTTAGCGCCGCTCCCGAGCGCCCGCGCCAGGGCGACCCGCTGCTGCTCGCCGCCAGACATCTGGTTAGGGTACTGCTCAGCCAACTCCGCCAGACCGACGCGCTCCAGCATCTCCATGGTCCGAACCCGCGCCGCCGCTCGACTGAGCCCCAGCCGCTTGACGGCGAACGCGCCGTTCCCGCGCGCGCTCATGTGCGGCCGAGGGCGTAGTCTTGGAACACCATCGCCGGGCCCCGCCGGTCAGGCGGGACGTGGCCAGCCGGCCCCGAGACCTCCGCGCCTCCCACCCAGAGCGTGCCCCCGGACGGTCGTTCAGTACCGGCGACACAGCGGAGGAGGGTCGTCTTACCCGAGCCCGAGGGACCGAGCAGCACCACGAACTGCCCCGCCAAGACGTCGAGGTCCACCGCGTCCAGCACTCTCCGGCCCTGAAACGCCTTGGTCAGCCCCCGCCACGGACTGCCAGAGGAGCATCGGCGCCGGGGACAATCGTCGTCATCGCCGGGCCATGCTGAGGTTCCGCCACACCCGGGGTGCCAGCCAGCGGAACCCGAACATGGCGACCGCCACCACGGTCAAGGCGAAGGCGATCGAGACGACGATCATGGCGGTACCAGGTCCGTAGATGTGGGTGGACAGCGCCGAGATGATCGCCAACTTGATCTGCCCCGATTTGAGCGCGTTCAGAGTGTCCCCGTTGACGTCGTTGATGACCAGCCCGTTGGCTTGGACCTGCTCGAAGTACGGCTCTCCCGAACTGATGCCGCCGAGGTGATTCATCACGCCCGCCAGGCAGGGGTAGGTCGGGCCAGGAAT
The DNA here is from genome assembly GCA_050734135.1 of Candidatus Dormibacteria bacterium. GTDB lineage: Bacteria > Chloroflexota > Dormibacteria > Aeolococcales > Bog-877 > Bog-877. Next base: position 26,508 of record JBOHUG010000020.1, read on the forward strand.
GGATAGGTTCTTCATGCCCAGATCGCCCTTCCACTTTGGCTGGGTGAGCTCCGCCCACGCCGTCGGTGGGGTGCTGACCGCGGCGGAGTTGTACACCAGGGCACAGGCCAGCGCGAACCCCGTCGGAATGTAACTCTCATCCGTCGGGATGACCTTTTTCGCGGCGGCCGTCGAGCTTACTTTAGGTTCGAAATGCTTGAGCAAAGTCCCCTGGCGGTCGAGTGCGGCAGAAGCCTCATCCCCGTCCACCCAGAGCCGTCCCCATTGGGGATTGTTGGCTTCCGCGGCGATCCGAGCCAGCAGCGGACCGGTACTGTCGTCGACCAGCTCAGTCTTGATGGCGGTGGCTTTCTGGAAGGCCTTGACGGTATTCAGGTCGTACCCCTGGGACGAGTAGACGACCAGCAGTATGTCCCTCGACTTGGCACTCACCGCGTGAGTTGGCAACACCGCCGCAGCCGTCAACGCCAGCATGCAGGCAAACCGCAAGAGCACGCTTCGGTTCCGGCGCAGGCCATCAAGTTTCGCGGCAACCAAGCGGAAACCTCGCTCAGACTCGCCAATTAGTCCAGCTCTCCGCAGCCGCTGCAGTCGGGCCGATACGCGACTCATCATTGCGGCGCTTCGATTAAGCGGTGGCCAAGCTCGTACTAAGGTATGACTCTGGTTGCGCGTCCCTGGCGGTGCCGGAAGAGGGTTCTCTAGGCTGTCTCGTCGGAAGACTGGCTCTCGCCGGCCGCTTACAGTTGCTGGCCCAGGATCGCGGTGTCGTAACCGGGCAGCCCGGCGAGCTCTCGGGCGAGATGGGTGCCTCCCAATGCCGCCAGGAGGAGGCGTAGCTCGGGGGTGTCCAGCCGCTCACTCGGCAGGTGGAACACGCATTCCTCCTCTGACAGAGGCAGAAAGCGCAGCCCATATGCGACCGCCGCCGGCTCGGTGGCGATGCCAACCTCTGCCGCGCCACTGGCAATCGCACTGGCCACTTGCAGGTGACCGGTGGCGCTGCTGGCGTAGCCCTCCAGCTCGGACCCGGATACTCCCAACTGGGCCAACTGGCGATCCAACAGGTTTCGGGCCCCCGAACCTGGCTCCCGGTTGATCCAACGGAGCTTCCGCTGCACCACTCCAGCGAGAGACGCCGGTTGCTCGGCACCCGGGTTATCCCTCAGCAGAACTCCTTCCCGCCAGCTGGCGAACCCGATCCTGGACCAACTCCGACTGCCCTCTCGGTGGTCGTGTTCACCGGATGGACGATGCAGGACCGCGGTGTGCACCAGCCCCGATTCAAGGAGCCGCAGGGCTTCCTGATTGGCACAACTCCACCACTCCACGGTCCAGCCCTCCCGAGCTACCGCCACGGCCTCAGCCATGAGAGGCAGCGCCGGGTCGCAGCCGGCAATCACCAAGGAGCGGCCGCTGCCCCAGACCTGGGCCTCTCCCCGGTCCAGCAGGCGTCCACTGGCGGCGGTGAAGCCCGAGGACATGGAGCGGTCGCCGGTCAAGGGAAGGGCGACCCACCTTCCCCAGACTGACGCCAATCGCGCCCGGGCCGGCGACAGATCGGCACTGAGTGACGTGGCACTCGCCTGCCGTGGATTCGGCTCGATGGCAAACAGCTGGTCGACACTGGTGCTCAGGGCCCGCGCGAGCTGGAGCGCGACCCCAAGCGAGGGCGACCAGGACCCAGCCTCAGCGCCCGCGACCGCCTGGCGGCTCACCTCGCACCGTTCGGCGAGCTGGGTCTGGGTGAGACCGGCCGCGAGGCGCGCCAACCGGAGCCTGCGACCGGCCTCGACCGCACCGCTGGCCGGCGATCGGCGGGGTGGTCGGGGGTCAGCCAACGAGCGCCTCGGGCCCCGAGAATATGGGGGCTTGGGCGGCGTGGAACCGGAGATTCGCCCCCAACAGGGGCGGCTCGGCCGCCGACCAGTGAAAGCGTCCGACCCATTCCGCGTCCACATCCACCTCGACGTCGACTCGGGCGCCCGTTGGTCTCATCCCCAGAACTGTGCCCGAAATCAACTCGTCTCCGTCGGCGGCACCGCTGAGCTCAACCCGGTCCGGATGGATGGCCATCACCTGCTCCCCGCGACGTAACCAGCCTCGGTATCCGACCAGGGATGCCACCCGAGCGCTGCGGGGTCGGAGGACCACCTCCCTCGGATCACCGACCTGGAGCAGCTCTCCCCGATAGAGGATCGCCAACCGGTCGGCAAACGACTGCGCCTCCGCCAGTTGGTGAGTGACCAGCAGGGCGGTGGTCCGTCGGCCATGCAGTTCCTCAAGCAGCAGCTCCAGCAGCTCTCGGCCGAGCCGCCGATCCAGGGAGCTGAAGGGTTCGTCGAGACAGAGCAACTGCACCTCCGTCTGCAGGGTCCGGCAGAGCCCGACTCGTTGGGCCTCGCCGCCGGATAATGCCCGGGGCCGAGCCTGGAGCATGGTCTCGAGGCCCATCCGACGGGCCGTTGCGCAAGCCGCCTCCGAGTTCGCTCCCAGGGGATAGCATATGTTCTCCAGGACGCTCAGGTGGGGGAAGAGTCCAGGGTTCTGGCGGAGCAACCCGACGCCCCGCCGCCCGAGCGGGACATCGGCCCCCGGGTTGCTCCCTGAGCTGAGCCGGCGGTCAGCCAGGCGAATCTCGCCGGAGGTCAAAGAGACCAACCCGGCCAGCGCCTCCAGGAGGGTGGTCTTCCCCGCACCTGAAGGACCGAGGACCGCGACCCGCTCCCCTGGCTCGAGACGGATCCCGATCGCCACGGTGAAGTCCCGGCGCTCTACCTCAAAGTCGGCGACGAGCACGGGCACTCCAGAGATAGGCACCGACCGGCAGGGGCAGCGCCACCATCAGCAGCACCAGAGCGAAAGGCAGCGCCGACCTGAGTCCCGTCTCTTGGAGGGTGACCCAGATCTGCATCGGCAGCCCAAATGGGTGGTAGGCGATGATCAGAACTGCGCCGAAGGCGCCCATGGCCCGGGCCCAGGTCACCGCCAGGGCGGTGGCCAAACCGGGAGCTGCCAGCGGTACCGTCACTCGCCGCCAGGTCCGCCAGCGACGATCTCCCAAGAGCGCCGCGGCCTCTTCGAGCTGGGGATCGACAGTGGCGAAGGCGGCCGCCGCGCCCAAAACGTAGTACGGCACCGACTCGTAGATCTCAGCCACCACCAAGGCGAAAAACGTGTCCGAGGCGGTGAGATCGAGATGACTCAGCGCCGAGCCGATCGGAGTTTGGGGACCCACCATGAAGATCAGCAGCAAACCGATCACCAGGGGCGGGGTGAGCAAGGGCAGGATCACCCCCACCTCCCAGAGACGGGGGAACGGCAGCCGGCCCCGCGCCAGAAGGTAGGCGAGTGGCGTGCCCAGCAGCAGGATCACCGCCAGGGCCACCAGGGAGGCGGCGACCGAGGTGAGCAGGGGTTGGAAGGCCCCCGGCTGGCGCAGGGCATCCACTACCGCTGCCGGGGAGAGGTGGGCCAGCAGCGCGATCAGGGGCCCAAGGAGAGCGACCCAAACGACCAGGGCCCCCACCAGGGCGGCCCCGGTGCTCGCCCTGACCCCGGGGCTGCGCAGCGTCGCCGGAGCGGGCGGAACGGTCAACTCTTGTCGATTACGGCCCTTAGCGACTTGGGAGCGGCTGACTTCTGGCCCAGCAAGGCCGGGGGCAGCAGAGTGTAGCCCTCCTTCGTGAGGATGTGCCTGGCGGTGGAGCTGAGCAGAAACTTGATGAAGGCAGTGCCGGCGGCGGGGTCCCCGCCCACGCTCAGCACCGATGCCTCTAGATCAAGCAGTGAACCCTGGACGGTCTGGCCCGTCGAGAGCGTGAGCGAGGCTCCATCGTAGATCGCGGCGTCCTTTGGGTCTCCGAAGTTGATCTGATCGGGGAGCGTGACATACGGGAGCCCGAGTTGGACTGCCTGCGGCAGATAGGCGCTGGCCGCGTCCAGCTCTCCAGCTTGGAGAGTTGGCTCCAGCCCGGTCTCTGAGAAGATCTGAGAGTTGCCGTTAGAGCCGCCCAAGTCGGCATCGGCGGTAGCCGAGCTGACCCCCAGGTACTTCTCTGCCAGGCGGACCATCTCGATATAACCCTGGCCCTGAGGATCGAGAGCGGGGTCGGTGCGACCGAGCTTGAAACCAGGTGTCGCCATCAAGGAGAAGAGATCCTTGATCGGCAGCTTGCGCCGGGAGATCTTCTTCAGTTCGGCGGCGTGGGACCCGGTGGGGTTGTAGGCGACGACCAAGGGACTGGCCGCGAACTGGACCGCCCACTTCGTGAATTTGGGCTCCAGCAGTTGCATGGGGGCCGCGCCGATGGGAATGAAGACGTTGGGCGTCAACTCGCCGGCTACGATCTCTTCAGCTAGTCCTTGACTTCCGGCGGACTGGTTCTGGTACTCGTAGGGAGTGGCCTTCATGAAAGGAGGTCCCAGGTACCTATCCATCAGCAGCTGGAGCGAGCCCGCGCTCGCCACGTTGGCCAGTTCCGGGGTAAAGCTGGCCGCCGCCGGAGTCAAGCTGGCTGAGGCAAGGATCGCCAGGGTCGCGACTAGGGGGACGAGCAGGTATCGGCTTGATGAATTCATCGCGCAAGGATAACTCGCGGACTGCGAGCTATCCTTGCCTTGACAGTGACCCGACCGGGGCGCCGCTCGGCGCCTGGGCAGATCCTGGGATAGAGCGCAGCCCTCACTCGACCCGCCCCCCGAATCTCTGACTGCTGGATTGCGAAGCCGGTATAGACTCGGACGATGTCTGAACCGCTCCGGCCCGGGCCTCCAGACACCGGTCCGACCAGCATCATCCGGGCGTCCGACCGCGAGCGCGACCGCTTGGTGGAGCGGCTCAGCGCGGCCGTGGCCGACGGACGGCTCGACCTGGCCGACTTCTCAGATCGGTTGGAGGCGGCGCTCTCGGCCAAGACGATGGCCGACATCCAGGCACTGGAGGCCGATCTGGGCCAGGCGGTCCCTGCACCGGTCGGGGTGCCCCGGGCCAGCGGCACCTCCTGGTTCATCGGAATCATGTCCTCGGCGGTGCGCCGCGGCCGGTGGGTGCTCCAACCGAGGTCCCACGCGCTGGCTGTGATGGGCGAGTGCGTGATCGACCTGCGGGGCGCCGAGGTGGCCGCCGACTACAGCCACATCACGGCCACCGCGGTGAAGGGCACCGTCCGAGTGATCGTACCTGAGGGAATCGACGTGGACGTGGACGGAGTGGCGATCATGGGCGCGAAGACCCTCAAGATCGGGGCCGACCGGCCTCTCCCCGGCTCCCCCGTGATCCGGGTGACCGCCATCGCGCTGATGGGTGAGGTGAGCGTGGTGTCCAAGCCGCCCAAGGACCAGAACTTGAGGTCAGGGGGCTGGGAGGCAGTGGTCGAGCGCCAGCTCGATCGACATATGCGCCGGGCCGAGCGGATCCAGGAGCGGGCCCTGCGCCACCGCCACCACTGGGGCGGCGACGACGACTGAGGTCGGTTGGGGTCCCAGCGCCGATCGGGCGCTCCTCCCGGCACGGCTCACGAACCGGCGGCGGCCGCCCGGTCGATCTTGGCGGCGAGGATGAAGTCGTTGCGGGTCAGCCCACCGGCGACGTGGGTGGTCAGTTCGACGGCCAGATATCCCCAGCCCACCTTGAGATCCGGATGGTGACCCTCACGCTCCGCCAGGAGAGCTACATGGGTGGCCAGGGTGAAGCCCTGCATAAAATTGGCGAACTTGAAGTGGCGCCGCAACCAGCGGTCCTCGATCGCCCAGCCGTGGCTGAGTTCGGCCAGCAGCTCCAGCTGCTCCTCGCCGCCGAGGGTTGGCGTGTCCTGGCTGCAGCTCTGACAGCGTTCCCGGGCCAGCCCGCTCATTCCGCCACCCTCGCACGAGGAATTGTGTGGCCGCAACGCTCCAGAATGCGCGCCGCGATGGCCAGCGCCCCAGCGTAGGTCGCCTCCATCCCTTCGAAGTGCAGACCACGCGCCCCCAGCGTGCGGGCCTGGGTGTAGGGGGTGTCCGAGGCGTAGTGGATCACACCCACCTCCATCGGAGGTCGGGTCAGGTCCACCTGTTCCCGGTCGGGATAGCGAGAGCTGTCACCAGCTTCGAAGACGGCCCCCAGATAGGGGCCTGCCTCCATCTCGACGACCGTGTAGGCGTCCCGGTAGTAGCGCTCCAGATACCCACGGTTTTGCAGGAAAGTTGAGCGCACCGAGACCGCCCGCTGGCGATCCAGCACCGAGCGCGAGGTGACGAAGGGAGAAAGCTCAGCAAACGAGAAACAGTTGTTGAGCCAGTAGGTGTTGCCGCTCGGTTCGTCGTGCACGACATCAGACACCATCACATCTCCGATGTCCGCGTTGAGGGTTGCTGCCTTGCCCAGAATGTAGACGCCATCCACGTGCTCGGTCGCCTCCATGACTTGGCGAAGGATGTGGTACGCACCCAATCCCAGCGGGTACTGGATGTTGAGGATCACGTGGGGGGACTGGGCCAGGTCCGCGGCCGCCGCGCTCCCCTGCAGCCGGGGATCGAGGTGGGAGAACTGGAGACGGTCTAGGACGATCAGCTGAGCGGCGATGCCGGTGCCCGACTGGGAGGGGACATGGAAGATCCCCTCGCTGCGCTCCTCACGGGCCCGCTCCTCCCGCTCTTCGGGGTGGACCTCAAACCAGTGCCGCGCCGCGTAGTAGAGGAAGTTGTCTGGCGAGAGTCGCGAGCCCTTTTCCCGCAGCTCGGCCGCGATCAGCTGGAGCTCGCGGTCGCCAGAGGCCGCCACCCAGTCCCCCACCCGACCGGCCCGCTTCCGGGCTACCCCGGAAAGCAGGTTGACCAGGCAGTGCGCGTTGCTGCTGACGAAGTAGAGCGGCCGGTCCATCAGCCCCTCCCGGCGCAACACGTCGCCAACCGGCCGCCACCACTCGCGCGTCGCCCTGGCATAACCGACCTGGGAGCCCCCTAGCAGCTGGATTCCCAGATCCATCGGTCGGCTCCCGACGGCAGCCACGAACTCCGGCAACCGCGCTCCGAATACGGCGCCCAGCCGCGCCCAGTCATCTGCTGTGACCTGGAGCCGCCTGCTCACCTGGTGGGCCGAGTCCCCCGGCTCTTTGGCTTCCAAGCCTCGGAGCAGCGCATGAGCCTTGTTCCACTCGATCTGCATCGCGACCAAGGTCGGGACCAGGTCGTCGAGGTCAGAGCTGCTGGCCAGCGCCACCGCCAGGGTCCGGAGCTCCGGGTTCCACCACCAGCGCCGGCGTCGCCCTGGGGCAACCACCGGCAGCCAGTCGGCTGGAAGCGAGGTCCGGTAATGGAGGAGCTGGTCCGGTGCCTGGCCCAAGCACACGTGTTCCAACTCCAGAACGACCGGCGGCAACCGGTGCAGCGCGTAGAGCAGGGCTCCGCTGTCGAGCTCCGCGTTCGAGCCTAGGGGGTGGAGCGAGGACGCCATTCCCAGGTGGGCTCGCTCCAGGGCCTGGAGCCGGATCTCACCGGAGGAGCGAAGCAGAGAGCGATAGGTGCGAACGTAGAGCTCCACCTGCTCCTCGTCGGGGATCGGAGCCCCGGCCGAGGGAACAGGCGCCGTCACCGGCTGGCCACGAACCGCCTCCGGCTCATCGCGGTCGCCGGGCCGGTTCCGCCCAGCTCACCGGAGTCTCGGCGGGCAGCGGGTCACTGCTGGGAGGTCGTGGTAGCAGGCGGACGGTGAACCCGTACTCCCCCGGGGGACCCAGCACCAGGGAACCGAGGTAGCGGTGGGCACCGTTGGAGTGGGGTTGGTCCTCGACCATCGATTCGACCCTGGGCGAGATCAGCTGCCCGTCGGCTCCGATGGGTCCGTGGAGCAGCTCCACCTGGACATCCTCGGGTGGGAGCCGGCCCAACTCCACCAGGGCCTCAACCACCTTCTCCTCCCCCTCCGGTTGCGACTCGCCTGAGCTGGGGCGGGGGATGGCCCGGGCGGAGACCCGGGCTGCTGGAAAGTCGCGCCTCACCCGCGCCCACCAGGCGGATCTCGCCCGAGCCACCTGATGGCGGTCCTGGGGGGTGAAGACCGCCGCATCCACTGCCGGCTGATACATGGAGCGGACGTAGTCCGCCACCATCCGTGACCCCAGCACCAGCGGCCCCAGCGTCTCCAGGGAATGGCGCACCCGAGCCAACCAGCGATGGGGCAGACCCTCGTCGGTTCGACTGAAGAAGGTGGGGACGACCTCCTGCTCCAGGATCTCAAAGAGGGAATCTGCCTCCAGGTGGTCGCGCTCGTTCTGGTCCACCATCTCTTCGTAGGAGGTGATCGCGAACCCGGTCTCCCCGTCCCAGCCCTCGTCCCACCAGCCATCGAGGATCGAGCAGTTGAGTGCTCCGCTGAGGAGTGCCTTCTGGCCGCTCGTCCCGCAGGCCTCCATCGGGCGCCGGGGGGTGTTGAGCCAGAGGTCTGAGCCCTGGTAGAGCATCCGCGCCAGCCCGATATCGTAGTCCTCCAAAAAGACCACCGAGGCCCGCAACTCTGGCGCGTGGGCCGCCTCAGCCAGGGCCTGGATGATCTCCTTTCCTTGCTGATCCTGAGGGTGCGCCTTGCCGGCGATCACCAGCTGAACCGGCCGGGCGCTATCGAGCAGCAAGCGCGCCAGCCGTTCCGGTTGGGAGAAGAGCAGCAGTGCCCGCTTGTACTCGGCCATCCGCCGTGCGAAGCCGATGGTGAGTGACTTGCGATCGAGCACGGTCTGGGTCCAGTCCAAATCCCCTTCGGAGACGCCCCGCCCGCGCTCCGCCTGCGCCAGGCGCTGGCGAGCCCCAGCGATCAGGCGTTGGCGGCCAGCCTGGCGAGCCTCCCACAGCTCCTGGTCGGAGGCTGCCTTGATGCGGCTCCACTCGACGGCGCCATGAATATCCCAGCGAGGGCCCAGGTAACCTTCCAGAAGATGGCGCATCTCTGGGGAGATCCAGTTCTTGGCATGGACCCCATTGGTGACAGCCCGGATGGGCACCTCGCCGGGAAGCAGGTCGGGCCAGAGTCCGGCGAACATCCGCTGGCTGACCTTGTGGTGCAGCTGGGAAACCGCGTTGGCCTGGCCTGAGAGGCGCAGCCCCAGCACCGCCATGTTGAACGGTTCCTCGGTGCTCTGGCCAGGGTAATGCCCCAGCTCCATCAGCCCCTCCAGGCTCACGCCCACCGCCTCGCACCACGGCCGGAAGTACCTTTCCATCAACTCCTTCGGGAATCGGTCGATCCCCGCTGGCACCGGCGTGTGAGTGGTGAAGATTGTTCCGGCTCGGGCCGCCTCAACCGCCTCGTCGAACCGCAGACCCTCGGCCTGCACGAGGCGGCGGATCCGTTCTAGGACCAGGAAGCCCGCGTGGCCCTCGTTGCTGTGGAAGAGCAGGGGCTGGTCCCCAGCGAGCTCTAGGGCTTGAACCCCACCCATGCCCAGCAGGATCTCCTGGAGGAGCCGGTGCTCGGTGTCCCCGCCGTAGAGCCGGTCGGTGACCCGAGCCAACGGCTCCGGGTTATCGACCCCAGTCGTGTCCAAGAGATAGAGCGGTACCTGCCCCACCTGCTGCCGCCAAACGCGCGCGCGGAGGATCGCCTCCCCCAGCGCGACCTCGATCACCGCGGAGCTCAATGGCGTCATGACCAGCTCTGTCGGGTTCTGCTCCCGGTATACCTCGAGCTGCCAGCCTCGCTGGTCCAAGCGCTGGTGGAAGTAGCCTTCGTGGTAGAAGAGCCCGACTCCGACCAGGGGCCAACCCTCGTCGGCGCAGACCCTCAGGTAGTCGCCGGCGAGGACCCCCAGCCCGCCCGAATACTGAGGAATCGCCTCGCTCACGCCGAACTCGGGGGAGAAGTACGCAACCCGCGGCATCGATCCGGGGGCCAGGGGTCCGGCCGAGGCGGAAGACTGCTCAACGCTGAACCGCTCGACGGCGCGCACAGTGACAAGATACCGGCAATCTGTTGCTGCCCGCCTGACCCTTCGGTCCGCTTGGGGGGCGTGGCCCGTAGTCAGCTAAGATCGCGCGGTGATTGGCGAGGAGAAGCCCGAAGCCGCCTCTGGACCCCTCGGCAGTAACAGTCGCTCGCGAGCTTCCCATGACCAGGCACCTCCCCAGGCGCTTTTGGACTTCATGACCAAAGGCTGGGACGTGCCCCAAGCCACCTCGGAGCCGTTGATCTCGGGCGCGGATAGCTACCGATCCCGCCGCGAGCGGCTCTCCGAGCAGTTCCCGGGGATGCTGATCGTGGTTCCGGCCGGGACCGAAAGGGTCCGCGCGAACGACACCACGTACCGCTTCCGAGCATCCACCGACTACCTCTATCTGGTCGGCGAAGGCGAGCCGGACGAGGTGCTGGTGATGGAGCCCCTTGAGGAAGGCGGCCACGAGACGGGAGTCTTCACCGAGCCGGAGGCTGATTTCACCAAGAGTTCCTTCTTCACGGATCGGGTCAAGGGGGTCTTCTGGGTGGGACCGGGGCGTGGTCTCCGGGCCACCGAGCACCACCTCGGCATCGCCGCCCGGGCGATCCCCGAACTTCCGGAGGTGGTCGCTGCCTACGACCACGGCCTAGTGCTCCGGGGTGTCGACCCCAAAGTCGACAAGCTAGCGTCCGACCTGGCGGGGCCAGACGAACAGCTGCTGAGCCGACTCAGCGAGATGCGCCTCATTAAGGATCCCCTCGAAGTCGCGTTTCTAGAGGAGGCTTGCGACCTCACTCGCCAGGGATTCGAGGCTGTGGTGCGCGCGCTCCCCCAGGCCGGCACCGAGCGCGATGTGGAGGTCGCCTTCTTCGCTCGGGCGCGGTCTGCGGGGAACGACACCGGCTACTCGACAATCGCCGCCGCGGGAAGCCACGCCACCATCCTCCACTGGAGCCACAACACCGGTGCCATCCGCCAGGGTGAGCTGCTGCTGCTCGACGCCGGGGTGGAGACCAACCGCTACTACACGGCTGATGTGACCCGGACCATGCCCATCAACGGCCACTTCAGCCCGATCCAGCGGCGGGTGTACCAGCTGGTCTACGACGCCCAGCGGGCGGCTTTCGCTGAGGTCAAGCCCGGAAATGAGTTCCTGGCCCCCAACCGAGCCGCCATGCGCGTTCTCGCCGAGGGTCTGGAACAGATGGGACTGCTCCCGGTCAGCGCGGAGGAGTCCCTCCAGAAGCAGAGCCAACTGCACCAGCGCTACACCCTGCACGGGGTCAGTCACATGCTGGGGTTGGACGTCCATGACTGCGCGCAGGCCCGAGAGGAGAGCTACCGTCTCGGTATTCTGGAAGTCGGGATGGTGCTAACTGTGGAGCCCGGGCTCTACTTCCAGCCCCATGACCTGACCGTGCCGGAGGAGCTCCGAGGGATCGGGGTCAGGATTGAGGACGACGTGGAGGTCACCCAGGGCGGACACCGCGTCCTCAGCGCCGGGATCCCTTCGGCACCCGACGAAGTTGAGCAGTGGATGGCCGGGCTCTGGGCGGGCGCCGCCCACTGATCACGCACGAGTCGGACTCAGCCGGCGCTGAGCGCCTCGACCAAACCCTCCTGGATCCAGCTGAGCAAATGCAGGGTCGCCAAGGGCGGACGGCGGTGCTCCTGCAGGGTGTGTTCCTCTTCCCAGCCGTCCGCGGTGATGCCAAGCCGTTCTGCCAGGGCCAGGCGGAGCAGATTCAGCGCTCTGAGCCAGGCCATCGCGCCTTCGGTTGAGAGCAGAATCCGCTCCTCTGACTCCAGCAACTCCCGCACCTGAGCCAGGTCCGCCGCCCGGGAGTCCGCCAGCTCGGTGCCGACCAGTCGCTGGAACTCTGCCTCCTCGGCCTCCTCCTCATAGGCGCGGGGTCGAGCCCAATGCGAGTGCTCGACCAGTGGTTCCAGACGCACCAAAATTTGCAGCAGGGCGCGCCTCTCGCCACGGCTCATCCGGAGGTACACCAGCTCACCCTGCCGGTTGATCTGGGCCAACCCTAGTCGCGGGCCAGGGTCGCCTGGAGTCCGTGGGCATGGAGCTGGGCCACCGCGACCTCAGCCCGTTCCCTCGGCTCGGTGGCTACCACCGCCTTGCCTTCGTTGTGGACCTGGAGCATCAGCCGGGTTGCGGTGGCCAGGTCGTAGCCGAACAGCCGCCGCAGCACGAAAACCACGTAGCTCATCAGCGTCACCGGGTCATTCCAGACGAGCACCTGCCAGGGGCGATCGCGGCGGTCTTTGTCCTCGGGCTCGGAGTCGGTCTGCTTGACCACGAGCTCATTGATCGCACTCACCGGCCCCTACGGTAGCGCGCCACCCCGAAATTGGCATCCCTGAGGGTCCTCGCCAGCTGTTGCCGCGGTGGGTTCCGGTACCCTGATCGGAATGCAAGGTGCCGGCCCAGCCCTGGTTCAACCGCTCATCCGTCGGCTGCGACGGACCCCCCGCCAGGCCCTGGTTCTCGGGCTTGGCCTCGGTCTGGCAGCTACCCTCGCCAGCTGCGGTGGCGGCCCGATCAGCAGCGCCGACACGTCGGTGGGGTGCTCGGTGACGGTGCTGATCCCCAGCTCGGGCAGCAACCTGCTCGGCAGTGTCACGGCGACCAGCGGGGGCCGGACCTACCAGTTCCACCGCAACATCAACACCATCGCGGTGGGTTGCGGCAGTCGGGCGACCCTCACCGCGATCGCTGCGGACCCAACCGCCCACCCCTTCACGCACTGGACCGTCCGGGGGGCCGAAAGCCCCACTTCGACCGTCTCTCTGACCGTGGACGGACTGGTATCAGCCCAGCCTGGATTCCTGGTCCCCAAGGCGAGCCCCACCCCGAGCGCTCCGGCCAGACCCAAGGTCACTCCCACCCCTTCGGCAACTCCCGCCACCGTCACCTTGGATCAGTGGGTCTCATACGACTCCGCAACCAAGACCGTCACCTGGAGAGTCGTGGCCGGCTCCCCGGCGGTCAACCTGGGGCTCAACTTCGACGGCTACGACAAGGGAGCGATGACACTTACCGTCCCGAGTGGCTGGAGTGTGACCGTCAACTTCAGCAATCAAGGCAGCATCAATCACTCGGCCGCGGTGGTAACCACGACCGGGACCACCCCCGTTTTTGCGGGAGCCGAGACTCCGATCCCGATGGCCGGGACCGCCCCAGGGCAGACCGCCTCCTTCACCTTCACCGCCAGCTCCGTGGGAGCCTACCGGTTGTCCTGCCTGATCCCCGGGCATGAGTCGGCCGGCATGTGGGTGACCTTCAAGGTCACCAGTGGCGGTCTCCCCAACGTCCATCTGTAGAGATTTGACCGGGCCACCCATCACGATGAAGGCAGCCGTGATCAACCGCCTGGGAACCGCACCGACACTCGGCGACGTTCCCCGTCCCTCCCCGGGGCGGGATCAGGCCTTGGTCCGAGTCAGTGCGGCGGCTCTCAACCCGGTCGACCTCAAGATCGCCTCGGGAGTCTTCTACGGCCGGACTCCTAAGGTGCCCTACGTTGCAGGGTCTGAAGGGGTGGGAACGATCGAGGAGGGGGGCGGCCCGCTCAGGGGAAAGCGCGTCCGGTTTCAGGTCCTTCGGGACGGCGGCGGAGCGTTGGCCGAGTGGGCGGTGGTCGGCCCGGCAACCTGTCTCACCATTCCCCATCAGCTCTCGGCTGGAACCGGGGCTGCTCTCGGGGTAGCCGGGATGGCGGCCTGGATCTCTTTGGTGGACAAGGTCAGACTGCAGAAGGGCGAGCGGGTTTTGATCCTAGGCGCTACCGGTTCGGTGGGGCAGTTGGCGGTCCAGATCGCCAAGCTGCTCGGCGCCGGCCGGATCGTGGCCTCCGGCCGCGATCCCCTGCTGTTGGCGAAGTCGCTGGAGCTAGGTGCTGACGCCGTGGTCGCCATCGCCGGCCAGACCAACGACGAACTTCGTGATGAGATCATGGCCGCAGCGCGGGGCCCTCTCGAGGTGATCTTCGATCCGGTCTGGGGAGCACCGCTGCAGGCAGCGCTGGGCGCGACCGGTCCCTCAGCCCGGATCGTGCATCTGGGGGACAGTGCCGGCTCCGAGGCCACCTTGAACTCCGCGACCGTACGCGGTCGGCAGCTGACCATCATCGGCCACTCCACCCCCAACAACAGCTGGGAGGTCCGGGCGCGGGCCTTTCACGAGCTGGCCGACCACGCCGCCGAGGGCCGGATCCGCATCGCGGTTGAGGAACTTCCGCTGGCGGAGATCGCCACCGCCTGGTCGCGGCAGGCGGCCTCGCCCCACGTCAAGCTGGTGCTGCGACCCGGTCCCTGGCCGGCACCAAGTCCGTCCGGCAGCGGACCATACCCCTGCAGTCGCACCGAATCGGAGTAGCCAGCGCTTGAACCCGCCCCAGATCCTCCCGACCCGGATCCGCGAGGGCCTCGCCCCCGGGGTCACCTATCTAATTGAGGGGGAGTTGGTCCCGATGCTGCACTGCAGCCTGGACGGATCGATGCCGGTCTACTTCGAGCACCATGTCGTGCTCTGGAAGGAACCCCAGGTAGCGATCAAGCTGAAGGCGGTCAAGGGCGCGGTCCGGCGGCTGGTGGCGGGTCGGCAGCTCTTCTTGACCGAGGCCAAGGGCCACGGCGACATCGCCTTCTCTCGAGACGCCCCCGGTCACGTCTTCCCCTTGGAGCTACCTCGCGGCGCGACCATCCTGGCCCGCGAGCATCAGTTCCTGGCCGCGACAGCGTCGGTCCGGTACAGCACCAGCCACCTGCGCGGCCTCAGCAACAACCTGTTCGGGAACAGCGGGTTCTGGGTGGACCGATTCGAGGCGCGCGATGGCGACGGCGTGGTGTGGTTGCACGGATTCGGCAACGTATTCGAGAAGGTGCTCGAGGACGGCGAAGAGATCGACGTGGAGCCGGGTGGCTGGGTCTACATGGACCCTGAGGTGCGCATGCGGCCGGCGGTTTACGGGTTGCGCACGGGACTGTTCGCCGGGGTCGGTGAGCTGATCTTCAATCGGTTCCGTGGTCCGGGGCGGGTGGGTATCCAATCCATGTACCTGCACCTTCCCAGCGCCGAGTGAACCAACGGAATTTAGGAAACTTTGCCCTTGCGGCCGCGGTGGCAAGGAGGCCCCGCTGCCTAAGGTTGGACTCAGTCCGGAGTGATGGACCCCGTCCGCTGGACCCGTGGAACTAGAGTCAGGCAATTGCAGCTCACCGGACGGTCCCGCGACTGTCCGCCGATACCGGACCGACACGCGCCGGTCATGCGAACAACGCGTTGGTCTCAACGGCGATGCGCATTAGCCCGCCAGGAAGCCAATTGGGCGACCGTTTCCGCTCATCCGTGCTCGGGAAATTCGTGGCCAGCGTGGGTTGCCGGCTCCAGTTGGAAGGTCGAGTGCACGACATCGAAATGACCGGAGAGACACTCTTGAAGTTGGTCGATCACCTTGCCTGAGCTGCCATCGGTCAAGCACCTATCGGAGACGATGACGTGGGCCGATAGTACTGGGAGATTCGAAGTAAGCGTCCAAGCGTGAACCTCGTGGACTCCGAGCACGTCCGGAAGCGCGTTCAGATGGCGGCGCACCAGATCGAGGTCAACCGTATCGGGGGTCCCCTCGAGCAGGATTCTGCCCGACTCGATCAGCAAGCTCAGAGCCGCCCGAAGCATCAGGGCGACCACTATCAAGGACGCGATGGCATCGGCTCGTTGAAAACCGAAGATGACGATGACCGCCCCGGCAACCACCGTGGCCAGGAAGGCGTATAGGTCGGTGAGGACGTGGGCGATGGCCCCACGCAGGCTCATGGACCGGCGATCGGCCCGAGCCAGGATGCGCACCGCCGCCAAATTCACCACGACGCCCACCCCGGCCACGATGAGCAGTGCCAGTCCGTGCACCGGGCGGGGGGCGATGAGCCTCCCAATGGCACCAACCCCCAAGAGGGCCGCGATGACCAAAAGCGTCACCCCGTTGATGGCGGCAGCCAGGACCTCGGCGCGCTTCAGACCGAAGCTGAATCGGTCAGTGCTGGGCTGTGCGGCCAAGCGGCTGGCCCAGAGCACCCCCGCCAGGGCTCCGACATCGGTGAGCATGTGGCCGGCATCCGCCAAGAGAGCTAGCGAGCCCGCGACCAGGGCGGCGAGCACCTCGAAGACCATGAACGCGACGATCAGGCCCAAGGCGACATAGATGTAGCGGCGATCCGCCGCGGTCGAGGCGGCGTCCGCCCGACCTTCCTCGGGGTGCTTGTGGTCTGGGGTCTCGGTCGCATGCCCGGTATCTGGCGCCACCGAGTTCTCCCCGTGTTCCACGCTCTCGCTGAACCTTACCTGGCTTGACCTGAACCCTCAGCAACAAGGGGAACGAGCGGGGCTCCGGTCAAGAGGCGAAATCAGTCGCGACCACGGGTATCTCGCCAGTAGCGCGAACACTTTTGAAGTGGGCCTGAGAGCTTCTGGAGCCACTTAGAGACGCTCGGGTCCGCCGCCTCGCGCTGCCCTTCAGGGAGGCATCAGCGGGAACCCTGGCGTCAACGCTGGGCTCGCCACCAGGCCCCCAGCTTTCTCTCAGGTCGATCTCCGACACTAAGTGAGGTCAGAGCCGCTGTCGCCTGCGGGTACCCTTGGGTGCGACCGAATGGTTGGAGCAGCTACCGCCTGGTGATGGGAGGCGTCTTTGGCTTGACGGCGCTGGGACGGGTTCGCGACTCGCTACTCGACAAGAAGCTGTCCCTGCCCATCGCCGCCGATCGACTGGTCCTGCTCGCCGTGGCCATGGTCGCCCTTAAATTCGCCAACTGGACTTGGCTGAGCGCCTGGGTCCCGGGGCGGGGCGGCGAGATCGCCAATGACGTGCTACAGGTGTTGGCCTTCCTGGTGTTCGTGATCGTGGTCGCGCTCAGTTGCGGAGCCGTCTTGCCAGAAGGGATCCGGCGCTGGCGTCTCGGCCGAGCCCTGGTGCTCGCCCCTGTGCTCCTGGTCGTGATCACAGTGCTGGTCGTTACCACCGTCGTGGGATCAATGCCGACGAACAGCCGACAGATCGACGACGCCAACGCGATGGCAGTCTGCGGCGCGCGGGCGATGGAGGCGGGCCAGAACCCGTACCTGATCAAGGAGATCAACTGCCTGCACCAGCTGGGGGTTTCGGTGACCCTGGCGACCCCCCTCCGCGTGGGCCCGCTTGCCCACATCAGTACCTATCCGAGCCCGTCTCAGATCCAAGCCGCCGTCCAGTGGTCAAGTCTTCGAGGCGGAACCCAGACGCTCTTCTCCGGGCTCGCCAAACCGCCCCTCGAACTGGCAGTGATGCTCCCGCTGGCCCACGACTCATCGCAGCTCCGGGCGCTCTGGACCCTCCTCCCCGCCGCGATCTTCGCGGTTCTGCTGGGAGTCGCCGCCGGTCCCCTCTGGGCAGCTGCTCTGGCCGCCTTCCTGGCCACCTACTACATCCCAGGGTCCGCCCTCAACTTCGCCAGCTTCGGCAACGCCGAGTCGGTCGCCTATCTCCTGATGGCCCTATCCGTGTTGTGGCTCAAACGTCCGGTGGTTTCGGGGATCTGTCTCGGTTTGGCGGTCGCGTCCAACGAGCTGGCACTCTTCTTCCTCCCCGCCTACCTGCTCATCTGCCTGTCGTTGCCGGGGCGCTCCCGCCGCCTGGTCGGATTGGGCCTCACCGTCCTGATTGGGGTCGTCCCCTGGCTCTTCCGCTACCCGGACGCGAGCTAACGTCAGATGTTGTGGAAATTGACCGAGGCCGTCGGCTGACCCCAGAGAAAGCGACGGCGTAGCCTTCCAGGCAACAGAACTCGGAGAGACCCGCTGAAACGGGTCAGCACTGGAGGCT
>JBOHUG010000021.1:0-4413 GCA_050734135.1 Candidatus Dormibacteria bacterium
CGAAAAGGTGCTCCTCTGCTGCGGCTCGTTGGCGTTCTAACACCACCAATTATCCCAGCACCGAGTGCCTTTTCTTTGTCTGTGGACCTCCCCCTACCCCTCTCTTACCGGTGGATCCAGGCTTAGAGCTTTAAGAGCCACGGCCGATAGCGCAAGCGACCGACGACTCGTGTCCGACTTGGGCTCGCCCAATAGGTAGGAGTCAGTGACTCTCTCAAGAGTCGTCCGGACATACAGGCACCTCTGGTCGAAGTCGACGTCGGTCCATCTCAGTCCGAGTTGCTCACCCTGCCGCAATCCGGTGTCGATTGCCACTATTACCAGGCGCCGCAATCCCGACTCACAAGCTCCGAGTACGAGAGCGACCGCCCCAGGTGTCAATACCGCAGGGGTTATCTTTGGCAGGTGGGGTGCCGTGGCAAGCTTGGCTACGTTGCGTTCAACGAGCCCGTTCTTCTCAGCATCGCTGAGGGCAGCTCGGAGGACCGAGCGGGTATGGGTCACGGTGTACGGCGACTGCGGTTTGCCAGTTCTGATCGAGGGCTTGGTGCGAAGTGACGCCAGCATCCGATCCACGTCGGACGTCTGAAGTTCGTTGAGCCTCACCCGCCCGAGTTTCGGCACGAGCTGGTTCTGGCAGATCGCTTGATAACGCCTCAGAGTGGACGGCCGTAGCTCAGCCCGGGCCAGCCAGTCCGCCAGGTGGCGCTCCAGCGTGATCGCCACAGGTCCCGGACCCCTGCCCATCTTCCGCCGATGCCTTGCCTCATCGAGCTTGTCTTCAGCTTGAAGCTTGGTCTTCCCATACACGGAGAGGTGCTGTCGCTTACCGTCCTCCCAGCCCAAGTCGAGACGGCCTTCCCAAAGGTCGTCCCGCCGCTTGGAGACCGATCCTGTCCCTCGGGTGCGGCGCGGAACTCGGCGGGTCGAAGTAGGTGCCACGGGCCAAACTCTAGCGGCTTAGTCCGTAGATTAGTCCACACTGATCAAAAATGGAGTTTGGCCAGACTTCACACGACTTCGCAGAGCAGGGCTCTTATAAAGCCCAGGTCCTGGGTTCGAGTCCCAGCGGGCCGACCACTTCGCGGTTGGAGTGAGTTTCGGTGGTGGGCCAGGTTGAATCCGACTTTTACTGAGCTCTTCGAGCTCACCAAATTTCAACCACAAACGCCAACGATCGCGAGCGAATCCGCTGGGCCTTCCGGTATCAGGAGTTGAGCCGCTTCCGGTGTCCCTCGGATACGAAATCGACGATGCCGTCAGTCACTTTTATGGCGGTTTGATCGTCAATCGCGTACCCCGGCAGGTATCGGGGCGGCCACTCGTGCTCGGCCGGCCAGGGAGTTCTCCGGGGTTCTCCCATCCCGTTGCTGAAGCACCGCAAATTCAACCTGCCCCAGCGTTCTATCGCTGTCGGTGGGCGGAGCCAGGCCGTCGTAGGCATCTTCCGGTGACCGCAAACGTCATCCGGCGGGTCAGGGGCACCGCCATACTCCGGGCGCTAACCCCCAGATAGACCGTCTCGCGCCGCCGCGAAGGCAAGGGGTCCGACACTCCGGACTGCCGCCCCCACTGGCAAACTTACAGAACCTCGCCGCCCCCAACCAGCAAGGCATCTGTCTCCGGGAGCACGGAGATCCAATGTTCTTCTTTGACGCTGGGCAGCGCGGTCAGATCCAGAACATCTAATGACGTCCAACCCAGTTTGCACAGTGGGATGGAGGCTCGTCCATCGATCAGCCGCCACTCCGCGCCCGCGCCGCCGGGCTTGGCGTACTCAGCGGTGGGAATGCAGATGGCGTCGGACTCGGCAATCGGTTTCCCCAGCAGATGGACCAGCGGGTCGTGGATGCACCTGCTTTCGATGCCAGTGGACGTGAGAAGAAACCTCATGGTGCCTCCCCTTGGTTAGCTCGTCGCCCTGTTGTGTGTCTGAAGCGGAAACTGACCCGCCGCCGAAGTGCCCTGGAGCGGCACCGGCCGGCGCCCTGGTCAGCTGTGAGCTACTCGCCTCAATCCCCCGCACAGGGCGTCCGAATCTGACTCACGCCGAGCCACCGTAAGCCTAGCGTTACTGGGTGGTTCGGCCCCGACCAGACCGGTGCCTCCGCCAAATCGAGCTCAGCACCACGGCCACGATTACCAACTCGATCACTCCACGAATCGTGAGGTAAGTGTCGTGACCGACTAGTCCCCACACAATCAGGCCGACGCCGACGGCAACGAGCAGCGCCGCGAAGCCCCACCGCACCATCGGATTGGAGCTTCGCATTAGTCGGGCCAGAAAGAACACGCAATCTCCTATCGATGGTCAGCGAGAGGTCGGCTGAGGGGTCGAGGGTAACAGCCCGAGCCTGATTGTTGCCGACCTCCTTCCATGTCAGACTCCCAACTGCAGCTGTCATCGCAACGTCGTCCACCTCCCCCCCAGCGCGGGAGTTGCCGATGGATGGGTGCCCCGTCGCGGCAAGCGGGCAGTGGGGCGGTCTCCGGTCGCGGCGTCAAGCGGCACCTGTGCCATCCGCACCAGGCCCTCGGCTCCTTGCTCTTCGAGACCCGGACCCTCCTGCTTCAGCAAGCTGGCAAGAGCCGCCAGGCAGCGCTGGTCCCAAACGCTGCCGTCTTGCAACAGACCCCTCCCCCTCATCGCACCAGATATACCGATCCGCGATCTGGGCACGGTAACTCCGGGTACGGCGGGTCGGCCCGCCGGCCCAGCGGCGGTGGTTAGCCAGCGATCAGGGCTGTGGGGTCAGATCACCTGTTGATTCAGACTGGCGCTGACCTCGGAGAGTGAGCGGGGCTGGCCATCCGTGCGAAAATGCCCCCGCAGTCGAGGGGAGGCTGTCCGGTCCGCAACTCAGTTGGGCCGCGTTTCCGGTCCCCGGCGGGGCCACCCACGTGGAGAGCCAGCCCAGTGTCATTGGTGGTAATTCTCTGCGAGGACCGTTTCCGTGAGCAGCTAGAGGAGCTAGCACGGGAGGTCGGTTACTCGGTTCCTCAGCCTGGCGAGATCGGTTCAGAGCCGGCAGTCGCGGTGCGTTCTCAACTGGAGCGGGATCCCAACCTGGCTCTGGTGGTCAGCGAGCGGATTGGCCAGTTCTGGGCGAACGCCCTGGATGCCGAGGGCACCCGCTACTGGCTGGTGGAGGCTGGTTCTCCACGGGCCACTGGGTTCCAGCTCCCGCAGCGGAAGCCACACCGCCATCTGCTGGGGCTTGACCAGACCACGGTCGGCTACCTCCGCCAACTCTTGGACGACTGGCGGGACCGCGACCTCTTGCGGGTGGATTGCTTCACCTTCGCGTTCCGAGACGGCATGCCCCACGAAGCGGACTGGGTGGTCGACACCCGCTTCTTGGACAGCCCCTACTGGATCACCGAGATGCGGGAGAAACCCGGCACCGACCCTCAGGTGCGCGAGTACGTGATGGAGCAGCCAGGTGCCCAGG
The DNA here is from genome assembly GCA_050734135.1 of Candidatus Dormibacteria bacterium. Classification (GTDB taxonomy): domain Bacteria; phylum Chloroflexota; class Dormibacteria; order Aeolococcales; family Bog-877; genus Bog-877. The sequence goes on from JBOHUG010000021.1 coordinate 3,453, forward strand.
AGCTGGTCGGCCAGTTCCTGCCCATGCTGCTCCGGCTGGTCCCGATGTACCAGGCGCAGCGGCGCTCGGTGCTCCGGGTAGCAGTGGGCTGCACCGGCGGCCTGCACCGTTCCATGGCGATCGCCTCCGAGCTGGTGGAGCGCATTGACCAGTCCGGACTGGCCGCCGCCCGCTACCTCCCCGAGCCTCCACTCCACCTGCCCCAGGAGCTCGACTGATCTGTCGCTCGGGTAGCTAGGCCCGGGCACTGCCCATGGCAGTGGCGACCGGCCTGGCGCCGGGGCCGCTGCGGTCGATCCGAGCCAGGCCAGCGTGGGGTAGGGCGGAGCTGACCAGATCCTCATAGGCGGTGCGCACCTCTGGGTAGCGCAAAAAGAGGAGGTGGGCGTACTCCTGGACCACCGGGCGCGGTGGTCTGTGCAGGCGCAGGTGGACCTCGCCGGGCAGATGGTTGGCCTTGCGGCTGTTGCAGCGCTTGCAGGCCACCACCTGATTCTCCCAACTGCTGGGGTTCCCTCCGCGAGAGACCGGGATCACGTGGTCAATGGTCAGCTCAGCGGGCGCGGCGTGGAGTCCGCAGTACTGGCAGCAGTGCTCGTCCCGCAGCAAGAGATTGCGCCGATTGGGGCGCAGCATTCGCCTCGGCACCACGATATTGCGCAGCAAACGGACCAGGATCACGCCGTCACTGAATCGGCGCTGGGCCAGTTCCTCGACCACCATGGCCTGGACCGCGTCATCCAGGAAGGCGACGCGTTCTTTGGTCAGCAGCACCACCAAGCGGCGGCGACTGATCACGTTGAGAGGTTGCAGCGACGCGTTAAGCAGCAGCACCGGCATGGCGACATTGTGAGCGCATCACCGGCATCGGTTCAGCTTCGGCGGAGCCCCAATGCCGTTCGGAGGCTGCCGACGTGCCCCAGGAACCCGTGATTTACGGTCATGAGAACCAGTGCCAGCA
>JBOHUG010000022.1:0-7992 GCA_050734135.1 Candidatus Dormibacteria bacterium
CCGCAGCGTCTCCTTGGTCATCCCCAACTTGGCCGAGATCGACTCAATCGCTGCCCACTCCGAGGGGTACTCGCCGCCGTGCTCCAGCACCAGCCGCACCGCCCGCTCCCGCAGCTCCTGCGGATACTTCGTCGCGCTTGTCATCTCTCCATCCTCTCAACGAATGGAGTCTCCAGCTTTCCCGGGGCGGTTCAGAGATCGTTCTGGCCTTGCCTGAGAGGAGGTGGATGCCCGGGTGAACCACTTGGCTACGGGTCTTCCGAACCTTGACCTCTCTAGGAGATCGGGTAGGGTCCACTTCGCCTCCGTCTCCGACTACAGAGTCGCATAGCGGTAAACACTTTCGTCGAGCCTCCGACGATCACGACGGCCGGGGTCCAGTCGGGCACTATTCACAACCCCGAACTTCGGGGGCATTCCCGGGGACCCAGGTGATGAACGCGCAGCAACTCAACATAATCTCTGCTAAGTGGAGGACCGCGGCGCAGTTGGGGCTCGTCCCGTCCGGGACCCGGCTTCCGAAGCAGGCGTTCGGGGTTGAATCGGAGGCGATCCGATCTCAGTCGCGGCTGAATTAGCCCGTTTCAGAACCTCGGGAAAGCGGTGCTATACTCGCCGAAGGTCTTCCAAAGGAGGTTTGGCCATGCTCTCTCCGACTCATATCGTCTTTCTACTGCTGGTGATTCTGCTGGCGCTGGTCGTATTCGGACCTAAGCGCCTCCCGGAGTTGGGCAGCAGTGTCGGGAGGGCCCTCCAGGAATTCAGGAAAGCCTCCGCCTCCACGATGGACGAGGTGAGGTCGGTCACCAATTCTGTGACCGCTTCTCCGACGAGCGCCGAGCCGAAAATTCCTGAGGCAGAGCCGATAGTGCGGTCCGCGACCGTTAGCGAGAGCGAGCCCAATGACTGAGTCGGCTCTCTTGCGGCAAGATCCTTCTGGGCAGGAGGCTGAGGCGTAGGCTGGACGAGAGTCAAGTAAATTACCTTGACTGGGCGGCAGTCACTAAGTCGTGACGGATCGCCTGCAAACGCCTGCGGTCCGGGAGCCCCCGATCCGCTGTCCCTGGGCGATCGGCCCTTGGCTCACTCCCTACCACGATTCTGAGTGGGGCGTTCCAGTCCACGACGATCGCCGCCATTTTGAGCTTCTGATCCTCGAGGGGGCTCAAGCGGGGTTGAGCTGGCTGACGGTGCTCAAGCGGCGCGAGGGGTACCGTCGAGCGTTTGCTGACTTCGACCCCGTTGAGGTGGCCACCTTCGGTCAGGCGCATGTCCAGTCGTTGCTGACTGACCCAGGCATCATCCGCCACCGTGAGAAGGTGGAATCGGTGGTGGGCAACGCGCTCGCTCTGCTCCGGATTCAGAACGAGCTCGATAGCTTCGATGCTTTCATTTGGGGCTTCGTTGCGGGCCTCCCTGTAGTGAATCGTTGGAGCACCCAGCAGAAGGTGCCGGCCACTTCACCACTTGCGGTGGCGGTGAGCGCTGCTCTGCGCGGCCGCGGTTTCCGATTTGTGGGCCCAACGAGTTGCTACGCGTACCTGCAGTCAGCCGGCTTGGTGATGGACCATCTCGTCGATTGCTTTCGCTTCGAACAACTGGTCGGCGGCAAGACGTAGGTACCCAACCGGCGTCAGAGGCGACCAGTTCGGCTACCACGTTGTATCTAGCCCTACGTCGGAGCGGCACCGAGTCGACCTGTCGTCCCTGTATCTCAGGCGTTTAGGGTTCCGCAGAGAAGACAGACCAATGGTTGGCTTGTAGTACTGGGGCCCATCGCTTGACAAATTCACCACCGGGTTCGAAGAGATACGTGCTCAACAACGGAGCCGGTTCTGAGCGATAGCGAACTAAAAGCTGAGCCGCGACCTCGCGTTCGGAGCGATACCGCTTCCCTTGTGCCACGCCGTATGAAAGCGACCATCCCAAGTGGACGACCAACAGAAGCCCCAAAACGGTGCAAACCGCAGCTGCCAGTGGCCGATGGAGGAAGCTCGTCACCAGCCTGTGCTTTCCGCCGCTCGGTTCGAGGATGGACATCGCACCCAGGTAAATCCCAACCAACACGAGTAGGTTGAAGGTCGAGTAGCGAGATGACTGCGCGTATCGAAGTCCCAGTTCAGTGCGCCCCCCCCGTCACCAGCAAGTCGAAGAGGATTCCAAAGAACCACAACGACAGCGCCAAGCGCAACCGGTGCACCGGTACGCGGTAGTGCAGAGCTAGCCAACCGACCACTGCGCTCGCAACAAGTACGGCTGTTCCGGCGACCACGCGGTGCACAGGTGAGACGTCCCCGAGCAGGATGAGCAGAAAGCGCACCCCAAGAATGAGGTGGGTGAGGAGGTAGGAAGGGTGGGTCGGCGGGGATACTGGACCAAGGTGCCAGAAGTACACGACAAGAGCGCAAAGACCCGGCACCACCCACTCTACGAGGCGGACTTTGGGGACTCGTTTTAATCGGGCGTAGAGCAGACCCACGGGCCATACCAAAAGGCCGAAGAGCGAGGTGTAAGAGGCAATAGTGGCGGCTCCGAGGGCGACGAGGAAGAGCCAACGGTGGCGGTTACTCCCCTCAAGCGCGGCCAGGATGGTGAGTAGACACAGCAGCGCGAGCGCCCAGGCGAACTGGAAGGCCCAGAGAATGTTCTCCACCTGGATAAGATCGCATAACAAGAAAGCGGCCGGAAGTACCCAGAGCCCGCGTACGGGTGTTGTCCTAAGGCACAGCCACACGAGAAGTCCCAGCGCGACCAGGACCGCAGTGCCACTGAGGTACATGTCCGTCTTGGAGTCCACGTGGTTCAGGTAATCGCTGATGGACAACACTAGGTTCGGAAAGAGCATCCGGTCCCCGTTGTGCGGCGCCCATAGGTCGGCTAGGGTGAGGTGGCCCCGAGCCAATGCTCGCAGCAGGGGCAGGGTGCCGTTCCAACTGTCCTGGAATACCACGTTGACTCCGAAAGTGTGGATGAACCAGAAGTAGATCCCGATCGGTATGGCCGCCGCCACGTAGCTGAGCAGGACGATTGGATCCGGGATACGCGGACTGAATTCGGACTCGGAGTCGTGAAGGGACGCGACCGCAGCCGCCACTGTCGGCGACTGCTGCTGGACCGGGCTCTCCGAACGGATTAGCGGACCGTGGCGAGGCACGGACGCCACGGCTCCGAGTAATCCGTAGGAGCCAAGTTTATGCCGGCGTATGGGGGAACGCCAAGAGGCGCCTCCTCAGCCTCATCTCAGACCGGCGAAGAGGTCGCTCTCAGGCAAGGGAGCGTCCATCCGGTCGAGAGCCCGAATGTAGAATTCCTGGCCGAAGATGAGGGGTGCGACCCCATCCGACAGGCTCGCAAAGAAGCCGTTATCCATTTGGCTCGAGTGGGCGCGCACGGCGGCAAGCTTGGCGGGAACGTCAGCGTACACGTCGACCGTGGTGGTGATCAACTTGTCAGCCACTCCAAAGGGTGGATTCTCGGGGTCGAATTCAATCTCGCCCAGTTCCCATGGGTCAATTCCCGCCAATTTCATCTGGGCGAGCACTCGGCGGGCCAAACTCTTCGGAAAGACTGTGTAGTAAAACTTGCGGGGAATACTTGTCGCAAGGAAGGCTCCACGCGCGACTTGATGGGTGCGAATGTGGTCTGGGTGTCCGTACCCACCATCTTCGGCGTAAGAAACCAGGACCTGCGGGCGATAACGCTCAATCAATTCTGCTAGCCGGCCAATTTCCTCATCAATGTCCGAGTTCGCGAAGGTCCCCAACGCTCCGGCTCGGTCCCATTCCACCATCCCCGAGTCGTGGTACCCGAGTGCTTCCGCTTTCCAGATCCGGAGCGCCCGGCAAGAATCGGCCAACTCCCGCCGGCGCGTCTCCTTGACTGACTGTTCATCGTGGCCCGGCTGACCCGGCTTGACTCCTCCTGGACCGTCTCCAAGCTCGCCATCGGTGCAGGTGACTAACACCGTTCGAATCGACTCCCCGGCGTATTTGTGGAGAGCGCCTCCGGTTGAGGTCGCCTCGTCGTCCGGGTGGGCGTGAACCGTCATCAGAGTCAGTGGATCAGTGGACACAATGATAATCCTGCACTACGCCGCTCCGCATTGCAACGGAGAACGGAGGGGCCAAAGTCTGGATGATCGACGGCGAGGCGGTGCCCGCCAGATATGGCCGTGGGCGCACCGTGAGCCGTGTGACGGCAGTCCGGCGACCGTCCCCGCGTCGGGAAACCGGTCCTGACTGGCTGGACACTTTGGAGTCCTTTATCGGGTTCCTGGGGCGGCCACGGGCTGATGTCTTGGCGGCACAGGTGTCGATCCGGTTCACCGACGTAGAGGTGATCCGGCGCGATGACAGTGGCACTCACCCCACCGGCGAGGACGCCGCTGAAGCGCTTTACAACCTCGTGGACGCCGACCCCGAGCGTCGTAGGGTGCGGTTGAAGCGCCTGACCTTGCCGTTCTCCCGGGGGTGGTCGAAGGGCATCAGCAGCTGGCGGCAGTGCCAGAACTGCCGGAGTCCGCGAGACCACCGGGGCGTTGCGGTAGGCCCTGGCGTTGTCGGTCATCACCGCCTGACCTGAGATCCCGTGGTCGGCGTGGAAGCCCTGGGCCCGGCGTAGGAAGGAAGCGCAGGTGGTGGCGTTCTCGCCGGGGTGGTCATCCACGGCGCAGTGCCGGTAGTCATCACCCTTGCCGGTCGAGTGGGGCACCAGCCCCCGGCCGTGGATCCGGTGGCCACCTCCCGGCTGGATCCGGCCCAGCTTCTTCACATCCACATGGACCAGCTCTCCAGGTAACTGCCGCTCATCGCGGCGGATCACCGGTCCTAATGGGCGATCACGAATAGTGCAATGAGCTGATCACCAAAAGTGCAGAGGTTCCGGGGCAGGAGCGGAGCCCTGGTGGTGAACAGAAGAGAAGGGCCCCCTGACCGGCTTTGGGTGTCGAGTCCAAGTCTGAGGAGGCCCCCATTGCAGTCTGAGGGAGATTGGATGAGTTTGCGAGTCCTGCGATCCCATGGTTGGAGCGTGTCGGCGCTGGCGCTGGAGTTTCATTTGAACTGGCGGACGGTAAAGCGGGAGGTGGAGGCAGAGGAGGCGAGGCATTACCCGGAGCGGGTGAAGCCGACGGCCCTGACGGAGACGCAGCTGGCGCACGTGGACCGGCGGCTTGTGGTGTGTCCCGGGATCCGGGGGACGGTGTTGTACTTGGAGCTGCAAGCGCAGTACGGGTACCGGGGCAGTTACCCGGCATTCGCCCGCACCTGCGGGGGCTGCGCCAGCGCCGCGAGGAGCGGTCACAGCGACCCTTCCCTCGCTCCGCCTCCCATCTACTGCGCCACCGACACGCCGTCTCCCGCGAAACCCCCGCCGTAGCTGCCACAGTCCACCCTTCCCGCTCCACCAAAAGCCACCTGCTGTACTCCGGAAGCCGCACCCGAGATCTACCATTCCATACGAGGGCCCCTCCGCAGTCTGGTTGCAACGACTCAAACCGTGGTCAGCGGGCCCCCTGAACCTCCCCATGTTTGCCCCCGATTCAGCAGGTAACCATAGACTCCGGCGCTCAGCAGAGTGGGAGTTAGCTGACTCGGCGGATCCACTGGGTTGAGACTGACCGCTCGGTAGGCTCCAGATTCTCCGATCGCCACGTGTTGTCCAGCCACATTCCAGCTACCTGCCGCTTCCGAACGGCTCATCCCGTTCGGCGCGTTGGCTCTGGTCCGGTTAGCGCACTATGGGGCAGCAGTGCCAGAGCGGAATGGGGATGCAAAGATGTCACCGCCACATGCCTGCAGCGTGGTGTCACTCAGCGCTCCGACACTTTGTGTCGGTAGCTGAACCTCCAACCACGTCGACGTAGGACAGGTGTCTCCGTCTGTCGGCACGTCACTCCACTGTAGCACAAACGACGCTGTACCTCCGGTCGGAACAGTAACTACCGTCGGTGTGTTGCTGATACTGCTGATCCCGTCGTTGCCATCCGTCTGATTTGTAGGCAGAGGTGCGGATGAAGACGACAGTAGGGTGACGGTGGGGTACCCGTCGAGGGTACATGCCGTGACTCCGGTGTTGTTCAGGATCACGACGTATACGAGATGACCGGCACTCGAATCGGCGGCACCGAGCTCGGCGGAGACGTCCTGTCCTTGGCATGACAGCAGGAGCGGGCTAGGGCTGGCGATCGGAGGCGAGCTTGGTGCTTCCGACGCCTTCGACGAGGGCGAGGCGGTGGACTGAGAGGTGGGCTTGCTGCCACCGGGAGTGGAGGCACATCCAGCTATGACCAGCACCGCGGCGGCGAGTAGACTCAGTCTTGCGAACATGGCCCTTCGCTCCTTCGTAGACCTGAAGTTAATCGCCTCTACGAGCAGAACTCTGGCGGGCCGCGGATGGTTACGGTTGGCTGGTACCATTGTCCTCACAGTTGGCCCGGACGGTGGGTGCCCTGCAGTCCCGGCGCAACATTGAAAGTGTCGTCCCGGAGGCCCCACGGGCGCGACCGCAGCTTATCGTGAAGAGCCTCACCGTCCTCGCGTCCCGCGTACCGTGGCCCACAGCGCCCGGAGCCAGGCTGTGGGCCGGAACGTCTTCGTGTTCAGGAGGGTGTTGAGTTCCTCTCGGGCACTTTGCAGCGACCCGAGTTCCGTGTAGATGTGGTCTCTGTGAGTTCGCACTCCCTGCAACTCGCGCGTCGCGTTCCAAAGGGTCCTTTCGTACCCGCCCACGACTCCTTCAATTTTCTGCTCCGACCGAAAGAGGATCGCGTGCGACGCAACAAAGCTCGCATCGAAATCGCAATCCCGAAAGAAGCCGTGGAGAGCAAAGAGCCCAGCCCAGTGATCTGGTGAACGCACGTTTATGCGACTGACCTCGTCAAAGTGCTCGGGGGTCGAAGAGAATAAAATGGCCTTGGAGTGACGACAGAAGTTGGCGACCGCGGTGGCCGACCCTGATCCTGTGACGTGCTCTAGGACCTCGATGGAGGTGATGAGGTCGTAGTCGCGCGGCAACTCCTCCGTGAGAGTGGAGACGCGGCAAAAGTCACGTATCTCCGCTGGGATTTGAGAGATTGCCCAAGCGGAGATGTCCAGACCTTCGGCCTCGGCGCCATGGTCACGAAACGCTTTGACTCAGAAGCCGATGGCGCAGCCGGCGTCCAAGACGGTTCGCGGGTGGATGCTCTCGACGACCCGTGATGCCACCTGGTCGAAGAACTTTTCCCAGTGGTTCTCGCCCCGCCGGTATGGTGGCAGAGGCGGGCCGCGCCGGCACCGACACGAAGGGTCTGATACCCCTCGTAATAGCTCTCTCCATAGAAGTCATGGTGCGGTTCGCACTTCTCCTTGGTCAGTGGGGCGGTCACTGGGGGCAGCGGCGGTCTATCACTCATGAGCCGATGGCGATTTTCAACCGCCGCTAGGCGCCGGCCGCTTCTCGGCCGGTGAGTCCGTCGTCTCGCACGTCAACAGTATCGCACCCCGCAGGGTGATCGGGTAGCTGTGCGTCGACAGGACAGTTGCACGGTAATAGGTGCTAGGTACTGATGAGGCGCGCCGCTGGCGTGGCAGCCACCACCGAGCCTGTCGGGCTCGCAGCGACCCCTTGAACCCGCCCACCTAGGCCGAAGGACCGGCCGGCCCGGCCTGGGCCATATCCCAATCTCCCAGAGATTCATGAACTCTGCTGCGTCGGCACCGTCACGGAGGAGTTGCAGCGCGACTATGATTACATCACCTGCACTGAATGCTTGGAGCACGTCGGGGACAGGAGGCGGCTGCTGCGGTCGCCACGTTCTGTCATCACCGAGGAGCCGTACTCTTCTCGTCGGCTCCAGAGCACTTTGATGAAGTGAGCCACATTAACCTGAGTTTTTCAGCAAGGAGCCGAAGGAGAGCAGGGCCCAGTTGCGGAAATGCCCTCCTGGTTGGGGAGAATGTGGGTGTTAGCGTCCACGATTCCCACCAGGGAGGGCATCACCTTGAGGGTGAA
>JBOHUG010000023.1:0-40611 GCA_050734135.1 Candidatus Dormibacteria bacterium
TTCACCCTCAAGGTGATGCCCTCCCTGGTGGGAATCGTGGACGCTAACACCCACATTCTCCCCAACCAGGAGGGCATTTCCGCAACTGGGCCCTGCTCTCCTTCGGCTCCTTGCTGAAAAACTCAGGCTAGCCGGAGGAGTACCCCATCTCGAATCCCGCGTTCGGTGACCACCACCTCCCGGGCCTGATAGCGCTCCAGGAGACCCAGCAGGACCAGGACCCCACCGGCCATCAGCCGCGCCCGGGCCGGGCTCAGCCCAGTTCGGATCGCGACCTCGGCGCTGGAGCGGGTCGAAGTTTCCTGAACCGCCCGATCTATGTTGTCCCGGTTCAGAGTGATCCAGGGCTCCCGGGGACCTTCGTCCCGGAGGGCGTCCTTGGAGTCCGGGAACGGCCGCCAGGCCCCCAGTAGGACTGGCAGGTTAGAGGCCGTGCCTCCGGTGGCTATCAGCACGCCTTGCCGGGCGGCGTCGGGGGCCTCCTCCAGCATCATCGAGATTCGCAGCTCGGCGTCCACCCGTTGCCGGGCGGTGAGCGGATCGGCCGCCTTGACGGCGATCAGTAGTCGATCAGATCCCATGCGCAGACTGGTTCCGTTCACCGGTCGACTGCCCAGACCGTGGACCACCTCGGTGCTGCCCCCTCCGATGTCGACGACGGTGGCGGGCTCCCCGGGGGGAACCCGGAACGCCGTCGCGCCCAGGTAGCTGAGACGGGCCTCCGCCTCGCCGGTCAGGATCCGCAGCTGCTGCCGGCACTGCTGTCGAATACGGTCGCCGAGAGCGGCTCCGTCGGTGGCGTTGCGCAGTGCCTCGGTTCCAACCAGTCCGATTCGATCGGCACCCTCGGCGCGGGCTTGTTCCACCAGCTGGCCGACCAGTGTCGCGGTGTGCTGGAGCAGCTCTTCACCCAGCTGACCGCTCGCTGCCACCTGCCGTCCGAGACCCAGGAGATGGACCGCGTGGCGGCGCTGGCTGGTGCCCTGCGCCGCCACCGTTGCGACGAGCAGGTGAACTGTGTTGGAGCCAACGTCGATCGCGGCCAGGCGACCTTTCAGAGCTCCTCATCCTCGTCCTCGGTGGGCTCCATCCGGACCAGCACGTTGCCGCTCCCGTCGAGCCGCACGTCGAAGTGCTTGACGAAGATGGCGTCCGAGATCGGGGAGATGCCAGTTCGGACGTCGTATGTCTCGCCGTCCAAGGGGCAGGTGACAACGTGCCCCCGGAGGAGACCCTCACCGATCGAGCCGCCGCTGGCGCAGCTGTTCTCCAGCGCGTGAAACACCCCGTCAACGTGAAATATGGCCACCTCAACGCCGTCGGCATCGACCACCCGCCCAGTTCCCTGGGGGACGTCGATCGCCGCGCAGACCGGGGCGAAGCCAGCCACCGCCGCGATTATGCCGAATGGATGAGCGGGTGCAATCCCCCGCGAGTCGTTGCCGGCGCCTGGGGGGCCCTGCGCCGGGCGTTTTTGATCTCCTTGAGCGCTTCGGGGTCGGCCTCCTCGTCAAGCGCGCTGGCCAAGGCGCTGCCAGCCCGGCTCCCCCCCAACTCGCCGAGAGCCCAGGCGGCGGCACCCCGCACCAGCGCCGAAGGGTCCTTCGCCAAGGCCCGGGCCAGGGCTGGGGCCGCCGAGCGTTCTCTCGAGTTCCCGAGGGCGATCGCGGCATTCCTGGCGAGCCGCTCCCGGCCACTGCGCCGCATCGTGGTCGCCTGAAAGCGTCTCTGGAACGAGAGCTCCGAGAGAGTCAGCAGTTCGCAGAGATCGGGGAACGGCACCGGGCCACTGCCGGTTGAGGGGGGCCCCGGGGCGACCGATGCCAGGCTGTGCCGTTCATTGATTGGACACGCCTCCTGGCAGAGGTCGCAGCCAAACACCCAGCTGCCGAGCAGCGGCCGCAGTGCAACCGGGATCGGGCCCGCGTGCTCGATAGTCAGGTAGCTGATACAGCGGGGCGCGTCAATGACTCCGGAAGCCAGCAGGGCTCCGGTGGGACAGCTGGGCAGGCACGCCCGGCAGCTGCCGCAGCTCTTTCTCGACGGGTGGTCCGGGCTGAGCTCCAGGTTCAGCACCAGAGACGCCAGCAGCACGTAAGAACCTCCTGGTTGGGTGATCAGCTGGGTGTTCTTGCCGCTGAACCCGAGCCCCGCCCGCTCGGCAATGGCGCGATCAAAGGCACGGCCGTGGTCGACGAAGCGGTGCCAGCGCAACTTCGGTGACCGTTCCGCCAGCCGGCTGACCAATTGGCGCAAGGCGCGGTCCAGACACCGGTGGTAGTCCTCTCCCAGGGCGAATCCGGCGATTCGACCCCGCGGTCGCCCGTGGGCCGAGGGAGGTCGCGGCGAGCGAGGTCGCGGGGGGGCAGGTCGCAGTGGGGTGGTCGGTCGGTAAGGGAAGCTGAGCGCCACCAGGCTCCGGCCCCAAGGGAATCGTAGGCCGAGATCGCCGGCCTGGTTGATCCGCTCCTCGGTGTACCAGGGCATCCCCTCCATTCGTCCCGCCGCCAGCGCCTGCCGCGCCCGCTGGGTCGCCTCGTCGAAGGGGGCCAGGTCGGTCACCCCAACTCCGACGAAGCCCTGGCGTCGGGCCTCGATCTCCAGCCAGGCACGGAGAGCCAGCTGGCCGGCTTGGGGCTTCAGAGGAGTGAGCTGGGAGGGCATCTCGACATTGTCGGGCTCGGCTTTGCCACAATCCGTCGGTGACCGATTCCGAGTTGACTGCGCGGGTCCGGGGGGTGATCGCCTCCGGCCCTGCCAGCGACAGCCTTTTGGTCACCCAGCCCCGGCCCGGAGAGGTGGTGGTGCAGGCGCATCCGAGCTCCAATTTCGTGGTGGTGCTGACCCCCGCCGTGCTCAGGGAGATCGAGACGGCGCTGCGAAGGTGGATTCCCAACCTGCGGCAGGTGCACTTCGACCCCCACCACTGAGCCCTGACCGGGCCCCCGGGGGAACGGCGCCTACCGTGGTCATAGCTATCGCCCGAGTACGGTCCGGGCAGTGAGGAGGGTGTGAGATTGCGAGCCAAGGCGAGTGACAGTGAACTAGGAGCGATCGAAGCCGACGTCGTGGTGGTGCCCCAGTTCCAGGGAGGGCCGCTAGGCCCCGCCGGGGCGGCCGCGGACCAGGTGCTGGACGGACTCCTCAGCCGCCTTCGCGAGAACCACGAGGTGAGCGGCGCCTTCCCCAAGCGCACCCAGATCACCACCCTTGGCAAGATCCCCACACCCCGAGTAGTGTTCCTGGGCCTGGGCCGTCCCTCGGCCCTGGATGGCTACCGGCTACGCAACGCCCTGCAATTCACCGGGCGTGAGACGAGGCGATTCTGCCGCAGCCTGGCCGTAATTGTTGACCAGACGTTGGTCGCGGCCATGTCCGCCCAGGATCCGATCCAGGGCGAGCCAGCGGCGGTCGCTCGGGCAATTGCGGAGGGTGTCGCGCTCGGCAATTACCACCTGGGACAGCACAAGACCGGCGAGGACTCAGGGGCCATCGAGGAGCTAGAGGTAATTGGCCTGGGAACCGGCCGCGAGGTCCAGGACGCTCTGACCGAGGGGGCGATGTTGGGGGAGGTGACCAACCGGACCCGGGTTCTGCAGTGGCAACCCAGCAATCTGTTGACCCCCACTCAGCTGGCGGACGAGGCCCAGCGGGTTGCGAGCGAGAACGGCCTGGAGCTGGAGGTTCTTGATCGGCCCGAGATGGAACGGCTCGGGATGGGTGCCCTGCTGGCGGTCGCCAGGGGATCGCATGAACCCCCAAAACTGGTCTCCCTCCGCTACCGTCCCAAGTCCGCCGCCAAGTCCGACAAGGTTCTGGCTCTGGTTGGCAAGGGAATCACCTTCGACAGCGGCGGCATCTCGCTCAAACCCAACCCCGGGATGTACACCATGAAGGGCGACATGAGCGGGGCGGCCGCAGTCATCGAGACCATGGCCCTGATCGCCCAGATGCAGGCGCCGATCCAGGTGATCGCGGTGGCAGCTCTAACCGAGAACATGCCCGGCGGCGGTGCGGTCAAGCCGGGGGATGTGGTCAGCGCCATGAATGGCAAGACGATCGAGATCAACAACACCGACGCCGAGGGTCGCCTGGTACTTGCCGACGCGCTGGGATTCGCGGCTGACCGGGGCGCCACCCACCTGGTGGATTTGGCCACGCTGACCGGGGGGGCGGTGGTTGCCCTTGGGCACGCGGCCACCGCCGCCATGGGCACCAGCCCGGAGCTGCTGGCCCAGTTGCGGCGGGCCGGGTCGCTCGCCGGCGAGAGGATCTGGGAGCTGCCGCTATACCCGGAGTATGAAGTGGCGCTGATCTGCGATATCGCCGACATGCACAACACCTCGGGTACTCCGGGAGCCAGCTCCATCAACGGTGGGGTCTTCCTCCGTCAGTTCACCAACGACCTGCCGTGGGTCCACCTTGACATCGCCGGAACTGCCTGGCACACGGAGGCGCTCTGGAAGCCCGTGGTACCCATCGGCCCCTCCGGGGTGATGACCAGAACCCTGGCGCACCTGCCTTTCCAGATGGTGTAGGGCCCCCTCCGGAGGATGCTAGTTCGGGCGGCCTGGCCCCACCAGCTCAAACCGATCCGAAAGATCCCCCGCCACGCGGACCACCCGACCCTCGTGCTCGAGCTTGAGCAGGTGAGCCAGCACTGTGCCGGCGGCCATCCCTAGCACCGCCGGCGGATAGGAGGCGTACAGGAGGGACACTATCGAGTCAGGACTGGCCGAACCTTCCTGCAGCACCTCCAGAATCTGGGCCTCTCTCTGGAGGCGGTGAGCGACCAGTTCGCGTATCGCCGAGTCGGCTGCCGCGATCGGCTCGCCATGACCCGGCAGCAAACGGCTGGGCCGCAGGCGCTGCACGCGGGCGAGCGAGTCCAGATAGGCTTCCATATCCCCGTCCGGCGGCACCACCAAGCTGGTAGTGCCCTGGAGCACATGGTCGCCGGTGAAGAGGGTCCGGGTCGACTCCTCGAAGAAGCAGAGGTGGTCGGAAGCATGTCCCGGCGTGTGGATCACCACCAGCTCACCGGGGCCCACCAGGAGCTGGTCGCCGTCATGGAGAGGGAAGGTGCGGGGAGCTACCGCCTGGCGGAAGTGAAGTGCCAGCGGCGCTTCCGCCAGTCCGCAGAACCGGGCGGCTCCCTCCATGTGGTCAGGGTGGTGATGGGTGCAGGCGACCAGAACCACGCGGCCCAGCCGGGTCGCTGTTTCCAGGACTCGCTGCAGATGGACTTCGTCGTTGGGCCCTGGATCGATGACCACGGTCTCTCCCCGGCCATAAATCCAGGTGTTGGTCCCGGCCCCGGTGAGGGGGCCCGGATTTGGAGCCCTCACCAGCACCACCTCGGCTCTGCCGGTCACGAATCTCCCTCCCCTTTGCGGTCGAGGATCGCTTCCGGGTCGAGGCCGGGGTAGCGGGCTGAGGTGACCTCCTCCAGCTTCGGCTGGACCCTCTCAATCCGGCTGCCGCGAATCGCTCCGAGTGCTTGCGCCACTGTCGAATGAGTCTCCAAGAGTTCCAGCACCGCTCGGGTCGGAGGCAGGATCTGTGTCTGGCCCCGGTACGCCTCACCCAGCGCTGCGCTCGGCCGCGACCAGCGCAGCGACTCCACCTCTCCCGGAGTATCCAGGCTCGGCTCCTGACCCTGGGGCAGCGCCGCTGCGAAGAAGCGGGTGTCAAAGATGCGGGGCAGGCCCTCCGGGGTCACCCAGTGAGCGCAGAAGACGAGGTCCTCCCATCCGGGCCGCACTCCCGCCTCCGTCAGGCTCACTAAAAACCGTTCCGGGGCCCCAGCCTGGGACCGCCGTCGCAGCGAGGCGAGCTGCGCTACCAACTTGGGCGGGCAGGGATGACCGGACTTGTCCCGGACCAACAGAACGCCGCATTCCTCGAAGGTCTCCCTAACCGCCGCGACCAGCAGGTGTCTCTCGAACTCAGGGTTCGAGTCGACCTCGGTGCCGAGCTCGGCCCAACCGGGGTCGAGATCGGTGACGTCGACACTACCCCCCGGGAAGACCTCGGCCCGGGGCGCGAAGGTGCTGTTCGCGGGCCGGGTCAGCAGGAGAACTTCCACAAAAGAAGCGCTCCCCTGCGGCTCTGACCGGTCGCGAAGCAGTGCCACCGTCGCCGCATCGCGCCGAAACGACCCGCTCAGCTCAACCTCCCGGGACTGCCGGGGCAGCTCCGGATGAGGTCAGGAAGCAGCTTCCCCGCGCTCGGAGAAGCTCAGAATCTGACGCGGGTGGATGAGGGCGAATGAGCGCTGGATGGTGACTCGCTCATGGGTCAGAGCCGGTAGCCAGACCGCGTTCAGGTTCCGGACCGGAAGAAAGTCGTCGACGCTGCGCTCCAGGGTTTCGCGCAGGCTCAGTCTGGGCTCCAAGAACACCTCGCAGACCAGCGAGAAGGTATCGATCGTCAGAGCGACCTGGCGCGCGACTTTGGTCTCCAGGAGGGCTCGCCGACCTCCGTGATCAGCCGCCGATTCGCCAATCGGGACCACCATCAGGAGAGCCTGTTTGGACACCATCGCCGCATCCTCGACGGTGCTGATTACGGGATATGTGCTGGCCAGCGGCTCCAAGGTCAGATGCTGAATTTCGAGGTATTCCGTCATCCGATTCACGACATCGGTCAACCGCAGTGGCGGTACCACTTCGATGTCGCCGCTGAGCTTCAGGAAAGAACTGAACAGCTCAACTCTTTCCCAGTTCTCCACGACGCGGCAGTATACGAGAGTGATCCCCATCTCAGACGGACCGTCATCGCAGTGACGCAAAGTCTCGACCTGAGACGACTGCAGAGTGGTCTCGCCGGCTCGCCCCTTCGGTTTGAGCCCCGGCTCTACGCTCAGGTCGGCAGCACCCAGGATCTGGTGGCCCAGGCGGCTCGCGGGGGGGGACAGGAGGGTTTACTCGTCTTCGCCGACGAGCAGCTCTCGGGGCGCGGCCGGTCCGGTCGAACCTGGATCGCCCCCGCCGGGAGCTCACTGATGTTCTCCATCCTGCTCCGTCCCGAGAGCGGGATGGAGAGCTGGCCGACGCTCAGCCTGGTGGCGGGGCTGGCCGTGGTGGAGGGATTGACCTCAGCCGAGGGGCCCCGCGCCCAACTCAAGTGGCCCAACGACTGCCTCTGCCGGGAGCGCAAGCTGGCCGGGGTGCTGGCGGAGTCTTTTACTCCTGGGACAGGGCAGGGCGCGGTGGTGGTGGGGGTTGGGTGCAACGTGAGCTGGCAGGACCGCGAGATCCCGGAGGACCTCCGGCAGAGCGCGACGGCCTGCGACCTGGAGGGATTCCATCTCGATCGGAACGCCCTCGCGGTGGCGATCTTGAGCCGACTGGCGATCCGGTACCGGGAGTGGGCTGAGGGCGGCTTCCCGGCAATTCGGACTGAGTGGCTGCGCCACGCCGCGTGGATCGGCCGGGAGGTAGTCGGGGCGGATCGCTCAGGCCCTGTCACCGGAACGGTGGCCGGGATTACCGGCAGAGGCGAACTGATCGTCGATACCGCGGATGGTCCAATTGAGATCGCTGCCGGGGACGTGGAGGGTCTCCCCACTCCTCAGCTGCGTCTGGCTAAGGACGCTGTTGGCTAGCTTCGGAGCCCGGTCCGCCACCAGTTCTACCGCTGCCGGTCGTCAGTTCCAGGAGGGTCTCCCGGCACCTTGACGCATCTCAGGGTGCCATCTAGGATTGAGTCGAAGCCTCCCAACTCGGCGAGGCGAACACTTCTCCGGACCCGGATTCAAGGGACAGAACTACTTGCCCACCATCTCAGAAACCTCCCACGAGATCTCCAAGCGCTACGAGTCCGACCACATTGAGCGCCGCGAACGTAACGCCCGCCGCAACAAGATCCTCTTCATCGATCGACTCCTGAACGAGCTGGAGCAGCTCAACATCGCCGAGGAGTTGGTAGTGCCACTCCCACTTCGCAATCAGTGCCGACGCCTGCTCGCCAAGGAGGGCCATCCCTTGGGCCGGCGCCGGGCCGACGAGGTGGTCATCGCCGAGTGGATGGACGCACTTTACGACGTGCAGGACGGGCTGATGTTCACGATTGGCGACGAGGACGAGTAGGCTAGGCTCCTGCTGAGCCGCCCTCCTCGGGGAGGGAGCCGGCTTCAGCCATCGTCGGCCCCCATAGCTCAGCGGATAGAGCGCCGGCCTCCGGAGCCGGGTGCGCAGGTTCGAGTCCTGCTGGGGGTACCAGGGGCCTGGCAGCTGGCCGTGCCACCAGGGTCCTCGCGGGGTCACGTCGCCTGCGTTGCTCCCGTGGAACATGCAGACCGCGACAGTGAGAACCGCAACTGCCGGTTTCCTCCGGCGTCCGCTCCAAGAGCAGGCGAAAGCAGCTAAAAGTGTGTATCCGCATCGGCCCGCTCTTCCCGGTCCCGCGCGCTCGTTCCCTACTATCCACCCAATCTCAGCGCTAACCTTGCCAGCCGGTCGACGCCGGGCGGCAGTACGCGCTCATTCGATGTGCCTGACTAGGTCTGGGTAGAGAACCAATGCCATTGCACGGCTGCCAGGGCCGGAGCGTAGACCTAGTTCCCGTCCTTGCACGCCTTCAGATACCGTATTCCCGCCGCTGTTACATAAGACAGGAGCGAGCAGATCTGATGTCCGTTTTCCGCAGGCATGAGGGTCAACGCGACCAACTTGGCCGCCGCACCCGGCCTGGAGCAGGAGCTGCAAATCGGTTGATGGAGGAGTAGCTGTTGAATCTGACCCCGCTCCTGCTCTTCGACGGCAACTGTGCTGAGGCGATGATGTTCTACCACCATCAACTCGGAGGGAAGTTGACCCTGACCGCGGTCTCCGAAACTCCGATGAGAGAGCGCATGCTTGCGACGCAGCACCACAAGATTGTGCACGCCCACCTCAAGAGCGGTGGCATCGAGTTCTCGGCAACGGACTGGCTCCACTCAACGCGGAGGCCGAAGCAGGGCAACACCGTCGCTATGTACGTGAACGGTGGTACAAACGATGAGCTACCGCGGATCTTTGACAAGCTGTCAGTGCTGGCAGATCGAGATCTTCCCGACGACCTCAGAGAGATGCCGTTTGGCAGCTACGGACACCTGGCGGACCAATTCGGCGTCCACTGGTTCTTCCGTGGCGAGACTGCTACATAACCACGCTCAAATGGAAGGTCGCCACCGTAAAGTTCTGTAAAACAGAGCACATCGATGCGGTGAGTTAACTCGCCGCGTCACGGACGCTCGAACAGGTTCAAGGGGTGGCGAACACTGGCGTGAGGTTGAGGAGGGCAAGCGCACCACGACGCCCCCCCCGGCGATAGCTTTACGGTCCAACGCCGGACCGACTCTGGCGCTATTGCGGCGAGTTAGTGGCGGTCCACCGCCGGGATCGCGTACCGCGCCACCGTCGGTCCCGGATGACGCGCCAGGTGCTCCCCCGGTCCGGCGATAGAGCACTGGATTCGGATGGCGGGACGTGGTCGCGAGCCGCTAGCCTCGTCCCGGGGCTCTTGCCCCTGTCTCGTGGCTGGGGGCCGCATAGCGCCCGTTGGAGGCACCTGGGATGACTCGCCGTGGGTGGCTGCTCTTCGGAGCCATGTGCCTGATCTGGGGCATCCCCTACCTTCTGATTAAAGTGGCTGTCCGCCATCTCGCACCGGCTGACTTGGTCTTCTGCCGGACGGCGATTGGAACGGTGTTGCTGCTGCCGATCGCTCTCCGCCGTGGCCAGGTCCGCCCCCTCCTTGCCCGCTGGCGGCCCCTTGTGCTGTATTCCCTGGTAGAGATTGCGGTCGCGTGGCTGCTGCTGTCGGATGCGGAAACGCACATCTCGAGCTCCCTCTCGGGGCTGCTAGTTGCTGCGGTTCCCCTGATTGGAGTAGTGATCGTCGGACTCCTCGGGAGCCAGGACCGGCTGACCGGGGCCCGGTTGCTCGGCCTGCTGATGGGCCTGACCGGCGTGGGGGTCGTGCTGGGATTCGACCTCGGACACATCACTGCCGTCTCGATGCTGGAGATGGCGGTTGTGGTCTGCTGCTACGCCGTCGGTCCCCAGATTTTGGCCCGGCGACTGGCAGACCTCCCCAGCCTCGGAGTCGTGAGCGGCTCGCTCGCGATCTGCACCGTCCTCTACCTCCCGGCGGCCATACTGCAGCGTCCCGCCCAGGTGCCGCCGGCAGCGGTTTTCGGAGCCGTGATTGGGCTGGGAGTTGTCTGCACCGCCACCGCCTTTCTCGTCTTCTTCGCGCTGATCGCCGAGGTGGGAGCGGTCCGGGCGACGGTGATCACCTACATCAACCCGGCGGTGGCGGTGGGGCTCGGCGTGGCTCTCCTCAACGAGCATTTCACAGTGGGGGTGGCGTTCGGCTTTGCGCTGGTGTTGGGGGGCTCGGTGTTGGCGACCAGAACCGGCCGGCCCTTGCCCCGAGACCCGGTCATCCCGAACGCTCCCACCGAGACCGAATTGCCTGTCGCGCAGGCGTAGTCGGTCAGCTTCTCCGGGCTCTTAGGAGCATGCCTGGCAGTGGCCGACCAGGTCCAGCTGATGACTCTCCAGACGGAAGCCGAGGGCGTCGGCCAGTTCGCCTGCGCTGGCGGTGACATTCGCCTCCAGACCGGGCGGGGCAGCCACATCCACAACCGAGCCGCAGTCGACGCAGACAAGATGGTGATGGTGACGAGTGAGCGCTTCGCTCAGTTCGTAGCGCGCGAACTCACCGCTCAGCTGAACCCGGCGCACCACGGTCGCCTGCTCGAGCACCGCCAGGTTGCGATAGGCAGTGCTGGGCGGGAGCGCAGGGCGCGAATCGACGATCTCGGTGACTGTCAGCGGGCGACCGGCTTCCAGGAGGGCCTCGACCAGCAAGCGTCGCCCCGCGGTGTAGCGCTGCCGGATTGAGGACAGGCGTCGGCCCACGCCGGCGTGGAGTTCGGCCTCCTGGGTTGCGGCTAGCCTGGAAGCCCCGAGCTGTCTGCGGTCTGTCACGGTCAGAAGTTACTCCTGGCCAGTGGCGCCGATGAGCTGGAGAGCTGGCCGAACACGAACGTTTGGGCGCGGTCCGCCGATGTCCCATGAGGCGGCCGGTGGCCAGATTCAACCCGCCGGAGAAACCAGAGCCGATCTACCGCGAAAGCTATTAAGAGCGTCGCCGGCGGCGCATGCTCGACGACCGGTCTCACCGTCGTGACACCAGGGCACTCATGCGGCAGGGTCCAGGGCGGTGGGGCCGCGCCGGGGTCCCCGCTGGCGGTAGTACACCAGTGCTCGGGCGGCCCCGTAGGCAGTGGCACCCAATGACCCCACGAAAAAGCCAATCGGCCACGATGAGAGGTAGGCGAGGACGATCGCAGCCCAGATGGTGACCAGGGCGATGCCCACTCCCAGTCCCATCGCCACCGCCGGACTGGCGGCGAGCGAGCGAGCCGCCGCCGCTGGGGCAATCATCAGGCTGAACATCAGAAATGCCCCCACGATCGGCACTGTCATGGTGGTGGCTAGCGCCACCAGCAGGACAAAGTAGATCTCCATCCGGCTGGCGCTGACCTTCTGAGACTCGCCGACGTCCGGCATCACCGAGTTCAGCAGAAGCGGGCGGAACAGCAGCAGGGTCGCTAGAACGCAGACCACCCCGAGGCCCAGGATCGGCCACAGTTCGGCGCCGCTCACTCCCACCACGTCGCCGAAGAGTAGTGCGAAGGTCTCTTCGGCGTACTCCTGGCTCATGCTCAGGAAGAGGGCCCCCAGCCCCAGCATCAGCACCAGTGCCAAGGCGGTGACCACGTCGTGCCGGCCCCGGCGGCTGAGCCAGCTGACGCCAAGTGCCCCAACCACCGCAAAGCTCCCCAGCCCGAGCAAGGTACTGACCCCGAGTAGGCTCGCCGCCGCCGCTCCCGCGAAGGCTCCATTCGGCACCGCGTGAGCGACGAAGGCGGCTCCCCGCAGCACGATGAAGAAGCCCAGCAGCCCCGCGACCACGGCGACCATCGTCGCCGCCAACCAGGTGTTGACCATGAATCCCGAGAACACTTGGGCTACCGACCCACCAGCGGGGCCCGGCGAGCCGCTGGCCACCCGCTTCGCTTGGGAACGGGAAGGAGCGTCAGGAGGTAGGTGACGAAGATCAGGGATACCACGAAGAAGCTCACCGGCCAGCCGCGGCCGCCGGGCGGCCAGTAGTAGCTGTCATAGGCCAATACGACGCTCACCCAGGTGACGATCACACCGATCGCCGCCGCCAGCACTAGCGCCAGCGCGGGGCGCTTGGTGAGCCGTAGCGCGCAGGCTGCCGGCCCGATCAGGAGGGCGGTGCTGAGCACAGCCCCGATGGTCATGGCCGAGAGAGAGACCGCCAGGGCGAGTGCGACAAGGTAGCCGATACCGACCGCCCGAACCGGAACGCCCCGCGCCACCGCCAAGTCTGGGCTTACGGTACTCAAGAGAAGCATCCGGTACAGGAGCAATACCGTCGCCAAGGACACCACGCTGAGCCCTGCGATCACCGGCACCAGTCCACTGTCGATCGCAAAGATCGATCCGAAAAGGATGGTGATCGAAGCGCCGGTGGTGTTGCTGAAGGTGGTGTCCAGATACAGGAACAGGGCTGCCAGTCCCAGCCCGGCCCCGAGAACGATCCCGGTCGCGAGGTCTCGACCGCGCGGCCGTCTGATTCCAACGAGCTCGATCGCTCCCGCCGCCACGGCCGCGATCACCACAAAGCCCCAAAGTTGACTGACTCCGAGAAGGAAGGCGCCCGAACCGCCGGTGGCGCCGAGGTCGGCCAGGGCGTGGCCGGAGAACGACTGGCCCCGGACCACGGTGAAAACCCCGACCACCCCTGAAACCACAGCCACCAACGTCCCCACCGTCAGCGCCACCTGGACCGGTGCACTCTGGAAGAATCCCGGACCGAAGACAAAGCCCATTTGTCGCGTCAGGCCAGGCCTGGATCCGCGGTCGCGTGAGCATGTTCGTGGTCAGCCGCGGGGCTGTCATCCGCGCCGGACACAACCAGGACCCGATTGCGCAACCGAATCACGTCCACCTGGCGGCCGTAGAGCCGACTCAGCACCTCGGTCTGAACCACCTCGTCGGTGCTGCCGCTGGCCGCCTTGCCGTCGGCCAGGTAGACGATTCGGTCCATGGCGGGCAGCAACGGATTCATATCGTGGGCCGAGATCAGTACCGCAATCCCGTGCTCCCAGGCGATCCGGGAGAGTAGCCCCACGATCTCGTGCTCGCTCCGAATGTCCAGACTTATCAGAGGTTCGTCAAGAAGCAGCAATTGAGGCTGGCTGACCAGGGCATGGGCGATGAGGACTCTTCGCTGCTCGCCACCGGAGAGCCGGCCAACCCGGGCGTCGGCGAGGTGGGTGGCGTCGACGGCCGCCAGCATGGCGTCGATCAGTTCTCGGCGGGCGCGTGAAGGGATCGGGAGGCCGAACTTCTGTCCGTCGAGTCCCAGTCCCACCACGTCGCGGGCGCGCAAGGGCATGTCGGGGTCAAGGACCACTGTCTGCGGGACATAGCCGATCGCAGGCGACGGTCCGGATCCGGTCTGGCTCCTCATCGAGACGACCCCGGCGCTGATGTGCTGAAGCCCCAGAATCACTCGAAAGATGGTCGTCTTGCCGGCTCCATTGGAGCCGATCAGGCCGGTCATCTCGCCCGCCCGAAGGGTGAATCCAATCTGTTTCAGCACCTGGCGGCCCGCCAGCCAGACGGAAACTCCCTCCAGCTTCAGGACCTCTTCGCTCTCGGGCCCGGTAGGATCCACCTCGGCTAAAAGTGGGTGGTGGATCGCTTCTCGGCGAGCGCGCCATCCAGGGCCCGGGTCTCGGCCAGCATCCACCTCTGGTAGTCGAAACCAGGGGTGGGCATCGTCTCGTAGATCCCCACCACCGGGATCCGGTTTCTCTCGGCGAGCGCGAGGAAGGAGGCGGTTAGCGAGTCGGTCACCTGCCGGTTGTAAAGGAACGCCTTGACCCGGTGTTGGGTCAGCAGGTCGTCTTGCGAGGACACGTTCTGTGGCGACGGGTCGACGCCATTCATGATGTCGGCCTGCAGGGTCCACGGGGTGCGGTTCTTCACCCCGACGGCTTGGAGCAGGTAGTCGCCCACTGGCTCGGTGGTGGCAACGGCCGCTCCGGGGAACTTCCGCTTGATCGCGGCGATCAGCCGGGACCATGGTCCCAGCGACGAGTCGAAGCGGTGAAGTTGGGTCTGGAAGTAGCCGGTATGGGAGGGCTCCAGGGCGGCCAGGTCGCTAGCTATTGCCGCCGCGACTGCCGGCATGGTGCTGGGCTTGTACCAGAGGTGGGGGTTGCGAGTACTGGCCGGCAGCCCCAATAGACTCTGCACATTGAGGACCCTGCGCTGGCGCCTGGGCGAGGCGGCCTCGAGCTTGGTCATGAAGGAGTCGTAGCCGAGACCGTTCTGGACCACCAAGTCGGCCGTGCTGACCAACTCCGCGACCTCGGGACTCGCTTCAAAGGTGTGTGGATCGGTGTTCGGGTTCTTGATGATCGCCGCCACCTTCAGGTAGGGGCCGCCGATCTGGCTGATGACATTCGCGTACTGGTTCTCGGCCCCAATGGCGACCAATTTGCCCGAGGTGGGGAGGGTCGCCGCCCGAGCCGAGAGGCCGGGGCCGATGGCCCCGGCGGCCACTGCCACCAGCACGGCGGTGGTAACCACGGATCTTGGGATCCGCGCCTTCTTGCCTCCCAACTTGGCTGTTCTCCTTGGCTCCCTGACCTGTCTCTCCAGGATATGTGAATGATAATCACTCTCAACTACGCGAGTCAACAGTGACGGCCAATTTTCACGGGACCAAGAACCGGGCTGTCCTGTCCGGCCGGAACTTAGCCGGCAACCCTCAGTAGGCGGCCCGGACCACCTCGCGCCACTCCACCGGGACGGTGGCGAGATAGGAGGGCAGGTCGGCCACCCCGAGGCCCGCTTGGGAGAGGCTCGTGGGCAGGCCGAGATCGGCGATCAGCTGGCGGCAGCCTTCGGGGACGTCTTGGGGTCCTCCTACCTCGAACGCCGGAGCCAGCGCCGCCACCCGATCGGGGTCGGTGTAGGCGATCTCTCTTATGACGGCGGGCAAGAGGGCGCAGGATGTAATCCCGTGGGGGATTCCGAACGGTGCTCCCAGCAGTTTCCCAAGGAAATGGCTGGGTCCCATCGGGACTGCGGCCAGTCCCAGGGCAGCCCACCACGCTCCGACCTGGGCGTCGTCGCGGGCGCCCACGTCCTCGGGATCCCTGCGACAGCGGGGCAGCGCTGTACGCAGCCGGCGGAGCGCCTCCAGCGCCAGGTGAGTGCTCAATGAATCCTGTACCGGTGACATCACGGTCTCGACAGCGTGATCGACTGCCCGAATCCCGCTTCCGAGCCAAAGTCGCTCGGGGGTGGCCAGAGTCAGCCCGGGGTCGAGGATCACCACCCGCGGAGCCGTGGCCCGGTCCACGACGCTGCGCTTTTGGCGGGTCTGGTCATCGGTGACTCCGGCGCTTACTGTGAACTCAGCCCCCGACAGGGTCGTGGGCAGCGCCAGATGGACCGCCTGAACTGCTCCAGCCTCGTGAAGGGCCGCTTTGCAGCCATCAATCACGCTGCCACCACCGATGCTGACCACTCCATCGCAACGGCGCTCCCGCATGAGCTGCGCCAGCTGCGTGACTGCGTGACCTGGGGTGTGCTGGCGGAGGTTGCTGATGGTGCCGATATGGCGGGAACCGATCGTCTCCTCGAGATCGGAGATGAGCCCGGTCCCCGTGGCCAAGGTGGATGAACTCACTAACAGAACCCGGGAAGCGCCGAGAGTCTCCAGCTCCCCGAGGAGCGAGCGTGCGGCTCCGGGCCCGTGGAGGACGCGCTCCACCGGAGATGTGACGTGGATTGCAATCACGGCGCAGCTAATGAGCGAGGAACTGCCGGAGCACCATCTGGAGCACCCCCCCATGGCGCAGCTGCTCGACCTCGTTCTGGCTGTCGACGCGGGCCATCACCGGGAACTGCCGGGCCTGGCCAGATCGGTCCTCGACCGTCAGGGAGAGCTGTGCCCGCGGCTTGAGGTTCTGGTCCAGCTCGGGGAGCGAGTATGACTCAGTTCCGTCCAGCCCCAGGCTCTCCGCCGACTCGTTCGCCTGGAACTGGATCGGGAGCACCCCCATGCCCACCAAGTTGCTGCGGTGAATGCGCTCGAAGCTCTCCGCCAGCACCAGCCGCACCCCGAGCAGGGCCGTACCCTTGGCTGCCCAGTCGCGCGAACTTCCCGAGCCGTACTCCTTGCCGCCGATCACGATCAGCGGCACACCCTCTTCCCGGTAGCGGACCGAGGCGTCATAGATCGTGGTCAGCTCCCCCCCAGGTTGATGACTGGTGAACCAACCCTCCTTGCCGCTGGCCAGCCGGTTGCGCAAGCGCACGTTGCCGAAGGTGCCCCGAATCATCACCTCATGGTTGCCCCGGCGCGACCCGTAGCTGTTGAATTCCCGAGGCCCGACGTCGAGCGACTGCAGGTACTCCCCGGCGGGACTGGTCGGCGCGATTGACCCGGCGGGGGAGATGTGATCGGTGGTGACCGAGTCGCCTAAGAGGGCGAGCACCCGCGCCCCCCGAATGTCCCGTACCGCCGAAGCGTCCCGGGACATGCCCTCGAAGAGTGGCATCTCCCGGATGTATGTTGAGGAGGACTCCCAGCGGTAGAGCGGCCCGGTGGGAGACTCCATCTCAGCCCAGTGGGCGTCTCCACCGAAGATCCGCTCGTATTCGCGGGTGAAGAACTCCGGTCTCACTGCCGACGCGATCACCTGGTCCACCTCCGCTGCGGTGGGCCAGAGCTCCTTGAGAAACACCGGTTTGCCGTCTCGATCCAACCCCAGCGGCTCGCTGGTGAGGTCGCGCCGGACCGTTCCCGCCAAAGCGAAGGCGACGACCATCGGCGGGGAGGCCAGGTAGGAGGCCCTGACCTGAGGATGAATCCGACCCTCGAAGTTGCGGTTGCCGCTGAGCACCGCCGCCACTTGCAGGCCCTGATCCTCAACCTTCCGTGCCACCTCCTCCGGCAGAGGTCCGCTGTTGCCGATGCAAGTGGTGCAGCCGTAGCCGACCACGTCGAAGCCGATCGCCTCCAGCGCCGGCAGCAGCTCCGAATGGCGGAGATAGTCGGTCACCACCCGGGAACCGGGGGCCATGCTGGTCTTGACGAATTCGGGTGGTCGGATCCCGCGGGCGACAGCCCGCTGCGCCAAGAGACCCGCCGCCACCATCACGCTGGGATTCGAAGTGTTGGTGCAGCTGGTGATAGCCGCGATCACCACCGAGCCATCTTCCAATCGGGGGTCCTCAGCCGGGGAGGGGACAGCTTCCCGGGGTGGGAAGCTGCTTACGAAACTGTGACTGATCTGACCCAGGGGAACCCGGTCTTGAGGCCGACGGGGGCCCGCCACGCTGGGCTCTATGGTGTCGAGGTCAAGCTCCAGGAGCTCGGTGAAGGTGGGGATTGCGGAGTGGGCGCTCCGGAAGAGTCCCTGGGCGCGCGTGTAGCGGTCGACTAGGTCGATCAACTCTGGTGGCCGGCCGGTGGTGGCCAGGTAGTCGAGAACGATCTGGTCGACCGGAAAGAGAGAGGCGGTGGCCCCGTACTCCGGTGCCATGTTGCTGATGGTGGCCCGATCGGCGAGGGAGAGGCCGTCCAACCCGTCTCCGCAGAACTCAACGAATTTGCCCACCACCCCGACGCCCCGGAGCCACTCGGTCACCCGCAGCACCAGGTCGGTCGCCGTCACTCCCGGCTGGAGCCGACCAGTGAAGCGGACCCCGACCACCAGCGGGGGCGTGAGCAGCAGCGGCTGGCCCAGCATCGCCGCCTCGGCCTCGATTCCACCCACTCCCCAGCCCAGTACCCCGAGGCCGTTGATCATGGTGGTGTGGGAGTCCGTGCCCACCAGGGTGTCGGGGATCGCCAACTGGCGGCCGCCCTGTTCCCGGAGCTGGACCACGCGGCCCAGGTACTCCAGGTTCACCTGATGACAGATCCCCATCCCGGGAGGGACCACCCGGAAGCCGTGGAACGCCTGCTGGGCCCACCGCAACAGGCTGTAGCGCTCGTAGTTGCGTTGGTATTCGCGCTCCAGGTTGGTTCCGTACGCCGAATCACTGCCGTAGGCGTCGACCTGGACGGAGTGGTCAATGACCAGGTCGGCATCGACCAGGGGGTCGATCCGACCGGGTTCGCCGCCCGCTCGCACCATAGCGGCCCGCATTGAGGCCAGATCGACCACCGCCGGAACTCCGGTGAAGTCCTGGAGCAAGACCCGGGCCGGAAAGTAGGGGAGCTCTCGCTCCCGATCCGCCTCGGCGACCCGGCCACTCCAGGTGGCCAGGAAGAGGGCATCCTCCGGGGTGGCATGCCGTCCGCCGGCCTCCCGGAGAAGCATCTCGAGCCAGACCTTGATCGTGCTGGGCAGCCGGTCCGGGTTCGCCAATCCCAGGTCCCGCAGCCGGCTGAGACTGAAGAAGAGAGGCCCCCCCGAACCCAGTTCTGACCTGACGCCGAGGGGGTCCTCTGACGAGCTGTCGACCATGCTTCCTCCACCCTTGGCCCTGCCGCCGCTGACCACTCCATCTTAGTTCGCGTTTGAGCTGAACCCCGGCCCTCCTCCCGTTTGACAGTGAGATCAGCCGATGGCCATACTCGAGTCGCCTTTTGGGGCGGGTCCCGCGGTCAGCCGCAGTCGGGATCTAGGCACTGGGAGTTGCGGAGGACCGGTTGAAGACCAGACGCGCCCACTTTGGCGGAAAGCTTCTCGCCGCAGCCGCACTCGGCACCCTGGGAGCGGGCATCCTGAGCTTCGCTCCCGTCTTGGCTTCCAACACCAACTTTCTGAATCCGGGCGGTCCCCCGGCGCAGACCATCGACATGCTCTTCTACGTCTTTCTGGCCTGCTCGATAGTCGTCCTGCTGGGGGTCGGTGGGGCGATTCTGTATGCCTGCTTTCGCTTCCGGCGCCGTGCGGACGACGAGATGCCCCGACAGATTCATGGCAACAAGCGCGTGGAGCGGGCCTGGATCATCGGCCCGGCGGTGCTGCTCTTCGCCCTGTTCATTCTCAACGTCGTCAATGTCGGCTACCTGCGCAACGGCCCCAGCTCGGCGACGCCGGCCGGTCGTGACCCGGTCGCCATTCATGTCACCGGACAGCAGTTCTACTGGACTTTCACCTACCCCAACGGCAAGAGCTCAATCCGCACCATGGAGATACCGGTAAACACCCCGATCGACCTGTCGACCATCTCCAAGGATGTGATCCACGGTTTCTGGGTGCCCGCCTTGGGAGCGAAGATCGACGCTCTCCCTGGGATCACCAACCACGCTTTCATCGAAGCCAGCGAAACCGGAACCTTCTCGGGCCAGTGCTACGAGTTTTGCGGAGTCGGCCACGACACGATGCTGATCACCGTCAAGGTGGTATCGATGGCGCAGTACCAGACCTATGTCGCCAGTCTTTCGTGAGACGGCAGTGAGGACTAATGAGCTCCGCTGACCTTCCCCTTTCCCGGCCGGTCCCGCGGTCCTACGGCAAGATCTGGGAGTGGGTCACCACCACTGATCACAAGCGGATTGCGATCCTTTATTTCTTCACCACCTTCATCTTCTTTTGTATCGGCGGCCTGATGGCGCTGCTGATCCGGACCCAGCTGGCCGCGCCCAACAACAACCTCCTTACCGCGCAGCAGTACGACCAGCTGTTCACCATGCACGGGACCACGATGATCTTTCTCTTCGTGATCCCCGTGTGGAGCGCGTTCGGCAATTTCATGGTGCCGTTGATGATCGGCGCCAAGGACATGGCCTTTCCCCGCATCAACGCGTTCGCATTCTGGCTGGTGCCCCTGGGCGGGCTGGTGATGTACAGCGGCTTCCTGCTTCCCGGTGGCGCCGCCTCCGACGGGTGGACCGGTTACGTCCCCCTCGCCGAAAAGCTCTACACCCCTCAGGTGGGGCAGGATCTCTGGATCCTGGGCCTGCACATCTTGGGAATCTCGTCGGTGATGGGTGCAGTCAACTTCTTGGTCACGATCCACCGGATGCGGGCACCGGGGATGACCTGGTTCCGGATTCCGCTCTTCGTCTGGTCGATGGAGGTCACCTCGGCGCTGGTCCTGCTGGCCTCGCCGTTTCTCGCGGCCGCCCTGGCGATGGTGCTCCTGGATCGTCAGATCGGCACTAACTTCTTCAACCCAGCCTCGGGCGGAAACGCTGTCCTCTATCAGTTGATCTTCTGGTTCTACTCTCACCCGGCTGTGTACATCATGGTTCTGCCCGGTTTCGGGCTGATATCCGAGATCTTGCCCGTGTTCACCAGAAAACCGATCTTCGGCTATCGGGCCATGGCCGTATCCATGGCCGCCATTGGGGTGTTGGGTTTCATGGTCTTCGCCCACCACATGTTCACGGTGGGTCTGCCGTTGCCAGTACAGATCTTCTTCATGGCGACCACCATGGTCATCGCCATCCCCACCGGGGTGAAGATATTCAATTGGCTCGGGACTCTCTGGGGCGGCTCAATCCGCTTCACCGTGGCGATGCTCTTCGCGGTGGGGTTCCTGTTGATGTTTCTTATCGGTGGACTGGACGGCGTGTTCCTGGCGTCCTTGGGGATCGACTACGAGCTGAACGGCACCTACTGGGTCGTCGCTCACATTCACTACGTGTTGGTCGGCGGCTCTTTGTTCGCTGTCTTTGCCGGACTTTACTACTGGTGGCCAAAGATATTCGGTCGCTTCCTCAGTGAGCGGTTGGGCAAATGGCACTTCTGGCTGCTGATCATCGGTTTCAACGTGACCTTCATGCCGATGCACATCCTCGGAGTGTTGGGGATGCCCCGCCGCATTGCCACCTACGGCATCGACCGCGGTTGGGGCGCGCTCAATCTGACCGCAACAATTGGCGCCTTCATCATCGGGTTGGCAATCTTGGTCTTCATCTACAACGTCGTGCTGTCGCTGCATGGCCCCAAAACGGCGCCCAACGATCCCTGGGAAGGTAACTCGTTGGAGTGGTACACGACCTCGCCGCCGCCACCCTACAATTTCGATGACGTACCGGCGGTCAACAGCGATCGGCCGCTCCGGGATCTGCGCCTCTCGGGGCATCAGATAAACCCGCCGGGCACCGTCCTTCCTTGATCCGAAACCCTCTCGGATTCATCGCCCCGCGGTTCGCGTGGGCGCTCCCCGTTCTGGCGCTGGCAACCGGGGTTCTCACCTACTTCCTGGTAATCCTGGGCAGCACGGTTCGGGTGACCGAGTCCGGCATGGGTTGCCCGGGCTGGCCCTTGTGCTACGGGCAGCTGGGTCCGATCGACAACTTCCACTCCATCTTGGAGCAGTCCCACCGCTACCTGGTATCGCTGGTCACTGTTTTTGTGATCCTGACCGCCCTGGCCGCCTGGCGTTTTGCCCGCCGGCGCCCCACCGTCCTCTGGCCGGCTTTGGCGGCGCTGGTGATCATTGTGATCCAGATAATCCTGGGGGCGATCACGGTGATCACCCACAACGCCCCGATCACCGTCGCACTGCATCTGCTCACCGCGATGATCCTGTTGGGGATCGTCTGGGTCACCGCGGTCGCCTCCCTGGTGGAGCGAATACCGGCGGTCGGTCGCCGGTTGCGGCAGCGGACCTGGGGGACGGTTGTGGCCACGTTCCTGGTCATGATCTCCGGCTCGCTCGTCGTCGATGGCGGAGCCACCTACGCCTGTCCCTCGTGGCCCGGCTGCTCATCCTCCAACGGTCAGCCGCAGCAGCTGGTGGTGATTCAGGACGCCCACCGGCTGATGGTGCTGATCGCGACGATCCTGATCGCCCTCCTGGTAATGCGTGCGGCGCGTCATTGGCGCCATCTCAAAGGGGCGCGGCTGGTCGCCGATCTGCTCGCCGTTTTGCTGCTGGCCCAGATCGCTGCCGGGGGCCTGGTGGCCACCCTGGGGGCCCCGGAAGGTCTCCAAGACCTTCATCTGGCGCTGGGCTCGGCGACCTGGGCGACGGTGGTGGTGCTGGCCACATTGGGCTGGTTGGCCGCGGCTGATGCGTCCTCGGCGATCACCAGTCAGTCCGACCGTGGTTTACTCGGGGGCGTCAAGCCACCGTCACCGCTGGCGCAGCCAGGAACAGGGGACCGCTGATGGAACGCAAAGAAGCCCGGGGAAACATGCGGTTCGGTTTGCTCCTCACCGGGCTCGGGATCCTCATGCTCGGGTTGGGGTTCATCTGGGCCCTGATCTACCTGGCGGCCGCTCATGCCAAGTGAGCATCCGGCGACCGAGGCGCCCGTGAGCGGGGCGGAGCCAGAGGACCACCATCTGCCGGGTCCCAGTTTCTGGCCCATTCTGCTAGCGATCGGTATCGCCATGTCCCTGATCGGGGTGATCACCAAGCTGGAGGTGGTCATCGTCGGCCTGATTCTCGTCTTGGTTTCCCTGGGCGGCTGGGTCCGCGAGGCGAGGCACGAATACCGCTCCCTCTCTTAGGCTCGGACTTCCCACGAGCCGCCTGGCCGGTTGGGCGCGATGCCGCTAGCGAACCCCTTGGTCGCCGTCGTGACCCAGGCTGGAGGCGTGGGGCTTGGCGTTGTGATCTTGGCCGTCGGGTTCCTGATGGCAGGAGGCGCCGCCCTCAGCTTGCGCAGCATCTGGGCTCGGGCTCACGCCGCCGAGCCACTGGCCCGGCAGGGACCGCTGGCCAGCGAGAAGCGCCCTTTCCGCTCGCCGGGAGCGGGGGAGCTCTCAGGCTGGTTCCGGATCCTGGTCAGCTTCGATTTCGGCTGCTTGGCTCTCGTTTCCCTGGTGCTCATCTTTGCCGGCCTGGCCGTGATTTTCCGATCGGTCTGAGTTGCCGGTGTGCTGTGGCAACTGGACATGACCGTGGCCGCGCCGCCGCGCCACTCGAGATGATCTCGGAGTGATTTGGACGCCACCCAGAAGCGGTCAACCGTAGCCTCCGGTGGCCGACACGCTTCCCGAGCTCATCGTTCCCGACCAGCTGGCATGGGCAGCCTGGCTGGTGAAACACGACAGCGACCGCCCCGGGGTGTGGCTGGTACTTGCCAAGAAGGGCACGACGGCGCCGACTACGCTCAGTTACGAGCAAGCACTCGATGAGGCGCTCTGCCACGGTTGGATCGATGGTCAAGTGCGGCGCCGTGACGCCGCGACCTATCGGCAGCGCTACACCCCCCGGCGGAGCCGTAGCCGCTGGTCCGAAAACAACCGGGAGAACATCGACCGGCTGACCCGCGAAGGCCGAATGTGCGGGGCCGGCCTGGCGGCCGTCGAGCGAGCACGAGCCGACGGCAACTGGGCGGCCGCCTACTCCGGCCCGTCTTCGATTGAGATACCCCTGGACCTGGTGGAGGCGCTGCGGGTCAATCCCGGCGCCCAGGCCATGTTCCAGTCGCTGACCAGCCAGAATCGGTACGCCGTCCTGTACCGTATCGGTCTGGCAAAGCAGGCTGAGACCAGGGCTCGGCGCATTGCCCAGTTTGTCGCCATGCTCCAAAAAGGTGAGACCGCGCATCCGCAGCGGCGCGGACCCAACGGCTGACCGACGACCTCAAGACGTGCTCGGTGACGGGTCATCGGCGATCGGGGAGGCCCCCGTTCCAGCGACCGCCCCGGCCCGGCTTCGGCCGCTACCATAGGTGCCGGTGAAGCTGGCGATCTTGGTCCAACGCCGGTTCGAGGTGCTGGTGGGCGCCTGTTTCCTGGGCCTCGCATTCGTCGGGCTGGTCTGGGTCCTGATGGTGCTGCTCAAGGCGATCGATCCCACCACGTTTCACTTCGATCTGCTGATGGACATCCTGCCCTGGTTCACACCCGTGCTACTGCTCCTGGTGCTCTTCCTACCTCTCTACTGGAAGGTGGCAGGTCTGCTGGCCGGTCCCGACGGTGGCCTCCAGCGTCTCGCCGCGGCCCGCTACCAGCTGGTGGTGGGCGCCTTCTTCTACCTCTTGGCGTACACCCTGATGATCTGGCTCTGTATGAATGTCCTGCGGATCTGGGACGTCTACGACTTCCACTTCAACCCGCTGGTGGACTGGCTGCCGGCGATCGTGCCGCCTTGGTTGGGGTGGAGCCTCGGAGCGCCGCTGCTCTGGAAGGCTCTAGGGGCCGTGGATGCCCACACTCCCAGCTACCGTTGGCGGCGACCGGATCGATCTGCGGTGGCGGTTTTCGCGATCTTCGCGGGGGCTCTGCTGACCGGGGGTGGCCTACTGTTGAATGAGGGCGTCTACGGGGTCAGCCAGCAACTTTCTCCGGCAGTCGCCCAGGACATGATCGCCCTCGGGGTCGTGGTCCTCACCGGAGGGGGCCTGGCGGCGGGGGCGCTTCTGATCTTTCTGTGGAGAGGCTGGCACGCGGGCGCCGAGCTGCCGCCCCGCAGCAACTCTCTCGACCGCTTCCGAGCGGCGCGGGGACGGCTATTGACCCACGGCTTCGTGCTGACCTGCTTGGCTTTCGGGACCGCAGCTCTGCTCATGGCCGCCCTCCAAGCCATGGACCCCTACGACTTCCACTTCTACCTGGCGCTCGACATGTGGAGCATCGGCGTACCCCTCTTCCTGGGCTGGTTCCTCGCCGTGGTTGCGTGCCGGGCCATACCCGCCTGGCTGGCGCATCGTGACCCCGCCCACTTCGGGGAGGGTGCTGGCACCACTCTCGGGCCCACCGGACCCGCCTCAGCGGAGGCGGGTTGGGGCTACGCGGAGGGCGAGCTGACCCGGTCCGGCTCCCGGGCCTGATCGCCAAGTCCACTTTTTGAGCCAAGACCCACCATCTGGGCGCCTGGAGCTTCCCTCTGGACTGGACCTGGACGCCTCGCTGGCGCGATTCAGTCGCCATGGCGATGACCTGATGGACCGCTGGGATGGCCGACGCTTTCTACGGCCATTTCGGGTGGCGGGGGTGGTTGGAGCGGTCAGGTTGCGTAGCTCCGCCTCCGCGCCATCGCACCTTTGCGTCGAGATACTCCCCGGTCCTCCCCCCTCCGAGCTAGCCGAGAAGCTCGGGTCGATGTTCGTCGAAGAGCGGGCGGCCCTGAGTGACCTCGGCCGCCGGGATCCGGTCGTCGGCGAGCTCCTGGAACTCCACCCCGGAGTGTTCCCGGTGCGGGCCCTGGACCCGCTCGGAGCACTGCTGGCGATGGTCACTGCTCAGCAGGTCAATCTCACCCTGGCCCTGAACGTCCGCCGGGACATCCTGCTACGGCTCGGCAATCGCATAACTGTCGGGGACGACTTCGTGCTCTGTCCAGATCCGGTTCAGATGGCGGCCGCGGCGCCGGAGGTCTGGGCTGAGCTTCGGCTGAGCCGAGCCAAGGCCCGCTGCCTGACCGCTCTGGGGGCGGCCCTGTGCCACGGGGAGCTCTCGCTCGATGAGTTGGAGTTGGCGTCAGACTCTGAGGTGCGGGAGCGGCTCACCTCCCTTCCCGGCTTGGGACCCTGGACCGCCAGCCAGTATCTGACCCGAGTACTCGGCCGACCGGTGGTTGTGGCGGACGATCTGGGTGTCCGCAAGGCCGTCCAACTCGCCTATCGCCTTCCCTTGATTCCCACGCCGAGAGAGGTTCTCGAGCTCACCTCGGACTACGGTGCTGCCACCTTCAGCGCCCAGCAGCTCCTGCTCCACCATCTGAGCCAGATGAGCCGGACCCCGACCATCTCGGTGCCGGCACCGATCTGAGCCAGTCCCTGGTCTGACTATGCGATCGCTCTCAGCGCGGTCGCGGGGCTTGGTCGCAATCCGTCCACTCACTGGCTCAGGGCGCGGCAATCCCAGACCGGTGCTGTACTCGGGACTGCGCTCTGAGGCAGCCAGAAGTGTTGGTTAGTCCGCCGAGGGCACGGCTTCCAACTTGGCGAGCACGAGCGGATCCACCGCCTCCCGGGAGGGGATGCGCTCCTCCAGGTTCTCCTCCGAAACCCATGCGTCGAAAGCTGCCCAGAGCTGCTCGGTGCTAGCGCCCTCAGGGAGCCTTCCCGTGCGCTCCAGCGCGCTCCGCAACCGCGAATAAACGCCGTCATCTACCGGCAGCAAGGACTCCGGCGAGGCCTTCTCGAAGTAGAGCCGCCATAGGTCCAGAAGGCGAGTCAGCTCGGGAATCGGTTTGGGGTGGTCGTCAACCCGCAGATCCACCATCTTGTCGTCGAAGCCGCTATAGCCGGCGTGCCGGCGGACGACCAGGATCGCGGCCGACTGCCGCCCCCGGCGGTCGCCCCCCGCCTGATCACCGGCGATCAGGGCAGCCAGCAATCGGTCCACCAATTCGCCCGTCGACTCCTCGAACGTCGAGAGCAAGGAGTCGACAACTGCCGGGCCCTCCAGGATGTTGCCCTGACAGGCGCAGCCCTTGCCGGTGCGGCCACCGGCCCATTCAAAGCACTTGGATCCGGTGTAGGTAGCCGCGCCCCCGTGACGGTCCACGACCCCCAGCTGGCGGTTTTCTCGACCCTCGTCATCGCCAGTCAGCACCTCGACCACCTCACTTGCGGGCCGACCGGCCTCGAGCAGGTCCAACCCCAACTGCTTGTAGCCGGTGTTGGCCAACGCCTGGGTGGCGATCGCGCCGACTTCGGCTCGCGCCGCCGGGACCGCGCTGCCGACGGCCAGGAACTTGGAAGCGACCGCCACCCCCCAGTCCCTCCCGTCGGTCGCGACGATCGAGAAGGTCGCTATCCGAGGGGTTCGACGCAGCGCAAGGCCCACGGCTGGCAGGATAACTGGTTGAGATGGCAGACAACGAGCGAGCCGCCGCACCTCCAACGCCCCCGCTGCCAGCACTGGAGCTGTTCGAGCACGTACCGGAACGAGCCCTGGTGGTGGTGGCACACCCTGACGATTGCGACTTCCTGGCTGCCTCGGTGCTCTCCGCCTGGGTGCGCCAGGGCTGCGTGGGGGCCATCTGCCTGGTCACCGATGGGGATGCCGGCAGCGACGATGCAGGCATTCCGGCCGGTGAGCTGAGCCGGGTCCGCCTCCAGGAGCAGAGGCTGGCGTCGGCGCACCTGGGGGTATCCGAGGTGCGCTGCCTCGGTTATCCCGATGGGGTGCTGCAGAACACTCTGTCCGTGCGCCGTGACCTGGTGCGGATGATCCGAGAGCTCCGCCCGGAGGCGATCATCACCATGGATCCCAGCAATCGCTGGTTCGGACGGGGGTATATCAACCACCCCGATCACCGGGCCGCCGGAGACGCGGCGCTGGATGCGATATTCCCCAGCGCCCGAGACGCACGGGCCTTTCCGGAGCTGCTGCGCGACGAAGGTCTGCAGCCTCACAAGGTGCGCTTCGTCTTCGTTGGTGCATCCGCAGAGTCGGACATCGCGATTCCGCTGCTCCCGATCGACCTGGAGAACAAGATGGCGGCGTTGGGTGAGCATCGGAGCCAGTTCGATGCCAGCGATATGCGTGAGGGGATGGAGCGGGGCGCTCGGGAGACGGGGGAGCGGTGTGGCGTGGAGATGGCGGAGTCCTATCGCTTCTTCGACCTGGTTCCCAATCCGTCGCAGCGCTCATACCGCAAGGAGGTGGCGGAGGAAGCCGTCATCCGTCAGGCGGAGCTGCTCCCTGCGCCTCCAGAACCAGCCACCGACTGGGGCTGACCGCTCGCCTTCCGGGCGATGGTGAAGCTCAGCCGTAGCTCATCGGCACCCTCCCTGGGAGCCGCCGAGCGCAGCTCCGGGAACACCTCGATGGGTTCGTGCTCACTTACGACCTCCGCGGCAACCCATGAGCGGTCTACCTGAGGGTGTTCGGCACCCCGATTATCTGGAAGTCGGCGCATCTGACCGGCGTGCGGGGGGCGACTGAGAGAAAGGAGGAGGCGGCGTAGGGACGGTCGGTGACGTACTCCCGAAGCGAGAACTCGCCGCCGAGTCGGCGGTTGCGGACCAGGGAGACCGGGTCGACCTCGACCAGGAGCGAAATTGTGCACCGCTCAGGGCTGGCTTCGGGATACAGGAGGTAGCCGACTCCGAAGCTCAGCTCGATCTCATGCAGGCGTGCCGGGCTCTTGTAGAGCAGATAGCCCAGATCGGTTGCCGGCTCGTGGGTGGTCGAGATGCTCAGCAGCATCCTGGGACCCGAGCCTTCATATCGCGCGCCCAGAGCATTGACATCGGCTCAAATTACAGCCGGGGCTGCTCCAAAGCGGGGGTCCGGGTCCGGGGGACTGCCGCGACTCACGCCACCGCCCCGCTCCGCCCGATCGGGTTCAGCCTCCGGGCGTTCTCCCCTTACCGGTAGCCACTTTGCCGGTGCTCTTGCCGGTTCGCGCTGAGGGCTTGGCCCGGTTGCGATTGCCCTTAGCGGCAACCTCGCGGGCGGTCGCACGTGCCACCTCGGCACTGACTTCACACATGAGGCTCGCTGACCGGTTGACCACCGTCACCGCAGCTCCCGCCGCCCCGCCCAGGGGGCCGGGTCGAAGAGCCTGCTGCCGGAGCCAGCCCCCGAGCACCGAGACCGCAAGCGGCCAAGCGGCCAACAGGGAGCCGCCCGGAAATCCGCTTGGCGGACGAGGGGATCGCTCCTTCAGCGCCACCAGCCGGTCTCTCTGCCCTCAACCGTCCGCCGGTGATGGATAACGGTGACCACTGCCAGCCCGACCACCAGGACGGCGGCGACGATACCGCCCACGAGCTGGTAGCCGAACCCGGCCGCCACCACCGCTCCGGCGACCGCCAGCGCCACGACCGGCGCGCTGATCCGGATGCCTAGCCGTTGCAGCCGGTGACGCCAGCTGGCCCTGTGCCTGACCCGAGGTCCCTCAGCGGGAAGGCCAGCATCAGAGAGGGCGCTCCACCAGGGCGGCGGGACCGAAGCCCCCGAGTCCGGGGACTGCTGATCAGGCCGACGGCGTGGGTCTGAGCCGTGAGGCATTCGCGAGACCTCGAGACCTGGTGACTGAAGGGGTCGCCGAGATGACGACCGAGGTGGGTCTAGGATAGCATTCGGTGGCCGCAGCTTAAGGGGGGAATCGCGTTCGAGCCGGGTCCGAAGCCATGCCCAGCCTGACCGATCTGCACCAGCAAATCCTCTCCTGTCGGCGCTGTGTCGATGGGGGCCTGCTGGAGCGAGCCGCTCCGGTGCTGCCGCTTCCGGTGGGACACGGGATCGTGCTGGTCGGGCAGGCCCCGGGGCGGGTGGAGGAGGGGGTCGGTCGGCCGTTCAGCGGCCGCGCTGGCCGCCAGCTCTTCCGATGGCTTGCGGAGGCCGGGCTGGGCGACGAGGAATTGGCCCGGGAGAGGGTCTACCTCACCTCGATCACCAAGTGCTTCCCGGGACCAGCATTCTCCGGTTCCGGGGATCGGCGGCCCACCCCAGCCGAGGTGGAACTCTGCCGAGGACATCTCGACCAGCAGATCTCGATCCTGCGCCCCTGGCTGATCCTGGCTGTCGGGCAGATGGCGCTGGGGAGGTTTCTCGGTCGTCTGCCGATGCATCTTGCGGTGGGACGAGTGTTCGACGCCGAAGCAGGCGAGCTGTCACCCGACGAGGCGACCTCGTCATCACACCGACCCTTAGTGCTGCCGCTGCCGCACCCATCGGGCGCCAGCAGGTGGCTCAACCCGCCCGAGAACCGACTGCTGCTGCGGCGGGCCCTCACGGCTCTGAAGCGGCTCACCGAAGCTGATCCCTCACCATGAGTTCTGCGCTGGTGCGTTGGGTATACTCGGCCGCAGATCTTGGGTGGGATTGAAGACTTGGATGTAGCCGGTGCGCCGAGTGCGCCCACTCCCGGGGGGGAGCCGCCGCCTGCACACGGCCTGGCGACCCCCGAAGGGGAGGTTTCCACCCAGCCTGCAACCGCCGCCGAGCGCTCCGCCGATGACATTCTGGAGCTGATTTTCACGCCCACTCCCCGGGCCAGTCCGGCGGAGCAGGCGGAGCGGACCTTGCGGCGACCCAAGGCCCTGGTCTACGTGGCCATGAGCAATCGCACCTTTTTCTGGCGCCAGCAGCTCACCAAGTTTGTGCTCGACGAGGATCGGGTGCCGATCACGCCCTTCATGATGTTCGACTACTACCTGCTGCACACCGTCCCCAAGGAACTGGTGCGGGAGGCGATGAACAACCTGATCGCGCGCTGCGAGGAGATGTGGGTCTTCGGCTCCTTGTCCTTGGGCCTGAAGGTGCAGGTAGGCATCGCCAAGCGGATGCGCAAGCCGGTGCGCTACTTCGACATCAGCGATCTTCCCTATCGGGTGGTGGGAGTGCCGGAATCGATCGTTCCCGAAGAGCGCTGACACCCCCCGGCCCGAGTCGCCGGCTGCGGCAGCCGGAGGTCTAAGGGGACGAACTTGAGAGGCTGGCCGGGTCAAAGTCGACCGCGGGCGCAGTCAGCCCAGTTGGACGCCGGCGCGACCCCCAGTTCGGGAGCGCCCTGCGGGTCTTGTGATCCCCGATCCGAGCCCGTCCCGGGGGTAGGGATGCTTGGTCAAATGCTGGCCGTTCAGGCACTCCCACCCAGAGTCCCAAACCGTGACCGGCGCGGTGAGCATCAATCCCCTCCGGCACTCCTCGGAGCGACATCTCACCCGGGACTGGCCGGTGCCTGATCAGCTGGGAATCGACATCGTCTTGCTGCCGCTGCCGGCAGCCCCCCGACGTGCGGACCGCTACCAACCCCAGAGCCGTTTCGGCCCCTGCCCCGACCGCTTGTTGTCCTGGCAGTGTTGACGCGTGTCCGTGTCGGCGGAGCTGGTGGGGCGGGGGTTGCCAATGCCGCGGAAACCCGCGCTTTTACCTGGATTCCGCGCGGATTCGAAAGAAGAGGAAGGCGGGCTTTGTGCGGAGGGTCCGATCGGCGCCGGCATCCCGCCGCTTCAGTTCGGTCGTCGGTTCCGGCTCAACCAGGGCCTCGATCACAAACCCCGAGCGGGAGATGGACTGGGTCATCGCCGTCAGCGGTCGGCGCCAAAACGTGACCGGGAAGTCCCTTCCCGCTT
The DNA here is from genome assembly GCA_050734135.1 of Candidatus Dormibacteria bacterium. Taxonomy (GTDB): domain Bacteria; phylum Chloroflexota; class Dormibacteria; order Aeolococcales; family Bog-877; genus Bog-877. Next base: position 31,015 of record JBOHUG010000023.1, read on the forward strand.
TGTGCCACGTTTCCGTGATCTGGGAGATCGCGAAGTAGTTTCCGGGAGTGTGCAGCGGCCAGTCCATCGCGGGATGGTGGGTGGAGAACACCACCGCCCCGCCGGCGCCGAGAACCCGGTGAAATTCACGGAAAACCCGGTTCCAGTCGCGCAGGTAATGGAGCACCAGCGAGGCGACCACCAGATCGACCGAGTCGTCGCGGAGAAAGTGCAGTGGCCGCTCCAGGTCAGCCACCAGCACCTGGGCCCGGTCACCTACCTGCCGCTGGGCCAGGCGGACCATGGCGGGACTGACGTCGAGCGCGGTCACGCTGGCTCCGGCTGCAACCAGCCAGCTGGTGAGGAAGCCCGGACCGCAGCCGACTTCCAGCACCCGCAGGCCCTCCACGTCTCCGAGCAGGCGGATCGTCGCCAGCCTTTCGTAGTGGGAGTTGAAGGGGCTGGTCTCGAGATCAGCGGCGTAGGCCTCGGCCATGGCATCGTACTGGTGGCGGACCCGATCGCCGTCGGTCAAAGTCGTCGCACCAGGTCACGCTCCAGGCTCAGGCGAGCTTCGCGCACCGCCCCCTGCAGGGACCAACCGGCGAGTCCTTGCTCCAGCTGCCTGGCCAGGGCGTAACAGGACTTAGTGGCTCGCAGCGCGTCTCCGGCGTCCACCCCAGGAGGTGGCTGTAGCTCGGTAAGCGGGACCCCATGGGCCCAGTTGTAGACGTATTCGACGTAGTCCAGGGACGGGCTGCGGCTCTCGGAGAGCCCCCACTCCGACTCGGTCTCGGCCAGTTCGCGCTGGGCCTGGCGCAGCCGGCGGGCCACCTTTTCTAACCGTCCCGTGGGCATTCGGCGCTTGCCACTTGGTCGATCCGGATTCCGGTCCTCGGCAGCTAGCATGACCAAGGTGGCGCACATCTCCTCTGTCGTCATCTGGTCCAGCCATCCGTCGGCGACGGTTTGGGACACCAGCAGGGTGTTCTCCCCGTACACCGCCGCCGCCAGCAGTCCCAGCCGGGTTGGTCGATCCTCGATCAGGTAGCCGAGGCTGGTCAGCACCGCCCGGTACGCCTGAAGCTGGGTTCGATACTCGTGCTCCCTGGCTTGCGCCGCCGCTTCCGCGCCCTCCAGCTCCACCTGGATTTCCTTCGCCTCCCGGCGGGCGGCCTGGTGATCGGAGAGAAACGGGCAGCTGGGGCAGGGAGAGGAAGCGATCCGCCGCTCCTCCTGCCGGATCGTCCGGCGCAACCGCTCCAACCGACCGGCCGGGTCCTGGGTGCCCTCCCCGAACCGGCCCCGGCGCCGGTCGCGGAAGTGCTGCCGGCGCAGCTGCCGAGACTCTTCTCGGGCCTGGTCCAGCCCGTTTCTAGCGCCCAGGAACTGGCTCAGGGTGCGCTCGGTGCAGGCCACCTTGGGGTGACGGAAACGGCGCCGGTGCAGGTCTTCCAGCCGGGCCTCCAAGTTCGGCCGGCGTTCCCGAAGGTTGTCCAGGGCCTGAATCCTTTGGTACTGCCCGAAGGACTGCTCCAACAGTTCCTCCGCTTCCGGGGGGTTGTGGCGGCGGAGCAGGTTAAGGGTCATGTTGTAGGTGGGGGCGAACTTGGACTCCACTGCCATGTCGTTGCCCAGGAGGGTTTCGCAGATGACCCCCAGGTCCACCTCGGGGTCGCGCAGGATCACGCCGTGGCCGATGGAGTCGATCCCGCGCCGGCCGGCTCTGCCCAGGAGCTGGGCCAGCTGCCCACTGCGAAGCGCGGCGAAGCCCTGGCCGTCGAACTTGGTGAAGGTGGAGATGACGCAGGCCCGGGCTGGCATGTTGAGGCCCAGGGCCAGAGTCTCGGTCGCGAAGACCACCTTCAGCAAACCCATCTGGAAGAGCGCCTCGATGGTCTCCTTCACGTAGGGGAGGAGACCGGCGTGGTGCATGGCGATACCTCGCCGGAGCAGGTCCATCGAGAGCGAGCGGACGTAGAGCTCGGCCTCTTCGGGGTCCTCCACGAGCGCCAGCCGCTCGGCCAGCACCTCGTCGATCTGGAACTTCTGTTGCAGGGAGGTGAAGTCGACCCGGTGGGTGCTGCAGCGGGCAAGCGCCTCCCGGCAGCCGCGTCGGGAGAAGATGAAGTAGATCGCCGGGAGCATGTCCTGCTCCGCCAGCTGCTCCAGGATTCGGAGCATGTCGTTCTCCGAAGCCCAGGCCAGCCGGCTCCCGCCCATCCGGCGGTCCCCGCTGCGATCCTGCTGGGCCCGCTCCAGAGTCTGGCGATCCAGCCGTCCCTCACCGTCCAGGAGCGGCAGCAGCTGGTTGCGCATTCCGAGCCAGGTGCGGAGTTCGACCGGGCGCTCCTGGCGGACCACCACCGCCGTCCGGCCACGGCGTTCGGTCATCCAGGCGGCCACCTCGTCGACGTTGGTGATCGTCGCCGAGAGCCCGATGAATTTGATGTGCTGCGGGGCCTGGACGATCACCTCCTCCCAGACGGTGCCCCGGGGGTACTCATCGATGTAGTGGATCTCGTCCAGCACCACCCAGGAGACCCGTTCCAGCGAGAGGGGATCGTCGTAGACCAGGTTGCGCAAGATCTCGGTGGTCATCACCACCACCTTGGCGAAGGGTCGGATCGAGGTCTCGCCCGTCACCAGCCCGACATTGGCCTCGCCGTAGCGGCGGCAGAGGTCGCCGAACTTCTGGTTGGAGAGGGCCTTGAGCGGCGAGGTGTAGAGAACCCGCTCGCCGCTCGAGGCGCCGCCTTCGGCCAGGCAGCGCCAGATGGCCCATTCGGCGACGACCGTCTTGCCGCTCGAGGTGGGGGCGCTGACCAGCACTCCCTGGTGCTGCTCGAGCGCCCCAATCGCCTCCCGCTGGAAGGGGTCCATCTGGAACGGCAAGGAGCGTTGGAATGCCAGCAGTCGCGGGGTGGTCGCCTCGCTCACACGGGGGGCGGCTCAGGGAGCGCTAGCGGGACCACCTCGGGGCGGGGATTGGTTCTCCGCCAGGCGATGATCAGGAGTGGCGCCCCGATCACCAGGACTCCAAGTGCGGTCAGCTGGGCCTGCTTGAGGCCGAAGGCGATCACCGGGACGTTGACCGGGTTGCGCAGGAAGAAGATGCCAATCTGGGTGATCGGGTAGAGGATCAGATAGGTGATCCCCACCACCCCGTCCGCCGCCCCTCGGCGGCGTAGCCAGATCAGGAGACCGAAGACCACCAGGATCACCAGCGCTTCGTAGGCGGCCGCCGGTTGGTAGCCGACGTCCAACCGGGGGGCGAAGCTGTTGGGGTTGGTGTAGGCGGTGGCCCAGGGCAGATTCGAGGGGTAGCCCAGGATGTCGCCGTTGATGATGTTGCCGATCCGTCCGATCGGCTGTCCAATGCCGGCGAAGAGCGCCGCCGCGTCCAGGAGCACCCAGAAGCTCACCCGCTCCCGCCAGGCCATGAAGAGCAGGGTGGCGCTGCCCAAAAAGATGGCGCCGAAGAAGGCCATCCCACCCTCCCAGACGGCAAAGGTTTGCAGGGGATGGGTGAAGTAGTACTTGGCCCCGGACTGGAGGTCGTAGAAGAGCCGACCTCCGATCAGGGCCAGCACGATGGTCCAGAAGGCGATCCAGCCGGTCTTGGCTCGGGGGATCCCGTGGCGTTCGGCGTAGGGCAGGGCCACCTGCAGGCCGACCAAGATCGCCACCGCGTACCCCACCCCGTACCAGTGGATCGCCAGGGGTCCGAGGTGAAAGACCGGGTTGATCCCGATCTGGATCACTCCGAGGGTGGGCGTCACGTCTGAATTAGCTCGATGTCCTGTCGGGTCAGTAGCGCCTCGCCCCGGCCGCCGTCCTCGGCGACCCAGTTGGCCACCTTGTTGAGCATCTCATCGGCGTGCCGCCGATCGTTGCTGACGCAGGCGACCCCGATCACCGCCAACTGCCAGGAGTCCAGGCTTTCCACCTCCGCCACGGCCACATTAAATGTACGTCGGACCCGATGGGTGAGAGAGCTGACCACTTGCCGCTTGGCTTTGAGCGACTGGCTCTGCGGCAGGTGCAGGGTCAGCACCAGACTGCCGATTACCATTCCGGTAAGTCTAGTTGCGGGGTGCGGGCGCCCTCAGAGGCTGATCAGAACCACCGCCAGGACGGCAACCGCCAACCCCACGAGCTGGATCGGGGCGATCCGCTCCCGCAGCCCCACCCACGCCAAGAGCACGGTCACCGCTGGGTAGAGCGAGCTGATCACCGCGACCACCGCGAGCTCGCCTTGGCCAGTGGCGCTGAGGAAGAGAATGTTGCCTGTCCCGCCCAGCACCCCGGCGCCCACTGCCAGGGGAGCCAGGCGGCGCCACTCCATCCGGACCGCCCGGCCCCGAATCGCGGCGGCCCCGATCAGCAACATTGCCACTACCTGTCCGGGCACCAGGGGCCAGGTCCCAGCGCGGGTTCCGGCCCGGTCCAGGGCGATGAAGAGCAGAGCGAAACAGACGCCCGCGATCACTGCCTCGGGGACCCCGCGGTGGCGCTGAGACCCATCACTGGGGTGGCGCGAGACCAGCGCCACCGCGGGCAGTGCGATCGCCATCCCCGCCAGGGCGACCCAGCCCGGCCGGTTGCCCAACGCCAGCCCCACCAGAGCCGGGATCAATGCGGTCAGGATTCCCGCCACCGGGGCCACCACTGTCATCCTGCCCACCGCCAGTCCGCGGTACAGAGCGAGGATCCCGAGCCCGCTCCCGACGCCGCTCAGAGCTCCCCAGGCCAAACTGGCTCCTGAGGGAGAGGACCAGGGGATAAGCCATAGTCCGAGGAGGGCTGCCAGCAGGCCGCAGGGCGATTCCAAGAGCGCCACCGAGGCGGCAGCGCCCCGCCGTCCGGCGACCCCGGCCAGGAAGTCCGAGGCACCGTAGCCCAGGGCCGCTGTCAAGCTGAGCAGGACGGCCAAGATCAGCTCCCGTCCCGAGGCGAGTCAGCCGGTGCGGTCGGCTTCAGGCTTCGGCTGAAGGACTGAGAAACCACCAGGTCCGGAGATCCCTGGCGCTCCTATCCGACCTGCCGCAGCATCTGCACCGCGACATTGTCCCGGCGCTCCTGCCCGACCGTCGTGGTGGCACCGTGTCCCGGGTAGATGACGGTGTTCTCCGGGAAGCTCAGCAGCCGTGAGAGTACCGAGACCAATTGGCGGGAGATGTCCACATCGGGCATGTCGGTCTTGCCGATGTTGCCCTGGAAGAGGGTGTCGCCGGTGAACAGATGATTGCCCACCTTGAAGCAGAGGGAGCCGGGACTGTGCCCCGGAGTGGTGATGACCTCCATTTCGAAGTCACCGAACGGCAGCCGGTCCCCGTCGTTGACGTAGTGGTCCGCCGAACGTAAGTAGGCCTTGGCGTCGAGCAGGCTCAGCACGGTCTCACCGCCCACCGCGGCTTTCACCTCCTCCTTGGCGGTGGCGTGATTGCGGTGGCCGTGGCTGCAGCAGAGGTGCTTTACCGTCAATCCCTGGCACTGTTCGATGATCTTCGGGGCATCGGCACCAGGGTCAATCACCACCGCCTCCTTGCTCCGGGCGCAAGCGACCACATAGCAATTGGTCTCGGCGGTACCGCTCACCCTGACCCGCGAGATCTGGAGGCGGGGGCGGGGCGCCTCCGAGTTCAGCCGCGGACCTCGCGCTGGTCCGAGATCTTCTGGCGCAGGGCCTCCAGTAGCTCGAACTCATCCATCGCGGGCTTGGGCAAGCGTTGGTAGGAGTGGGGGAATTTGGCGTGCTGCAGTGCCCCCAGCAGTACCTCGACTTCCTCGTCACTGAGTCGGTACAGGTGTCCGTGCGGCGTTGGAATGCTCGGGATCTCGCTGACCAGCACCACTCCCCGGGAATCCTCGTCCGGCTCGGATTCTAGGAGCGGAGGCACGGCGGCCCGGGCGCGCAGTGGGATCGGCTCCGCCAGCTCGCCCGGACGTTCACCGGCCGGCACCTTGGTGGGCTGAAATAGTTGCGCCGAACCGCTCAGACTGGCGCGCTTGAATGCCATCTCAATGGCCCTCCCCGGACAGCACCGCCTCGGCCAACTGGCGGTAAGCCGCGGCGCCGTCGGATTCACTGGCGTACTGCAGGATCGACTGGCCCACCAGGGGGCATTCAGCGAATCGAATGCTGTCCGAGACCTGGAAGGGATATACCAAATTCCCGAAGTGGGACTGTACGTCGTTTAGCACCTCGTTGGCGTGCACCGTGCGCCCCTTGTGGATCGTCGGCAGAATTCCGTGGATGCGTAAGCGGGGATTCAATTTCACCCGGACCCGCTCGATGGTCCGTTGCAGTTGCTCCATCCCCTTCATGCCGAAGTACTCGCACTGCAGGGGAATCACCACCGCAGTCGCGGCCACCAGCGCGTTGATGCACAAGAGCCCCAGGGAAGGCGGGCAGTCGATGATCACAAAGTCGTAGTCGCCGAGGATCGGGTTGAGCTTCTCCAACAGGACCGACTCGCGGCCGATTTCGGTTACCAGCTGCAGCTCCGCCCCGGCCAGCTCCACGTTCGATGGCAGGAAGTCCACTCCCACTCCTGGGGAGTGGAGCCGGACGTCGGCCGCCGCCACCTGATGCTCACAGAGCATGTCGTAGACGGTGACCCGGAGCTCGTCAGGTTGGGAGACCCCCATGTTGACGGTCAGGTGACCCTGGGGATCGAGGTCGACCGCCAGCACTCGGACACCCCGCTCGGCGAGGGCACTGGCCAGGTTGACAGCGGTCGTCGTCTTACCCACCCCGCCCTTCTGGTTGGCGACGGCCAGGATCTGAACACCTTTCGGCTTGTGGTTGTTGGACGGCATCGGGTGCTGGGACCTCGGCTGGGCAGCAGGCCATCTGAAGCGGCCGACATTGTGGCAGCCTCTCGCTATCATATGGCGGCCCGCGACGCCTCAGGGGTGCGACTGGTCATCTGCGCGCCACCACCCCGGATCGGGCGGCCCCCGGTCCGGTCCGAGCGACTGCTAGCGACCCCACCGACACCCGCCGCGGCCATCTGAGATGAGGAGAACGGCAGCCTTGGCTGATGTTGGCGAAATCCCAAAATCTAAGCTTCAGGCCGCCGAGGAGGCGGTCAGTCTCGCGCTCGCCAGTCGCTGGCAGGAAGCGCTGGCCGTCAATGACGTTCTGATCGAACGTTTCGGCGCCGACGAGGACATCTGCAACCGCCGCGGCAAAGCGCTGCTGGAGCTGGGGCGGCTGGAGGAGGCCGAGGCCGCCTACCGGGCGACCCTGGCGACCAACCCGGGCAACCAGATCGCCCGTCGCCAGCTTGCCAAACTCGGCGAGCGTCGGGCCGCGAAGAGAACTGTCGCACCGGTCTCGGCCTCGGTCGATGTGGCGGTGTTCACCGACGAACCCGGCAAGACCGCCATCACCAAGCTGGTCCTGGCCCGGGGCGTGGATCCGGCGGCGATCGCCCCCGGCGACCCCATCAAGGTCGAGGTTGGCGGCGATCAGGTGATGGTCCGGACCCTGCGGGGAGTGGACCTCGGGGCGGTGGAGCCGCGCATCTCCCAGCGCATCCTGAAGCTCAGCCAGAGCGGGAATCGCTACGCCGGCGCCGTCACCCACATCGACGGCGCCGGCGTCCAGGTGATCTTGCGTGAGGTGTACCAGGCGCCGGAGTTGGCGGGCACCAACTCCTTCCCGGTCCGTAAAGTCCGCGAGATCAGCTACCGGCCGTATGCCAAGGAGCCGGTGGTTGCCCGCGAAGAGGATCCACCCGCGATTGGCGATGACGAGGACGACCCCCTGACGCCGGTGCCCGGAGCCGCGCCCGACGAGCTGGAGGAGGACTTCGGCGAGTTCGAGGAACCGGTGGAGGAGGCCGAGCCGGACGACGTCGACGAGGATGTCCGTCCTGAGGACGAGTACTGATTCTTCCGGACGCCGGGTGTCGCCGGACCTCTGCCGGCGGCTAGCTGGGCGATGCCGCCGAGGGTGGCCAGAGGAGCGGCCGCTCGAAGACCGAGCGCAGCACCACTGAGGATCTGCTGGTGAGCCCGGGATGGAGTTCACGCAGCCTGGTCAAGAGGGCGGCTAGCTCGGCCGTGGAGTGCACGCGAACCTTGGCCAGGTAACAGTCATCACCCGCTACCTCGTGCAACTCCAGGACGGCCGGTTCCGCGGCCAGGTCCGCCTCCAGTTGGGCCCGCTCCTGGGCGTCTCCGGACGTCCGCAAGGAGATGAGGGCCGCGGTGTCCGCCTCCACTAGCCCCGGAGCCACCCGCGCGGAGTAGGCGAGGATCGTACCGGCCATCTCGAGCTTGTGAACCCGCTCATGCACCGAAGGCGCGGAGAGTCCGACCTGCTCGCCCAGGGAGGCCCAGGTGGCGCGAGCGTCCTGTACCAGCGCCCTGAGGAGGGCACGATCGATGTCGTCCATGCAAACCTCATTGTACCTTAGCTTAGGAGGTTATTGGAGTACAATTACATCGATTTCTTAGGCCGGGGCAGCTTTTACCAAATGACCTTCAGCGACGCGCGTGCCCGAGTCTCGGACAGTCCCCAGTTGCTCTCCTGGGGCGCCCTGGTGGCCGTCTACCTTCTGTGGGGTTCCACCTACACCGGGATTCAGGTGGCGGTGAAATACTTCCCACCTCTGCTGATGTCAGGCGTCCGTTATCTCCTGGCGGGCATCCTGCTCTATCTGGTGGCTGGACCTGCTGGCAGTTGGCGGAAGCGGCCGCTTCGCTGGAGTAAACCGAGCCGTCAGGAGGCGCTCAGCGCCGGGGTAGTGGGGCTCTTCCTCCTCCTGGGTGGCAACGGGCTGCTTTCGCTGGGAGAGGTCAAAGTCCATTCGGGGCTGGCCGCCCTGATGATCGCCACCGTTCCGCTCTGGATGGCCTTTCTAGGACTAACGCTGAAGGGATCCCGGCACCCCGGGCCGCTGGGCTGGTTCGGAGTGCTGCTCGGTCTGGGGGGAGTGGCGGTCCTGGTCGACCCCGCCGCCGGAGGTCATCTGAGCCTGTTGGCGGCGGCTGGACTGCTCGGAGCCGCCATCTTCTGGAGTATCGGTTCCCTGTATGCGCAGCGGGCTCCGCTGGCGCCCAACGTCCTGCTGGTGTCGGCGGTGGAGATGGTGGTCGGGGGGCTTGGGCTGATCGCCGTGGGACTGCTCACCGGAGAGGGGGCCCACATCCACTGGGCAAATGTCGGGCCGCCCGCCCTGATCGCCTTCGCCTGGTTGGTGACCGGTGGTTCGATCGCCGGCTTCACCTGCTACACCTACGCGCTGAAAGTGCTGCCCGCCACCACCGTCGCGACCTATGCATATGTCAATCCAGTGGTGGCGCTAGTGCTCGGCTGGCTGATCCTGGGCCAGGGCCTGACCCCGGCGGTCGGGCTGGCGGCGGTGCTGATCACACTGGGAGTCGTCCTCATGGTCAGCGGCCCGGCCCTAGCGAGGAGAAGAGCCAGAGGGGAGCTGGCGTAGTAACGGCCCTCGCTTCCCGCCGGCTCAGGGCCGAGCTAACGTCAGATGTTGTGGAAATTGACCGAGGCCGTCGGCTGACCCCAGAGAAAGCGACGGCGTAGCCTTCCAGGCAACAGAACTCGGAGAGACCCGCTGAAACGGGTCAGCACTGGAGGCT
>JBOHUG010000024.1:0-13191 GCA_050734135.1 Candidatus Dormibacteria bacterium
GGCTCTGGCAGCCCTGCCAGCAGAGCTGCGCCGCCGCCCCGAGCTCCATGCCCCCCTGCGGGGTGGGCGGTGGGACCGGCCGCCCCCAGGGCGGGCCCAGCGTCGGCGCCACCCGGCGTCCCAATCCCCCAGCCGGCTCCCGGTCCACTTTAGGGGTGGTCCCCCGGGCCGGGGCCCGGCGGGGCGGCCCGGCCGGGATCGGGTCGGATCGGATCGGATGGGGGGGATGCGGCGGCCCGGATCGGCCCGAGATCAGATCAAATGGGGGATGCGGCCGGTCGCCGGGGCGACTGGCGGCATCCCGGAGGATGGGGGGGTGGGAGAAGAACGGGTGAGGGAAAAGACGCTAAATGTCACCCCCCAACGCCATCGCAGACCAGGAAGGATTTCTCACACAGCCGCGGTCCCAATCGCGCGGATAGTTCCCGGGTGCGAGGACGGGCACCCACTGCCAGAACCACAGACACAGCATGGTCTTAGCGGACACTCCAGGCACGACGGCTTCTCGGGCGTACAAATAGCTGCGGCCAGGTCGACAATAGCCCATGTAATTCGAGCTCCCGAGTTCGGCCGCGCTAGCGCTAAAGCCTGGGCAGCGTCCCACACGTTTGCACTCTTCCGGGGTTCTGCATGAGAAGGCACAATGCCCTGGACCCGGCAGAGAACTCTGGCCACGTTGGCGTCCACCGCGGCTTCCGTCTTGCCGGAGATAGCTCCAGCGACAACACCGGCGGTATACGGTCCGACCCCTGGCAGCCGAGAAAGCGCCGTCCTCGATCGCGGTACCCTGCCGCGGTGCTGACTGACGATGCACTGGCCTAGCGACTTGAGCTGCTTTGCTCTTTGGTGGCCCAGCCCCAGCCGTCCGATGACTCCGGTCAACTCCTCCTCGTCAGCGGATCCGAAGTCCACGGGGCGCGGGAAACGGGCCATCACGCTGCCCAGGACGATCGGGACAGTCCGCGAATTCGTCTGACGAAGCAGTATCTCGGCGACAAGTAGCTCAAAGTGGCTGGTGGAGTTCCTCCACGGGAAGGCGCGCTCGTGCTCGCCGAACCATTCGAGCAGCAAGTCCGCGCATCCCTCCGCCGCCTTTCGTACTGCCGTTCTGGTCCCAATTCGCCGCACCTTCGTCGCCGCCAGTTTGACGGGCGGCGGGGTTACCCCCGACGCCACGACCGACCTGGCTTTATGGTGTTCACCGGAGGCCAATGTGGGCTCGCACAGCATCCCTCTGGACCGACGACAGCCGCTGGTAGGTCGCCCAAACGACGTCCTGGGGACGCCAGCCGCGCCTGGCCCGTGCCACCCACTTTGTGAACTCCTGGAGTTGACCGGCATCCAGGGCATCGACGGCCGTCATCACCTCATCCAGCGACGGCTCATCCTGCTGGCCGCCTGCATAGCACCGCTCACAACTGGTGTGCCACGCTGCGGTCTTCGCAGAGCCGGAGGCCGCTGTTCGCACTACCAAGAGCTTGCCGGTGGTGCTTGCCTCGTCGGGGTAGGTCTCCCCTGCCGTGATGCCGCAAGAGGTGCACGCGTAAAGGTCCGCAGCGAGTACGGCGCGACGTCGGCTCCGGCTGAGCCTAGCGCCCCGATGGGGTCGGCGGCCGGGTAGCCAGATAGCTTCTCCGATGCTTACGAGGCGCAACTCATCGACGCCAAGCTGACCGTCTTCCCTGGAGGTCGCGATTACCCAGCCCTCGGAACGCAGATCTCGCATTCGCCGATCGATTTGCTCTACACCGGGAAACGCGGCGCGCATTTTGGCCTTCGTGAACGACCGGCCAGGACCGATCTCTGAATAGAGCCACAGCGCCACACGGACCTTGGATCCGGCCGTCAGTGTTCCCCAGTCCGGTACTGCGGTGGCGACCTGATCACCCATCCTTGCTTTCCCGAGTATCTGACGTCACAGCATCCGCCGAGTCCGAGGCTGGAGCCACGTCGCTTGACCGCCTTCGCCTGCCGATGGTGCTGAATCGAACAACAGTTCCCTGTACCCGAGCTTAGCACTGATCAGGTCCAGGATACGGGGCTGATAAGCCCGTCGGCCCGTGGGGCCACGCTGCCGTGGTTCGGCAATGTCGGCGCCTCCGAGGGCGGCCGTTGGAAGTAAGGCCGACAAGTGTCTACGTCCAGGCGGTGTGGTCGGGGCACGCGAGCGCCTAGTCGGCTGGCTGCCTGCCATCGAGCTTGGGCCACGCGGGGTGTCCTTCGTGCTCGGCTTTGGCCATCCTTGGCTCCGACCCTCGTCTCGAGACGCTCCCCTTGGCGAGCGCGACGAGGTTACAATTGGCGGTCCGGCAGCTCCGCTCAGAAGTCGTGGAGGTCATAAGTGCAGCTTCCAACACCGCCGAATGCGGACGACGTGCGTGGTACCATCGAGCAGCGCCTGCACGCGGAGTTAGAAGGGTCGGGACTTAGTGAGACGACTACCGTTGAGTGGCGCGGAAGTCGACTCCCGATCGCCGTGATCTCTATGCCGGTGAGCCTACTCAGCTATAACCCCGACAGTCATCGGATTCGTGCCCAGCGCTCACTCTATCCAACACACGAGCTCGAGCTGGCTCGAGCTCCATTTGCTGCGCCGGCGCAAGAGTATCTCCACGACCTTCTTGAGGGCGACCCGGTGGACCCCTCCAAGCCCGACGCGGCATTCCGCGATCTGACTGAGGATCTTCGCGAAAATGGCCAGCGGGAGCCAGGTGTTATCACTAGGCAGGGAGTTCTCGTCAACGGCAACACACGCCGGGCGGCGCTCAAGGATCTCGGGATTCTCAACATGCGGGTCGGGGTGCTGCCGACCGACGCGGCTCTCGACGACATCCAAACCATTGAGCTCTCGCTGCAACTCCGAAAGGATTTTAAACGGGACTACTCGTTCATGAACTTTCTACTCGCAGTGGATGAACGGGTTGCGGCCGGTCGGGTCGCCGCGGACATTCAAGCTGACTTTCGCATCAGGGCGACCACGTATGAGAGAAGCCGTTGGATTCTGGCATTCATTAGAGAGGCTATCGACCGAAGTAGGTTAGAGTCACTCACGGCCGTGACGCAGCTAAAGCTCGTCGACTTCGAGACCGATCAAGGGAAACTAGAGGAGTTGTACCGCGCCTACGGCAGCCTCAAGAATAGATCGCCCGATCGTGCAGAGGCCTTGCGAGAGGAGCGCCTCCTAGCGATCGCGCTGAAGAAGTCTAAGACCGATTTGCGACTAATCGGCGCAGACTTTGTGCAGCGCTATCTTCCCAAGTACCTCCCTGCTCCACCTGAGGTAGCGCCAGGCCCTCCCCGCACGATCCCCGGTACAGGCATCCCGGCGCCAGCGACAGACCCTCGCGTGGATTCCCTGCGCAGGCTAACCACGGCCGTACTGCAAGCGAGGGGAGTCGCGGACTCACGCGGTAGCGTGCCAGCTGGCAGCCTTCCGACGGCTCCGGTTGATCTAGAGACAATCGACGCGGAAGTGGACGACGCACTCAACCAAGCCGGGAGGAATGAACGGATCATCAAGCGCAGGTTGGCTGCGGCCGACCGTCTTTCGGATGCAGCTGACGACCTTGACCTCAGTATCGCAGCGGTCGCGGAGGCCCGGGCGACGAACAATTTTTCCCCTGAGGAACTCGACGACTCTCTCCTCCGAATCAAGTCTGGTCTTAGGCGGCTAGGCCAGGCAGTCGCGCGGAGCCCAGCCGCTCACACCGACGGCCTCGTGTGGCTCAGTGCCGTAGCATCCCTCCCCGAACTTCCGGACTAACTACGCATGCTGGAGATGCAGTTCGCCACGCGAGCGGGCGAGGTGATTATATCGACCCGCCCGGGGCGGGAGCCTGAGTTCACCGCTCTTCAAAGTCGCTTTATGACGGCAACGAGTGTGACACCGCGGTCATTTAGGCTAGACATTGAGGACTTCCTGGTCAACCTCGGGGAGCTTGCTCGGTGGCCCGCCACGGACACAGACGTCCACTGGGAACCTAGTCTCCTCGAGCTGGTCGAGACAAACGCTCGGGATGCTGCCGTGGTGCAGAAGCGCCTCTTGGAGACGCAACCGCCCACCGGGACGCAGGCCGAGGATCGTGCGCTTGCGCTCCAGAGTGGGGGCTGGGCCGCACCTCTTGAGGACTTTCAAGCACGAGACCTCGGTACTCTCCTTGGCCTATCTCACGGTGCCGACTTCAGCGTACCCGGCGCCGGCAAGACTCGCGTAGCTCTGGCCAGCTATCACGTCCGTCGAGAGGCGGGTGAAGTCTCACAGCTCTTGGTCGTCAGCCCCAAGTCTGCGTTTGAGAGCTGGCTCGATGAGATTGACTTGTGCTTTCCAGCGTCGCGCTTCAGGCTGCCAATTGTCACGGGGCCGAATCTGCCCACCTCGGACGCGCTCATCGTGAACTACGAGCGCCTACCCGAGTTGTGGACAGCCCTCTTGTCATGGATGAGGGCGGACAGGACGCTGATGGTCTTGGACGAAGCGCACCGCATGAAGCTTGGCTCATTGGGGGCATGGGGCTCCGCATGCCTCGCACTCGCGCCATATGCCTCGCGCAGGCTTATCCTTACCGGCACGCCGGCGCCCAATGGTGTCGTAGACCTGCAAAACCTCATGGCATTCGTATGGCCTGGACTCGGGCGCGCAGCTGTGGCTCGAGCCACAGCGAACCGCGATTTGGCGAGCGCTGGAAAGATGCTCCGGCCACTATTCGTGCGCACGACCAAGAAGGAGCTCAATTTGCCGCCGCTCGATATAAAGCTTCGACACCTAGAGCTTCCGCCCCTCCACCGCGAGCTATACGACGCGCTTCTAGGGCAGGCTGCCCGGTCCCTTCGGTCAGGTCATCAGGACCTTGCCGCGCTTGGGCGGTTTGTACTGTATCTGATCATGGCGGCCACCACTCCGGCCCTGCTCGCCACAGGGGGGAGTCGCTATGAGCCGCTTGCGTACCGAGTACCGCCCTTGCGCGCGCCCATTGATTCGCCGCTCAGTTCGCTAATGCGAGATCTACCGAGCTATGAGCTCGCGCCCAAGTACGTTGAGGCTGCAAAGATCGCAGTCGACAACGCCGACCGGGGCAAGAAGACGATTGTCTGGTCGACCTTTGTTCGCAATTTGACATCCCTACGTCCACTGATCAGTCGCCTTCAGCCAGCGGTCGTACATGGCACTAGCGAGACGCCCGCGGAAGACCTGTACCGCTTCCGTACCGATCCACGCTGCATGGTTCTGCTCACTAACCCCGCAAGTATGGGCGAGGGAGTAAGTCTTCACCAGACCTGTCACGACGCCATCTACGTCGATCGCGACTTCGCAGCGGGTCGGTTCCTTCAGAGCCTCGATCGTATTCACCGACTCGGGTTGGCTCCGGAGACGGAGACCCATGTTACCGTACTCGTGTCGCGCGGCACCATTGACGAGTTGATCGAAACCCGGCTCGCTACAAAGCTCCAATTCCTCGCTGGCGTCCTGGACGATCCCGCTGTGCGCGAGCTGGGCGATCTGGAGGAGGAGCCCACGGAGACAGTCGGAATGGACGCTGAAGACGTTGATTCCTTGATCTCGTACCTCACTGATAGTGCTCCCACCTGACGGTGTCCTACGAGCTGCGGCTCGATGGATCGACCTACTCGGGAGGTCGACGCCCGTTCAGGCTGCCGCACTTATCGGCTCCGGGACTGGGTACCTCGATCTGACTTCTACACAATACGCCGCAGCGTTGGACTGGCTCGAGACTCTCGGGTTTCCGTTTCGGAGGCAGCCCCGACTTGGGATGCCCCAAGAGTTTCTGGTGCTCTCTCCACAGCAGGCGAGGCAGGAACTATTTGAACGAGCTCTGAGTGCTGACGCGCCGGACTGGCTTCGTGATGCTGACGTCCTCATCCGCGAACCAGCGGAGCTGCCCGGAGATGTGTCGCACCTGGCGTCGCTGCTGGGGCTTTCCGAGCGGGGGGCGTGGGTTTGTGCGCAGCAGCTGTGTGCGGACGACCGTCGGGAGGAGCATGCGCGACTTGGGCTGGCCGGCGAGCGCGCCCTAGTCCGTGTTCTCGAAGCGGAGTGGCCCGGATCAACCAATCAGGTCAGCCTTCAAAGCGCGCGGTTTGGGTATGATGTCGCGTTCACAAATGATGGGCGTGAGTGGCACTTGGAAGTCAAGGCGACTGGACGGCGAGGGCGCCTTACCATTCACATCACCCGGAATGAATTCGACGTCGGCAGTGAGGACCCGTTGTGGCGGTTGGTTGTTCTTGGCTTGGGCATGGATGACGAACTGTTGGCGGTCGCGACCGCGGAAGTCGAAGTGCTCGCGGAACGGGTCCCCCAGGACGTGTTTACCGGATCAAGGTGGGAGGCTGCCGAGTGTCCACTGTTCGCTCAAGATCTACTTCCAGGTCTCGCTGCCTTCAGCGGGTCAAGGGTCGCACGACTCAATCCCCTGTTACGCATGGGGTCAGGTAGCCGACTGCCGCTCTTCGCATGGATGCCCTCTGCGAACCCAGCGCCATAGGCGAGGGCGTTGCGGGCCGGTCCGCGGCGGAGATGGCGCAGTTCGCGAGCGAGTCCATCCTTGAGTGATGGGTTCGACTGAGCGGGGCTAGGACCAACCCTTCGAGTATCAGGTGCAGATCGGGAGTTGGATGGCTCGCCACGCCGAGAGCTTTCACTAGCCAGACGTTTAGAGTTTCGCCAAGGGTCAGACGGAGGCCGTCAGCTTTAGCCCCTGGAAGCTGCGGCGCTCAAGAACGTCACGGATCGCCAGCCCTACCGCGGCCGCGACTGGTGGAGGAAACGCGTTAGCTATCTGGCGATAGGATGCGGTTTTCCCCCCTTCGAATCTCCACGAGTCGGGGAAGCCCTGGAGGCGGGCAACCATCTTCAGCGTTAGTTTGGGGTGCACAGTGGGCGGGACCAGGTGTGTAGGAGGAGCGTCTGCAATTCCGAGCGCGTCGACCCCCAAGCGGCGCCACTGCAACTTGGCACGGGTTGGACCTAAGTCGGGTCCACCGTGCTTGGAAGATCCACCCACGATCGTCGGGGCGATACCTGCGGCTGTTGCCACCCATCTGCGCACGCCTGGCCAACCTAACGCTCCCATCAGGTCGTTCAGAGCAGGACCCACGAGGGGCGCGGGGGCCTGGCCAGATTCCGGCCAGCGGAGCCCCTTCGCAGAAGAAGCTCTGAGCGCGATCAGTACAAAGCGGGGCCGCACTTGCGGCACCCCGAACCCGGAGGCTTGAATCACCTGCCATTCCGATACGTATCCCATTTGGCTGAGCGTGGCGGTAAGGAGACGGCGATAGGCCGTGAAGCGTGCTCCTGCAAAGCCGCGAACGTTTTCCAGCAGGACTGCGCGAGGCGCCGCCTCCTCAACGAGCCGGAGCGCATGTGGGAACAGATCGCGCTCGTCATCGCTGCCCAGCTGCTTCCCCGCGATAGAGAATGGCGGACATGGTACGCCTGCGGCTAGCAAGTCAACGCCCCGAAAGGAAGATCCGCTGAGCGCCCTCACATCGGTGCACAGGACTGGCCACGCTGGCCTGTTAAGACGAAGCGAACTGCAAGCCGTAGAGTCGAGCTCAACTAGACCCGCGGGCTCGAAGCCGGCTTGCTCTAGACCCAGAGCTTGACCACCTCCGCCACTGCACAGTTCCAAGACCGACAATGAGGTCATGCCGTGTCCCAATCAGTGAGTGCCCGCTGAGGTACGAACGGGGCCGCATACCGCCTCCTTGGTCCCCCAGCCGCCGCCTCCCGTCACCTATTTAGTATATCCGCCCGGGCTGTGCACCACATGTAGTTACCGACCGCCAACTCAATTGACGGTTCGGTCGGCGGGGTTTATTCTTGTTGGGTGGTTAGCGCCCTACCTGGAGGTTTTAACTCTTGAGCGACCAACCGAGCGGCTATTCCACGGAAGACAGCTACTTCGCCACGCGGTTTATGCAGGGTACTAGGGTTGTCTACTCACTGGAGCTCGCTCTGGAAGTGGCAGCTGCCTCACTGCCACGCCCCGACCCGCACCACCCGATGCCAGGCAACCGCCGGGTCAACGCGAATCATGCGCACAGGTTCGCCCAGTACATCCGCGACCAGCCGGAGTGGGTTGCGCCGGCCGTATTGCTCAGAGGCCCTGACATCTTCGCCTTCCATGTGCGGGAGCGCACCGCTGCCACTGAATTTGGCCTCCTAGCTCTGCCGCGTCTCGCTAGGACAGATCTAAGAATCCTGGACGGCCAGCATCGCATCCTGGGACTCAACTACCTGGTCGAAGACCTAGCCCGCGAATTGGAGCAGAAGCGCAGTCTGCTCAACGCAGCCAAGCACCAGAGTAACCCAGAGCTGATGAGCCTGTACCAGGATGAGATCGGAGGTCTCGAAAGGCTTCGGCGCCGCCTTCACGACGAGTCGATTGCCGTGCAGATCCTAGTCGAGGATGATGTCCGCGCAGCAGAGCAGATGTTTGTCGACATCGCTGATAACGCCCTAGGCATTACATCCGCGATCCGGGCACGCTTTGACGACCGGAAGGTGGTAAACCGATGTTTGGACGAGGTACTGAACCACGCGCTGCTGAAGGGGCGCGTCGACATGGAGCAGGACCGCATCGGGCTTCAAAGCCCCTACCTCCTTGGGGCCAAGCATGTAACAGACATGATCAGGACGTTGCAAGTGGGAATAGGAGGGCGGATAGGGCGGCGCTTGGAAGTTGAGCTCAATGAAGGAGCCCTGGTTGAGCGCACGAATAACTTCCTCGACGTCGTCGTCGGTGCCTTCCCGGACCTCGAGTCGGTCAGCGACGGCTTCCTTACTCCATTTGAGCTTCGTTCGAGATCACTGCTTGGGTCGGCGACGATGCTGCGCACTCTCGCGGGTGCGTACCACGACCTGACAAACGACTATCAAGACGAGGAGATTCGGGATCGGTTCGCGGCCCTCACATCGATGATGGCGGCTCCGGTAGGGGCACACTCACCCTGGCTGCGCACACAAAGCTTCCTGGTCGGGGGAATGGCTCCACTTGCCAGGGGGCAGAACATGCGAGCAGTGGTGGACACCCTTATTCGCTGGTCTACTGACCCACAGACCATACATGAGCACGAGTAAAGAGTCGGCTTGGCCCCTCCCAGCCTCGGGGTTAGGTTTAGGTGAAGATGTCAGGTACTTGTGGCGAGCGAGATACGCGGAGGGAGCTTGGGCACGGCGCCTGAAGTGCCGAGGACCCGTCCGAGGTCCTCGATTTTGGACTCGCTGAGCTGGCCGGTGAGGCCCCCGACTGTGATGGCTGCTGCCGCCCCGATGTCACCCCTCTTCCGTCCCCTTCTCAGTCCTCCCACTTCCCCGCTCTGACGGTGGGAGGTGCGACTAGGGGCGGAGTTGCTGCAGGCACCACCGGATTTCGCACCCGGGACCTCACGGGGTGATGCGTGCAAACGGGGCACCGTCGGCGAAGACGAGGCACGCGTGGCCTGCGCTTTTCTCCTGACCGACGATCTCCGCAAACTCGGCGGGTTCGAGTCTGTGGCCGCCTCGCGGCGACCAAGAGTGCAACCAAGATGGTAACTCGGTGCATTCATCCGGGAATCGCGTAAACGGGAACTGCCTGCTCCTGGAGATCGGTCTACCGGGCGACGTGACGTGATAGGAGCCTGGCGAGCTCGACTCAGTGATGCTTGCCGACCGGTCCTTGGACTCCACCGGTAGAGGATGAGACGGGGCTATCGTGCCACTGGGAGTAGATGCGCTGCGGACAACGTGAGTTCCCTCTTTACGCTGCCCAGTCAGTTCGCCAGGCCACGCGCAGGAGCTCGCCGGAGGACATTTGTCGGGAGGTGGGCCTTGACGTTGGACGCAGGGTGCTTACTACTATCCAGCTCGATGCCGGACGTAGGCACGGCGCCGCGGCCTGGCATTGCTGGACGACTCCACCTCTTCCATAAACTTCCCAAACGCGCGCCAAGTCAGGGTGGTCCTCCGCTCAAAATTACCGACCGGCCACCAATCAACCGTGCCCGCACTGAGCTGTAGCTGTCCGATCTTCTGGCCCCGCACGTTGACTTCAAAAACCCAGTCCGCCGAGCCAAGCTTGACGGACTTCGGGATGGTCGCCGTGACTATTGCCATGTGAGTCTCCTCAATGTAGTGACTGCCCTTGCTGCGTGGTCTTAGCTCCGGTCGACCTCGACTATGGGATTGACGAGCCGGGTGGAGTTCGAAACATCGTAGCTCTTTGCTTCACGGCTGAGCCTCCTCTTTCCCACTCCTCTGATCTGACGGGACGTGGCGACTGGCAGTTTGAGTCGGGCGGTCACGGAGGCAGAGCATGAAAAGCACGGTTGTCTTCGCCCTGAAGTGGCGGCGGCGTGGTGACCATGCCGGGGCCACCTGCCGCTGAAGCGTCGACGCGGCCACGGCACCGATGGATAACAAGATAGCCGATACACCAGGCGACACCCACTGGCGAAGAGAATCCTAGACCGATTCCCCATTCTCCGTTGAAGTTCTCGGTATAGCGTACGAATACGGGTACAGCCACCACCATCATCACGACAGAGACCAGTAGCACTGCACACCACCGCTTTGCATCGCGTTCGGGCCGACCGGTCGGAAGCAGTCCTGCACTCAGTGCCGACAAGAATGCCAGCAGTACGACACACGTGATGGGAAGACCCCGCCAATACGCTCCTGTCACCCAGACGTCTACCAAGAGCAGGAGCAACCATATCTCCGAAGCGATCAGAAGGGTGCACACTGCAGCGAATGGTCTAGCGGGGAAGGCACGCGCAACCGCGGGGACAACAGTCACGCCCACTACCATCAGGGCGATGCCTCCTGGTACGTCTCGGAACAGAAACAGTACCGCATTTGGCGCGCTGACCGAACTCGCGGTCGCAAAGATCACAGCGGCGAGGGTCAGCGTAACGAGGACGCATCGCCACTGTCCTGTAGTCAACAGATCGAGCGAGTGCGGCCGTTTGGGGCACGGTGCCTCGTGGCCAGTAGATGACACGTCAGCCGCGTCACCGACCCCGGCGCTGCCCTGCTGTGTTCCCCCCATAAATGACCAATCTGATTCTAGCCTCAGTCAAGTCCCTTGGAGTGGTGTAAAAGCGGCCACTGAGGAAGGGCAGGTTCACTAGGCCGCCAGCCCGGCGGTGAGGGGGTTGGTGAGGCGGTTCTGGAGCGTGGGGTCGAGCCGGGCCATGGACTGCTGGGAGAAATGGCAGCGGCCGTCCTGCCACTTGTCGTGCTGCTCCTGGAGGACCGCGGTGGCGAGCCGGAGCAGCGAGGCGGAGTTGGGGAAGATGCCCACCACCTTGGCCCGCCGGTCGAGCTCGGCATTGAGCCGCTCAAGAGTGTTGGTGGAGCGGCTCGAGCGCCAGTGCTCCGGGGAAGGCCAGGTAGGCGAGTACGTCCGCCTCGGCGTCCCTGAGGAGCTTCGCCACCTTGGGGTGGTGCGGTTCCAAGAGCTCGAGTGCCTGGGAGACGGCGCACCTGGCCGCCTGGAGGTCGGGCTGGGCAGGGGTGCCCGCCAGGATCTCTCTCAGCTGGTCCTGGTCCGAGTTGGAGATGTGGTCGAGCAGCGCGTCGAGTGGCATGCGAGGGGGGTCATCGTGTTTCTCCTAGTCTTGCAAGGGTCTGGGGCACGGTGGCCTTTCTCTTGCCCACCGCGGCGGGCGCCGGCTCGGCCCCGCTACTTACACCACATTACGGGACGCGACCACTAGCCTCGCGATCCTGCAACGCGTCGTGTGGGGCCGCCTGGCGTTCCTGGAGAGTTCTTGGCATCGGGAGGCACTGTTCGCAATGCGTCACCACACGGACCGAGAGGCCGCTCGCTCGGCCATGCCTTGTCAAGTGGTCTACGAAGGGTCGTCGGGACATCCATGAAGATCAACTGGCCTCTGCCAGTACGGGGATGGTCGCGTCGGGATCGAGTGGTGCACTCCGAGCGGCGGTGAGGGGCTCCACACCGAGGTAGCGGCGGGCCACCGTCCACTCGTCGTTTTGCTCGGCCAGGATGGCGCCCACCAGGCGGATCACGGCGTTGCGGTTGGGGAAGATGCCCACCACGTCGGTGCGCCGGCGGATCTCCCGATTGAGCCGCTCCTGAGGGTTGTTGGACCAGATCTGGCGCCAGTGCTCCTTGGGAAAACTGGCGAAGGCCAGCACCTCCTCAGCCGCCTCGGCCAGCATCGCCGCCGCCTCGGGGAAGCGGCGTGCCAACTGCTCCACCACCCGCCGGTGCTGGGCGAGCACCTCGGCTTGGTCCGGCTGGGCGAAGATGGAGCGCACCAGGGTGGCCACCACGGTCTGGGTGGACTTGGGCACCCGGGTCAGCAGGTTGCGCAGGAAGTGCACCCGGCAGCGCTGCCAGCCGGCGCCGGGTAGGACGGCCGCAATCGCCGCCTTGAGCCCTTCATGGCCGTCTGAGACCACCAGCTGGACTCCGCTCAGACCCCGGGCCACCAGGCCCCGGAGGAAGCCCAGCCAAGCCGCCCCATCCTCGGCGGTGAAGACGTCCACCCCCAGCACCTCGCGGTGGCCGTCGGCGTTCACCCCCGTCGCCACCACCGTGGCCACGTTCACAATCCGACCGCCCTCCCGGCAACGCTCAGTTAGCGCGTCCAACCACAGATATGGGTAGGGCCCCTGGTCCAGCGGCCGGCTGCGGAACTCATCCACCGTCTCGTCCAAGCTCTTGGCCAGCTCCGAGACCTGCGACTTGGAGATCCTCTCGATCCCCAGTTGCTGCACCAGCCCCTCCACCCGCCGGGTGGACACCCCCGCCAGGTATGCGTCGGCAACCACTGAGACCAAAGCCTTCTCCGCCCGGCGCCGCGGTTCCAGCAGCCATTGCGGAAAGTAGCTCCCCTGGCGCAGCTTGGGGATGGCCAGGTCGATCGAGCCCACCCGAGTGTCCCAGTCCCGCACCCGGTACCCGTTGCGCGCGTTGACCCGCCCCGTGCTGCGCTCCCCGTACTCCGCCCCGCAGATCGCCTGGGCCTCAGCCGACATCAGCTGCTCCACCACTCCCTGCAGCAGCTCCCGGAGCAGCTCCGGGTCCGCCCCCTCGAGTTGCTTGCGCATCCACGCCGAAGAGTCCATGCTGGTAGCGGCCATTGGGATTCTCCCTCAGGTGTTTTGTCACTTCCTGAAGGATGCCCGATGGCCCACTGCTTTCTGCAAGGCCCTCG
>JBOHUG010000025.1:0-1513 GCA_050734135.1 Candidatus Dormibacteria bacterium
CGTTGCTCTACAGAACAGAACGAATCCGCGACCTCGTCGGGGACTGGGACCGGGCCGAGGACCGCCTTCGCTTGGAACTCGCGTTGCGTGCTTCCCGACTGCTTGACGCACTTGCACCAGAACATCGGACGGCCCTCTCCGGCGGACCGCATGTCACGGCGCGCTGACCTGACGGCCCCTGCGGCCCGCCTTCGGGGCGCGTCAATGCCGGTCCTGGTCCCCTCTCCTGATGGGAAGAAGCACGTCCGGATGATCCGCGCCGACTGCTCGCTGCTGCGCGAGCTGCTCCTCGACCCTCCCACGGTTACCCGCCCTGGGAGCGCCGTTCGGCGGCCGTAGAGTTCTCCACGAGGACCTTAGACACGGCATTGGCTGGGGCGGGAGTGTGGGAATCCACCCTGAGACACGACATTGGCTGGGGCGGGAGGATTCGAACCTCCGATTACCTGATCCAGAGTCAGTGCGCTTGTCCAGCCCACTAGTTCTGAATTCAGACAGCCGACCTGACTATGCAAAAGCGATGCTCTGGCCAAGCTACCCGAGGCCAGACTGCAGGCCTCGGTTAGACCGTCTGACCGGTCTGACGGGAGGCGTGGGCCGGGAGGAGCGGAGGCCTGATCTACTGGGCCACCGCGGGCAGGCCCAGCCCCCTCGTGCAAGGCGAGCTGAGATAGCCTTCCGGGGTCGTCAATGCGCCCGCCCCAGACCCTGTGTGACCCTCACCGCCGCGGTCACCAGCGGCAGCATTATCCCTTGGGCTCCGCGTCTCGCAGATGCTCCAAAGTCCGGCGCAGCACCTCACGCTGCTGCCGCCTACGCTTACTCATGTTGGCGGTGACCACCCAGATCCACACGAACACTAAGGCGCAGATGGTTAGGTAGAGCGCCGCTCCCCAGTTCACGACGCTTCCTTGGTCGAGTCGAAGGGCCGAGGACAGTAGGTGGCCAACCGAGCCGTGCCTCCGGTCACAAGGCCCACATGCTAGTCGCCGACTCGCCTAACGGGACTCTTGGTAGCCACATCGTTACTGGGCGCCGCTGAAGTAGGTGGACGGCCTTGGCCCGGGCAGCCCGTTCTGGGCCGAGCCCTCCTCGCAAGGGAGGGTGCAAGCCCACCATAGGGTGGCTGAGGATGCGGGGCCAGCCAGCGGTCCTCGCCGGGGATCTCCCACACCCGACGCCGGCAGGAGTGCAGCACCGTATTCGAGGCCACCGTGACCTCATCGACGAGGACCGGGATGGCAGCGGGCCAAAGACCAGCAGCCAGCGCACCGGACGGGGCAGGCGCTTGTCGGGGGACAAACGGCGCAGCCTCCCGGTCTCCGCTCGCGCAGCCGGGTCATGGCGTGGACCCGACGGCTTCTCGTCGCCGAGTGGGTCGCCAAACCAGTTGAGCTGCGTGAGGCGAGCCATGGTGGGCGCGAAGTGAGATCAGGAGAGGTGCCCTGGGGGGTGGGATTCGAACCAACACGTTCGCTAGGACTGCGGTTTTCAAGTTCCCTCGGAGCCGTCC
>JBOHUG010000026.1:0-16120 GCA_050734135.1 Candidatus Dormibacteria bacterium
CAAGCGGTAAGGCGCCTGACTCTGGATCAGGTAATCGGAGGTTCGAATCCTCCCGCCCCAGCCACCTTCATACTTTGAGATCGGATCCCTCCCCTGAACCAGTTTTGGACTGCCCGTAAACCAAGGGTATAATGAGTGGGAGTTAGGCTCTGTATAACGGAGCCTCTCTACAAAAGGCGCTTTACCGCTTACGGGGGATTTCAGAGTGACTGGATTGAAGGTGATCAGGTCCGCGCCGCCTGAGGGGCTCGAGCGGCTGCTGGAGGACTTTCTGGCGGATGGTAGAGCCCGCGGTCTGTCGCTGCGGACCCTGGAGGCGTACGAGTCGCCTATCCGGGGGGAGTTCCTGCCCTGGGCTAGCGGCCAGGAGATCTCGACCCCGGAGGGACTCACCCCCAGGCTGGCCAGCCAGTTCACCGCCCACCTCCTCGACCGTGGGGTAGGGCGGAGACCACTCAGGGCGGCCTCGGTGCGCTCCTACGTGCGCGCGGTGCGAGTGTTCCTCAACTGGTGCGCCAAGCCGGGCGGGGGAGCACTTCCAGCGGGAGCACGTCCATCGATGCCGAAGCCAGAGCGGCGGCTCTTCGACGTGCTGAGCCGAGATGAGATCAACCGCATTGAGGCCGCGGCCAAGGCCGAGCGAGACAAGCTGCTAGTCCGAGTCCTGGCCGACACCGGGATCCGGCTCGGAGAGTTGCTCGGGCTCAGGGGAGAGGACATGATGGAGCCCAAGCGGAACGAGTTCGCGCTACGGGTCCATGGGAAGGGCGCACGAGACCGGCTCGTACCCCTGCCTCCAGCGCTGCACCGGCGGCTGCGCCGCTATTTGGCGGGGGTCCGGGCGGAAGGCCGAGACCGGGTTTTTCGCAGTCTGAGACGCGGTCCCGACGGACTTCGGGGATCGATCACCAAGTCCGGGGTCGAGCAAGCGATCCGGGTGGCGGCGACAGACGCAGGCTTGGAGAAGCGCGTTCACCCGCACCTCTTCCGTCATTCCTACGCCACCGAGTGGCTGCGCAAGGGCGGCAACATCATTTCTCTCCAGCGAGTGCTTGGGCACGCCGACCTGTCGATGATCCAATCGGTGTACAGCCACCTGGACTCCTCCGACGACTATCAGGCGGCGCTCGCGATCTTGCGCCAGGAGTAGTTACCGCCCGGTTGCTGCCTGACGCGAGGCTGCTCAGCCGGCGAAGAAACCAGCTCGGCGACTTCGGGACGGAACAAATTTCAAGCGGGGTGTGCCGGAGCGCCCCACGACTTTGCCGACCTGGTGCAATCTGATCGCATGACCCGAACGGCACTCAATCCAGACGCCTTCCAGCGCGAGCTGGCGGCGCGGGGGCTGACCCAGGTCCAGTTCGCCGAGCTGTGCGGCTTGACGGACGCCACCGTCTCGCATGCCGCCACTGGCCACCGGCTAAATGTCTCAACAGTCGTGCGGATCGGGGCCGCGCTCCGCCGGACTCCAACGCTGCCCGGGCTCCCGCGACTACTCGTTACGCAAGTCGACACCCAGAATGGCGACGCAGCCGAGAGCGGAATGCCACCGGCACAAGCTGGCCAGATGCATGGTCGGTGACCCGGAATCTTGCGCCCCAGACCGGCCCCCGGTCGCGTGGCACGAGCGGCCCCGCCTTTGCGGCCGTCCGGCCCAACTAGAGCACGGCGAGCCGCTCTGGCGGTGGCCGGAGGGGAGCCCGAGCTGCCACCGTAGTTGGTGCCTAGCCAACGACTCGCCGGTGCAGGCGGCCTGGAGCAGAGTGCGCCTTCAGAGGGCGGCCTTATGACGGCCGGGCTAGACCCCAGTTGGGCCGAGCTTGAGGCTGCGGCGGCGATAGGGCGGGTGTTCGCGCGCGCAACACCGATGGGTCGATCCCCGCAACGGGCCAAGTCCGAGATGGTGTGGAGGACTGGGGCCGATGTCGGAGGTCAGGCAGAGAGTCACGTCGAGTGGATCTGGCGCGACTACCTGGCCAGGGGAACGGTGACCGAACTTGATGGCAAGATCAAGGTCTCGGGCAAGACGACCTTCTGCATGCATCTAGCCCGAGCCGTCCTGGATGGGGATCAGTTCCTGGATCGAGCGACGCTCAGGGGCGCGGTTGTCTATATCACCGAAGAGGGGACCGCCACGTTCGAGCGTGGTCTGGTCAGCCGAGGGCTCAGTGGCACAAGGGATCTGCACTTCCTGAGCCGTCGGGCGGTCGCGAAATTGCCATGGGACCACGTGGTCGGCTTGGCCGAGGCCAAGGTCCGGGAGACCGCGGCGGTGCTGTTGGTCGTCGACACCTTCTCCCGTGTCGCCGGTCTTCGCGACGACGACGAGAACTCTGCCGGCAAGGCTATGGCCGCGATGACTCCGTTGATGTCCTTGGCTACCTCGCTCAACATCGCCGTCTTGATCACGCGACATGAGCGGCGCGCCGGAGGTTCGGTCGGAGAGTCGGCTAGGGGGTCGACCGCGATCAGCGGCGATGTCGACCAGATCCTCCAGTTGGGCCGGACCGGGGGCTACGGTCACCAGAACGAACGCTGGCTCCGCGCCGTCGGTCGCTACGACGAAACTCCGCCGGAGCTTCGCATCGCGCTTCACGAAGGTCGCTACCGGGTGGTCGGGTGCCAGGATGGCCAACTACGAGCGGCCGAGGCGATTCTGGCCCGACTCCAGCCCGACCAGCCAGTATCCGTAGTCGAACTGGCGCAGGAGCTGGGGGCTGATGGCCACTCGCGGACGAGTACCTACGCCGCCGTCAGAGGCCTAATCGCGGACGGTAAGGCGGATCGGGTCGACCAGATCGGACGGTCCGGCCACAGCCGGAAAGCAATCGTTTCGCGTAGTTCGTTTGCGCGAGAGCATCTTTTGGCTGATCTCGGCCAGGACGGCGGTTCGGCTCTCGCTGGGGAGCGTCCGCGATCGGAAGGCAATGGTTTCACGCGGGCCAGCCTTTCGTTAGAAAGGCCCGCAGCGAGACCCTTACCGACGCTCCGAGGCAATGCGGCGGAAGAGGTGCCCGACGGGGAAGAGCGGTGACGGCTGATCACCTCCAGCTCATCCGGTCGGTCGCGTACACCGAGTTGGTGGTCGACCGCGTGACGTCGCTACACCGCGGCGAGGCGTCGCTTCTCCGCGTGGTCCATGAGGCAGACGAAGGCTGCTGCGCCCTGGAGTCCTGGGAGACAACCTGGAGCAGGATGATGGCGATGGCGGCTGCCCGGCGCGGGTTGTCACCGCTAGTGGAGCTGGGAGACGTCACGGTGGAGGGACACCGGGCGTGACCACCTCGGTCGCCTCACCGCGTCGAGGTGCTCGGGGACCCCAGACGGTCCGAGCGGGCCTTCGAAACCCGGACGGTGGCGAAGTCTCCGATTCGGAGTTGCTGCTGGTAGCCCGCGGGCGGATTATCGCCGCTGAGAGGAAGGCTGAGAGCGGCAAGCCGCCGTCGGAGCAAGCGCAGTGGCTGTCCGCTCTAGCGCTGGACGAGGCGGAGAGCCACGTCTGGCGGCCGGGCGATCTCAGTCACTTCCGTCTGCAGGGCCATTCTGTTGCGAACGCGAAGGTGAGCCGGTGGGCGCTTTAGACCACGGCAAAAGCGGACGGACCTCAAACGGTCGGTTCAAGCCCGGTTGCACCCCGGGTCCAGGTCGCCCTAGGCGTGCCACCGAGAGCCTGTACCTCGCGACCCTTGCAGATGCGTGCCCCATCGCCAACTGGAGGCGGATCGCGGAGCGGGCGGTTCGCGATGCGGAGGCTGGCGATGCCAAGGCGCGCGAATGGCTGGCCAGGTATCTGCTCCCCAGCTCCGATGGCTGCCTGACAGCCATCGCAGCGGCCGAGGAGGCCGAATACGACCCGGTTGCCGTTCAAGCCTCCCGCCTTAGGTTGCAGGAGGCCGAAAGCCGCCAGAACGATGACCTCGCCCGAGTGCTAGCTGACCTCAGTCATCGGTAGGCCAGCCACGTGCACAAAGCACCAACGCCAGCAGGCAGGCGCTACCGTGAGGAACGAACTCTGGCCTAGAATACCCCCCAGGTTCGGCCGCTACGCATCCTGAAGAGCCCCTGCGCCTGCCGGCTCCTTCGCGACCACTCACGCTTTGTCCCCGGATTCGCAAGCCGCAGATCATACACGAGTCCGCGTCCATCGCCGCGCCTCGTGAATAGAAGCGTTTGCCCCACGTAGTCCGGTGGACCACCCGCCCCGGGTATGGGGAGGTTTATTTTATCCATAGAGTTATTGCCGAACCGCAACGACGCGTCGAATGGCGCACCACCATACACAACGACAAGTGATGCCAGCGCCGCATTCCTGGGGACGACGACTGGGGGGACGCCAAAAAAGACCCGTGTCATCGCCTGCATATCAATTTGATTACCGGGGCGGCCGTGTCCCAGGTTTGGAGTCACGTAGTCGACCTCAACCCACAGGTTAGAACTCGCCCGAATGACCCGGAGATCCGATGGACTGAGTTGGCGAAGCGCCGCAGCCCCCGCGCCTACCGCGTCATCGTCTGTAACAAGGATGGACCGACTAGTCCGAACGTGCTCGTGGCGGCGGCGGTACTGCACGCGTACGTCCACCCATCTGTCCGACCTTTGCCAGAGCGAGTCGAACCAACGCGCGGCCCGCCGGAGGTTAGCCCATGCCGCACGCTCGGCCCTGGTACGCGGCTTCGACACCACCACAAAAGCGCCATGCTCGTAACCACGAGAGAGTCCGCTTCGTGACAAATTGGCCGATCCAGTAGCGAGCCCGAGCGCATCCTCCCCCCGAAACAGATAGGACTTTGTGTGAAATGGAACCGATGGTAGACACTCGGCATTGGCGACTACAGATGAGCCAAAGGGCACCCGGACGGTCGACCTCCGCAGTGACGCAAGATGATCTAGGGCATCAGGGTCACTACGACACCAATCGATCCCAACGAGCCACCGCATCGCACGACCGGACTCAACTAGGGAGCTTGGAAGGCAAAGGGTTCCTCCGACAGTCGCATACGCAACAGCGACATCCTCTGCCGAGAAATCTGCGGCAGTAGACGCCCTCTCGAGGAATGCGCCGTAGGACTCACCACCATCGGGCTGGAGGGCAACGCCGCTAACTAGCATCGCACCTCGAAGGCGGCCTTCACCAAATCGCCGACCACTCCCTGGCTAAGTAGGGCCGTGCCGTCACGCTCCCCAAGACCGATCACTCGTCGTGTCTCTCGGCGATCAGCTTTGTTACTGCAGCATCTAGCTGGCTCGCAATCCCCGCCTTGTCGAGTTCGATGCGAATGGCGCGCCGAGCGGCCTGAAACCTGGTCCGACGAGCGAGGCCAACCTGGGCCGCCACGCCTTCGGCCTTCGCCGCCAAGTCGCTCAGATGTTTGTGTTCGAGCCGGTTAGGGTCGAAGCGTGGAATGGGCATTTGCCACACGTATTTGTCAAAGTGCCGTGGGCCGAACGCACCAACCGCTTGATAGGGATGGACCAACTCAGTCAGCACCCGACTGTTGAGTACGGCTGTCAGGTAGCGCGCCTCCTCGACTGACTCTACCGAGGCCCAGTACAAGCTGCAGTCAATGACAACCCGTGGGTCTGAGACAGTAGCCGCAGCCAGCGTACTACCCGCCTTTGTGTAGACGACTCGGCGAGAATGCGCCGGAAACTGGGCGGTGAGTTGATGCATGTAGTCGAGTTGGTCCAGCAGCGTGCGCTTCTCGGAGCTACGGTACTCCAGCCACACTGCTTCGGCTGCTCGCCACCACGCGGCGAGCCCGGGGTAGCGGTCGAGTCGGTCATCGTCTCCTCCCAGCAGCTGGGAACCGTCGTGTGGAAGCACCGCCTCCAGCCCACCCAGCACGCGGAATGGGGCTATCGACTCGCCGAAGTAGACTGGGCGAACGAACTGGGACTCGACCGCGCCCTCGAGTGGAGCAACGTCGCGCCAGGGCAGCTTGTCTAGCGTGGTCTTCCGCGACCGAATTGCGCGACGGAGCTGTCCGACCCCTACCACCGTAGCTGCGGGCTCCTCAACCATTACCAGCATGCGGGGAGCTAGGATCGCTCCATTCCGGAATCTCTTCTTGTAGCTCGAGCCTGCTTCGTCACCATCGACCGCTATGACGCGGCCCTTAGCCGACACAAGGGAACCGCCATCGGTCCCATGAGCTGGTGCTCGGCCAGACCACGCCAACACTTCTGCAGCCAGTGGCTTAGGCGCGGTCGACCGCGCGCCGAAGACGACGGCTGCTGGGACCGGAAATGGGTGGGGCTCTACCTGGTCTAGGTCCCAGGCTCGGCCAAAGCTCGCCCAGCACAGCTCGGTGCTGCTTGGGTATGCTCCGGCGCGAAAACCACCATAGGTCTGCCGCGAGAGTACGGCTCTCGGCATGACGAATCCGAACCGACCGCCCACCTTCAAGTACAGCTCAATGGAGCGCACCACGAAGAACGCAGACAGGTCCTGCTGCGTCGTCCTGCCCCTTCCTCCTCCGGCCCATAGCTGGCGCTCGCGGGCTCGGCGCTGGAAGATGACCTGTAGCGGCTCCGACATGAACCGGAACGCGAGCCAAGGCGGATTCCCAACGAGGACATCAGCTCGGTTCTCAGGACGGGCGAGCCACGTCGGTCGGGACTGGTTCCTGACATAGAATCCCCAGATGTGGTTGCGCCCTTGGTCATACAGGTCGCACAAGACCTCGTAGGTGGCCTGGACCACCTTTCGGTCATCATCCGGTACTTGTAGCCGAGTCAGGATGCCAGCGATACGTCGGCGAGGCTGCCCCGGTTCTCGGTCGCCCGCTCGAGTCGTCAGTTCACTGACCAAGTCGTCAAAGCGACCTACATCGGCGACAGCCGCTGCGGGGAACCGCAGCTCAGAGCCGAACAGGTCGCGCTCGTCCGTAGTACGAAGGACGACATCTCCCGCAGGGGAAAAGACGCTCTCGTCTACCGCCTCCCACCGCATCGAGTCACCGAGGTACACCGGGACAGACAGTGTCCGGTCCCTAGCAGCAAGACGCTGAGGGCCAATGGCTAGGAGGTATGTCGCTTGGGCAAGCGCCACCGCTACGGGGTGCAGGTCGACCCCAAAGACGGCCTCAGTCACTCCGGCCAGGGCCAGCGGTAGGGGAATCTGGTCAGCAGACGCACTGTTCAGATAGCGGCGCACTGCATGAAAGACAAAGGTGCCCGAACCACAGGCTGGATCCATCACACGTTGGTGGAGCGGATCGTGGACCGTCTCTTGCACGACGCGCTCAGCCAGCCAATCCGGGGTGTAATACTCGCCGAGGCGATGCCGCACTTCGGGCGCTATTACCGATTGATAGAGCGCCTTGAAAACATCGTGATCGACTGCGGTCCAGTCGAACGACGTGACCCGGCGTGCCACTCCTACAACGACGTCGCCGCCCGTCGGGCTCTCGAGAACCCAGTCGAAGAAGCCTGCCTGACCGACGCCGAGAAGTCCCGCCTGCTCGAAGAGGCGACCGGAGAGCAGTGTTTTCGGAGAATTCCGAGCCGCGTTGAGATCAAAGCCCAGTACCGCATGGCTGATCAGATTGGCGAGAAGCACCAAGTACGTGTGTTCGATAAAGAGGTCGTCAGTGTTCTCAAACTGTGACCCAAGTGCACTGCGAAGCAGTTTGGCCCACAGCTCCCGCTTGAGCCTGACCGCTGGGTACGTCGACACCGCTCGCCAACAGTCCCGAAGCTCCGCGCTCAATAGAAGGAAGGAGGGGGAGCGCGCGCCCAGACGTTGTTCAATGGCCGGCGCGGTTGGAGTGACCCGCTCCTCGGTAGCTAGTATCGCTCCAAGCCACCAGCGGAAGATCCTCTCCTCAATCCTCGTTGGCACGAGCACAAGGTCGTCCACGAACGACAGGATCCCGTCGACGTGCCTGTACAGACGCCAGATGACTCCGTCGGTGAGGACGCCGACGTAGTTCCCCGCCTTAGCCTCCAAGTACTGATCTAGCTGGTCTTCAGCGTCGGACAGCTGCCCTGCGGACCGAATGTCCCGTTTGCACTCGATGATCAGCGCCCCGACCGCTACGTCTAGGCGTCTACGGTTCTCCGCAGGGCTCTCCAGACGAACGGCCTCATCCCGCAGGTCGAAGCCGCCAAAGATGAGAATGTCTCTAATCGTCGCCTGAATGTCAGCTTCAGTTCTGCCAGGGTTTCTACTGGCGACTTCCCTCAGGCTCCGGGTCAGGTCAAACGGCGGCATGGACTAGCGTGGGCCTACGAAGCTAGTCTTCACGGGGGCAAAGGTAGTGTCGAGTCACGCCAGACCCGCTTGATTGATGCAGGGACAGCCTTGGCTGCGCGCCCAGCATGTACTCCCGCTTGGTACGCCCGCTAGGGCCGTTGCCCCCTGCCGCCACATAGAGCCTCGCGGTCCTCGAGCTAAGGTCGCGCCCTCCATTCTGGCGAGGCTGCTTTCGAGTTCCCGATCCGTTACCTCACGGCTGGTCAAGGGGCGGTCAGCGGCCTTCAGGATGGGGTTCAACCGCCAGCAGCAACGTCATCGCCCACGATGATAGCGGCGGTACACTCGAACTGGAGGGTTATGCGACGCCGCGTCGAAGTCAGGCCCAGCGGGAAGGATGTCGAGGGTGCCCGCCGACCTAGAGGCCGTGGGTCTGGGATCTCAGCTCACCGTTACGGTCATTGCGCATCGCGGGTAGTGCTGGCATCCGCCCGTCTCTGAGAGCTTATTTGCCGGGCTGCGACTTGGTCTCGATCAAAGGTTCGGCGGATCTTGAACTCGGAATAAACCTCCCATGTCAGGCGCTGTCGACGGCAGCTTCCTTCGACTTAGGGTCTGCTGAGTTCTTGAGAGTACCCCTTTAGCTAGACCGCCTAACTCTGGATCAGGTAATCGGAGGTTCGAATCCTCCCGCCCCAGCCAACCACTTCCCGTGGTCAGCCTGATAAATTTAAAGTGGTCTTGAAAGGCACCGGTAAGTCGGATATAATCCGAGGTGTCAGGCGCCCTTGAAGGGCGCCATCCGCTGTAAAGGCGCCATTCAGTGTTAGGCGCCCTATCGGAGATCGGAAATGGCCAATCTATCCCTTGTCGAGCCCCAGGCCCCGTCTGCGCTCACCGTCCTCGCCCTGGACTTCCTGGCCGACTGCCGGGCCCGGGGCCTCTCCATCCGTACGGTGGAGGCGTACGACTACCCCCTCCGCCTCGAGTTCCTGCCCTGGTGCGCCGAGGAGGGGATCAGCGAACCAGCCCAGCTCACCCCCCAACTGGTGGGTAGGTTCACCACCCGGTTGCTCGACCAGGGCGGCAAACGAGGGCCGCTGAGCCGGGCCTCGGTTAGGTCCTATGTACGGTCGGCCAGGGTCTTCCTAGGCTGGGTGGCCAAGGTCGATGGGGGGGCGACTCCGGTGGGAGCCAGCCCACGGGTCCCCAAGGCCGAGCGGCGGATACTCGACGTGCTCAGCCGAGAGGAAATGCAGCGGATGGAGAACACCGCCAAGGCCGAGCGCGACAAGCTGATCCTCCGGCTGCTGGCCGACTGCGGCCTACGGCTCGGGGAGCTGCTGGCGCTCCGGGTCGAGGACATCTGGGAGCCCAAGCACGGCCAGTTCGCCCTCAAAGTCCACGGCAAGGGGCAGCGGGACCGGTTGGTGCCCGTCACGCCATCGCTCCGGCTTCGCCTCCGCCGCTACCTGGCAGGACGCCACGCCGAAGCCCGGGAGCGGATCTTCGTAGGTCTGCGCAAGGACGCCGACGGCCGGTACGCCCCGATAACCAAGAGCGGCGTTGAGAAGGCGGTGCGGGTGATGGCGCTGGAGGCGGGGATCGAGAAACGAGTCTATCCCCATGTCCTGCGGCACAGCTTCGCCACCGAATGGCTCCGCCGGGGCGGCAACATAATCTCTCTTCAGCGGATTCTGGGCCACGCCGACCTGTCGATGATCCAGGGCGTCTACAGCCACCTGGACACCTCTGACGACTACCAGGCCGCAATGCGGGTACTGCTGGGAGAGGAGTAGCCGACGGTGAACCCTGAGCGTGAAGGTGGCGCAGTGTCGCTGGGTTCGAGGTGGAGTGAGGACCACTGGGCCTTGGTCGAAGCGCAAGACGACGAGGCGCTGGCCAAAGTCGAGTTCATCGGGAAGGACGGCCGGCGCCGCGAGGGCATCTACACGCTGAAGCAGGTCCTCCAACTGGCCACGATAGGCTCCAAGCTCAAGCGGGTCTCGGCCCCTGATCAGGGCTTTCTGTCATGGGACGCCTCTGCCTACCTGAAGACGCGCGACTGGCATCAGAGCCGAAGCGGGGTGTTGGCACCCGGCGGCTTATGGGTGCTCCGGGCTGGAGACGGGCGTGGTTTCGTCATCCCACTTGTGCAGCCGATCCCAGCCCGACATACCGAGCGGTCGGGCGGCACCCGCACCATCGGGAAGCGCATGTTGGACGAGTACCTCGGGAGCGGGATCGAGGGGTTACGCGCGCGCCGTCGCCGATCGTATGAGCAGCTCGGACCCGAAGAGACCCTTCAGATCCTCGCGACCGCAGCTCTGGAGGAACGGGTCGGGGAAGCCGAATTCGTCTTGGTCTATGCGTCACTTGCCGATAGGCGGATCCGCCTGGTGGTCGGACACCTCTCACCCGCACGCGGTCAGCCGGAGCGGGGGGGGCGGAGAGCGATCGAGGGCCGGTTCCTGAAGGAGATGGAAGGGAGCGCCTTCGGCACGGGGCTGGACTCGCCGCGCTCTGTCCGGCAGAAGGTACCTCTAGACGATGAAGAGAACCCGGAGTTGGCCACTGAGCAGCGGTTCGAAACTCAAGTAGAGGCAGCCATCGACTTGGCCAAGCTTAGAGAGCGGGCCGGGCTGACGCCCCGCGAGGCCGCCGTGTTGAGCCTGAAGCTAGAGGATCCTGACAAGACGGCCCAAGAGATCGCCGATCGGCTCGCGATGAGTCCAAGTACGGTAGCGGTCCACTGGCATAACGCAAAGGAGAAGCTCCGCCAAGCCTGACCTAAAGGTTTTCCGGCTGCGGCTGTCCCTACTGGGTAGAACCACCCTTTTGAGGACGGTCGATGACGAACTTCCTGGCCCTCTACCGCGGACCGACGGTTTCTGAAGCGGCGCTAGTCGCGGTATCCGCTGACCCTGTCGTTGTCGGGGATTTTGCCGCGCGTCTCCTCGCCCGCCGAACTCAGGTGGACTCCGCCGACGCGGCGCTCCAGGGAATGGATCGAGCCCGCCGGAGGGCTCTCAGGGTAGTGCGAGCCGAGGCCGCCAACGCGGTGGAGGGCTTGGACCCGTGACCACGGAACTTTGCAATGAGGACTGAAATCAACACCGCGGGGCTCCGACGTGAGCTGGCTCGTCGCGGAATGTCGCAAGCTGAGCTGGCGGCCATCGCGGGGCTGTCCGAGGCAACGGTCTCGCACGCCGCCTCCGGTCGTCCGGTCTCCTGCATAACGATCAAGAAGCTGGCACGCGGCTTGTGGGTCACCCCGATCATGCCGGGCGCCGACGGCATCGTCCTCGTGAAGGACTGCTCGCGCACGGCGTCGCCCTCTCCGGTGGAGCTTTTGCCTCAAGCAGATCCTGACCAGATTCAGACCGAAGCTGACCTAGCCCGCCGGGTAGCCTCGAAGCGTGCTGAGCACTTCGCCCGGATGGCCTATCGGAGCCCACGATCGCGCTCCACCAAGAGAGCTGACAGGAGCGCCACTACCGCCAGAAAGACGGAAGTGGCGCATAGCGACCGGGGAGGCAGTGAAAGTGCCAGCTCAGTCGCGTCCTGAAGCTAATTATACCGCATCTGAGATACTAGAAGGCCTCGCGTGCGGCAACTCCGGCTGCGACTGCGCCCGCTCTGTGCGCCGAGGCTCCGGTGAGACCCACTGTCCCACGCACGACGACCATACGCCCTCCCTCACTGTGCGCGACGGCGATGTCAACGTGGTGGTCCGCTGTCACGCCGGATGTAAGCAGGAGCAGGTCATCGCCGCCCTGCGGGAACGTGGGCTCTGGGCGGATGCCCCCAGGCAGCGAGTCCCTAGGGCTAGGAGTGGTGGCTCGCCCGCGCCCGACCCCAGCTTCGTCACCAACTACCAGATCAAGCGTCCCGATGGCGAGCTGGTGGCCCTCCACCGACGCCACGACTTCGCGGACGGCTCCAAGAGCTTGACTTGGCTGCGGCCCCATGGCGAGCCCGGGCTGGACGGTCTGGCCGCCGCCGACCTCCCGTTGTACCGGAGCGAATCGCTGCCATCCCTACCTGCCCAAGCTCCGGTCGTGGTGGTGGAGGGGGAGAAGGCCGCCGACGCGCTCGCGCACCGCCTAGATGGGGCCACGGTCGGCGTGCTGGCGACCGCCGGGGGCGCCGCCGTAACACCGTCGGATGCGGTGCTCACCTCCCTGGCGCATCGGCGGGTGGTGCTCTGGCCCGACGCCGATGAGCCTGGGCGCAAGCACATGGACCAGGTCGCCGCCGGGCTCCAGCGGGTCGGCGCGGCGGAGGTGAAGTTCGCCACCTGGCCGGATGCCCCAGAGCACGGCGACGCCGCGAACTATGTCGCCCAGCACAACCGGGCCGAGCTGCTCGAGCTGCCCACGGCGGCGCGGGCCGAAGGGGTTCAGTTCCCTGGAATACGACCTCTCGGCCGCCCCGATAGCAGGGTAGTGGTGCTGAGCCAGGCGACTGAGATCCGGCCCAGATCCGTCAAGTGGCTGTACCAGGATCACATCCCGCTCGGGGCGCTGACGATCCTCGGAGTCCGCGAGGGTGTCGGCAAGACGCTCTATTGGGCGGAGATCGCTGCCAAGGTCACCCGGGGCGACCTTCCCGGCATCTATTCCCGCCAGCCGCATGGGGTAATCGTCGCCGCCACCGAGGACTCCTGGGCCATGACCATCGTGCCTCGGTTGATGGCCGCTGGGGCCGACCTTGCGCGGGTCTTCCGAGTCAACGCCACCACTTCGGAGAGCGTCGACTCGGCGCTCAGCCTGCCTGATGACTTGCCGGAGCTGGAGTGGCAGGCCGGGAGGCTACAGATCGCACTGGTGGTACTTGATCCACTGCTGAGCCGCCTGTCGTCGCGGCTGGACACCCACCGCGACGCCGAGGTCCGGCTCGCCCTCGAGCCCCTGGTGGCCCTGGCCGACCGCTGCGGCGTCTCAGTCGCGGGCCTGATCCACGTCAACAAGAGCGGGTCGGTGGACGCGCTCACCGGGCTCATGGGCTCCCGGGCCTTTGCCGCAGTGGCCCGGGCCGTCATCTACATGACCCTCGACCCCGACGACTCCGAGGTCCGGCTGGTCGGGGTGCCGAAGAACAACCTGGGCAGGTCGGACCTGCCCATCCAGAGCTGCCGGATCGAGGAGGTGGTGGTCGCCGACACCGAGGAGGGGCCGATCCGGACCGCTCGACTCGTCTGGACCGGCACCAGGACGGAGTCGATCGCCAACATTCTGGAGGCTTCCGCCGAGACCTCCGAGACCCGCTCCGCCACCGCCGAGGCCAAGCGGTGGCTCAGCGACTACCTCCGCAGCAAGGGCGGCCTGGCCCTCCGAAAGGACATCCTCGCCGCCAGCAAACGCGACGGTCACTCTGAGCCCAGCCTGCGCCGCGCCCGCGAGGCACTCGGGCTCCGGCAGGAGAACGTCGAGGGAGTCTTCCCGAGGCAGACAAACTGGACGCTCCGCAGTCGTGTCGAATCCCCTAGCACCCACACCACCGGCATGACTAGCACGACAGGCACGACTAGCCCCCCGTTGAATACCGCTACACACTCCTCCCCCGCGAGTGGTGCTAGTCGTGACAGTCGCGTCGACTCCCCCCCCGCGCGCGCAAGCGCGAAATCGCTGGCCGAACCTGGCTGGGACCTGATCCCCTGGGAAGCGTTGATGACAGGACGGGATGCATGACAGTCCATGTGGTGAGCTTGACCGCCGCCCAAGCGTACGCCGTGGAATCAGCCCTCGGGTGGGAGATCACGGTGGATAGCTTCGGCGGACCTACGGCGAAGGGCTCGCGGTCCTCAGTTGTGCTGAAGCGAGATCCGTTGGCGTCCACGTGGGCGGCTCTCCTCTCAGGTGGCCAAAGTGGTGATCGAGGGTGACGGGTTCATGGATACGTCCGAAGTGACCTCAGCTAGTTCCCCGATCGGACGGCCCGAAGGCCGTCACGCCTGGCGGAAAGACCGATGGGTCATGCGCCGAATCCTGATGGTCGGAAGGATGCTGGCACAGGGCTACACCCTTGAGCAGATGTTTGACACGGTCAATGCCTGGTGCTTGGAGAACGGCCAGCCGGGGGTCACCGATCGCCAGCTTCGGACAGACCGGGACCACTACTACGAGCTGTCGGCTCCGGAGGTCCGTATCACCGCCAGGGAGCACGTCGAGGCACTCCAGCTGATCAAGAGGGAAGCGTTCCAGGCATGGGCGTCGAAGTCAGAGCCTGCGATGGTTCGGGCTCAGATGCTCAGAGTGGCCTTGGAGGCCGAGGACAAGCTCATGAAGCTGTCGGGCGTCCTGGTCGAGAAGCCGGAGGCGGTTCAGAACCCCCTCCTTACCCAGACGCTTAGCCAAGAACGGATGGGCAGCTATGAGTACCGTCTAGCAGTCGCCCAGTTTTTTGCAGCTATCAACGGCGACCCTATCGGAGATTGCGGCTTCGTCACCGTTAGGGATGACGATCCCCCCATCACTGGGGCGGCGGAAGGTACCGCCTCACCAGGCCCTCATGAGTGACGCGCCACTGCGCATCACAGGCGATCCACGTCGTCGCCCGTGGCTTCCGCAACCGCCAGCACTTCAAGACAGCCATCTGCTCTTACTGCCGCGGTCCCGACCACTATCCCAGTACCCACGCAATTTCCGGATTGGCCTCAGATTGAGGGCTGGACACGAGACGCATAACAACTTCCGTCCCGCGTAAGGCGGCCTGACGGGCGTGGCCAGCGCTGTGTCAATGTGGCGGGATGGGTAGGCATCCATCGAGCCAGCTCTCCCCCCGAGTGGCTGCATGGCTCCGGATCGTTCGCGTCTCACGGGGCCCCAGCATCCCACGATTGGCGAGGGAGGCCGGTGTCAGCGCCGGGTTGGGCGGCGGTTTGCCGCGTGACGCTGGTAACCGCCCGCCGGGATGGGTCGGTGCCCTAGGCCATCGTGACCTAGCTCAAGCCCAGCGCCGAGCGGACGACGCTTGCCACCTTGGCTATCTGTGGACCTGCCGCACCCCACACCCCGGTCAGGTGGTGGCTGGGAACGACCTTGATCGCCCGACCACCGAGTTCGGCTGCGAAGGGCCGAAACTCGTAGTCCTCCAGGCGATAGGGGCTGGTTAGCGCGGGGCTCGGGCCGTCGGCCATCCGGCTCATGGCCCAGAGTGGGTCCTTGCCAACCGTCACCACCACTTTGGGGCCGATCTCGCGGAGGAGTTGGCCGGTGGTGGGCAGCTCCTTCTCCCAGACCGCGTTGGACCGCCGCCACTTAGTGCCCTTCCCAGCCGCGCTGCGGAAGCGGACGCACTCCAAGACGATGGCGTACTCGCCCAACTTGAAGCCTGGGCCATACACCGCCTTCCCGATCAAGTGATACCGTCGGTAGAGGGTCGCCCAAGGCTGCGGGGTGTCAGTGAAGTAGTGCCTCGCCCAGCCGTCCCAGGTCTCGAACGAGTCGCCGATACGGGGGCCCTGCTCTCCCTTCCGGTAGCTCGGGTTGACACCCAGAAAGACCAACCCCCGGTCGGCTCGCTCTCCAGGAAGGGAATGGGCAGCTCCCAAGTCGGATCATCCCCGGGTTTCGAGATGGGCTGGTAGGCAGCGAATCCATGGCATGGGTGGCTTTCGTTGTAATAGGCAGCCAGAGCATCGTCATAGATAGCTCGGCTGGTCTCCAGGCTGACGCTGCCCATCTCGGCGACATCATCCTCCGTTGGTGGGTCTCCTAGTGTCGTAGATTCACTAGGAGGTGACGAGGGGCGGCACACCGGATCGAACATTGTGGCCTAGGGCATCTCGGCTGCCACTGACGGATCCGATGATGGTAACCTGCAATGGGGTCTCCAGACGCGGGGCTACGCAAACTTGCAAGGCGGGTATCCGAGGAGATGCATTGGTGCTGATGCGGCTGTCTGGCTCCCCCCGGAATC
>JBOHUG010000027.1:0-1802 GCA_050734135.1 Candidatus Dormibacteria bacterium
CGGCCTGGTACAGGGGCAGGCGCTCCGACTCCACGTAGGGCGCGCAGGGGCCGCCCCGGTCCGGGCCTTCGTCCCAGTTCAGGCCCAGCCAGCTGAGGGTCTCCAGGTACCGGGCAACCGACTCCGGTTGATAACGCTCGCGGTCGGTATCCTCGATGCGCACGAGGAACCGGCCCTCAGTGCCAGCCAGGCAGTAGCTGAAGAGGGCGGTCCGGACGTTGCCGACGTGCAGGTCACCACCCGTCGGACTAGGAGCGAAGCGGAGTCGTCTACGCCCCGGGAGCGGCGCGGGCTCGCGGAGCTCGTCCCCCACCAAGATCAATGGTGGAGGACGACCAGGTAGATCCCCATGGCCAGGCAGCCCGCCAGCAGCAATCCGATCGCGACCAGCCAGCCCTCGCGGGCGGATGTGATGACCGAGACCTCCGCTCCCGGGTCGCTGCTGACCTGAAGCCCTTCGGTGCCAAGGTTGGGGTAGCGGCCGGGATCGGACGCCGGACTCGCCGCCGACCGGGTAACTGGGCGCGAACCTGCCCCTGGCTCAGGCACGGGATCGGGCCTCATGATGTCCAAGCACTGCCTGCGAGTATAGGTAGGGGCCTGGACTACCCTCGCCCGCATCGTCTAGCGGTTAGGACATCACCCTTTCAAGGTGGTAACCGGGGTTCGACTCCCCGTGCGGGTAGGGGGCTGTCCCAAAGTCAGTTCCAACGTCGGCACGAGGTAGCCCGAGAGGCTCGTTGAGCGCGATTTGAGGCGGCCCTCGTCAGGAGTGTCGGGCCGCAGTAGGCCCTGTGAGAGGGCCGGAGCGGAGGCTCAGGCCGCTCGGGGCGAGCCGACGAGCCCGGTTGGGCGCGTCTCAACCCTCTCGCCTCCTCGGCGGCTTCCCGCCGGCGCTTGAGCCACTCCTACGCCATCCGGCCAAGCGCACGGAAGTCGTCCAGCCTCTCGTCTGTATCGCTGCCACTAACACGAGTAGCGCAGTGGGGATTAAAAACGGCCCGAGGGACGTTAGCGTCATCAACGTCACGGCCCACCAAGCGCCAGCCGCCACGAGCAAAAGGGTCCAGCCGCGACTCTGTCGTGCAGCAACCGTCAGGGTCGTTCCTACCCCGATGAGCAATGCAACGGGCGCTAGCAGTGCTATCCAAGGCGACCACGCAGCGTGCGCCACGGAAAGCGAGCGGCCCGAGAGCGGCCCGAATGCTAGTGCGCCAGTAGTGATGAGCCCCACAACCGAGCCCAGCATTCCGGTGATTCCCGCACTTTGCACGGGGGATCCGGGCGCCATCCTCACGGCGGCGCCGGAGGACCGAGCAGGGTCTCGACGGTCCTCACCTGCTGGGCAGCGCGGTGGGCTCCCAACGAGTCGAACTCCGCCTGCCGTTGGCGAGCGACCGTCCGGCGGTCCCGCCTGTAGAGGTTGGCCAGGGACTCGGCCCAGGATGGATCCGGCCAGGCGAACGCCAGGTCGACGATTAACCCCGGTGGGTCGTCGCGGTCGGCCAGCGTTAGGACGGAGAGGCAGATCTCACGCTGCTCCGCGTTCTCGCCCGGCCGACCCACCGAGTTTCCCAGCGGATAGTCGAGGAACGCTGCCCGTGGTGGGCGAACCAACTCGGTGATGTCCCGCGCACCGGTGACGCTCACCGTGACCAATCCGCGCGCCTCCAGAACCCGGGCCAGGATCCCCATCGCCTGGTGGCAGGCGGGACAGAGTGGCACCACCAGCACCGTGTCTGCGCCCACCTCGCGAAGCGCAGCCGCCACCGCGGGGCCAGTTTCGGTGACCAGCGGCACCA
>JBOHUG010000028.1:0-2141 GCA_050734135.1 Candidatus Dormibacteria bacterium
GCGAGATGCTAGTAACGATCCGTAACAGCAGCCCGGAACCCTGCCGCCGAGATCAGACGCAGAACCCGCAGGCCAGAAGACCACCGGCTCTAACCGAACGCCAGTGGAGTAGGCCCTACCGCCGCTGCGAAACTACTCTACTTTGTTCGTCCCTGCGCCATCACGGCTTGGGATAAGGCGATCTCCCTCCGCACTGGTGGCGGCCGCGATCAGACGGCGTTCCTTAGACATCTCATTATCTGCCGCACCTGGGCGGTCAGCCTTGAGGTGGAAGGACAAGAGTTGGGCCTGCGGCCAACCGAGATAGGGCCCTATCTCGGTCGTCCCGCGTCGTCAGTAGCTAAGTTGATAGACGAGTGGCTATACGCGACGATAACTGGTGGACTTGGGCCCCTGTGAACCGGATGCCTCGGAGATGGGGCATGGCGAGTGAACTGGTTCTGACCGGGCGACCGTTTATCGACAGGTGCCGCGAAGATCGGCTGCGGTGTCGGTGCCCGAACCAGTGGGTGACCAAATGTGGAGTTGCTACATTAGGGTCGCTATGAACGAGATGACTCTCGGCGACCTGCATGTCGCGTCGACTGGGCGAACCGTTGCTGTGACAGGCCAGTCGGCGACCAAGACTGCCGACCTTCGGGGAAGGGCAGAGCTCTTCAGCGTTCGCTCCGCCGCGTGGGAGATGATCATCGCACACAACCGATGGAGCAATGGCGACCGGGAGATCGTGCTCCATAATCGCGGGACAGCTCCACAGCGATTCGATCGTTTCCGGAGCGCGCGCCGGCTCGGCCTCACCCGTATCGGGGCTGGCGAATGTTTCGTCGAGCTGATGCAGGCTCAGATGGGTGAGCGTGACCACCCTACCCTTCGGAAGGTGGAATTGGCGGAGTTGTCGCTGGGTGCCGGCTGCGACGCCAAAGCGGTGCTGACCGAAATGGGTGCCAAGGTCGGCACCCGCGCGTCGGTAATTGGGGACACCGGCAACCATGGATCCCGCTACTGCGCCAGGTTTCCCAGCCATGCCACCGAGATCGCGGTTGTTGCCTACGTCCTCACGCGCATTGCGCCTTTTCATCGCCAGATTCGGGCTTGACCTCGGCGCTCACCGACCGGATTTTGGCTTCTGCCGACGCTTTTGTAACTGTGCCAACACCACCAACATTACACCGGCAGGCTACTGCTGTCTGTCCGCAAGCGGTGCCCTCCTATAAACTGCGCCTCTCGGTCCCTTGCGGACTGTCTCCGCTCTATGCTTAATGCTCCCAGGGAGGGAGGCGAGATGGGGCTGGCGATAGCGCCGGGCACGCGGGTGGTGGTCAGGGACGAGGAGTGGCTGGTCCGCAGCGTCCGCGAGACCGAGAGCGACGGCTTGCGCGTAGAGGTCACTGGCATTTCCGACCTGGTCCGTGACACCGACGCCGTCTTCTTCCAGAACCTGGAAGCCATCGAACCGGTCGATCCGGCGAACACGAGGCTGGTCCCTGACAATTCACCTGGCTTCCGGCGTTCCCGGCTGTGGCTGGAAGCGCTGCTACGTCGCACTCCGCTGGAGGCTAGCGACGACGGGCTGACCGTAGGCCATCGCGGGCTCCTGGACCCGCTTACCTACCAGTATCGTCCGGCCGCGCTGGCGTTGCAGAACCTGCGCCCGCGCATTCTGATCGCCGACGCCGTGGGGCTCGGCAAGACACTGGAGATCGGGATCATCCTTTCTGAGCTCATCCGCCGCGGCCGTGCCGAACGCATCTGCGTGGTCACTCCACGGGCCGTCCTGGAGCAGTTCCAGCGGGAGATGTGGACGAGGTTCTCGATCCCGCTGGTGCGGCTCGACACGGACGGAATCCAGCAGATCCGCCAGGAACTCCCGGCCACCAGGAGCCCCTTCACCTATTACAAGCGGGTCATCGTCTCGATCGACACGCTGAAGAACCCGTATAAGTTCCGCGGGTTCCTGAGCGACCATCGCTGGGATGCCGTCGTTATCGACGAATGCCACAACGTCACCAACCCCAGCGGGTGCATCTTTCTGAACGGTGCTTATTCAGGATGTTTCGGTCATGCGGCGTCGAGGTTGAGGCGGTCGATGGTGTCCTGGTCGTAGCGGGTGAGGTGGTGCTCGCGGCGGTAGCGGTTCTTGT
>JBOHUG010000029.1:0-6858 GCA_050734135.1 Candidatus Dormibacteria bacterium
CACGCACCCGCAGCAGCCCCTGCAGCGTGCCACTGCGCTGGTAGCGGTAGACCGCCGCCAGCTCCGCCATGCGCAGGGGCAGCTCCCGGTAGCTGCGCGCTCGCGAGGCGAAGATCTCGATGTGGAAGGGACAGCTCATCGGCTTGATCCGGTAGCTGTCGCCCGCCACCGCCATCGGCCCGAACATCTCGTCGGCGAAGTAGCCCAGGTGGCCACTGGTCTCCCAAAGCTGCTCGCGGGCCAGGTGGGGGCTGAAGACGAGCTGGTAGCCGGAGCGGCGGTGCTCCAGGCGCCAGTAGTCCTCGATTGCCAGGCGCACGGTGGCGCCCTTGGGGTGCCAGAGGATGAGGCCGCCCCCGAGCCGTTCCGAGATCGAGAAGAGATCCAGCTCCCGCCCCAGCTTGCGGTGGTCCCGCAGCCGCGCCTGCTCCAGGCGCTCCAGGTAGTCGTCGAGCTCCGCCCTGGAGGCCCAGGCGGTGCCGTAGAGGCGCTGCAGCATCGGCTCGCGCTCGTCGCCGTGCCAGTAGGCGCCCGCCGGGTGAAGCAGCTTGAAGGCCGGGATCTGGGAGGCATCCGCGACGTGA
Organism: Candidatus Dormibacteria bacterium; assembly: GCA_050734135.1. Classification (GTDB taxonomy): domain Bacteria; phylum Chloroflexota; class Dormibacteria; order Aeolococcales; family Bog-877; genus Bog-877. The sequence continues at coordinate 585 of JBOHUG010000029.1, forward strand.
GGCCCGCGGCAGAGGTCGAAGAAGTCGCCGGTGCGATAGCAGCTGATCACCTCGTCCTCGGGGATGCGTTCGATCAGCTCCACCTTGAAGCGCTGGCCCAGCCGGTGGAACTCAGCCAGGGCCTCGTCGCGGCTCAACTCGGAACGCTCGTAGGCCGGCCGCCGCGAGGCGATCTCGCGCATCCGCTCCTCGATCCGGGGGAGGTCGTCGTCGCTGAAGCGGGCGCCCCCGGGCAGCAGGAAGTCGTAGTAGAAGCCGTCGTCAATGGCCGGTCCGATGCCGTACTCAGCCCGCGGCCAGAGCTCGCATACCGCCGCCGCCATCAAGTGCGCGGCGCTGTGGCGCAGGGTGCCCAGATCGGGAGCAAGGTCGGACATGGTGGCCGCCCGATTGTAGGGACGGCCGGGCCGACCTCCCGGCCGGGTCTCGGCCCCAGGCGGCGCGGGCAGCTCGTTCTCCCGTCCAAGCGCCGACCGAAGCGCACGCGGCGCGTCTTGGGAGGCGCCAGCCCACACCTATAATCATCCACCCGGGTCGGGCCGGGCGCATAGCTCAGGTGGTTAGAGCGCTACCTTGACACGGTAGAGGTCCCAGGTTCGACTCCTGGTGCGCCCACCACGCTCCGGCCTGCGGCGGGAGGTCGGTGACCGGCGGCGGCGGTCGGGTTGAGACCGCGTCGAGCAGAGGCCAGCCCAGCTGCGCTGGAGGGAGGATCGCGATCGACGAGCACCCCTCACCGCCCGGGACCGCCGTCTCACTGATGCTGATCGTCAGCGACGCCGAGCAGGCGGTGGCCTGGTACCGGGAGGCGCTCGGAGCCCGCGAACTCTGGAACCTGGGTGCGGTGGCGGGCCTCGAGGTCCAAGGCGCACCCTTCTTCGTCCATGAGGTCAACCCGGACAGCGCCAGTGAGTTCAGCCCCGAACGCGCCCGAGCCACCAGCACCCGAGTCGAGCTGTGCACGGCGGAGCCGGACCAACTGGTGGCTCGAGCGCTTGCCCACGGCGCCACCCCGGGAGCTCCCGTGGAAGATCACCAGGTCCCCGGGGGGATCCACCGCCAGGGGGCCTTTCGCGACCCTTTCGGGCACAACTGGTCGGTCGGTGATCGCACCGCGCTCGGACCCGGGCGCGTCTGAGGAACCCAGCACCGCTCCCTGGCCGGCCAGTACCCGAGCCTTAGCCGGGGTCGCTGGTGAAAAGCGCCGCCCAGGTCAGCCGATGATGCCGTTCACCTTCGGCGCGGGTCCGTTTACGATCGCCATCTCGGTGCTGCCCCACTTGACCCCGCCGTCAGCGGTCTTCCAGACCAGTCGATAGCGGCCGGCCTGGACCAGGGCCACGACACTCTGCGGCGAGACCAGGTCGATTCCAGTCACCTGGGAGGCGGGTATGGGGGTGGCCCGGAACGACCAGTCATAGCCAGCGCTGGAGGTGTAGTAGGCCAGTGCCGTCGCGCCCCGGGCGCTGGGCGCGACTAAGACCCAACCATCTGACTCATTGGCGAAGGATGCCAGCACCCGCCCCGCAGGCAACGTGACTGCCGGCGCCGCCCGCCACTCCCCTGAGGCGTGCTCAAAGACTCGGAGCGATTCGCTGGCCCCGGTCTTAGCAACCACGATATCCAGCACGCGGTCGGACCCGCCTTCCTGCTGCGGAGGCGCCACGGTCACCGCGGTCGACGGGCGATAGCTGCTCGAGAGCAGCTCTGGCTGCCAGCTAGCCCCACCGTTAGCGGTGTGCCAGACAGCTGCGACCCCGGTGCAGGGCCCGCTTACCCAACCGCTGGAAGGGCTGGTGAACCAGACCGAGGTCGGTAGGCAGCTCCCGGTGGCCAGGGCCGGCAGCTTGACCGCCGACCAGGCGGAGCCACCGTTGGAGGTGGCGACGACGTCGCCGTTGCCGAGCACCGCGAAGATCTCCCGGTTGCTGAGCGCAAAGATCGGATCTGGCCCCGTGGACGCCCCGTTGGGCAGGATCCCGGCGCTCCAATTAGCCCCACCGTCAGTGGTCACGGCGAAGCCGGAGTCTCGGATGTACTCATAGGGCAGGATCACCACGGCGGCCGCCTCGGCACCCATGACCGTCAAGACCACCCCACCGTTGCTGGCATCACCGGCCGGGTTGACATCTCGCCAGTGCACCCCTCCGTCGGTGGTGCGGATCACCTTCCAGTAGGGCCGAGCCGCCACCAGAGCCCAGCCCACCTCTGCGGTCGGGAAGTTGATCAGCTCGATCCTCTCGACCAGCTTGCCGACTGCCGTGTCGGGGAGCGACTCGGATGTAGGAGCCACCGGTGCCACCGGAAGGAGGTTGACCAGGAAGATCAGGAGCGCGACCGCAGCTAGGCCAGGAATCACCCAGACGCGCCAGTTTCGCCACCATGGCTGGCGAGCCGCCTGAGTCACTGACTGCTGATGATCGACTTCAGCTGATCGTCTATCAGCGATGCGTAGGAAGTTATGACGCTCGCCTGACTGAGCGCCGAGTCCTCGGTGAGGCTCACCTCCTCGCCCCCGGGTTTGACGAAGTACAGGATGGTTGGGTGGTCCACCATGTCCAAGCGTGGGATCTCAATCGGCAAGGAGAAGTCGGACCAGACACGTTCCAACTGCGGCAGCGAGCCGGTCAGATACTCCCAGTTGGATAGGCGGTTCACCAGGGTGGTGGAGTCGAAGGAGCGTACGACCGCCACGCTGTGGTAGATCGGATTCGCCACCACCGCCACGAACTCGACCCGCTTGGCGAGCGGGCCCAGAGCCCGGTCGGCGGCGGCGATCTGCTCCGCGATGACCGGGCACTGGTAGTAGCAAAGTGGGTCGAGGAAGGTGAACACCACCGCCTTGCTCGACCACTGGCGCAGGTCCACCGTCTTCCCTTCTTGGTTCACCAGGGTGACGTCGGGGAGATTCTGGTTGCTCACCGGTGATAGGGCGCCGCCGGTGTTGAGCGCTTCGATGGTGGCCGACTGCGCCGCGGCTACCGGGAGTCCGAGCAGCACCGGCACCGCTGCGACCCCCAGGGCCATCATGCCCCCCACGGCGGCCGCAAGGCGGAGCCCGGTCAAGGGAACCTGGCGCCCAAGCGTTGCTGGCTGCGGGGCCGACCGGGAGCGGGTCCCTACCCAGGCGCAGATCAGCATCACGGCCAGGAGCGGCGAGAGGTTGGGGTCGGTGGCGGTCTTGCTCCCGAGCGCCCCGAAGTCCTGGCCGATCCACCAGATGATCCCGAGCCAAACCAAAGCGGCCATCGTCCAGCGCTCAGGCGCCCGCCCGGACACCAGCCCCGCTCCTAACGCGGCCATGGCCACGATGAAGATGGAGTTGAGCAGCACCGGCTGCGCCTGGGCGAGATGGGCCATCCCCAGCACCGGGCTGGAGAGGATGGCGGGCTGGGGCACGTGTGCCATCGCCAGGAACATTGCGCTCAGACCCGAGCCGGTCCAGAAGCCCTCCCAGGGGATCGCCTGCAGGACTGCCCCGAACAGGAAGACCCCACCGACTCCGATGCGCACGCCCCGGTAGACCTGACCGCTCTCCCAGATCCGCCGCGGCGCAAGCAGCAGAGCGGCGGCGGCAGCGTAGACGAGGACCGCTCCAGGGGCGCCCATCAGTTCGGTTGTCCCGGGGATCAAGAGAGCGCCCATTGCCTCACCACCAACCCACACGAACAGGCCCCAGCCGATCGAGGCCCAGAGTGCGGCCCGACCGAACTTCGACTCCCCGCCCGCGAGGATGCTCACTCCGAGCCCGACCTGCACCAAGACTGTGGCCACCGCAAGGTCGAGAGGATGAGCCTGCCAGAAGTACACTTCCCAATTCAGTAAGTTGCCGAGAAAGTGGGGCTCGCCCAAGGCCAGTGGCTGGACGACGTTGCGGGCAAAGCTCCCGGGCATCGCCGGCTGTGCTTGGAGCAGCCCATCGACGATCCAGATGATCCCGATCGCGCGGCGGAGGAACACCCGTGCTGGGACCCGAGGTAAGGCGCCCGAAGGCGGAGCCACACCTGCGGCTAGGCCACCGCCCATCCGTTCATCCCGGACTCGAAACCAGAGCAGGACGCCCCAGACGACCCAGACCAGGGCCAAGAGGATCAGCAGATCGATGAAGAGGTAGGGGTAGAAACCACCAAGGGTTTCGGTCCCGTAGCTTCCCATTCCTGGCATGTCGTCCCCCAGGGGTCCTGGCTGTGCCCGCAGGCAAGCCCCTCCCATAGTACTAGTGGATCTGGATAGGCCCCAGGCCCATCATCCGCCTGGCACTTCAACCTCCGGGTCGCCATGCCCCCTGCCGCGCTCCCTCGCCGCTCCCCTTGACCTGCGAGCTCCCGACCCGGGGAGCGGGTGGCTGCGGTCACTGACCAGCGTCGCGGGCGGATCACCTGTGGCGCTATCCAGGTGGCCGTCACCAAGTCGACCTGGCGGGTGCTGCAGGAGGTGGGGGATGATCGAGACCCGCTGCCTGGGCACCCGCGACTTGATCAGCTTGGGGCCACCCTGCGCCCCGATCACCAGGCGGACCAGGCCCAGGATCGCCAGCTCCTCCAGGAACAGGTGGGGATAGAAGCCCGCGATGGTCGGTCCTCTACCCCGCAGCTGAGCCGCTGGTCCCCCCGTACCTCGATGGTGCCTCAGGGTCAGAACGGGCTCGCCTCGGACAGCCTGGGGCGGGGGATTCCGACAGCTTCTCCACAGCCGGGGATGGGGAAACTGGGTACAAACCCCAGCGTCAAGATTCGCCATGGAATCGGCAAGATTTATGGCCGTCTAGACCATTGACAGTCACCCTTAACGGGTCTCTAATATCCGTCCGTGCCGCACTCGTCCCAGCCCAGCCCCGCCAAGCTCTGCGCGCGGGCCGGTTGCGGCACCCCGGTCAAGAAGCAGACCGCCCGGTACTGCAGCGTCCAGTGCTCCAGCCAGGATCCGGACCGGCGCGCCCGGCTGCGGGCGCGGGCCCGGGCCGGCCAGCTCCTCCCCCTGGCGCGGCAGCTGCGCCTGGACTTCGAGCTCGAAGGTGCGGGCCTAGCTGAGCTGGGGAGCAACCGCGAGGAGGTCCCGGTAGGGCTCTCCCGATGGGCCGTCTAGCCAGCCGCCAGCCCATCGCCGAGGCAGCGTCTGGGCGGTCAGCCCTGAAAGGCGATCGCCATCACGATCTGGCAGCGTCCCGCGGCACCGCAAGGTGAGGAGGTTGACGCCTCGAGTTGCAATGGCCCGGACCGCGGCGTCGTCGGTGCTGCGCCGCTGCGCGGGACCGCGCCCGGGATGACGGCTTCCCCGCGGCCCTCGAGGCCAACGGCTGCGGGGGCACGCCCGCACTCCTAACGGGCATGAATGTAGCCCCGCCCCCGGGGGTTCAGCGCCGGGCGCTGCCCGCCCCTAGCGTCGCCTCGGCGGTGTGAATGTCCGCCTGGGTCACCGTCACCAGCAGGCTCTGCTCACAACGGTGGCAGACGATGTGGAAGGTGGTGGGCTCCGGGATGGCCCGGGCCACCTCCTGGCGAAACCCACAGCTCTCGCAGGTGACGACGGCACGCATGGCTCCATTTACAACGCCAAGCCGCCGGCCGCCCCCCTGTTGCGGGGGAGTTTGCCAAGTCGCTACGGGCTCGTCACCGGCGCGGACGGTCCCGTTGGGGAAACGCCCCAGCGCCGCAGCCGGGAGGCCAAGGCGGTCAGCAGCAGGCACACTCCCATCGCCCCCACCACGTCGCTGGCCCCGACCACGTCGGCGATGGCGCCCGCGACCAGCAGCGGCAGGGCGATCGCCAGGTTGATGGCCAGGAAGGCGCCGCCGAAGATCTTCCCCCGGGTGGTCTCCTCGGTCTCCTCTTGGATCATCACGAGGCAGGGGATCAGGACCCCGCCCAGTCCGAGCCCGAAGATGAGCGCCAGGACGATGGCCAGAGGCACCAGGGCGGGGTCGACGTGCAACCGGTCCAGGATCGGCGGCAGCACCCCCAGCACCAGCATGGCCGCGCCAGCGACGGTCAGCCCTTGTACCACCCGACCAACCGCCTGCCCACCGGGGAGTTGGCGGCGGCTGATCAGGGTGCCGGCCACCACCATGCCGACGGTGGCGGGGATGAGCAGGATGTAGCTGTTCTGCGGCTTGCTCAGCAGCACGTGCTGCATGTACCCGGCCGAGAGGGCAAAGATGGTGAAGACGATCACCAGCGCCAAGGTGAGCATCCCGAAGGCGAAGGGCAGCACCTGGTTGGAGCGCACCACGGTCAGGGTGGTGCGGATCTCCGTCCAGGTGGCCCGCCAGGGGGCG
>JBOHUG010000030.1:0-12772 GCA_050734135.1 Candidatus Dormibacteria bacterium
TCCACCGTGGGGGCTTGAGCGAGGCTAGCTCCAAGCTGGGCCTGCCCGTCAAGAGCAAGGGCGGAAACATGAAGACTCGCGTGCTTCTGTACCGAGCCGGCCGGCGCGCCGCCGCTCGCGCTCGGACTGGTGCCGATCCTCCACCGGAGCTGGCTCCCCCAGCCGCCTGAACTCAACTGCCCCCGAGGGCCGGTTCAGCGCGCTCCGGGACCCACGGCCAGCTGTCCTGACCCCGGCTTGACCCCTATCAGGGGGTCACGGCGCCACACAGCCGGTGCTGCTCACGTCGCTTTCGGCCCAGTCAGACCTGCAAATCGCCTCTTTCAGGCAACCTTGCAACTCGCCATACAACAACCCTGGTGGGGTTCCTGCAAGGTTCATTTGGTGGGGCCCGGCGACTTCGCCCCGGCTCCCGAGGGAGGCCGCCTAGGGGCCTTTTCCAAGGGCCTTGTAATTTTGCTACCGTGATTCAGTACACGGCCCTCGGTGAAGTGGGGCCGAGATCAGCCCGCAGCAGCTGGGCGGGGTGAAGTGACCGTTGGGCGGCCCTCATCGCCGAGCCTTGGCCGCGTGGAGACCGCTCGACGCTGACGGAGGAATTCGGCATGCTCGTGGTCCGCACCAACGGATCGCCGGCCGCCGGCTGTAACCCAGGATCGCCACCATGGCGTACAGTTCCACCGTCCGCTCGCCCCGCCGCCACAGCCCCAGGTGGGCCCAGTCCGCCTGCACCTGCTTGCCAGGATCGGTCTCGAAGCGGATCTCCGGGTCCGCCCGCGCCGGCCGCAGCTGGCGCACGTGACGGGCGAAGGCAGGGTAGCTGCCCTGGTAGCCGTAGTCCACCCTCAGCTCCAGATGCAGCACCGCTCCCCGGATCCCTGGGCACACCACCAGCCGCCGCTCCACATGCGCCAGCTGGGCCTCGGTCAGGAGCCGTCGGGTTGGTCCGTTCCGAGTACCGCAGTGGCTCCTCGGCCTCCACCTCCCGCTTCACCGTCCGCCAATTCAGGTGGAAGTCCCGGGCCAGGGCCGCCAGGCTCCAGCCATGGGAGCGCAGGACTCGCAAACTCAACCCAACTTCCTCACAGTGCAACGGGGGCCTCCAGGCGTGGACTCGACAACCCAAGCCTGTCAGGGCGCCCCTCTCTTCGTACACCACCTGCGCCGGCATGGCCTCACCCCTCCATCCATGATCTCAACCCGATCTCGGCTCCGACCCTGACCTCAACCATCCCACTGTCGAACATGGGATAGTGGCGAGTGAGACAACTCTTGCACAAGTGGAACCACGTACTCGCGACCAAACGACGCCGGATACCCACCCACCGGTTGCCACCGGACGCTCCCGGTATCACACAGAGGCTTTAGCCCGGGGGCTAGCTATCTTGGGACAGTTCGACGAGAGCACCCCCTGGCTCTCACTGGCAGAGCTGTCCACTCGCACCGAGCTCGGCAAGTCAACGGCGCTGCGGCTAGTCGATACGCTCCATAGCCTGGGCTTCTTAGAGCGATCCCTCAGCACTCGAAAGTACCGCCCCGGCCTGGCCGTTCTGCAGCTAGGTCATGCTGCCCTCGCAGCCTCCAGTCTCCACGACCTTGCCCTACCTGAGTTAGAACGACTTGCCGCCAAGACCCGCGAGACGGTCAATATGGGCGTTTTGGTCGGCGGGTCGGTTCTTTACATCGCCCGGCTAAAGCGAGCGGAGCTGGTCACGGCGAACATTCAGGTCGGCTCGACGTTACCGGCATACTGCACGTCGATGGGCAAGCTTTTGCTAGCTCATCTCGACCGTGAGAGGCTAGCCCAAGCGCTGCTCCAGCATCCGATGGAGCGGCTGGGTCCACACACGATCGTTGCCGAGGACGAGCTGTCGATTGAGCTTCAACGCATCAGACAGCAGGGCTGGTCCGTACAGGATGAAGAGCTGGCTGCCGGATTGCGCAGTGTGGCTGCTCCAGTCCGAGACGCCAGTTCCCAGGTGATCGCAGCAGTCAACGTGGCCGTGTCGGCGGCGAGAGTTTCGGTCGAAGAACTGACTCAGCGCTTCCCACCGTTGGTTCTGAACTGTGCTAACGCGATCTCCGCTCTGGCCGGAGACCGGCGCCGCTGACACGAGTAGCTGCAGAAGGGTGAGGGACGCCGCACGCCAAAGCAGCTGCCGCGCGCACGGCTGTGGCATAGGAGTCGAAGGTAGGGACACGCGCTCGTCGTAGACGAAGGAAGGCCTCCGGACACGCGGCCTCTGGCAGGCTCCATCCCACCACCACCGGCTTATCGCTCGCCGCGACGGAAGTTATGATGTCGTCAGCAACCCGCTTGGAGTTGCCACCCAGGAGAGTGGAGATGCCGACCAGAAGAACGTCGAACTCCGGAGCCGCCACCGCCGCAGTAAGCACACGGCCGAGGAGCCCCGGGTCCCGGAGGATGTTTCCGGTCGTGTCCAAGGGGTTGCCCAAAGCGGCGTACGGAGGCAGGACAGCTCGTATGGCGGACTGGCTTGCATCTCCCCATTTGGGAAGTTTCAGGCCGACATCGAGAGCGTCGTCGGCGAGCAAGGTGCAGGCGCCGCCGGAGGTGGCAACCAAACCGAGTCGCCTCCCCGCCGCGCGCGGCTGCCAGTTCAGGGCCTGACATATGCCTACCAGCTCGGGTAGATCCCGGGCCCGCACAGCACCGATTTCGTCGAGAACCCCCGCGTAGATCTGATCCGCGCCGGCCAGGCTGCCCGTGTGTGAGGCAGCGGCTGCGGAACCAGCCGGGGTCGTCCCCGCCTTCAGGACGGCGAGCCCCTTCCCAGCTGCGGTAACTGCCCGCGCCGCCTCCCTAAACTCCCGGCCGTCCTCGACCCCCTCCAGAAAGACCCCGACGGTTCTGGTCAAGGAATCCTGGGCCAGAAAGCGCAGGAAGTCCGACATTGTCAAGTCTGTCTGGTTCCCGACGCAGACGAATCGCGCGGTACCGAGCCCCTGGCTCCAGGAGCGCACCAGCAGGCTGCCACCCAGCGCGCCACTTTGGGTGAGATAGGAGACAGTGCCGAAAAGCGGGTCGGGATAGTCGATGCAATGACTGAATGTCAGAGGCACGCTCCCGATGACTCCGATCGAGTTAACGCCGCATATCCGAATTCCGCGCTCGCGCGCCAGTCGCCGCATCCGCAGCTCAGCTTGAAGGCCGCCCACCTCGCGGAAACCACTGGCGAAAACCACAGCGGTGGTCACCCCTCGGTCCGCACACTTGGCCAACACGTCCTCCACGCCTGCGGCCGCGGTAGCCACTACCGCTGTATCGATGCCCTCCGGGAGTTGGTCAATGCTGGCACTGCAGTCGACTCCCGCTAATGAGCGCTCATGGCGGTTCACTGGGTAGACGGCGAGATGATCCCCTCGCTCGACGATGGCGCGGAGCACCCGTCCACCGGGCTTGGTCTCGTCCCGGCTAGCACCGACCACCGCCACCGACCTCGGCTCGAGCAGGTGCACGATTGCGTTCATGGTTGAAACGGGATCGGCCACAGGCGACGGCGGCTGCACGTGCCCTACCTCTCCTGGCTCCATCCCAATCACCCTCACATCCACTGCCAGGGGGCCATCGGGACCGAGGATTACGGGGTTGATGTCCAACTCAGCCAGTTCGTAGTGTTCTACCACGAGGCGCGCGGTGGCCAGCACGATTTCCGCAAGGCGTGGGTCGGGGCGGCCGAGTACGGCCTCGACCAGTTCGGCCGCCCCGCTCGGCTCCAGGGGTGCGAGCTTGGTGCGGCTCTGAGCGACTCGCTCCGCGCGGAGCCCACCAAAGCCGAGGAGCACGACGGGTCCGAAAACTGGGTCGCGTCGGCCGCCTACTATTATCTCCAAGCCCCCAGGCACCTCTTCTTGGGCGAAAAGACGGGTGCCGATCTCAACCTGGCTCGCGGTTCTCGACAACCTCAGCCATGCAGCCCGGAGCTCGGCCTCCGAGGCGATCGATCGAGCCACCAGACCGAGCGCCGTCTTATGTCCCTGAGTTATACCCTTGAGGTAGATGCGCCCAGAGCTTGATGACTGGAGAAAGCTCAGAGCCTCAGAGATGTCTTCACAGACAGCGAATCTCGGGCAGGGAATGCCGTACGCTTGCAGCAGTTCCCACTCGGTCGCCGGGGCTGTACCCTCTCCAACCAAAGACTGAGCCAAGCGTTAGCCCAGTGTTGCCGGCAACAAATCCGGCTCGCCCGCAGCGATCGTATTCACGTCCCACTGACCGCTGGCCAGCGCAGGACTGTGGCCCGCCGTCGGCACCTCAATCAGGTAGTTCCCGGGGTGGGAGAAGCCACGCCGCAGCCCGTCGTCCACGCGGTCGCTGGCGGTGACCCGCTCTCCAGCCGCGCCGTAAGCACGAGCCAAGGCCACGTAGTCGATCCGGTATGGCTCTCCGTCCAGCGCCTGGACAAAGTCTGTGCCGATCCGGCGGCCGTATTGTCGGTCCTGATAGACGGCGATCGACTGATAGCCGCCGTTGTCCAAAATGACCCATAGCGCGTTGATGCCCTCAGCCACCGCCGTCGGCAGCGCGGTCACGGTGGAGTTGAGCGCTCCGTCTCCGATCAGTCCAACAACCCGAGTTCCGGGCACCGCAACGGCAGCACCTAGGGTCGCGCCAGACTCCCAGCCCATCGTGGAGAATCCGCTTGCGACGAGCATGGTGCGCGGCTGGAGGACGGGGTAGTGCTGCCCCACCATGTGCCGTACACCGACGCCGGCGACGAGGACGCTGTTATCAGGCAGGATCTCTCGTAGCGCTCGGATGAGCCGAGGTGGCTGAATTGGGAAGCTTTCGTCCGCCTCCAGAACCTGTAGCTCGTCCTGCCACGCTTGCCGGGTCGTTTCGATCTCTCGAAGGTAGGCCTCACGGGAGGTCGTGCCACGCCGCTTGGCCGCCTGCAAGAGCATCCCGAGTGCTTCCCTCGCATCGGCCACTGCCGAAACTACGGGATTGTAGGTCCGGTAGAGCGGCCTGGAGTCGATGTCGATGTGGACGAGGCGACAACGCGCAGGATCCAGAAACTTGGAGGAGCGCCAGGAGCTGGAATCCATCTCCGGAAAGCGCGTGCCCACCGCCACTACCAAATCGGCTTCTTTGACCGCTGCATTGGCCGGGCGAACACCTACCGCTCCCGTAAAGCCAAGCGCCAGGGGATGGCGCTCCGGCATGGCTCCCTGGGCGATCATCGAGGTTGCCACCGGCACCTGGAGAACCTCGGCGAGCTCGCGGAGTTCTTCCCACGCGGCCGCGGACAACACACCACCGCCAGCGTAGAGGACGGGCCGCTTCGCCTCCGCCACCTGGTCGATGATCGCCTCGGCAGTCGAGTCCGCCAGAGCTGGCCGCTGAGGGATGGACTGTAGCAGCACCTGGTGCTCGACCTCGGTGCTGAGCAGGTCCAGAGGAATGTGCACGTGAACCGGGCCCGGGCACCCGCTGGTCGACTCGCGCCAAGCCTGGCGCACGGTGTAGGCAAGGGCAGCGGGGTCGCCAACACGGTAGGAACGCTTTGTGAGAGGGCGAGTCACCTCGATCTGCGAGGCGCTGGCATGCATCTCCAGTTCCTGATAGGAACCAAGTCCTGTGAAGCGACTGGGAACGTCCCCAGAGATGACGATGACAGCCGATCCATCGAGGGCGGCATCTCCCAGGCCGGTCGCCGTATTGAGCATCCCCGGACCGAGCGTTGTCACCACCACAGCCGGTCTTCCGGTGAGCCGAAAGTAGGCATCGGCAGCATGGACCGCCACTTGTTCGTGATGCACACTGATAAAGCGAATCGGACTGTCGATGAGAGCATCGAGGAGCGCGAGGTTGCCATGGCCGCACATTCCAAAGGCCACCTCTATCCCCAACTCCTCAAGAGTTCTAACCACAGCCTCCGCGCCGCGCAATCTCATTCCGAGCTCCCGCCTTCATTGCTTTGGGCCAGTCGTTCGAAGGCCTCCTGGGCGACTGCCAGCGTGGCCGTGACTTCGTCCTGGGTGTGGGCAGCGGAGACGAACCAACATTCGGTGATATGGGGATTGAACATCACTCCGCTGTTCACCAAAGAGCGCCAGAAGCTGCGATAAGCATCCTGGTTCGAGCTGCGCATGAGGTCGCGGTAGTTGGCAACGTAGTGGTCCGCAAAGACGATTTGGAAAATGGGGCCCACCCCGCGAGCGTAGGCGGTCACACCTGCCCCCTCCGCCAACCCACTGAGCCCGCTGACCAGTCGCTCGCCGAGCGCCGATACCTCGTCGAAGAACCCAGGAGCATTGAGCTCGTGAAGTGTGGCAATGGCGGCTGCCAGCACCATTGGGTTGGCCTGATAAGTACTCCCTTGGCCCACCAGCCCCTTGGCCACCGGCTCGAAGAGTTCTCGTCGTCCCCCGACCGCTGCGATTGGAAATCCGCCACCGAGTGCCTTTGCGGCAGTGCTGAGGTCTGGCGTCACACCGAGGAGTTCCTGGGCTCCGCCGCGAGCCACCCGGAAGCCGGTCTTGACCTCGTCGAAGATCAGCACCACCCCGTGCTTGATGGTCAGCTCTCGCATCAGCTCCAGATAGCCCGGTTCGGGCGGGATCACCGACGCGTTGGCCAAGATCGGCTCGCAGATGACCGCCGCGAGCTCGGAGCCGTGCTCAGCGAAGGTCTGTTCGAGAATCTCCGCGTCATTCCACTGTCGCACTACAAGCGTCTGTCCGAGAATCTCGACCATGCCGGCGCTTGCAGGCACCGGGCGCGGGGCATCATCGGGGCCGGCATTGGCGATGTCCGGTTTGGATGAGAAGTTGATGAGGTCGGTCCAGCCGTGAAAGTGGCCCTCGAATCGTAGAACTCTGCTGCGGCCGGTGTAGGCGCGGGCAATCCGCAGAGCGGACATCACGGCTTCCGAGCCGGTGCTGGCGAACCGCACCTGGTCCCATGCCGGGACTGCATCCACGACCATTTCCGCTGCCTCGAACTCCAGGCGATGACAGAACCCGAGATCGGACCCCATCTCGTGGAGCACCTTCGTCACCGCCTCGATCACTTTGGGCGGCCGATGTCCCAGGATCAGAGGGCCCCAGGCAGCCAAAAAGTCAATGTACCGGTTGCCGTCCACGTCCTCGAGGTAGGCACCGGAGCCGCGGGCCATAAAGATGGGATGCGGCTCGAATCCCCATAGCGAGCCGCGTGCATTGCCACCTAGACCCCCAGGCTCAGACGCATGGGCTCGCTCAAAGAGCCTTGCGGATTCGGACAGGTTCAGTTCGGGGGTGCGCACCACTGTCGACCTAGCAGTCACACCCTACGTCCAACGTCGTTTCCTTCCACTATCGCCTCCCAAGCGGTTCGCGGTTCTACGGCATCACCAATCTCGTATATCTCCGCAACCAAGTTGCGGGCTCGCGCGACCGCAGCCAGAGTGCCTTGGCTGCGACGGCGGTCGGCATAGATTACCCGATCAACGTCGGGTACCGTTATGGCATCGAGGTTCCCGAAGGCGCCCGGCCGGACCAGGGTAGCGGTACCTTGCTTAATCCCCTGGAGGGCGTGGCCGAGGTGAACAGTAATCCTTGAGGTTTTAGCCAGCCGCTCCGTGAGGGCCAGCAGCGTGCCTCTCTCAACGTCATGGCCAAGAGTGCCGCTCTCCTCCACCACGATCACCTCGTCGCCCAGGTCGGCCAGCCACTCAGCCAGGCCAAGACCTATCCGCGTCCCTCCTACGACCAGCGCGCGCCCATGCATCTGGTGGCCAGCGCCGAGGACCTCCATGGCGTCGAGGGCGTCAACCAGCCCACCGCTGTCGAGTTGCGGCACCTCAGTCCTGGCTCCCGTAGCGCAGATAAGCACATCCGGAGCCAGAGTCTCAAGCTCCTCGGCACTGAACTCCGTGTTCAGCTGGACCGTAGCTCCGCTCCGCATCACTTTGTCGCTCAGGTCGTCCACCATCTTTGCCCAGCCCTCCCGATACGGCAGTTGGCCAGCCAAGCGGACCTGGCCACCTAGCTCCCCTAGCTTCTCCACCAAATGCGCGCGATGGCCACGCTCGCCAGCGATCCGGACCGCCTCCATGCCGGCAGGACCGCCTCCAACGACGAGAACCGTCTTGCTAACTTCCGTCGGAAACCACCTGCGCTCCCTTTCCCGACCAGTAGACGGATTCACCAGACAAGACGTCTCAAGCCCTTGACCGAGGCGGCCCGTACATCCCTGGTTGCAGGCGATGCATCTCGTGATCTCTCGCTGGCGTCCGGAGGCCGCCTTGACAGCGAAAGCCGGGTCAGCCAGAAAGGCCCGTCCGAAGGCCACAAGGTCAACGTCTCCTGCAGTGATCGCGGCATCGGCTCCAGCCGGCGTGTCCATCCGGCTCACCCCGATTGTCGGAATTCCAGTTGCTTCGCGCACTTTTCGGGCCTCGGGTAAAAGCCAGCCGCTTGGGACGTCCATCGGCGGAATCATCAGATGCCGCGACTCGTAGCAGGCCGCGCTGACAGAGAGGTAGTCCAAGCCCGCGGCCGCAGCGACCTGAGCGAACGCGATGCATTCGGCAGTACCCAGACCCCCATCACGAAACTCAGACACGCTCAAGCGGCACCCGAGCAGTCGGTCGCTGGGCACAATCCCGCGAAGAGCAGCGATGACCTCTAAAGCGAACCTGCTGCGGTTCTCGAGACTTCTGCCATACGAATCAGTCCTCAGGTTAGTCAGGGGGGACAAGAAGGCCATCGGCAGGTAGCCGTGGCCAGCGTGCAACTCGACCACGTCGAAGCCCGCTTCCAATGCTCGGATTCCAGCTCGCTGATAGCAACGCACCAGTTCGGCGATCTCTGCCTGCGTTAGCGGCTCCGGTATATCGCCTCCGGCCGGAACACACGGCACCGGTGAGGGCGCCCGCACCGGCATCCCAGTGACTCGGGTCGAGGTGTTTCTGCCGGCATGATGCAGTTGAATCCCCGCTAGCGCCCCATGCCGTCTGATCACCGATGTCAGGCTGCGCAGACCAGGAATGCACCCGTCTTCGTGCACCCCCAACTGACGGGCACGCCCTCGCCCGCTGGCATGGATGAAGGCCGCCTCGACGTTGACCCACCCAGCGCCCCCTCCGGCAACGGAATCGAAGTGCCCGAGCATCCGGTCGGTCACGAGGCCGACGGGGTCCGCGTAGTTGCGCTCCATCGGCGCGACTACACACCGGTTCCTCAGAGATCGCCTGCCCACCTCCACGCCGCTAAATAGCGCCGGGAATGCTTGGCTCAATTTCACACAACACTCGCGTACTCCGCCTCGCCAGCACTCGGTCCCACATCGTCCAAGGTGGGCGCCGTGCCCCGATTGCGGATGACATACATCAGAACTAGACCGATCACCACCCAGACAGCAAAGACCGGCGCCGCAAGATTAAGCGGGAACGGTGGTGGGGGGTACGTTGACCCATAGATCGCATAGCCCAAGAGGACGATCGCCACAGCCGGCACGCCCACCCGGAGCAAAGCCGTTCCAATGTTTCGGACCTGGGGCAGGAACAGCCACAGTGCGCCTACCGCCATCAGCAGGTAGACCAATTGGAAGGCGATGGTATTGGCGCCGGTGAGAACACCCGTGAAGTCCAACTCCCCGGCCGGCAGCGCGAAGGCGAACCCGAGCAGAAACCCGACGCCAGCCGTGACGATGATTCCAGCGTAAGGAGTCTTGTGCCGAGGGTGCACGCGACGGAGCCAGTTCAGGCCCAAGCCATGGCTGGACATGGAGTGGTAGACGCGAGAGGTTAGCGCAAGTCCCGCCAAGCCGTCGGAGAATGCGCTTATGGCGACTAGCAAGTTGGTTAGGCTACCCACCCCGGAGTTCGTATAGCGGCTCGCAATGGTGCCTAGCGGAGTGGAGTCTTTCCCCCATTGAGCGGCGTGGTCCACCCCGAAACCAGATGCCAGTCCATAGGACACGATGACAAAGAATACGGCGCTGACCAAAATCGCACCGAGTATTCCTCGCGGGACGCTCTTGTGAGGGTCCTTCGCCTCCTTGCCCAGTGACGCGCCCGCCTCCCAGCCTTGGAAGGACGAGAAGGCGAACAGCAAGCCAAACCCTATCCCTCCGATGCCACCCGTCCCATTGGCCGGGTTGAAGGGAGCTAAGGAGAGTCCACCGCTTCCGCCCTTGAACAACACAACGAGCATCACGACGGTGATAAAGAGCATCGAACCGAGCTCGATGAACATCTGAGTTCGGATCGAGAGCCTGACCCCGAAATAGCTGAGCAGAAAGGAGATCGCGAGCAACAGCAAGAACAGTGGGAACCAAGGAATAGTGACATGAAAGGAGCTGAGGAAGGCGCTGAGTGACACCGCTGCCACAGCGTCCACGATGGGGACGAGAACTAGCCACGCGCCGGAGTGCAACCAACCAGCCAGGAAGCCGAACCGCTTCCCAAAGATTGCGCCCAGGTAGTTGAAGGCCACCCCAGCGGATGCCGACCGCCGACTGAGCACCAAGACGGCGTATGCTGCGGCTAGGACCCCAACCGTTCCGATTAGGTAGGCGAAGGGTACGACGATCCCTGTGCTCGCCGCCATGAAGGGCGTACTGAGGGCGATTCCTAGTGTCGGCGACATCCCGCCTAGACAGAGTGCGGCGACATCACCTGAGCCCAGTTGGTTGGCGACCAGTTCGTAACCCCGCCCTTCGCCTTTGTCAGCCATTCCGATCCCCCCTAAAAGAGGCTGTGTCTGATCCGAATTTACGACCTTGCTGCGCGACTCTACATGTGGCCGAACTCGCTTCTAGCGCGACCATCCGCGCTCTCTGATCGCGACTAGGTCGGCTCCGATCCTAGGCGCCGGGTCATCGCCGTCTACCAACTCATAGATGCACGGCCCGGTGAATGAGATTTCCGCAAGTGCCTCGAAAAAGGGCCCGAATTCGATCTCGGCCCGACCTATCGAGGTATGCGCCCAACGGGCGCGCCAAGCATCGCTGAATTGGGCCATCAGAAGGTCTCTGCCCGCCAGGCGTACGCCATCGGCGATGTTCTCGATGGCAAAGGTGTTGGCGCAGTCGACGGCTATCCCTAGGGAGGGGTCGGAGATCTCGCGAACGACTCCAGCCACCGCTTCGGTTGTTTCGAGGAAGCCGAACGGCACGGTCTCGATGGCGAGCGCGACTCCGGTTCGGTGAGCATCGTCGAGGAGCACAGCGAGCTGGGCGGTGAGTAGCCTCACCGCATCGTCGATGGGCATGGGAACAAGAGCGTTCTGCCTGCCCGGGACAATCATCTGCACGTGCGCGCCGAGGTCATAAGCAAGTTCAATGCAGGCTTGGTACTGACGCAAAGCTAGACTGCGGATCTCAGCATTGGCGCTGACCAGGTTGAGCTCCGCGGGGTTAACTGAGACACATTCCAAGTCCAAGTCCTCGAATCGCCTTCGCAATTGGCGGCGCTGAGCCGAATCACACTCAGTGGCCAGTAGATGTGGCGGAACCGGGGCTAGTTCGACCTGGCGATAGCCGGAACGCGCGATCGCTTCTAAGGCTTCATCCAGACTGGCTCGATAGAGGAATCCGAAGTTCGTCATCCCCACTGACCAGGTCGGCTCGGAGGAGCGTGGCACTCGACCAGTCGGGTTAGGGTGGCTCAAATCCGCTCTCTAAGTTTCACTGTACGAAACTCAGGTTCATAACAGCAAACTGCAGTCTAACGAGGGGTCGGGTGGCTGTCAAGGGCATCCACACATCGGGTGCAGCGTCAGTTTGGTCGAGGCCGATTTTGGCCGGGTGTCACGCGACTCGGGTCGCGTCCAAGGGCTTCAAGGACCCACCACTTTGGGGCCAACCTCGAGGAGCAACTGGTGGGTCGTGGGCAGCTCCTTCTCCCAGACGGGGTCAGACCGCCTACCCGTGGTCCCCTCACCCGCGGCACTGCGGAAGCGGATGCACTCCAGGACGATAGCGTCGCCCCGCCTTGAAGTCAGAGCCAAAAGCGGCCTCTCCAATCTGTTGATAGCCCTGGTAGAGGGTCGCCCAGGGCTTCGGCGCGGCGGTGAAGTAGTGCCTGGCCCACCCATCCCAGGCTTCGAAGGTGTCGCCCAGGCGATGGTCTCGCTGGCCCTTGAAGTAGCTGGGGTTTACCCCCAGGAAGACCAAGTTGCGATCGGCCCGGTCCCCGAGGAAGGGAATCGGCAGCTCCCACCTAGGGTCATCCTTAGGGTCGGCGAGCGGTTGCAGCCGCAGCCGGCGCTCGCTCATACCCTAGCTCAGGCCATCGGGGTCAGGTCAACCTGGAGGTCGCCCATCGCCTCCACAGATCATCCATCGTGCGGGTGCTCACGCCGTGCACCCAAGGCCGGTGGATCACCGCCCGGAGGGCCCGATCCATCCGCCGTCTGGGCTCCGCGCGCTTCAGCGTCCCAGCAACTCCATAACGCGGTTACCGATTGACTCCGCGTGCGGCACCGCTAGTGCCTCCAGTTGGGAACTGAATGGCATGGGTGCGGCTGCGTTTCCCATCCGGCCTGGCGGCACATCTAGCACATCCAGGGCCTGCTCGCACACAGAGGCAACCACATGGCCCCCCCAACCGCCAGCTACCGGCTGCTCCTCAACGACCAGCAGACGGGACGTCTTGGTCACGCTCTCGAGAATGGTGTCGAGGTCCAGCGGAGCCAAGCTGCGTACGTCAATCACCTCCACGTCCACGTCTTGGGAAGCGAGGATGTCGGCAGCCGCCTTCGCCTCCCGGACCATCGCCAACGACGCCACGATGGTAACGTCCCCTCCGGCTCTCGCTAC
>JBOHUG010000031.1:0-5849 GCA_050734135.1 Candidatus Dormibacteria bacterium
CCATTCACCATGTTGGAACGGGACGAAGCGATCGTGGCGGCCATGCCAGATCTTGACCGGCACCCGGATGGCATCCAAATCGAACCCCCAGGGCTCCAGACTGGCGACGCCGTCGTCCCACCAGCCCTCCAGCCCAGGTGCCAGGCCATCGCGGGTGCTCTCGGTTAGGAAAGCGGCGAAACTGCCGGTGAGCACAGCGGCGTCGACCGGAGTCAGCAGTGTCTCCAGGACCCCGGCGACCTGTTCGGGGGTTGCCTGCAGCATCTGCTCTCTGTCCTTGGCACCCCGCTCCCGAGCTGCTCGCGGATCCTTGAGGTAGAGCTCGATCGACTCCACGTTGTCACTGCCCATTCCGGCGAAATAGTCGAGATCCTCCGGCCCATACGGAGCGACCGACCCCAGGGTGCAAGCTGCGACGATCAGGTTCGGCAGCAGGGCGGCGAACGCCAGCGTGTAGGGGCCTCCCCCGGAGTAACCCCAGGTCGCCAGCCGCTCAATCCCAAGTGCCTCAGTTATCGCCACCACGTCCTGGGTGGCGTCGGCGACGGAGCGGCCGGAAGCGACCGAGGATCCCCCGTAGCCGGGCCGGTCATAGCTGATCAGCCTGATGCCCCGGCGATCCGCGTCGGCCAGCCACGGCTCGTAGAGGTGCCGGGAGTTAGGACTGCCCCCGTTCACCAGAACGGGGAACCCGTGCTCGTCGCCTCCCAGTTCGAGGCACAGGTCGCGGCCGTCCGATGTTTGGATGGTTCTGGTCACGACGCCGGTGGTCACAATTGCCCCTCCTCGCTGAAACGGGAGCGGCTATGGGATAGAGAGTGCCCCGAGTCACGCGCTCGGTTGCCCGTCGCGCGCCAGCGCCCCAGTCCGCCTCCCAGATCGCGATCTTCTCACAGGGGCCGGTCGCACGCGGCAGGCGGTCGGTCGAGGGAGTAAGGCCCTTTGGGCTGCTCGGCAAACTCCAGCATCACCGGCAGGTAGTCGGAGAGTTCGCGCCCCTGGAGAGGCAGGCCCGCCTCCGAATAGATCCGCTTGCGGCGGAGCAGAGCCATGCCTAGCTTTCTGGTGTCGCCCTCGGTGTAGTACGTGAGGTAAAGGCTGGACCGCTTCTGGAGATCGAAGGTGCTCACGTACTCCTGATGGAGCTGTAGCGGCTCGCTGGACATCAAGTGGGGGAGAAGCCGCTCCAGCGCCCTCCTGGTGCGACTGGGAGGTAGACATCGGATCTCTTCCGCCAGCCCGGCGCGCTGCTCCAGTAGCGCCGCATCGGGATATTGAAAGAGCAGGGAGAGCATCTTGTAGGGAGGGCGTTGTCGTGCCGGGGACAGCCTCAAGACGCTACGCCCGCCGACCGGAGCCGCGGTCGCCACCTAGAATCAGCAGCTGCCGCCAATAGGCCCGCGATGGCGCCCCTCAGTCCATCTCACAGCGTTCGACCATGGCCAGCAGCGGTTCAATGCGCTCGACCGGGAAACCGTCGTCACCGGCACGGAGAAGATCGAACAGGATCGTGCGATCGGGTTCAACCTCGGAGGTGAACTCCGATTCCCGGTCTGGCGCTGCCTCGCCAGGTTGTGGCGGTAAGTCCGCGGCAAGAGCTACGCCTCGCACCCGACCTGCGACCCCGGAGCAGGGGAGCGCCCTACGCGGATCACCGAACCGCTCCCGCGACCTCCGGCTCCGGCGCTCGGAGATGAGTCGGCGATCGCCACCACGTGACAACCACGCGGACGTGACGCCACGCCAGCTCCGCCGCTGGCGTAAAGAGAGTGCCCGTCGCCTCATGACTCGCTTGCCTCCCCGATTAGGTCCGGGGTGACCACGGGCAGCTGGCGGAGGAGCATGAACCGCTCGTTGAGCTCCGCTGCCGGTCGGGGCAGAGCTCCGCAGTTCCCCGGGGCCGCCTTCGAAGTCCAAGCCGCAGGTCCCGGCGATTGGCATCAGCTGCCTCCACACCGACGCGACTCCTCAGTTCAGAGCTCGCCAAGGCTACGGGCAACATCGAGCCACCCATTATAGATGATACGGGTAGCGTAAAATACGCGAGTGATCAGGCCCGAGCGCGCCCCAGACTTCGGAGTGCCCGTCCGCTACTTCCTGGCCGGACTGGTGGCGTGGCTTCTGCTGGCCGTGGGCATCCCTCTGCTGGCCGACGACTTGGTCGCCGGGTACGATGGCCCTCAGGTTTTCGCGCTGCCCCACCTCGCCGTCTTGGGCTGGGTGACCATGACCATCATGGCAGCCCTGTACCAACTCGTTCCGGTGGCACTTCGGGCCACCGTATCGAGTCCACGACTGGGCCGCTGGAACTTTTGGGTCTACCTGGCCGGCGTGGGGGGGTTTGTCCCCAGTTTCTTTGGGAGACGTAATCCCGGACCTCGGACCGCAACCCAACCGAGAGGCGGTTCCAGCCCTTGACGGCCACCACCTCGAGGGTAAGGGCGACTATCTCCTCTGCCGAGAAGTGGTGGGCGAGCTCCGCGTAGCCGTCGTCCGGAGCTCCCCGCTCCGGCAGACGAGTGACGCACTCACAGTAGGCCAAAAGCGGCCCGCTCCCGCGCACTCTAGGACAGTGACTCGCGCCAGGCCGGTAGTACATGGAGGCGCTGCTGGTGCTCGCCGATCGCCAGGGCGTCCTTGCTGTGCATGTCCAGGCCGTAAGCGCATTCCATTCAGCTGCGATGCCCTCACTTTCACCAATTCCACCATCTCAGCCTCAAGGTCGTGGCCGTCAGCGGCATGCTGCAGCGCAAGCATCGCGGTGACCGCAGCGGGCATGACCTTCCCATATTCAATTCTCATATATTCACCACTCTTCTGAGCTAGAGCACAACCCGCCGGCGAGCGGAGCGGCTATCCCCAACAGCCCCAGCACCGAACGTCGTCGCCGCTGCTAGAGTCACCGCGCTGACCCACCAGATTCCACAGGCGTCCCCCTGGCTGGGGAACGTCCGATGGTCTGCGCTCACCTCACCGATGACCATCGCAGTCTCAGTCTGGATCCAGCTCGGCGGCGACGACAATCTGGGCACCGGCGAAGAGGCGGGAGACCGGACAGAGGTCGGCCGCCTCGGTCACGATCGACTGGAACTCTCCGGCATCGAGCCCCGGCACCCGACCCTGGACACGCACAGTGGAGGAGACGATCGTCGGAACCCCGTCAACTCCGTCGAGAACGATGGTCGCCGCCACCCGGAGGCGTCCCGGAACCACGCGGTGCTCGCCCAGCCGCACACTGAGCGCCATCGCGAAGCAGGACGAGTGCGCTGCGGCGGCCAACTCCTCGGGGCTGGTGAGGCCGTTGGACTGCTCGGTCCGGGCGGCCCAGGTCACCGGAAGGGCCTTGAAGGCGCCACTGTCCGAGTCCACACTGCCCCGCCCTGAAGCGAGGGAGCCCTGCCATACCGTCTGCGCCGTTCGCTCTGCAATTGCCACGACTATTTCTGTCTCCAATTAGGGGATGGTCGCACCCGGGACTCGGGCGGAGTCATCGATCCGCGTCTTGGCGTTCGCCGGGTCCGCCCTGGCAAGCGCGGCTCCAATCCACCCACCAGCAGGGTGCTCATCTCGGCTAGAAGCCGCTGGCGCCACTTGGGGTCGCCCGGTGCCTCGCCGCGTAAAGCGACGGAGGGTTCATCCAGCCCCAGGTTCCAGGATGCCTGAACCGAGCCTGAATCATGAGAGTTGGCGCCGATGGTGATCCGGTACGGGGTCTGCAGCTGTTGGAGGCCCCGGACGAGGCGACCGAGGCCCCCGAGCCGGCAGACGCCAAGCTCGAGTGCCACCTCATGGCTGGGTGTCGCCACCACCCCCTTCAGTCCCACGGCGGAGCTCGCCTCCAGGAGCCGCTTTGCGATCATGTGGACGCGACTTGATGTGTGGGTTTCGAGCAGCCAAGCGTGGATCTCGGACCAGGCACCACCCTCCGAGATTCGTAGCAAAGCCCCCATCAGCACCTCTTGTTCCAGTTGTTCCAACGGGCCGAATCGGAGCCGGACATGAAGGGCCCCGGCTTGTGTCGGGGGGTCGTCAGGGGATTCGCCCGGGTTCGGTGGCGTCCGCCGCGCTGGTTGCGAAGGCGCCGCCGATTCCGATCCGACGTGCAAACCTGCGGACTGTGCGACGCTAGCCATCAGACCCCCTCTGGCACCAGCGGCTTGAGTGCGCCCACCCGCTGCCTGGCCGCCTCCGCGTCGCTGAAGTAGAGTCCGTTGATCTCGGTGTACTGGTGCCAGTCGGCCGGGAGATCCTCCTCAGCGTAGATGGCGTCGACCGGACAGGGATCCACGCAGGCGCCACAGTCGATGCACTCCAACGGGTTGATGTAGAGCATCCGGTCCTCGTCGGTTGCGATGATGCAGTCCACAGGGCAGACCTCGACGCAGGACTTGTCCTTGACGTCGATACAGGTTTCGCCGATCACAAACGTCATTTGGTCAGGTTCCTCTTCGCACCGTCCAAGATCCCTTCCGCTCCTCTCATGCCGGGTCCACCGAGCCGACCTCCAACCGGATCTGCTCCCCGACCACCACCACCCGATGCGTCTGCACCGCCAGGACCGCCGGCAGGGTGAGCACGTCTCCGGTGCGGAGGTCGAAGCGAGAGCCGTGGCACGGGCATTCGACCGAGTGATCCGAGAGCTCACCCTCACTGAGCGAGCAGTCCTCGTGGGTGCAGGTGTCGTCGATGGCGTACCAGCCGCCGTCCCTGGTGTGGGCCAGACAGATGGCCAGCTCGCCGACCACCACCTGGCGCATCTCGTCCGGAGGTACCTGACTGAGCGGCACCATCAACTTCAGCGCGGCCACGGTCACAGCCCGACGGACTCCGCCACCCGCGCGTCTTGTCGAGGCCGCGGCGGGACGCAGGTAGGGACCGTGTAGGCGACAGCGACTAACCGGCATGCTAGCTCCGTCTCGCCGGCATCCCCGGGCGCGCGAAGTGCCCTATGCAGAAGCCGCGCCATCTCCGAGTTCGGCTCGGTCATGCCACCCGCCCAATCCGGACCCGCCAAGTCTGGGGACCACTCTCGAGGTAGTCCCAACTGAAGCGGTCCTTTCGGGTCGCCTCGAGCCGATAACGCATCGGCAGCGGGTCATGGTCGTTCACCAAGGTCAGCGCGCTTCCTTTTCTCAGGCCGTCCAGCGTGGAGAAGATCAGCTGGTGGCGCTGGACCGGGGGCAGTGACCTGACGTCCAGCTCTCCGTCCGCTTCCGCGCCCGCGACCAGGCTCACTACCCCCACCTCATAGGCGATCTCGGGACTGAGGTGATGGCCGATGAAGCAGTGGTTGCGAGCCTGTTCGGCGGCCCGCTGGTAGTCCACCGTCCGCTCGCTGTCACCTCCCACCACCTCAGGTTTGACCAGCAGTCGGGCGATCCGGGCGTGCGGCCCTGGGTAGTCGCCGACGGTTTCCTGCAGGCCTACTTGGAGCTGGCTCCAGGGGAGCCGGTCACGGGTGAGTAGGGCACTCAGGGTTGCCGTGTAGCAGGCCGCCACGGCCCCGGCCAGCAGCTCCTCCGGGCTGCTTCCCTCGCCCTGGCCGCCCATGCTCGCCGGGACGGACCAGGACATGACCTGACCCCCCGTCTCCAGCGACCCGCTGGCCGCGTTACCACTGCCAGACCACCTCGTCTCCACCTCGAAGGTTAGATCCGCCACGTCTTGTCTCCTTGGCCCACCACAGGGGCGATGTCGGTGTTTGCGGTGCGCTCAGCGCTCCCGTCGGCTCCAGGCTCGATCTCCTCCGCGCCGCGCAGTGCCCTCACCAGTCCTGTCCGCTCCGCGGGGCCAAGCTGACTCAGGCGCGGCAGGTAGTCCTCCTCTTCCTTGTCCAGGTGCAGGTGCAC
>JBOHUG010000032.1:0-2577 GCA_050734135.1 Candidatus Dormibacteria bacterium
AAGTCACCACCTGGAACTTTCGTGTCCGCCAGCCTGGAGTTCTGCTGTCCGCGGACCGGGAGATCTGCTGTCCGTCCACCAGGACTTCCAATGACCGCCCACCGGGACTTTTACGTGACCGTTGACACTCCTGACGAGGTAGCGTCGTGACTTGTGGAAACAGTCGTCGAGGCCCTGGCCTGGGGAGATGAAGACGGCGTAGCCTTCCAGGTGTTGCATCAACCTTCGGCTCGCACCGCGGGTCGATCCTGGAGGCCACGCCGTATGACCCGACGCTATCAGGTTCTGCCCCCGACCGCACCGGTACCAGCTCCCGACGACCTGCTCGAGCGGCTGGTGCGGGAGGGTGGCAAGTTCCAGCGGCGCGACTTCCGTTTCGACGCCCTTACGCAGTCGGCCGCCGCCGGTCAGACGGGCAATCTCTTCGCCCAACTATCAGAGCATGAGATCTTCACCCCTATTAGGACGTACGCGCCGATCACAGTACGGGAACTGGCGGTGTGAGCAAGAGCCAAGCCGCCTTTACGATGCGTGCTCGCAACCCCGACGTGCTGAGGTACTTCAGCCTTAGCGGCGCTCCGTTGCTGGAGATCCGGCGCACCCAGGGCCACCGGATCGGCGTCTACGGCGGCCCATCGTTCCGGGGGCAGGGCGGAGAACCTCAGACTTGGTCCGATGCTGCCGATATCTGACGGTCTGCTCGCTGCAGTGGCGAACCTCAACCAGCCCGGCAACTACCTGCACTGGTCGATCTTCACCGTGTCACTCGCGAACCTGGTGCTGATCGCCGTGATGGTGGTGATCTTTGGAGTGGCGCTCCTGATGCCCTTCCCGAGGGGCCGCCACGAAGTGGAAGGCCCCGCTCCCGAGGAGGCCGAGCCCGCGCTCGGGCCGCCTCGCCTAGGTGAGGAGCCGCCGAGCCCCATGTGGACCGCCCGGCTCCGCCGCCACGCACTAGCTCTCCTCCCGCCGGGCAAGCTGCTTCCCGATCGCCAGCCTGCCTACGTGTCGTCGTGGGTCTACGTGTTCGGGGTGGCTACCTTGGCTGCCCTCGGGGTGGCCATCGTGTCCGGGTTCGCTATCGCCCTTGGCGGCAGCGACTGGTGGCACTACAACCTGGTCGGCCACTTCTTCAACAGCCTTCACCTCTGGAGCGTCGAGCTGTTCATGGCGTTCATGGTGATCCACCTGTGGGGAAAGTTCTGGATGGCCGCTTGGCGTGGTCGC
This sequence comes from Candidatus Dormibacteria bacterium, assembly GCA_050734135.1. Taxonomy (GTDB): domain Bacteria; phylum Chloroflexota; class Dormibacteria; order Aeolococcales; family Bog-877; genus Bog-877. The sequence goes on from JBOHUG010000032.1 coordinate 1,228, forward strand.
CGGGCGCTCACCTGGATTACCGGGGTGGCGGCGTTCTTGGCGTCGATAGGCGAGTGCTTCACTGGCTATGTCTCCCAGCAGAACTTCGACTCCCAGTGGATCTCCACCAGCGGCAAGGATGCCATCAATGCGACGGGCCTGGGCAGCTTCTTCAATCTCCTGAATTTCGGCCAGATGTTGCTCTGGCACGTCCTACTCCTCCCCATCGTTCTGATCGCTCTGGTAGGGGCCCACGTCCTGTTGGTCCGCGTCCGGGGCGTCGCCCACCCGCTGCCCGGGCGGCGTGTCGAGGGGCGGGTGCAGCGCCGCGCTGCGGCCAGGAACGACGCGTCGGAGTGGCGAGGACCGACTCGGACCTACGACATACTGAAAGAAGCCGCCATCGGCTCAACCGTCGCCCTTGTGCTTGTGGTCCTCCTGGCCGGCCTGTTGTCCTCGCCCGACGTGCCGCCGGTGACCGTGCAGAGCTGGGCCAGAGTCGCTCCGGCCGATTTCATGGCAACCGCCGCCTCTGAGCTGGCCGGAACGAGCGAGACCGCAACCTACGGACCGCCCTACAACACCGGTTCAGCCAGCGTCCAGGGCATCGGTGTGTCCTGGCAGCTGCTGGCCGGGGTCGGCCAGCGCATCGATACGGCGGAGACCTTCGTGCTGTCTCCGCTCGCAAAGCTGGCCCCCACCGATCCAACCCTGGCCGTCGCCCTGCGAACCTACGGCGATGCCGCGCTGCCGGCAAGGACCGCCTGGGACCGGGCATATCTGAAGGCCGTGGAGCGGGTCAGCTTCGAGCGTGGCCTCCCGACAGTCCCTGCTGCCCACGACGGCCCTGTCCCACGGCTCATCGCCGACGAGCTAACCATCGCCCGCTCCGGGGCGCTTGACGCCGACCTGCTGGCTCAGCAGCCCTTCTACGGCACGAACTTCACCAAGCCGTTGCTCTTCCTGGAGGACGGAAACTACTTCTCCACCCTCGCCCAGGCCCAGCACATGGCCGGCACCCAGTGGGGCGTGATGAACGAGACCGGTAGCTATCCGGGCCAGCCGTGGCTGTGGCTCTACACCCTCTGGTATCAGGTGCCCGGCTTCGGCACGTCCCCCAACGCCGATCTCATAGCCATCTACCTGACCGGTGCGGCCACGATCCTGCTGCTTACCCTCCCGTTCCTCCCGGGGCTCCGCGACATCCCAGAGGTGGTACCGCTCCACCGCCTCATCTGGCGCGACTGGTACCGGACGCAGGATGGGGCCATGGGTCAAGGCGGTTCGGGTCCTCCGGCTACCGACCAACTCCCCACCGCTACTCCCCGCCGACCACCGGATTGAGCGCGGTGACGGTGAGTTGGGAACGGC
>JBOHUG010000033.1:0-2363 GCA_050734135.1 Candidatus Dormibacteria bacterium
TCCATCCCGGAGGTGCAGCTCAAGCGCCGGCTGTGGGCTCGCCTCCTCACCACCGCCTTCGGCGCTCACTTCACCGATGACGACGCCCTCTTCGTCGAGCACACCTACCTGGTGCTCACGGCCGAGGTGATCGCTCACGCCGCGGTCGGCCTGGAGCCGGCGACGATCCCGCCGGCGGCGCTGGTCACCGGCCGCCGCTTCGCCGACGTCGGCATCCACGGGGTCGCCGAGGCCGACTTCTTCGACTGGGTCCTGAGTGCGCCAGGCGGAGACGCCTTCGTGGCAACCCTGGCCCGGCGACTGACCCGCTTTGACTGGAGCTCGGTCGAGCACGATGTCCTGAAGCACCTCTACGAGAGCGTCATCGACGAACGGCAGCGGCACCAGCTGGGGGAGTACTACACCCCGGACTGGCTGGCGGAGCGGATGGTGTTGGAGGTGGTCTCAGACCCCCTCCACGAGCGGGTGCTCGACCCTGCCTGCGGATCGGGGACCTTCCTCTTCCATGCCGTCCGCCGCTACCTTGCCGCGGCCGAAGCTGCGGCGCTGGCCAACCGCGACGCCCTCGCCGGGGTCACCGGGACAGTCTTCGGGGTGGACGTGCACCCGGTGGCGGTGATCCTGGCCCGGGTCACCTACCTTCTGGCCCTGGGACCGGCCAGGCTCCGGGGGGAGAGAGGTGAGCTGTCGGTCCCTGTCTATCTGGGCGACAGCCTCCAGTGGCAGATCGGGCAGCCCGGCCCGAGCGACGAGCGGCTGGTCATCTATACCGACGAGGACCCGGAGCTCTTCTCCGAGGAGCTGGCCTTCCCGGCCGCGCTCCTCTTCGATCCCGCGCGCTTCGACCGCCTGGTGCGCGAGCTCGCCGACCTGGCGGCGCACCGCGAGCGCGGTGGCGCCCGCCCGTCGGTACGGCCGCTACTCGCCCGCCAAGGATTCGCAGGGGAGGATGCCGTGGTCCTGGAGAGGACCTTCTCCCTGCTCTGCGACCTTCACGACCACCAGCGCGACCACATCTGGGGGTACTACGCCCGCAACCTGGCCCGGCCCCTCTGGCTCCACCGCGAGGAGGCTCAGGCGGACGTCCTGGTGGGCAACCCCCCTTGGCTGGCCTACCGCTTCATGACCAAGGAGATGCAGAAGATCTTCAGGTCCCAGTCGGCAGCGCGGGGCCTCTGGGCCGGGGCGAAGGTGGCGACCCACCAAGATCTCTCCGCCTACGTCGTGGTCCGGTCGCTCGAGCTCTACCTGCGACCTGGGGGTCGGTTTGGGTTCGTGATGCCCCTGGCCGTCCTAAGCCGGCTGGCCTACGCGGGGTTCCGGAAGGGCAGCTACCTGCCCGAGTTCCGGGTCGAGTTCGCCGAGCCCTGGGACCTGGAGGCGGTCAAGCCGCCCCTGTTCCCGGTGCCCTCCTCCGTCGTCTTCGGCCGCAAGACGGCCAACGAGGTGCACCCGCTGCCCAGCACCTGTCGGCAATGGCACGGCAGGCTTCCAACCGGCCACACCGCCTCCTGGGAGGCCGCCAGCCCACACCTCGCCGCCGAGCCCGCGACCATCGCCGACGCAGCGAAAGGACCCGTCTCTCCGTACCATGCCCGCTTCACCCAGGGCGCCACGGTGGTCCCCCGGGTGCTGCACGTGGTCGAGGATGCCCCCGACCCGAGCCAGCTCGGGCTGGCCTCGGGCTTGAGGCGAGTTCGCAGCCACCGGTCCAAGCTGGAGAAGCCGCCCTGGCGCGACCTGCCCGACCGGGGCCCGGCGACGGTCGAGTCCCAGTTCGTATTCAAACTCCATCTCGGGAGCACGGTCCTTCCATACCGGCAGCTGCCGGCGGAGCTGGTGGTCTTGCCCGTCTTGGACGGCAGTCTGCTCAGTGGGGACGACCCGCGGATTGACGCTTTCACAAGGCTCGGGGCTTGGTGGCGCGAGGCTGAGGAGCTGTGGCAGCAGCATCGGTCGCCCAGTACGACCCTGCCGCTCGCGGCCTGGCTCAACTACCAGAACAAGCTCACGCAGCAGTTCCCCGTGCCCCCGATCCGGGTCGTTTACACGAAGGCGGGCAATACGGTCGCAGCCGCAACGGTGCAGGATGGCCGCGCCGTCATCGACCACACGCTCTACTGGGCGGCCTGTTCCTCCGTCGAAGAAGCTCGATACCTGGAAGCGGTCTTCAACAGTTCCACGCTCACCGCACGCGTCCGGCCCCTGCAGTCCCGAGGGCTGTTCGGCCCGCGAGATGTGGATAAGTACGTCTTCCAGCTTCCCGTCCCCCTCTACGATCCGAGCCAGGAACTCCATAGACGGCTGGCGGAGGCTGCCAAGGCCGCCGAGGCAATCTCCAGCCGCCTCGGGCTCCCTGATGG
>JBOHUG010000034.1:0-1611 GCA_050734135.1 Candidatus Dormibacteria bacterium
GGCATGACGGTTACGTTCGTGACCCAAGCCGAGGCGGCGAACCGCGACGCGGCAGGTGTCACGCTGACGGGCTGCGTGCTGCCTTGAGTCTCCGAGCGGGTCGCGATCACCGTGGACGACCGGTCTGCCGGTATGAGTGACTTCGCAGGCTGAGCACCGAGCGACCCGTCATACCGACTGCCGAGGAAACTGGTAGAAAGTAGCGATGGGAACCCAGGTATGGCTAGTGCTCTATGTGCTCCTGATGGTAGGGCTTATCGTTGCAGTGGACGTCCTATTTTTCCGACATCTGTTCGTGCTGCGCCTGATAACGAACATCGGAATCGTCCTACTCTTTGCGCTTGTCTACTTCGTGTTCCTTAGGCGTTCCTGACTGGCGCAGCTACCGGACCAATCCGGGTAGCCGGTGGTGAGATCTAAGGTGCGGGCTCGCGGGCTCTACCAACGGGGGGCCGCCGTTAGCTCCGGTGGGCGGATGCCCGCCCGCCCGGAAGTCCTCCGTCCCACGGCCTCAGCGCGGCGGACCGCCCACTCAGGGAGCACCTGGCAGTGCATCTAAGTCCTAGGCCACTTCGCCCTTCTGGTGTGGACCGAGGACCTCCGTCTCCAGGACCACAGTTGGCAGATCGATGGACATTGCTGGGACCGGCCCATCCCCCGTCTCGGAAGCGGTCTGGGTGGCACTCGTGGCGCCGCCCTCCCCGGTCGTAGGTGGGAGGGATCCAACTCCACCCCCTTCGTCAGAGGGTGAGGTGGGGCCGCTCCCAGTGCGTTCGGAGGCCGCCCCCAACATGCTCAGCAGCGCGCTGATCGCCTCCTGGGCACGTCCAGGCTCGACCTTCTCAAGGGCACTGGACAGGGCCCACAGAGCGCGGGCCTCCCACACATTGCGCTCCCTGATCAGCTCCCGACCGCGCTTGGTCGCCTGCAATTGCACCACTCGGCGGTCCCGCGATCCGATCCGCTCCGCTAGCTCCAACTCCACAAGCCGATCAGCCACCGGAGTGGCAGATGCGGGGCTGATCCCTAGTCCCGCCGCAAGCTGCCCCATGGTCTGGGGCCCGTCCTTGATCAGATAGAGCGCGTGGCCCTGCCGGCCGGTCACCAGGTCCTGGTCGGCGGTCTTGTCTGGCCTCGGACCCCTAATCAGCGCCTCCACGTCGTCATGCAGATGGCGCAGCTCGCGAAGCAGGCTCTCGGCGCGCTCATGGTTCGTCGGCATGTTCGTCCAACCCCTATGGCCCGCCCTTCCTCCGGCAAGGGGACACAGCGTACCTTGCCGGCCGACTGAGCGACTGCGGGCGCGGCCCAGGGCAGCAGGGGGCGATGGACGAGAAGCCTGGCCCTACCCGTCACCTCGGCTCGCAGCGCCGCCCGGAGTCGGACGATCCGGGAGCAATCTAAATCGGACGGCGACAAGGCTTGCTTGACATTGTACCCGTGGGTTATATAACCTATCAGTCATGCAAGGTGAGGATCAGTTGAGCCGCACCTTCGCCGCCCTGGCGGACCCCACCCGGCGGGCGATTCTCGAGCGTCTGGCCTTCGGGGAGGCCGGGGTGGTCGAGCTCACCGTGGGCTCGTCCCTGACTCAACCCGCCATCACCAAGC
>JBOHUG010000035.1:0-18450 GCA_050734135.1 Candidatus Dormibacteria bacterium
GTGGGCCGGTTGGCGTCTTACACCACCAATTATCCCAGCACCGGGCACCTTTTCTTTGTCCCTAACCCCCTATCCAGCCACTACCCGGTCGGTGCTTCCAGGCTTAGTAGCACGCGTGCTACAGTAACTGGGTGCCGAAGACAGTGACCCAGCGAGAGCTGCGCAACGAGAGCGGTGAAATCATGCGCGCCCTCGATCGGGGCGAGGAGTTCGTGGTAACCCGGAATGGAGTACCGGTGGCCGACCTGACACCGTTGCGGCGGCGACGATGGGTGTCCGCCGAGGCGGTGATTGCGGCGTTCGCCAGTGCCCCGCCCGTCGACTACCGCAAGTTGCAGAGGGACCTGGACTCGATTGCCGGGCAGGACCCAACGCCGGATGGCTGAGGCGCGCCGGCCAAGGGGTCTGATCGATACCTCGGTGGTGGTTGCTCTAGAGCACATAGACCCGGAGGACCTGCCGATCGAACTGGCGGTCTCCGCGGTGACCATGGCCGAGCTCGCCGCCGGCCCCCACGTGACCCAGGACACTGCTGAGCGGGCACGGCGCCAAGACAGACTGCAACGTGCTGAAGCGAGCTTCACCGCCCTACCGGTAGACGCCGACGTGGCCCGCGCCTATGGCCGGGTCTACGCCCAGGCGGCCGAATCCGGTCGCAAGGCTCGCGGGCGGCGGCCCTTCGACCTGCTGATCGCTGCCACTGCCCTGGCCGGGGAACTCCCGCTCTACACCGGCAATCCCCGGGATTTCAGCGACCTCGGCGGCGTCGTCGAGGTCGTCCCGGTCGAGATGGTAAGCGAGCAGCCTCGCGGTGAGCGACCCCGCTCAGCACAGCAAGCTCATCATCGGCGCCGGTCTGATCGTCAATCACGACCTTGATGTATAGCGACGAGCTCACTTGATTCACTGGCTCACCTGACGTCGTGAGTCAGAGTTCACGCGTCCCAACGCGCCTGGCGGAGGTGCTCCAAGAACTGGCGCCCCATCGCGATCTCGGTGGGTGCGATTGTCGCCTCCAACGCCAGACACGCCTCATCTCGCAAACGCAGGCGGCCACCTCGGCGTTGCTGACCAGCTGGGCCGCCGCCGAAGTCCCGACCAGGGCCACCCACTGGAGGCGCCGGCTCTCGACCTCGACCTCCTCGTCGTCGTAGGTCGGCCCCACGGCCGGGCCCCGGTCGGGATTGCTCAATTCATTTGCCAGGTTCGGGCGGAGAGTCCTCCTTTCCGTAGTCACCGACCTACCCACCCAGGTTCTCCGGGACTCAGCCCTCAGATTCTCTGCACACTAGCCCGCCGCATCCTGGCGGCCCGGGGGCGGGACGACCTGATCTGACGCGGAGCTTGAGCAGGCCCGGCTCAGGGGGCCGAGCCTGCGGCCCGGTAGAGGACCCAGCCGAAGCAGAGGACGGCGAGGGCGAAGAGAGCCGCCATCAGCATCGAGCTCAGGTCCTGGTGGTAGATGAGGAAGGAGGCGCCATTGAAACCCGCGCCCAGGACCGCCAGAACCCCCACTAGCGAAGCGGCCCGGAACCCCCTTCCACGCCCAGTGAAGGCCGCGACCAGGAGCCGGATCGAAGCCAGCCCCAGGAGCAGTCCGAGCGCGATGTGGACTGCCAGGAGCCCACCTTGAGTGAGCCCCCAGAGGTCGCTTCGATAGACGCTGGCGAAGAAGCTGACGCCCTCGGCTCCGGGGTGTCGGTGGGGGATCGCGACGAAGAGGTTTAGCCCCATTCCCAGGAGGTACTGGATCAGACTGAGAAGGATCAGCAGCAGGGCGAGGCGGGGGATGAGCAGGCCCGACGCGGGCCGGTGCTGGCTCTCGGTGCCAACCATCTATAATTCCCTCAGTGTCAAAGAATATTGGGATGCAAGATAACCTCGAACTGACCGGGCTGTCAAGGCAGGAGCGGGAGGCCCTCGTGGACAAGGAGCTCCGCCGGGCGACGACCGCCATAGACGGCCTGGACCAGCGGGCGGCAGCGGTCTTCGGGGTCAACCGGACCGACCTCCGCCTGCTCGATCTCCTGGCGGCCCGCGGCCCGATGACCATCGGAGAGCTGGGGCGGGCCGCCGGGCTGAGCAGCGGCGGGATGACCATCGCTCTGGACCGGCTCGAAGAGGCCCAATACCTCCGGAGGGAACCCAACCCCAAGGACCGGCGCAGTCACCTGCTCCAGGTGACGGAGAGGATCGGTGCCCCCAGCGCCCAGGCCTTCGGTCCCCTCCAGGCTCGGATGGCAGCGGTGCTGACGACCTTCGGGAAAGAGGAACTGGAGGTGCTGTCCAGATTTCTGGGGAGCTGGGCGGACGCGATCGAGGCGACCCTGGAGAGCGGGAGTCAACTGAGCCCAGGGGCCGAGTCGAGCAAGCCCGACTCGTAAGCGAAGACGACCGCCTGGACCCGGTCGCGCAACTCTAGCTTCATCAGGATGTGACTGACGTGGCTCTTCACCGTGGCAGCGCCGAGGTTGAGCCGCTCGGCGATCTCCGAGTTAGCCAGCCCTTGGGCGATCAGCTGAAGCACCTCCAGCTCCCGCTCGGTGAGCTCCCCCCACGGCAAAGGCTGCCCGGGATCGGCCCGGACCTGGGCGGTGTATCGCTCGATCAGCCGACGGGTGACAGTGGGCGCCAGCAGCGCATCGCCCTGGGCAACCGTCCTCACCCCGGCCACGATCCGCTCCGCCGGGGCGTCCTTCAGAAGGAAGCCGCTAGCGCCCGCCTTGAGGGCGTGGTGCACGTAGTCATCGTCATCGAACGTGGTCAGGATCAGGACCCGGGTCCGGCTCGGCGGGGTCCGGCCGAGCAGTTGGCCCGCCGCCTGGATGCCATCCATCCCGGGCATGCGAATGTCCAGGATGGCGACGTCGGGGTTGAGGCTCTGGCAGAGGGCGACCGCCTCCCGGCCGTCTGCCGCCTCGCCCACCACCTCCAGATCCGGCTCCGGATCGAACATCAGCTTGAGGCCGCCCCGAACCAGTTGCTGGTCATCGGCGATGACGATGCGGGTCATTCCTCGCCATCGGTGGGTAGCCCGGCCGATACCTGCCAGCCATGGCCGTCCCTCGGGCTGGCCTCGACCGTGCCGCCGAAGAGGGCGACCCGCTCCCGGATGCCGATCAGGCCGTGTCCCGCGCCGTTGCCGGGCGGCGAGCCGTGCCCATCGTCGCTCACCTGGAGGCGGAGCTCACTCGCCCGGTACTCGACCAAAACCGAGGCCGAGCGGGCGTCACTGTGCCGGATGGTGTTGGTCAGGGATTCCTGGACGATCCGGTAGGCGGATAGCTCGAGTCCATCTGGAAGTCGGCGGGGTTCCCCCTGGATGCGCAGGTCAACCTCGATGCCCGCCTTGCGCGTGCGCTCGAGCAGCGGCTCGAGGTCGGCCAGCCGTGGCTGCGGTGCCATTGGCGAACCCTGGGGCGTGCTCCGGGTCAGGCCCAGAAGGCGGCGAGTCTCCCCCATTGCGTCGCGGCCGATCCGCTCGATATCGGCCAGGGCCTGCCTGGCCGCGCCGGGCTGCTGCTCCGCTATCCGCCGGGCTGCTGCTCCGCTATCCGCCGAGCGGCGCCAGCCTGGAGCACGATCACCGCCACGCTGTGGGCGATCACGTCATGGAGCTCGCGGGCGATCCGGCGACGCTCCTGCTCGGTGGCCCGGTCCAGCCGGACCGCGTGCTCCTCTTCCATGCGAGCCGCCTTCTCCTTGAGCTCCAGCAGCCGGATCCTCCGCTGGCGGAGGTCATCGCCAAGCACCCAGGCGCTGATGAAGAGTCCGTAGTTGTAGGGAACGTCGGATAGGACCACCTGATGCTGGTGGCTCCAGTCCAGCCCGAAGCTGACCGGGAGCAGCACCGCCACCAGCACTGCCGCGATGGCGGCCACGCGGCGGGACGAGTACTGGGCCACGGTGAAGAGTGCCGGCAGGACGGCGAAGGTGACGGCGAAGTCGTTGCAGTAGCCCAGACCTACATGCAGTAGCGCCGCCACCCCGACGACCAGGAAGATCGCGAAGGGGTGATTTCGGCGCCGTCCCAGGGGCAGGGTGGCCGCCAGCAGAAGAGCCAGGCTCACCGGAGTCGCCTCTGAGCGCGAGCCGGGCGAGAGCCATACCAGAGCGAGCGCTGATGCCGATACCAGCGCAGCCAGACCCCAGTCCAGGCCTGCTCCGGCACTGTCGGTTCTGAGCCTGGCCCAGCGGATCACCGGCCGATCCTATCCCGGTCCAGCCCACTCGGCATCAGCCGCAAGGATGATGGCTCATCCGTCTCCAGCGGGAGGGAGATTCAGTCCATTGGCGGGCGACAGCGGCCCAACTGGACGGGAGACTCGGCCCATGATCAATTTGGAACGCGCCCAAGTCTCTCGGCGGCCCGCTTTGGAAACCCTCGCTCACGCCCGCCTGAACTCCGCCAACTGGCTCCTGGCCGTTCTGGCCGGGGTGGGGTTCACCGGCCACATGCTGGTGGCGGGCAACTACGGCTTCTTTCGCGACGAGCTCTACTACATCGCGGCGGGACACCATCTTGCTCTCGGCTACGTCGACTTCCCCCTGCTGATGGCGGTGCTGGCCTGGGGGCTGGGCATTCTCACCGGCGACTCCCTGGTCGCCATCCACGTCATTCCAGCCCTGGCCAACGCCGCGCTGATAGTGGTTACCGGCCTGATCGCAAGGGAGCTGGGCGGTCGGCGCCTGGCCCAGTTCCTGGCAGGGGGCGCGAGTCTAGTGTGCCTGACCTTTCTGGCCACCGGGTCCATCTTCTCGATGGACTCGCTGGACGAACTCTGGTGGACACTCATCGCCTACCTCTTGGTACGACTCGTGAAGCGGGATCGACCTCAGCTGTGGATCTGGATCGGGAGTGTGGCTGCAGTCGGATTCCTGACCAAGGTCACCATCCTCTACTTCCTGGCCGCCCTGATGTTCGGGCTCCTTGCATTACCTGGTCGAGCCAGACTCAAGAGCAAGTGGGCATTGCTCGGGGCCGGAATCGGACTCAGTGGGCTCTTGCCATACCTCATCTGGGAGTTCCAGACGGGATGGCCGACGATCGCTTACTGGCACAACTACGTTGGCACGCTGGTCGGCCACTCGCCTTCGCCCTGCAGCAGGCCTATGTGATGAATCCGATCACGCTGCCTCTCTCGATCGGAGGACTGGTGTGGCTCCTGCGAGGGCGCGGCGGGGTCGAATTGCGCTCACTGGGGATCACCTTCTTGGTCCTCTTCGCCTGGTTCAGCTTGGGACCGTCCAAGTCCTACTACCTGGCGCCCGCCTATCCCTTCCTCTTTGCCGCCGGCGCGGTCTGGTTGGCGCCGCACCTCTCCCACCCTGGCCGGTACTTGGCGGCACCCTCGTATCTGGTAGCTCTCGCCGTCAGCGGCCTTCTCCTCGCGCCCATCGGCATGCCGATCCTGCCCCCCGCGACCTACGCCGCCTGGTATGGCTTCCTCGGCACCGACGCAGGCGCCCAGATGGAGCATCACCAGGGCGCGGCGCTACCGCAGTGGCTGGCTGACCGATTCGGCTGGACCGCACTGGCAGCCAGGGTTTCCACCGCACTTGATGGGCTGCCTGGCTCCGAGCGACGGGCGGCATGCATCTTCACCGCCAACTACGGCGAGGCGGCGGCGCTCGACTACTTCGGCAAACAAGAGCACCTGCCTGCGGCCGTCAGCGGCAACAACAGCTATTACTTCTGGGGACCTGGCCACTGCTCCGGTCGAGTAGTTATCACGCTCGGTTTGCCGCCCGCGCAGGTCTCGTCGAGCTTTCGCTCAGTGTCGAAAGTTGGCCACACCAGTTGCGAGTTCTGCATGCCGGCAGAGGACGGCCAGCTCATCCTGCTGGCTCGCGACCCTCGACGCTCTCTGAAGACCACCTGGTTGCGGGTGGAGAATCTCGGATGACCCACCGTTCGGTCCGAACTCGGCCAGACGCGGCGACCGGTGAGCCCCGGCTGGCAGCGGGAACGAGGGCCTGCGTTCAGGTGGGCTTCTGCTTATTCGGCGGACTAGGACAGCGGAAAGCCCAATTCACCCAGGTAAACCCGAACCGCGACCGCCGTTAAGCTGGCAGCCCAGACAAGCTGCAGGTGGTCCAAGCCGGGCACCACGATGGCCCTAGTGGCGGGACTCGCGGTAGCCGCCCCGGCCGCGTTGCCGTTTACGTACGATTCCCGGCAAATGTTGAGAGCGGGGTCCTGATCCGGAGGAACAGCGGCCACGCATTTGGCGAACGCTGAGTGTGCTGATGCGGCCCAGATCGAGTTCGCTCAGTTCCATGTCGAATTGGATTCCGTCGTCGGGACCACGTGAGGCGACGGGCCGCTCCCGCCTAGACCTGGTGTACGCGCAGAGGGGGGTGTCGGGCGAGCGCCGAGAAGTCCTGGTTCTGATGGAGGACCAGCAGCTCCTCCCGGATCGCCACCGCCGCGATTAGGCAGTCGACCAGTTGCCGCACCGTTTCGCCGCCATCCCGACAGCTTCGGTAGAGGTGGGCCGCCGTCTCGTAATCCTCAGCTCGACAGTGGCGCATCTGAGCCCGCCCCGGGAGGGCCCGCAGCTGGCCGAGGTGCCGAGTGTCGCGGGCTCCGGCCAGCACCTCCATCAGAACCGGATCACTGGTCGCGATCTCGGCTCCCAGGAGGCGGTCGACTTCCTCGCAGACTGGGGAGCCGGTGTCCCGGAGGCACCCTACCCAGGCCGAGCTATCGATCAGAATCACCTCTCGCTGAGGCTGCTCTGGCGCATCTCGGCGAGATTGCCCTCCCACCCTGAACCCATGAGCTACCGGGCCTGCTCCACCGAAATCTCGGCCGCCAGCTGGCGGAGCGGAAAGTTGACCGCTGCCCGCTTGCTGGGGAGCTCGTACCGATGCATCTCCACCTTGCAGGAGGTCTCGTCAATATCGACATTAGTGCGAGACATACACATACCGCGCACGAGCGTCCGATGCAGCGGCTCAACCGGGGAGGAACGGCCTCTCGCCGGCAGAGGCATCAGTCCAGGAGCGCGCCGGATACCGTCCAGCGGTTGTATCTGAGGACCCGGTCGCTCAGGACCCCAGCTCCGGGTACTTTCCCCACCGGCTCAATGACGCTGAAGGGCTGCTGCGGCACTTCCGTCCTTCCACTAGCTTGGCGCAACTTCTCAAGCCGCCCTTCGCCGCCTGCAAGAAGGGATTGGCCGGAATCGACATCGATATCTTCGGGAGGCTGGCACAACGGCGCCGCTTCGGGGCTTGGCCGGTCTCAACCTAGGTGACAGGGAAATGCGGCAGCGGGGCCGGTGGAGCCGCGGATCGTGCGACCCAGTCACGATTTCAGGAGCATTACGGAAGTCATCTGCCGATGCACAGCCCTCCGTGGGCTGCCGCAACACACCCGGACTGGGGGGAGATCGGGCCCTCGCTGAGGGAGGCGGCCGAGCTCTACTGGAGAAGTTGCCAGAGCCGCCGGACCGAGGAGGAGTACCGGCGCTGCCTGCTCGGCTTCTGCCGCTTCTGTGAACGCCGCGGAGTCCGGCTCTCTGGAGATCTGGAGTACGGGATGCTGATGTCGTTTCAGGCGAGCCAGCGCCACGTGGCTCCCTCGACGCGGCGGCACCGGGCCTTCATCCTGCGGATCTTTCTGCGTCGGGCCGAAGCCGCCTCCTGGTGCCGAGCCGGCCTCGCAGAGGCCATCGTCATACCCCGCTTGCCGCACCGATATCCCAGCCCGGGAATGCCGCTTTCTGAACAGCGTCGACTCATCGCCGGCGCCGTGGATTCCCGCAGCCGAGCGCTGGTCTGGTTGTTGCTCTCTACCGGCGCTCGGATCGGGGAGCTGCTCAACGCCAACTGGAGCGACTGGCAGGGCGATCTGCTCTTCCTGACCGGTAAGACCGGGACCCGCTCGGTGCCGCTCTCCGACCCCTGCCGAAGGGCGCTGGCGGAGTATCTGGAAACAAGAGGCCGCTACCGCCCGGACGGCCCGCTCCTGATCAGCCGCCAGGGACGGCTGTCGAAACGCCAGACCGCAACCCTGCTGAAGGGATGCTGCGAGCGAGCCGGGCTGCCGCCGCTGTATCCCCACCGGCTCCGCCATGCGGCCGCAGCACGCTGGCTCAGCCACGGCATTCCGGTGGTGGTGGTGGCGCAGCTGCTGGGCCATGCTCGACCCTCGACCACCCTCGACCACTACTCCTCAGCGACCGCGACCGAGCTTCTCCGAGGGTTGGCTGCGGATCCGCTCTGGCAGCCGGGAACAACCCCACTGGAGCGGTGCCAGGTGCCCTGACGCGGTGGCTGGTTTCCACTGCCAGGCTGCTGGTCATTGACACCGGACCGGTGACTGTGGAGACTTCGCGAGCGCCTCGGACCAGCGCTGGCTCCCGGGACGACTGCTAGAATCGCGGCGCTCCGGCAGCGCCGGCGGTAAAAAGCGGCATGAGGGGAGGCAATCGGGCTCAAGCCAATGGCATGAAGGTTCGCCCCTGGCTCAGCGTGCTGTCTCTTTGCGTTTTGGGGTCGGGTCTGGCGCTGGCGCAGTCGCTGCCAGTCAGCGCGGCCACTGCCCTGACCATCACCACCGCGAATTCCCCGACGTCCCCGCCGAATGCCACCGTGGGCAAGTCCTACTCTTTCACCCTGCAAGCTAGCGGTGGTACCGGCTCCTACCGGTGGGTCAAGACCGGTGGCACCCTGCCGGCCGGGTTGCACCTCTCGGCGGCCGGCGTGATTTCTGGCACCCCAACTTCGACCAGCAAAAACAACGGCTTCTCGGTGCGGGTGACCAGCGGCACCGAGACCGCCACCAAGCAACTGTCGGTGTGGGCCAATCCGGCTCCGGTGTCGCCATTTGGCAAGGGTTTCTGCACCGCCTACGGCGCCAATGTGGCGATCGCAGGCCCAGACAATGTCTGGGCCTGCGGACCCGCCTCTGAAGGTTTCGCGCCCGCCACCCCGTACGATTCCGACGGTTTCCAGTGCGTCGAGTACTCGGCTCGATTCCTCTCCGCGGTGTACGGCCTACCGGCGCCCAACGACGGTTTGGGGAACTTCAACTACGGCTATGAGTTTGTCAACTCGGTGGCCACCAATCCGCAGTATTTCAAGATCGATGGCAAGCCCATCCCGGAGGCCACCACCACCCAAGCTCACGACGTGGTGCCGTCAGTGGGGGACATCGTCAGCTTCGGCAACTCCAGCGAGTGGGGCTTCGCGGAAGCGGTGGCGGGCCACACCGCGGTGGTGACCAACCCTCCCCCGGACAGCCGGACCCCCAAGGGCGATTTCTGGATCCTGAGTGAGGACTTCGGGAGCAGGAGCGAGGGTTTCGGGACCACCGTTGGGGAACAGGAGATCAGCATCAACACCACCTTTGGCCATGCCCTGATGGTAGGACTGCCCTCGGCGCCAACTCCGTTCAGCTGGCTTGCGCTATCAGCTCCTGCAGCGCCGCCGACAACTGCCAGCAAGGACCTGCTCACCATCACCACCCCCAGCACTTCATCCTCGCCCCCCAACGCGACGGTGGGACAACCGTACGGCTTCGATCTGGAGGCCTCCGGGCCGGGCGACTACCCGTCTCTGTATGAGAAGGCAGGCCGCCAGCTGTACAGCTGGTCGATTGCCAGCGGCAGTCTCCCGCCCGGGCTGTCGCTGTCGACCAACGGCACGATTGCGGGCACCCCGCAGGCCACCAGCGAGGGCGGTCCCTTCACGGTCGCGGTGAGCGCGGTGGGCCAGGTGGCCGAGCAGAGCTTCACCATCTGGTCTCTGCCCGGCGACTCCTCTCTGGCCGCGGGGAAGGGCTTGTCGGAACTCTTCCGCCAGGGGATCTCCCAGGTACCGTCTTCGGCGCTGCCCGTTGGCCATGCCGTCTACAACGATGCCACCTGCCCGAGCGCCAGCGACTGTTACGTCGTCGGAACCGCCGGGGGCCGGGGCGTGGTGACCACGACCGACGACAGTGGTCATCACTGGTCCACCAAGACGATCTCCGGCAGCGGTGGGCTTTCGGGCATCTCCTGTCCCACCTCGTCCGACTGCTACATGGGGGGCAGTAAACCCGCCAATGCCGGGGCTCAGATCCTCGCCACCACCAACGGCGGCCAGAGCTGGACCGCCCAGTCGCTTCCAGCCGACAGTTCGGTCGGGACCCTGGCCTGTCCCACCAAGTCCGACTGCGTGGCCCTGGCGAACCCGGTGGGAGCCACGACCGACAGCTTGGTGATCGCCACCACCGACGGGGGCGCGAAGTGGACCGCAGTGGCGTCCCCTGGGGTCGGCCTGACGACGATTCGCTGCGTTGACAGCACCCACTGCTGGGTGGCCGGGCCGGGTGTTTATTTCAGCAGCAACCTGGGGCAGAGCTGGCAGTACGAAGCGCCGCCCCAGCCCCCCGAGCCCAGCTACGGGATCGGAAGCGTCTACTACAGCCAGATCATCGACGTCGAGTTTCAGTCGGACAGCGACGGTTGGGCGGTGGGTGGCGATCAGTGCGGCGGGCAGGGGGCAACGTACTGCGCGGGTGCCGCCTTCTACACCACCAACGGCGGCGCCAGCTGGACGGTCTCCGAGCCCTCGCTTGAGCTCAGTTTCGGATGGCAAATCGCCTGCCAGGGGGCGAGCTGCCTGCTGGTGACCCAGGCCTTCCACTACTCCCAGCTCTTCTCCTCCTCTACTGAGGGATCGCAGTGGAGCGAGCTCCTTCGGCACTCAGGTCAGATCAACGCCCTGGCCTGCACCCCGTCCCGCTCCTTCTGCGTGCTGGCCGGGGGATCCAACAATGCGGCCCTGCTGGACATGCTCGGCTAGCAAGGAGGTGCGGGGCCCGGTCCGCGCCGGTTTCGCGGATTCTGGTCGGCGGTCGACAGTCTGCACCGGGTCGTTATAGTCCGGGAATATACCCCGTGCTCCCGGGAAGTGCGCCCTGAATCAGGCAAAGGTGTTCAGATGAGCCAGATCACCCACCTCGGGTACATCACCGACGACGCGGTGCGGCTGTTCGGCGACCGGCCGGCGCTGATTCAGGATGGGCTCCAGCTCAGCTATTCGGAGCTCGACTCCCAGGCCAACCGGGTGGCCAATTACCTGGTGACCCAGGGGGTCTCTCACGGTGACCGGGTGGCCCTGCTCTGGCCCAACGACGCCCGCTACGTGGAGGCGCTGCTGGGCACGATGCGGACTGGGGCGGTGGCGGTCCCACTCAATGTCAAGCTGGGCGACGAAGCGCTTGGTTACGTGGTCTCGGACGCTGGGGCGGTGGGTTTGTTGGCCGCGAACAGCACCGTCGAGCGGGCTCGCCAGCTGGCGCGCGGGATCGCCCAGGACACCTTCGTCGGCGAGTTATCTGAGTGGATCGGTCTGAGTGCGGACTTTCCCCGCCTGGACTTCGACCCGGACGGCGTCTGCTTTCAGCCGTACACGTCCGGATCCACCGGAAGGCCCAAGGGGGTGCTGCTCGGCCATCGGGGCCAACTCTGGTGCGCGGATGTGGTGCGCAAATGGGAGATGGTCGACGAGACGGACCGGGCGCTGGTCTCGGCTCCCCTCTACCACAAGAACGCCGGAGTGACCCTCAAGGTCTTTCTGATCGCCGGAGCTTCGGTGGTGATCCTGCCTCAGTTCGAGGTGGAGGCCACTCTCCGCGACATCGAGCGCCATCGCTGCACCTACTTCGGCGGGGTCCCGGCCATGTTCCGCCTGCTGCTGGCCCACCCAAAACTGGACCAGTACGACCTCAGCTCGCTGCGATTCGCGACGGTGGGCTCAGCCGACGTGCCCCAGGACCTGGTCGAGGAGTTCGAAGGGCGGTTCCACATTCCGATCATGAACGGCTACGGCCTGACCGAGGGCGGCCCCGACGTCTTCGTGGCCCCCCGCTACGGGATCCGCAAGCCCAACAGTCTGGGCCCGCCTTTGCCCGGGTGTCAGGCAAAGATCGTCGATCCCTTGAACCCCCGCCTGGAGCTGCCGGTAGGCGAGACCGGGGAGCTCTGGGTGCACAACCCAGGGATCGCCCTCGGCTACCACAACCTGCCCGAGCTGACCAAGGAGCGGATCCAGGACGGATGGCTCGCGACAGGGGATCTGGTGCGGCGGGATGAGGACGACTACTACTACTTCCTGGGCCGCAAGGACGACCTCCTCAACGTAGGCGGGGAGAACGTCTACCCCAAGGAGGTGGAGGCGATCCTGCTCAGCCATCCCGGGGTGCGTGACTCCGCGGTGGTGGGGATCCCGCACCAGGTCAAAGGCATGGTGCCGGCGGCGGCGGTCGTCCTGAAGGACCCGGGCAGCCTGGACCAATCAGCCCTGCAGAAGTACTTCTTCGAGCACGGGCCCGCCTACGCTCACCCCCGCCGGATCCTCTTCCTGGAGGCGATGCCTCTGGGCAGCACCGGCAAGCTCGACCGTAAGCAGGTGGCGGCGCTTTTCGGTGACGATAGCGGCGGTGACTTTTAGCGGCTGGCGGCGGCTGGCGGGCTACCGGGCCCGCCGGGCGGCCGGAGCCGATCAATGGAGTGGAAGGGAGGCGCAGCTGGGATGAGCAGAAGACACCGACTCGGAGCCCGGGCCTTGACGGTCCTGTGCGGTCTGGCAGCGCTGGTCGCGACCACGGCGGGTCCGGCAGTAGCGTCCGCCAAGAGCACTGCCAAAAGTGGCGGGATCGCCACCTTCGCCCTGCCTGGCGCCGAGACCTCTACCTAAATCTTCCCGCTCCAGAGCCTGGCCGGAGCAGGCCCGGTCGATGACAACGAATTCCAGATGCTGATGTACCTGCCGCTGTACTGGTTCGGCAAGGACGGCACCGACGTCGTCAACTACCAGCGCAGCCTGGGCACCGCCCCGCAGTATTCGAACGGCGGCAAGACGGTGACCATCCACCTCAACCACTACCAGTGGTCCGACGGGACTCCGGTGACCAGCCGCGACGTGGAGTTCTGGATGAACGAGCTGATGGCCAACAAGGACGATTGGTACGGCTACGTGCCGGGGGAGTTCCCCGACAATGTGATCGCCCAGAGCTATCCCAATGCCTCCACGGTGGTGCTCACCTTCAACCAGAAGTACAACCCGCTCTGGTTGCTCAACAACGAGCTGAGCCAGATCACGCCGATCCCGCAGCAGGCCTGGGACAAGACCTCAGCGACGGGCGCGATCGGTGACAGCGACACCACCACCAGCGGGGCGGTCGCGGTCTACAACTACCTGAACGGCCAGTCGACCAAGATCTCCACCTACCAGACCAATCTTCTCTGGCAGGTGGTCGACGGTCCCTGGCGGCTCCAGACCTTCGACGCGACCACCCAGTACGTCAAGTTGGTACCCAACAAGTCGTACTCCGGTTCGCCCAAGCCGAAACTCGCCGGCTTGGAGGAGCTCCCCTTCACCAGCGGAGCCTCGGAGCTCAACGCGCTCCGCAGCGGCAGCGTCGACTACGGATACCTTCCCCCCAACGCCTACGGCCAGGCGTCCTACTTCAAGCACCGGGGCTATCAGGTGGTGGCGTGGCCCCTCTGGGCGACCGCCTATGCCGTTTACAACTTCACCAACCCCACCGCCGGTCCCATCTTCAAACAGCTCTACGTGCGCCAGGCGCTCCAGGAGCTGCTGGATCAACCGCAGGACGTCAAGGACGTCTGGCACGGCTACGCGGTGCCGACCTACGGCCCGGTACCGATCACCCCGACCAGCCCCTACATCAGCCCCAGCGAGAAGACAGCGTCCTACACCTTCTCGGTGAAGAACGCCCGCAAGCTGCTCCAGGAGCACGGGTGGTCCACCAGCAGTACCGCCGCCGCGACCTGCCAGCGACCTGGAACCGCCAGCAACGATTGCGGGAGCGGGATCGCCCAGGGCGCAGCTCTGAGCTTCAAGTTCCTCTACACCTCGGGGAACACCGGATTCACCAATGAGATCGAGTCACTCCAGTCGGACGCCTCCCAGGTGGGGATCAAGTTGATTCCGACCACTGAACCCTTCAACAGTGTCGAGGCGAACGCCTTCTCCTGCGACGCCAGCACCGGTGCCGGGTGCTCCTGGGACATCGACATGTGGGCCGGCTGGTCCTGGGATCCGGACTATCTGCCCACCGCGGACGAGATCTTCGCCACCGGCGCGGGAGGCAACGCCGGCGGATACAGCAACCCGGAAGCAAACCAGCTGATCGCTGCCGAGACGGAGGTCAGCGGGGTACAGCCGGTCATCAATGCGGACAAGTACTTCGCCCACGACCTCCCGGTCCTCTGGATGCCCGGGTTCGATTACCAGCTCTCGGTGATCAAGGACACCCTGCACGGGACGCAGCCCCAGGACCCGATCGGGAACATCTACCCCGATGAGTGGTCGCTGGGATAGCGACCCTGTGCGCGGAGAGATCGATCACCTCATCTATGGGGTCGCCGACCTAGACCAAGCGATGGCCGGAATGGCCGGGCGCAGCGGAGTGCGCCCGGCCCTCGGCGGGCGCCACCTGGGTCGGGGCACCGCCAACGCTCTTCTGGGATTGGGCGGATCCAGCTATCTGGAGCTGCTGGGACCGGACGCGCAGCGCGAGGACACCGGGGCCGCGCTTCCCTTTGGATTGGACCACCTAGCCAATCCTCAGCTGGTGGCCTGGGCGGTGCGAACCAGGGACCTCGAGGCCGCCTCCAGTTCAATGCGGGAGCTGGGCTGGGAACCAGGCGAGATCCTGGAGATGGAGCGGGAGCAGCCGGACGGTTCCAGACTCCACTGGCGGCTGACGATCCGCCCCGGGGAGGAGATGGTCTGCGCCTACCCCTTCCTCATCGACTGGGGCGACTCCCCCCACCCGTCTACCACCGCACCCTCCGGGCTGGAACTGCTGGATCTCCAGCTGGAGGATCCCGAGCCGGAGCGGCTGCGGCGGGTGCTGGAGGGTATCGGCGTGGACGTGGCAGTTTCCTGGGCTCCGGTCCCGGCCCTGACCGCCCAGCTCCAGACCACGATCGGCAAGATCCAGCTCCGATGACGGACTCCCCCCCGGAAACGGCCCAGCCCTGCCCGAGCTCACTCCTGAGAGCGCTGGCGGCATGAGTGAGGCCATGTGGGCCGCTGTGTTCGATCACCACGGCGAACCGGAGGTGCTGGAATACCGGCAGGTGGCTAGGCCCGAACCCGGCCCCGGTGAGATCCTGGTCCGGGTCCGGTACTGCGCTCTGAATGCCCTGGACTACTTCGTCCGGCGGGGGGTTCCGGGAATCCACGTGGCCCTCCCCCACATCAGTGGCGGGGATGTGGTCGGGACCGTCGACCAAAGTGGGGATCAGACCGGGGCTGAACTTCTGGGCGAGCTGGTGCTGGTGGACCCCATCGTTGAGGGCCAGGCGCTGGGCGAGTCGCGGCCGGGAGGACTGGCAGAGTTCGTCGTCGTCCCGGCCGCCAACGCCCTGGTGCTCGACCCCAGCACCTCGCATCCGGAGTATTACGCGGCGCTTCCGATCGCCTACGGGACCGCTCACCGAATGCTGCACACCCGGGGTCAGTTGGCAGCGGGTCAGACTCTGGTCGTCTTGGGGGCAGCGGGCGGGGTTGGGGTGGCCTGCGTCCAGCTGGCGCTACTGTCAGGAGCCCGGGTGATCGCCTGCTCGTCCTCCGCGGCCAAGTTGGAGCGGATCCAGGAGCTCGGCGCGGTCGAGACCATCAATACCTCGATCGACGACTTCAGCTCCTCGGTCTGGAAGCTGACCTCGAAGGTGGGCGCGGATCTGGTTGTCGACTACATCGGCCGCGATTCCCTCCAGGGCTCGATCCGCTGCACCAGACAAGGGGGGCGGATCGTCAGCTGCGGGGCCAGCAGCGGCAGCGAGGCAACGCTCGATCTCCGCTATCTCTGGGTTCGGGAGCTGAACCTGCTGGGCTCAGATGGCTGGCAGCGGAGCGATCTCGAGACCCTCCGGCAGCTGGTCGAGACTCAGGAACTGGTTCCGGTAATCGACTCCACCTGGCCCCTCTCGGAGGTTCGCCAGGCGATGGCTCGAGTGGAGGAGCGGAGCGCCTTCGGCAAAGTCCTGGTCCAGGTGAGCTAGTGGCGCGGAACCTGCTGGCGGAACTGCAGCTGGTCAGTGACCAGAGCCCGATCCATCTCCAATTGGGGCTGGTGGTGAAGGAGTGCGCCGGCGATCTGGCGCTGAGAGCAAGTCTCGATCGCCGGTCCGCCAACGCCGCCGACGGAGCGGTGGCTCACGGGGGCATCCTGGCGGTCATCCTCGATGCCGCTGCCACCCTGGCGTTGACTGCGGCGACGGGAGACGACTGGACCACGGTTGACCTCCGGGTCGACTACCTCCGTCCGGTGTCGATAGGCGCAGTGGAGGCGCGGGGTTCGGTGCTGCATGCGGGACGGACCCTGGGGCGGGCGCAGGGGAGGGTGTTGGACGACCAGCAGCGCGTCTGCGCGACCGCGATCGGCACATTCCGGCGGGGGCCGACGGTGCTGCCAGTTGGGGGAGTCTGAACTATGGGCCACACCGAATCGGTACCAAGCGCGAGCGGACGTCGATGAGTGGGCTCATCCGGATCACTCCCGATCCGATTCCGGTTGACGGACCAGTTCAGATCACGGTCCAGGGGCTTGCCCCCGGCTCCGAGGCCACGATTCGGGCGCAGCTGCACGACGACACCGGCATGGAGTGGCACAGTTGGGCCACCTACCAGGTCGGACCCGACGGAACTATCGCCACCAAGACCGCGGCCCCGTCCGCTGGCACCTACCGCGGATCCCATCCGGACGGCCTGCTCTGGTCGATGACGCCGGCCTCGCCGGAGGCGGCTCTGGAGCATTCGCTCAAGACTGGCCTAGCCCCCACCGCGGTGATGGTCCGGGTGGAGCAGGCAGGAGTCGAGGCCGCCCGAGCCGATTCCCAGTTGGACTGGCTGGCGCCCGGCGTCGAAGCCGAGGAGGTGCGCGACAACGGTCTGTTCGGCACCGCATTCCTGCCACCGGGCAACGGTCCGTTTCGGGCCGTCCTGGTGTTCGGGGGTTCGGATGGAGGGCTTCGGCTGGATACCGCAGCACTGCTTGCCTCCCACGGCTTCTTCGCCCTGGCGGTTGCCTACTTCCGCTATCCCGGCCTCCCGGATGAACTGGTGAACATTCCCCTGGAGTACTTCGACCGCGCTCTCCAGTGGCTCCACCAGGATCCCCGAAGTGAACCTGGGCGCGGGATCGGGGTGGTCGGGCGGTCGAGAGGCGGAGAGCTGGCTCTGCTGCTGGGTGCCACCTTCCCGCTGATCGACGCCGTGGTCGCCTACGTGCCCAGCGGAATCGTGCACGCCGGGATCCGCGCCGGCGGCCCATCCTGGCAGGTGAATGTGCCGGCCTGGACCCTGGGTGGTCGGCCGGTGCCGTTCCTGGGGCACGAGTCGGCCAAGCTGGCGACCGAGGAGTCGCCGGAACCGGTGGTCCTGACCCCGATTTACTGTCGTGACA
The DNA here is from genome assembly GCA_050734135.1 of Candidatus Dormibacteria bacterium. Classification (GTDB taxonomy): domain Bacteria; phylum Chloroflexota; class Dormibacteria; order Aeolococcales; family Bog-877; genus Bog-877. The sequence goes on from JBOHUG010000035.1 coordinate 17,438, forward strand.
TGGCCGACTGGGAAAAGGCCGCCGACGCCACCATCTCTATCGAGAACTCCCACGGTCCGGTGCTTATGCTGTCGGGCGCCGCCGACGCCATGTGGCCCTCCTCCCTCCTCTCGGAGCTGGCAATGGCTCGGATCGCCAAACTTGGCGCCCGGCATCCAGTCAGGCACCTGGCCTTTCCTGGCGCTGGCCACCGGTTCGTCTTCCCCACCCTCCCGGGCACGGTCACCTCTGGCCGCCATGCAGCTGACGGGACCGTATACGAGTACGGAGGCGAACCGCTGGCAAACGCCCGCGCCGCGAGCGCGGCGCATGCGGCGATGATCCGCTGGCTCAGGGGAGATCTGTCGCCGGACTGAGTGTGGCGCCAGCTCTGAACCCGCTGTACCGCCACAGAAACCGGCCCCACTCCGGGAAGGGCGTGAGACGCGAGCGCGGATCCTGACTCTCCGGAGCGAGATGCTTAAAACGCCCTAGCTTTGCTGGTGTTTTTGTTGAGTGAAACGCGCACTGGATCGAATCCAAAGTCAGCTTTCCTCCCCGCGGGCCAGGCCCGCTGCCTTCCGCTGGGGGGCCATGTCCTGTCAAGTGGTGTATGAGAAGTCATCGGGACATCCTGGAACATCAGCTGGCCGCGGCCAGCGCGGGGATGGTCGCGTCGTCGGCAATGGGTATGCTGTGCGCCGCGGTGAGGGATTCCACACCGAGGTAGCGCCGGGCCACCGCCCACTCGTCATGCTGTTCGGCCAGGATGGCGCCCACCAGCCGGATCACCGCCTGTCGGTTGGGGAATATGCCCACCACGTCGGTGCGCCGGCGGATCTCCCGGTTGAGTCGCTCCTGGGGGTTGTTGGACCAGATCTGGCGCCAGTGCTCCTTGGGAAAGCCGGCGAATGCCAGCACCTCCTCGGCCGCTGCGGCCAGCATGGCCGCGGCCTCAGGGAAGCGGCGGGAGAGCTGCTCCACCACCCGTTGGTGCTGGGCCAGGACCTCCTGCTCGTCGGGCTGGGCAAAGA
>JBOHUG010000036.1:0-5671 GCA_050734135.1 Candidatus Dormibacteria bacterium
GTCGGGGCCTTGGCCAGGGCTGCAAAGTCAGGGCGGTAGTCGGTGACGGCGCGCGAGCGCTCGGAGAGCAGCGGGTCGTCGCGGGAGCCGTCGTCCTCGCCGGGCATGCCGAACTGGGCCGGATCCGGTAGAGGCAGCGCGAAGTACGCCTCGGTGAACTCGCCCCGCCACGATGTCATGGCAATGAACGCGGCCATACCCGCGCCGTGGCCGCTCCGCAGATACGCGCTCTGCACGTTGGCCAGTGCGCGCCCCGCCGACTCCGCATCCGGGAGAACCGACACCAAGGGCGGCTCGTGCGCAACCAGCAGGGTTAGGTCCTCGGGATGAGCGGCCACCAGTGCCAGCGCAGTGATGGCACCGCCGCTGCTGGCGAACATCTCGACCGGCCCGACGCCGAGCGCGGTGATCAAGGCGTGCAGGTCCTCCGCCTGCTCCTCCGGCACGTGGTCGACACGCCCGTCGGTGCGGGCGCTGCGCCCCAGCCCGCGCGGGTCGTAGGTGACAACTGTGCGGTCCGGGAAGAACGAGGCCAGCGTGCGGAAGCCGCTCGCGTCCATCGGCTGGCCGACCATGAGCAAGGGCGGCCGCCCATCGGCGGCCGGAAGCGGACCGGCGACGTCGTAGACGACCTCAGCCCCGTCCCTCTGCAGGGTCAGCGTCTCCATACCTCGACCCCTCCTTGGACCTCTTAGCCGGCGAGCAGGCGCTCCAGCTTATCCAGCTGCTCTGACCAGCCCTGCTCGGCGCCGGCCATCGCCTCCGCGGGAGGCATTGGCTCGAAGTACGACTGGCGCAGGCTGATCGCCGTCCCTCCCGGATCCGCCTCAAAGGTGAGTTCGATCAGGGTCGCGAACAGCTCACCCTGCTGGTCATTGAAGGCGCGGCCACTCATGACTAGGCGTCGAGGACGGTCTATCTCGTAGTACTCGCCACCCATGTAGTGGGAGAACTGTTCCTCGCTGGGGACGGACCCAGGCCATTCCATGGCGAGCCGGTAGGTGCCGCCGACACGGAGATCAACCTCCGCCGCGGGGCAGCTGAAACCGTTGGGCCACCACCATTGCTTGAGCTGGGCAGGGTCGGTGAAGGCGTCGAATACCCTGTCCGGCGAGGCGTTTATCACCCGACCGATGACGAGTTGTCTGGCGGGGGCTGCCAGCCGCAGGTCCGGGGTCGCGTGGGACTCACTCATCAGATTCTCTCCTTGGCGGTGGTCATGTCTGAAGGTGGCAGTGCCAGGTGCTGCTCGAGACGGTCCAGGCGCTCTGTCCATTCGGTGCGTGCCAGCCGGAGCCAGGCGTCTGCGGGGTTCAGGCCCTGGAGGCGGAGCCGGGCGGGACGGCGCTGCTTGTCGCGGCCCCGGCCGATGAGACCCGCCCGCTCCAGCACCTTGAGGTGCTTGGTGATGGCGGGTTGAGTTAGGGACGAGCCCACGGTGAGCTCGACCACCCCGGCCTCCCCGAAGGCCAGACGCTCGAGAATCGCCCGCCGAGTGGGGTCCGCCAGGGCGGCGAAGGTGCGGCTCAAAGGATCCTCAGCTTGCATGACCGATCGGTTATATAACCCACAGGTACAATGTCAAACAGGCTTCGTCGCCGTCCGATTTAGATTGCTCCCGGATCGCCCGACTCCGGACGGCGCTGCGAGCCGAGGTGAGGGGTAGGGCCAGGCTTCTGGTCCATCGCCCAGTGCTGCCGTGGGCCGGGCCGCAGCCGCTCAATCGGCCGGCAAGGTACGCTGTGTCACCTTGCCGGAGCAAGGACGGGCCATAGGGGTTGGACCGAACATGCCGACGAACCATGAGCGCGCCGAGAGCCTGCTCCGCGAGTTGCGCCATCTGCATGACGAGGTGGAGGCGCTGATTAGGGGCCCGCGGCCAGACATGACCGCCGACCAGGACCTGGTGACCGGCCGGCAGGGCCACGCGCTCTATCTGATCAAGGACGGTCCCCAGACCATGGGGCAGCTTGCGGCGGGACTGGGGATCAGCCCCGCATCTGCCACTCCGGTGGCAGATCGGCTTGTGGAGTTGGAGCTAGCGGAGCGGATCGGGTCGCGGGACCGCCGAGTGGTGCAATTGCAGGCGACCAAGCGCGGTCTGGAGCTGATCAGGGAGCGCAATGTGTGGGAGGCCCGCGCTCTGTGGGCCCTATCCGGGGCCCTTGAGGAGGTCGAGCCTGGACGTGCCCAGGGGGCGATCAGCGCGCTGCTGAGCATCTTGGGGGCGGCCTCCGAAGGCGCTGGGAGCGGCCCCACCGCACCCTCTGACGAGGGGAGTGGAGCTGGATCCCTCCCACCTACGACTGCGGAGGGGGGCGCCACGAGTGCCACCCAGACCGCTTCCGAGACCTCGGACGGCCCGGGCCAAGCGCCGTCCATCGATCTGCCAACCGCGCTCGAAGTGGTCTAGGACTTGGTTGCACTCTCAAGTGCCTGAGTAGCTCCGTCGTTCGCCACGCTGACCTAAGAGTCGGCATGAGAGGGTCTGCCCACATGGGCGGAGCAGGGGAGCTGGGGTCCAGCCCTGGCCTGATTCGGGCAGACTTAGCCCCTAGACCTGTGACCGCTAGCTTTGTAGGGGGGACCTGCTGTGAGCAGGCAGTCGGCGGTGAGCGGGCTGCGATCCGGGCGCCGCGGCGGCCTACTGGTTGGGCTGTGCGGGGTTCTCGCGGCCTCGTTGCTCCCGGCGGTACTACTCGGGGGCGGCAGCGTGAGGGCTGCGGCCCGGCCGCCGGCGCTAGCCAAACTCTTACTCTCCGCCCCTGATCTTCCGCAGGGCTGGAAAGGGGGCAACACAAAAGGGACTGTCACCGCGCGTATCGGCTGCGCTTCCGGCTTGGAAGGTCTGGGGAAGGGCTGGCACCACTCCGAAGCCGTCTTCGCGGACGGGAAGGGTCTCCCCTTCGTATCCGAGGGACTGGCAGCGGGGCCGTCCGTCGCTTCGACCTGGGGGCGCCTGCACGCCGCCCTGGCCACCTGCCGCTCAGCCACGGTAACCATCAACGGCAAGCGCGACCGGGCGACGATCAGCCCGCTACCCTTCACCGTTCCGGCCAAAGCGGCTGTCGCTTCGCTGTGGCACCTCACTGCGGCGGGTCTCCCGCTCGGCATCGACGTCGTCTCGTTCCGTGTAAACCAGGTTCTCGGGACTTTGTCGTACACCGATGTCGGGACTCCCGATGTCGGCAATGCTGAGGCGTTCGTCACGGCTGCCATCTCCAAGGCGGGAGGCGCTCCCGGCCGGGTCAAAGGCACGGTCTCGATCGCAACCGCGACGGTGCACGTGGCGCGAACCAGGGAAGGCGACGTGGGGTACCGGATCGTCGGGAGCGGGCCGCCCCTGCTCCTCGTGATGGGGTACTCGGGGACCATGGACACCTGGGACCCTCAGTTCGTAGACGCACTCGCACACCGCTTCACGGTCGTGGTATTCGACAACGCTGGGATCGGGAGGACTTCGCCGTTGCCCTCTCCGCTCACGATCGACGCCATGGCGCAGCAGACGAGCGCGTTGATCGCGTCCCTCCACCTGGGCGCCCCCCCCGACGTACTCGGCTGGTCAATGGGAGGCATGATCGCCGAGGCGCTCGCCGTCCTCCACCCGACGCAGGTCGACGGTCTCGTCCTCTGTTCCACATTCCCCGGTACTGGAGCGCAGCGCCCAGCCCAGTCCGCGGTCGACGCGCTCAACGCTGGCGGCGAACGGGCGACGTCAGTCTTGTTCCCCCCGGGCCACCAGGCCGCGGCGACCGTGTTCGGGCTGGCAGTGTCCGAGTACCGCTCGTCGGCCAGCGCGCCGACGAAAGTGGTGGCGGCTCAGGCGAAGGCACTCCTGCAGGCGTGGGCTGACAGGGACGAGGCGCTGCAGCACTTCCGCCAGATCGTGGCCCCGACGCTCATCGCCGACGGCACCCTCGACCGCCTGGTACCCCCGGAGAACCCCAGGCACCTCGCGGCCGGGATCGCTGGAGCCAGGCTCCTTCTCTACAAGGGAGCGGGGCATGCATTCCTGTTCCAGAAGCTCTCCGTGTTCGTGCCTGCGCTCGAATCGTTCCTCAAGGGGTGAAGAGCGAGAACCTTGCGGCCGCGACACCTGAGGGAACATCCGCCCGCGGAGCATGGGTGCCGTGCCAGGGCCCTCCGGGGCAAGTCCAACCCGGGGGAAACCGCTCTACGACTTTGGCCGTTCAGTGACGCTCACACTCGCCACCTATGTGTCCCAAAGCACCTTCAGAGGCAGCCCCAAAAACCGACCTCTTCTCGCTGCTCTCGGCCGACCGCTACCTCTGCGTCCAGCGACTTTCCCCGCCACTTCACACGTCGGACGGTCCCTAAGGGGTGCTTTGGTGACCGCAGCGCTCCATGCCGCCTCGCTATCCGTGGCCCTCACAGATGACCGGCCCGGGCGTGGGACTGGAGTGTCGCCGGTGATGTCAGGCGCGTCCTCGGCCCGGTGGGTCGCCTCCGCCTCCGCCTCCGCCTCCGCCAGCAACTCACGGACCTGCCGCCGGAGCTCCTCGATCTTCGGTCCCATGTGGCTAGGGTTCTGGCAGCGCCCCAGGGACCCTCCCCAGCCCCTCCCACTTGCGTTCGGATCGAGCAGCACGACTGCGGCGAGCACGCGTCAAGCGACCTCGGCTGAAGGTCGGGTCGCAACGAGTCAGCTTTGCCGCTCCGGAACCTCGGTCGCGATCTCCCACACGCATCCGTCCGGATCCTGGAAGTTGGCGGTGCGCATCCCCCATGACCGGTCTTCCGGCCCGTTGAGCAGAGCGAAGCCCTTGTCCGTCAGCTCGGCGCACACTCCGTCGACGTCGTTGACGATGATCGCGTAAACCTGCCGCGGCCCGTTACCAGGCGCGCCAGCGCTGGCTGGCGCGATCATGTTGGGCGCATCACTGGATCTGGTCAGGAAGACCAGCGTGTTCTCCAGTCGGAACAGGACGCCGTCATCGCCGCTCTGGGTGGGTTCCAGGTCAAAGAACCCGCGGTAGAAGGCGATGGACCGATCCAAGTCCTCGACGAACAGTGTGATGGCGTCGATCTTCTTAGTCCAGTCGCTCACGCTCATCCTCCTCGCTTGTGGTCAGCTCTTGTGTGATCTCGCAGACCGGACGACGGTTGTGGTGCGCCGGGACCAACCTCCAATGCGGCGGCCCAGTGGCGCTTTAAAAGAGGCGTGACGTAGGCTCCAGCGGTAGGTCTAACCAACCACCGAGGAGGACTACGCCGTGTCGGTAAGATTAGCGCCCGGCACAAAGCTGGAGGCGGGCCTGAGCGCCGTGTCAAAGACCACCGATTGTCCCCGTGCCCGAGCGACTCCCAAGTTGACACTTGACCTTCGGGTCGGCTCCAGGGTTTACGCTCTCGGACGTGATGAAGATCTCCGCGTTGGCCAGCAGAAACCCATCCCGGAGCGTCCCCAGCTCCGTCGAGATCACCGCCAGGGGCCTTGCCATTGGCCTCGATTCTACGTCCACTTATACGGCGGTGCAACGCTGCTGGCGGCGTCTCTGTCCACTTATCACGTCTTCCTGATCTCAGTGGAGCGGGAGACGGGGGTCGAACCCGCGACCTCCTCCTTAGCAATGATTGGAAGCTATGCGCTGTGCTTGTGACTTCACGGCATGGTCAGTAAGTTGTACTATTATACGTCCGTGAACTGTCG
>JBOHUG010000037.1:0-5680 GCA_050734135.1 Candidatus Dormibacteria bacterium
CCCGCCAAGCCGGCTACGCAAGGTGACCAGCGTTATGACCGCAGAACCCCTGAAATGCCGCCATCGAGATGCCCTGGAACCACCAAATCAGTCACGCGCTGTCACGCCGACTTTGACGAACCCCTGCACTGCGCTGTGCGGCCGTCTGCCACCGGGTCCCCTCCCTGGCGGGCTCCAAAGCGTCGCAGTAACCGGTAGGTCCGGCGTCCATTCGGAAGACGCCGGCTTCGAGGTAGAGCTTGTCGAAAAAGAGGCTCGCGAACTTAAGGCGTCTTCGCATCGCTGCAACTGGTGCGCCGGCGAGCAATGTGTGGGCGTTCGACCGTAGCGGTACGACAAGTACTGATTCATCGCCTGGCACGCTCAGAGGGTACGCGGCTTGCATCTCGCGGGAGGCAGGACGCGCCGACGCGAGTCGGCGCGTCCTGCGATTGGCGCAGAGCAACCAAGCGGCCCACCAGCTGCTCAGCTGGCGCGTGTCGATCGCTCGGCGGGTGGTCTCGCCGTCAAGCTGGATCGCTTGGAGATGGCGGCTACGGGATCAGCTGTGGATACATTCGTCTTCCGAGCGCGCCGCTTCACGGCGCAAGTCGCCGTCAACTGAAAGCACCCCCGCGCAGATGTTTCGTCGCAACGATTGTCCCTTAGTTCGCGGATCAATAGCCGAACGGCCTGACGGCGAGCTGGTTTGCGTGACCACACTCCCGGGAGGAGAACAAGCATCACTGTGACTGTCGTGATCAAAAGGCCTGCCGCCATGATGACCCGGCTTGGGGGCAAAAACACATAAGACAGCCCTCCGAGCAGAGACAAAGGGGCAACTGACACTACCCTGAGGGCCGTTGGCAAGCCACGATGAGAGTGCGGATCGTTCTCCTGTAGTCTGTTACACAGGTTGACCTCCAGCGGTTGACCTACTAAGGATCAGCGACGGCTTCCTGTGGGGCAGGGAGCCGTCGCTTCTTAACGGGGGCAACCGGCTCGATGCCGTCTCAAGCATGTTGCCACATACCCCGTGAGCCGCATGTCCACCTGGAGTGGACGATGGTGCCTATCATGGGCACTATGACCTCGGATAGATGGCAGTGGTTGTCGTACAAGGAACCCCTCTGGACGTGGCCGGCCAAGCTGGCGGGGGATGAGTATTTTACCGACGAGGAGAGCCTTGAACAGGCGATATTCGATACTAAGGTTCGCGAGGCTCTAGAGGACCTTGAAACCGCATTCAGTAGGCGGCTCCTCGGACTCGTGAACCAGCTGCGACTCGCCGTAGACCGAGTGCAAGCGGATCTCGTCGCCGAGGCTCGATCAGACGGCATCTCATGGACGCGGATCGGGATCCAACTAGACGTTGGAAGGACGGCGGCACATAAGCGTTACGGACAAGGGCTGACTCCGGAACGTCGGGATCAACTTGAGCGTGAAACCATAGCTGCGATCGAGTGGGCTCGCGACGAAGCAGAACGAGAGAAAGATAGTGGCGAGCCTGACGATAAAGCACTCTCGACGATCGAAGAATTTCTTACTCGGATCGCCGAAAGGAGAGTAAACAAAATATCAGGTAGCCGCAAGGACTTGAAATGACCCCTTGTGTAGAGCCATCGCCGCTAGGGGCCCGAACGGCGCTGGCGCCGACTAGCTCCGCCGCCAGGTCGGGCCGGGTGGTTGCCATATCATTGAATCCTGGGACAAGGGGTCGTCGCCCGAGAGCTACCGAAAAGAGATCTTCTGTCAAGCAACACACGTTAGTGGGGCGCAGTGACAATTCCGCTTGAGTGGCGATACCGACGGCGAAACTGGACGGTGTGGACGGCGGCCCGTCAGGCCTACCGTACGTAGCGCTCCCGTGGTCTAGCGAGGGTCAAGCGGCGGCCAATGGTTGCCATGGCAATTCGCGCATCCGACAATATTCGGCCAATTCATCCCAAACTGGGACGACACGTAAATATAGATGTCAACATCACGAGCCTGGCATCCACGGAGTCTGTATCCTTTCCTGACACCCGCATCCGAGCTTGAGCCTGTCACCCCGCAAGAGGAGGTTGGGCGTGACTGTGAGCGACCCCGTGGTCGAAGCAGTCTTCGATCCATCGGCGCGGCTGGTGCTCCAGGTGCCCGTCAGGTGGAAAGATCGTCCCGGAACCGTCCGCGCGGAGATGGCAGTGAGCAACGTGCGCGCCCTGCCGTTGCTCGTGGGAATGCAAGTGACCAAGGACAAGCCGTGGAAGCCCACGGCATACCTCATGCTGGAGAACGAGCAGCTTCGAAGACTAGACATAAACGGCTCCCATACCAACCGCACCCCCCCGAGGGAACAGTGGGTACGCCGGACGCACAAGCATCTCTGGAGTGAGGCACACCACGATGCGGTCGCTTACACGCCGAGCGACATCCCGGATGTCGCTCAGGGTAACGTGACAGGTGAGCAGCTCCGGGAGGTCTTCGAAGCCTTCTTGGCGGAGTGTCACATAGAGACGCGCGGGGCATACCAGTGGAGTGATCCAACGTTGACATCTAGTGCCACTGGCCGTTTGGGGGTGTAACGATGGCTCTCTGCGATGAAGTGATCACAGCAGCTCTGGCACGGATCGGTGAGGACTGGACCTGTGCGCCACTCGACAACGGTTGGCTACTCGTTACTACATCCCACCAGTACAGCGACGGGGATCATGTCGAGCTTCTAATGCGTCGAGACCGCGACACCGTAGAAATCAGCGACGGAGGAGATGCGCTAGCAAGGCTCGACCTAGCTGGAGTAAATGTCGAACGTGGTAGAGCTAAGGATATGTGGCATCGCCTCTTGAGGGCGCATGAAGTTGAAGCACATGATGAACGGCTTAGCATACAGGGCGCTGTTAGCGATCTAGGCTGGCTTGCAGAGAATATGGCGAATGCAGTTGCCAACCTGGACGGAATACGCTTGCTGGTCGCTTCTCCGCGTAGCCCGATGTTCGCCGACACCCTTACTACGCTGTTCAAAGCGGAATTCGAATATGTCCAGGAAAACCCGCAGGTGCGTGGACGAAGCGGCGGCATTTACCGGGCAACGGCCCGCCTAGGCGACCGCCAGAATCCAACCCTCGTTCAAGCTGTAGCAGGCGAGAGCACGCAGACCCGGCAACGTGCCCTTGAGCATGCGTTTACGATGTTCAGTGACGTCAACGGCCAACTGCCGATCGAGCGCAAACTCGCGGTGTTGAGTGACGCCGACTGGAGGGCTGAACAAATCAATCTGCTCTCCAATGTCGCATATGTTGGCGCCTGGCCATATCGGGACGAATTTCTCGGCTTCCTTACTTCCGAAAGCTATCACGGGTCTCATATTCTCATGCCGGTGCAAGGTGAGATGTCCGACGGCTAATTAGGGAGTATTCACAGCTAGCCGTTTGGTGGTCTGGTTAAGACGCCTGCGAATTGACGAGTCCAGGGCCCCCCGCACAAGACTTCGACACACCCCGAACAACGGCCGCAGCGCACAGCGCCCACAAATGCGGGCGCTGTGCGCTGCGTTTCCGTCTCCCCCCTTCTGACTGCGCTGACGCGCTCGCTTCGCGCCGCCTCCATCTTCCCGACCTAACCCCCTCATAGAGCAAGACGGCGAGGTCGGGAACAAGTTCGGCTCTGCTACGCGGGCGCAGGCAGCAGGGGGGACCAATCCGGAAACGCACTGAAGGGGGAACTGACTGTAATAATGACCGTGGAAGGTGCAAGGTATGGCGGGGTGCGGCCGTACGGATGACCGTGGAAAGTGCAAAGCGAGATCGGGGTGCTGCCGTAACGGATGACCGTGGAAAGTGCGAGCAAAACCGCCACCCATGACCGTGGAAAGTGCAAAGGCGCCGCGCGGCGCGACGCGCATACCGGGCCGCGCCTGCCACGGGAAAAGGGCACTGGACACGCCGAAGGGGCACCCTCAAGACGCACGGATACCCCTACAGGATCGGCAGCGGATCAGCTAACGAGCGCTTGACCTGGTCGGCGAACCTGCGCCACGCGCCCGGGGAGAACTTGAGCGCGGGGCCGGACCGGTCTTGCGTGTCGCGAACGAGCACGCGCCGCGTGTCGTTGCCGACCTCGACGCAACCACCACCATTACCTGCGCTATAGCTGGCCTTACGCCAGTTCAGAGCGTCCATCGCTCGCCTGCTTTCCTCAGGAGATCTTGAGTCTGTGCCCACGGTAGCGCCTCCGCGCGTAGCCAGTCGAACAAGCGGACGGCGCGCGCTACCAAGTCAGGATCGGTGTGCACCGTACCCTCAACAATCGATTCCGAATACGTGGCCACGTCGGCCGCCCCCTCCGACGCGATGGCGAATGCGCCTCCTAGCGAGCCAGCTACCGCCGGGCTGTCCGGGAGGACCTGGAGCGTCACAGTCGGCCGCCCGCCCACATTCAGAAGATGCTGTATCTGCTCGCCCATGGTGGCCGCGTCTCCTACCTCGCGGTACAGCACCGTTTCAAGGACCACGACACGTAGCTCGGCACGGTCTAGAACCAACTGACGCGCCAGCCGGGCCTTCAAGTGCGCTTCGGTGCTGGCACTCTCGGGTTTCCACGACAGCACGGCACGCGCGTACGCCTCGGTCTGGATCAGGCCAGGTATCAACGACGGCTCAAACCAGCGGATCACGCTCGCGCACGCCTCGATGTCATCGGTCCAGCCCGCGAACCATCCCGGCGGACCTGACCGCGCCTGCTGCGCCAGCTTGGTGAGTTCATCTAGCCCCGCACCGGTAGCCCCCGCGATCGCGGCCAGCACTGCATCACTTGGCGTCGGTGAACTGGGGTTCTCTGCCTTACTGATCACTGGGCGGCTGACGTTCAGCCTCCTGGCCAGCGCCGCATGCGACTCGTACCCAGCATCGAGCCGTGCCTGACGAAGCACGTTCGCTAGCTGTTCTCGCGGTGTCGCCACGGTTCGTTACCTCCCGTTACCGCGTTCAGCGCTGGTCAGTAACCAAGAAACTACTCCCCATTATCGCGCCTGGCCTGCCAGCTTGGAAGCAAAGATCCCGCCACAGACCAGTAAGGGAGGGAATGTGAGCACGGCGACAGCGAGGACGTACCAGGGCACATTCCGCGGGCGGGCCGAGGAAGTGAGCTGCATCCGTCACCAGGTCGCGGGTTACCTGGGGGACTGCCCGGTCGCGGCTGACATCGTCCTGATCGCTGACGAGCTTGCCGCCAACGCGGTACTGCACTCGCGCTCCCGTGGCCAGTTCATGACGGTCCGCTGCGCGCTGTCCCCCGGGTCGGTGCGGATCGAGGTCGAAGACATGGGCGGCCCCTGGCGCAAACCCAGGGACCACGACCGCCCGCACGGGCTGGACATCGTCCAAGCGCTAGCCGGCCCGGGCAACTGGGGAACCCAGACCACCAGCGATGGCAACCGCATCGCGTGGGCAACGCTCCAATGGCCCGGACGCACGGAGATGTAACGACATGACGGACACCTGGGAAACGGCAGCACGGGCGGCAGCGAACACGATGCTCCGCTATCCCGACAAGATCTCCGACGGGCTAGAGGCGGAACTGTACGCACTGCTGGAAACACTCGGTGCGCCATGAGGCGCACTGCTATATCGCCCGCGAAGCGGGCAGAGATGAGAGGAGATTATCTCTGGATCTGATGGCTTACTCCGGCTCGAAAGAGCGCTCGGGAGGAAAATAGCATGCCAGG
>JBOHUG010000038.1:0-4009 GCA_050734135.1 Candidatus Dormibacteria bacterium
GATGCCAGATCCCTTGCCCGCACGCCGACATGATGGCCACCCTCGGTAACCTAGAGCGACGCAGGCCGGCTACATCCGCTCAACGCCGATCTCTCGATCAATTCGTTCGCACAAACGCCCAGTCCCCCCAGCACCACCCCTCCGGCACCAAGAACCCGTCCACCGTAGCTCCTCGCCAATGCCTGGAAGTACTTGGAGTACGCGGCAATCTCTGACTCTGCAACGCTCGGCATTATTATCGTGGCCCACGCGCATCCACGAAAAGTCCGCGAGGTCGGTGAGCGCCTTGCTGCCCAGAAGAAGGCGGGCGACCTTGTGGTGTTGGGTAGACAACCATCCCGATTACGAGTCCGCATACATGTGCGAGGCTCTGGCAGATCCGAGCCTCGGCGCCCCGCCCCAGCCTCTTGGGGTTCGTGAGCGGAGTCGAGCTGCGGTCCTCAAGCCCCACGCCACCCTCGGCCGCGAAGCGCCGCAGCCAGCGGTACACCGTCTCCCGGGAGACTCCGGCCGCTTCGGCCGCCGCCGCCGTCCAGCCCCTTCGCTCCACCCGCATCACCAGCAGCCACCTGCCGTACACAGTCAGCCGAGCTCTAGGTCTAGCATTCCGCACGAGGGCCCCTCCACGATCTGGATCCAACAACCCAAACCGTGGTCAGTGGGCCCTCACTCTGTCAACAAGGTCTGTGGGAACTACACCTAGTCGCTTACTTTTGGACATGCCCGCGCTGTCGAGCATCCTGCTCCCGATGAGGAGGTCCTCGGCTGTACGTTGTATTCTGACGAGCCCCACGACCAAATCGTGAGGGTCGTGTTGACCGTCTGCGTCGAACGTGGCCGCGTAACGGAATCCCATTCTCTGAGCGTATCGGAGACCAGTCGCTGTAGCGGCACCGGCGCTGGCGTTGAGCAGATGCCTCAAGACCAAAGCCCCGCCAGCTTCCGCCTTGACGGCAGTCTCGCAGGGCTCCGCTCCGGCTGCGGAATCTCTGCACTTTTGGTGATCAGCTCATTGCACTATTCGTGATCGCCCACAGCATCGGGATCCACGCCGCGTTGAAGGGCACCCGCTTCGAGGCGCTGGACCCCACCCGCCAGGGAGTGCGGGAGCACTTCGGCAGCTACAGGCAAGGCAGCGCCTCGGGTCTGGTGCTTCGCCACGACAATGGCAGCCAGTACAGCTCCCACCACTTCCAGAGCGAGTTCAGCTTCCTGGGCATTGAGGGCAGCCCCGCCTACGTGCGCGAGCCAGAGGGGAACGGCGTGCAGAGCGATTCATCAAGACGCTTAAGGAGCAGATGCTCTGGGTGCAGCGCTTCGGAACCGTGGACGATCTGCAGCAGGCGCTGCAGTCACTCAAGCAGCAGTACAACCAGCGCTGGCTGGTCTCCAAGCACGGGTACGTTGCCCCGAGCCAGGCGCGCGCGCTGCTGACCATGGAGCCGGCCGCATCACCAGACCCAATATCATTGATGCCGTCCCGGTGTCCAGGGAACCCGGTCCACTACAAACCGCAGGCGCCTTCACACCGAGTTGGGCATGGTCCCGCCAGCTGAGTTCGAAGCCTCCTACTACCATGAGGAGGCCCCAGCTCTGCTGGCCAGTTCTCATTAACCCGAGTGTGTACAAAACCCGGGGCGGTTCAGCCCCTGACGTGTCGAAGTCGGGCTTAGGCCACGCGCCGTCACACCCCCCCCCCCACGGCCCAGTAGCTGCCCACATACACAATCGCCACCACGACGACTGAGCCTCCGATCGCCGCGGCGCAGACCCACCCGAGCGGGGCAAGTCTTCTGACAAGCGATGTAGAGCGCGTGAAAACCGAGGCCACCAGGGCCACGAACGGAAGAAGTGGAATGAAGTACCTGCCGGTTACTCCCAAGGCCTGGTTCATACCAACGGGAGTCCAGATCAGGTACTGCGATTCGATCAGCAGCACCACACTCAATCCCAGGGCGATCACGGTGACCACACCAACTGTGGCTCGGCGCGGTACTGCGGCCGTAGACGACTCACTTGCGTCATCCCGCCCCCACGGATCGCCATATCCTCCGGCCAGCGGCAGAACCGCTAGGCCTACCAGTGCCACGCTCAGCCCCAAATACGTCCAGTCTGGCAGGCGAACGGTGAGCCATCCTAGTACGCCTAACATTGAGACCCACCATGCCCGAGCCTGGTGGTGAATCGTCGACAGGATGGCGTGGGCTGCGGAGACCGGATGGTGCACCTCGTAATGGAGTTGGTGATAGACGGAGGCGCCCGGGTAGTAGCTCCCGTAGTAGTGCGCCGCGAATCCTACCAACGGCCATGCTAAGGCGATGGGCACACACGCAGCACTTAGTGCCAACGCCAGCCCTCGTCCGCCCCATCCGCGTCCCACCCATGACGTTGCCCAGTCACCCAGGCCCGGAACTTCCGAGGTGGCCTCATTGCGAGGCGGAGCGATCAAGAGCGGCAGGAGCAGAAGCGGAACGTAGACGAACCTACTAGATATGAGGAGCACCGCGACTAGGTCTATGAAGGCAATCTCCCTTAGATAGTCATGCCGAGTAGCCGGCGGTGACGCGAGGCTTCGTGAGATGAGCGCATATAGCAGCACTCCAAGGGCGATCACGATGGCGTCCTGAGACACGGAGAAGTACAAGAGCAGGGTAGTGGGCAGGCAGAGGGTTGCGAAAAGCAGGGGCCGCCCAATCCGCGCTGTCCTCATCGCCAGATAGGACAGGCCCACTGAGACGGCGGCATTGATCGTGCACATCAGGTAGTACGTGACCAGGACGGAAGCGCCGAGAAGTCGCCCGAGCTCTGCCCCCGCGGCTTGGGGGAGGTACCCATAAGGGGCATACGCCGATGAGGTGAACGGGAAAATGATGCTGTGTGAACTTGACAGAAAGACGGTACTGGTTCCCCAGTGCAAGTTGGAAGTGGCGCTGAAATCGTTGGCAGTCACCGGTCCCGCGTTATTGAAGATGTCAAACAGCTTCGCAATCGACACCGGGACCCAAAGCCCGCCCTGGTGACCCACTAGATTCCCACCGATTAGGTGTCCGCCGAGAATGGCAAATGCCTTAGCAAACTGTTCAGCGGCGTCGGGAGTCTTGAATGGGGGCTGAAGTACTGCGTACGGGACTATGGCCAAAGCGACAACGGCAAGGTAGATGGTCGGTAGCCAGGCATTGAGTCTAGTAAGCTTTGAAGTGTGATTGTCTGTGTTAGGAAAGCTCATGGCCTAGTGACGGCGTTGTGTTTGCCGAGGGTACCATCTGCTAGCGTCTGGATGAGGGCGGCGCTCCTGCTGTTGGCTGGGTCGGTCGGAGACCAAGGGTGGGAATGAATGCCGGCACTCGGCGATCGTCCTCCGTGACGGGGCTTCCGCCGTCCTGGCGATTGCATCGGCCAGCGGCGATGGGACAATGGCGGTAAGTGAGACCTGAGTCAGGCGACACCACCAAGGGCGGGCCAGCTACAGGCCAGCACTGCGGCGCTCCAATCCAAGTCGGGAACATCGCAGCACCATCCTTAGGAGAAAAGGCGGCAAGGTGCCTCGACGGATTGGAGCGCATTGCCGACGGCGCACCCGGAGCCAGAACCAGCCATCCCGCTCCCCTCCATAGGGCCGAGTCGCTCACGGCTGGCAAGTGTAGCCGGACTGGTGGGCGGCGGTGCTGGGGCTTGGTGAGCAGCCGCGACCTGTTCGGTTGGACGGTCGTGCCCCGTAGAGTGGTGTAGTAGCGGGCTCGAGGAACTCGCCGCGGTGGGCAAGAGAAAGGCCACGTGCAACCGGACCCTTCCAAGACCAGGAGAACACGATGACCTCCGCCAGCATGCCACTCGACACCTGCTGGACCACGTCTTCAACTCGGACCAGGACACCCTGCGGGAGATCCTGGAGCGGACGCTGCAAGCCCCGATCGAGGCGGAGGCGACCCAGGTCCTGGGCGCCTCTCCCCATGAGCGGACCGAGAGCCGGCTGGGGCAGCGCAACGGACACCGGCTAAGGCCCTTGGAC